>NZ_AP022834.1:1481805-2222708 GCF_013394385.1 Kocuria sp. TGY1127_2
TACGGTTCATGGGGTGGGTCCCACCCTGGGCGCGTTCCCGGCTCTGCCCTGCGGCGTTCTTACATCCATGAGTGTTCACGGCGGTATGAGGCTCATCTGTCCCTAGCCGCGAAAGAGCACTAGCCCATGGCCGCCCCTCAACCTGTGTCCGCGGTCTGCGTGCCGGTGCGCGGGCTATTACGGTATTTCCATACCTGCGTTGCGATCTGAGTGCTTTCTGGTCGGCTACTTCCTCGAGCAGGGAACTCTCCCCCACTCGCCACGATTTCGTTCAATAGCGTCCGCGCCACCCTTATTAAGGCGTTCCCGGAAGCGCGTTGAGAGCCGACACCTCATATGCGGTTTGGGGGTGAAAAACATAGCGGCCATAGAAGGGCGATGTGGTGCAATCAAGGCTCAGGGCTACGCACGTTCGACACGGCGTCGCGAGGCTCAAATTCATCGTTGGGAACGTAACGAGATCATGATGCACGGCGTTGCTGCTTGGTCGCCGCGTTATCATCAAGCGGCAGAGGATCAGGGGGATGCCTCTCCTGTTTCGGCTGCTGCCGACACCAGCTACGTACGAGAGGGGAATATGGAGTCCTCCTACGTGGCGGGGAGGGTCCCCAGTGTCCTCTGCCGTTGTCTTTCCACAGGGCCGCCTGAGTTCTGTGCTCAAACCATCCTGGCGGCATCCCGCGTGTTGTGGTGGGGCTCTCTATCGGCTTCCGGTGGGGTTCGGTCTTGCAGCGTCAGCCTTGAGCTGCCTCCTCGTGCACTGTTCTAACGCAATACGCCGCCTGAGGATGAGCGGGTCTTCTGGTTGGTGCAGAATGGTTCTCTGTCTGTACCGGCGCCTACCCCATGCGTTGCTACATGTGGCGCTATGAGCACCAAAGCTAGGTCCCTTTCGTCTTGTGAGAACGGCTAGGGCAGCCAGGGGTCCATCGGGTCATAGATCCGTCGACCTCCATCAGGATTGAAGGATTCGTCCTGGATGATTTCGATCAGAAAAAAGAAGGGCCCCAATCCTCTCCTTGAGGATTGGGGCCCTTCTTCCGCTGGGAGTGCGACGCTCGCAGTCTAGTGAGCGTGGCTTCCGCGGCTGTATTCGTAGACCCAACCGACCAGACCAATCATGGCAAGCGGGAACGCGAGCATGAGGAGCCACCAGCCGATGGCCATGGCCACAACACCGATCGCCGCTGCGATGGCGATGAGGAGAGGCCACCAACTCCAGGGTGAATAGAAGCCGTAATCGCCAGCGGCGTCGACGATTTCGCCGTCCAAGTTATCCGAGGGCTGGTTGGGGTGCTTCTTCGAAGTGAAGCTGAAGAAGAAGCCCAAGAACGCCGACATCAAGGCGGTCAACAGGAGGGCCGGGAATCCGACCCATTCGGTGAATCCCGTCATGAAACCGTAGACCAGTGTCACCGGGATCAGGAAGATGAACAGGGCCCAAAAAAGAATGCCATTTTCGCGCATCTGCTTGCCTCCTAGGAATTGACCGTGGCGGCCTTGCGGGCGGCCGACGCGACGTCGTGGTTGGTGGACAGCTCGGGATGGTGCAGATCCAGTGCAGGCCGTTCCGAGCGGATTCGCGGCAGGGCCGTGAAGTTGTGACGCGGCGGCGGGCAGGATGTCGCCCATTCCAGGGAGCTTCCAAAGCCCCACGGATCATCGACTTCAACCTTTTTGCCGTTGCGGGTCGTGATGTAGACGTTCCAGAAGAACGGCAACATCGACACCGCCAGAATCATGGCGCCGACGGTCGAGAACTGGTTCATCCAGGTGAAACCGTCCTCGGGCATGTAATCAGCATAACGACGCGGCATTCCGTCCACACCCAGCCAGTGCTGGATCAGGAAGGTCGTGTGGAAACCGATGAACAGCAACCAGAAGTGGATTTTGCCCAGTCGTTCGTTGAGCATCTTGCCGGTGAACTTCGGCCACCAGAAGTAGAGGCCACCGAACATGCAGAACACGACCGTTCCGAAGACCGTGTAGTGGAAGTGCGCGACCACAAAGTAAGAATCCGAGAGATGGAAGTCCAGCGGAGGAGTAGCCAGGATAATACCGGTCACGCCGCCAAACAAGAAGGTCAACAGGAATCCGAAGACCCATAAGAGTGGCGTCTCGAAAGTTATGGATCCCTGCCACATCGTGCCAATCCAGTTGAAGAACTTCACGCCCGTAGGGACACCGATCATCATCGTCATGAACGAGAAGAACGGAAGCATAACAGCACCGGTGACGTACATGTGGTGGGCCCACACGGTCACGGACAGCGCAGCAATGGCGATCGTCGCGTAGACGAGTCCCTTGTACCCGAAGATCGGTTTGCGTGAGAACACCGGGATAATCTCAGAGACGATACCGAAGAACGGTAGGGCCAGAACGTAGACCTCGGGGTGCCCGAAGAACCAGAAGAGGTGTTGCCACAGGATCGCACCACCATTTTCGGCGTCGAAGATATGACCGCCCAGCCTACGATCCATACCCAAGGCAAACAGCGCGGCTGCCAACGGCGGGAAGATCATGATGAGGAGGATCGCCGTAATCAACGTGGTCCAGGTGAAGATTGGCATGCGCCACATGGTCATGCCCGGAGCACGCATGCAGAGGATGGTGGTCAAGAAGTTGACGCCGCCCATGATGGTGCCGAAGCCCTGTAGGGCAAGGCCGAAGACCCACAGGTCTCCGCCTACGCTTGGACTGTACGTGGTGGAGTTCAACGGCGCATAGGCGAACCAACCGAACGATGCCGCGCCTTGGGGCGTGATGAAGCCGGAAATGGCGACCAGGGAGCCGAACAGGAAGAACCAGAAGGCAAGCGCGTTAAGTCGCGGGAAAGCGACGTCGGGAGCGCCGATCTGCAGGGGCACGATCACGTTGGCGAAGCCGATGAACATGGGGGTACCAAACATCAGCAACATCAGGGTGCCGTGCATGGTGAACAGCTGGTTGAACTGCTCTTTGGTCTCCAGGATCTGCATGCCGGGCTCGAATAGCTCGAGGCGCATCACGAGGGCCATGATGCCGGCCAGCAAGAAGAAGATGAAGGACGCGATCAGATACATGTATCCGATGGTCTTGTGGTCGGTCGAAGTCAACCAGCTGACGACGATCCGTCCCCGAGACCGGGGAACGGTGCGTTGCGCAACCGTTGTTTCTTCAGCTGAATACTCGAATGTAGACACCGGTACTCCCCTACTTCGATTCGTTCATGTTGGGATTGCGGTTGTACTCATCGCCGAGGCGTCCGTTATTGCCCTGGTTCTTGAGGTCCTGCATGTGCTTGTCATAGTCGTCCTGGGAGACGACCTTTACGTTGAAGAGCATTTCTGAGTGGTACTCACCGCAAAGCTCGGCGCATTTGCCCTGGTAATCACCGGGGCCACCAGTCTTGAAGTCCATGTAGTTGGTCTGACCGGGGATGGTGTCGATCTTCTGCAGGAATGCGGGCACCCAGAATGAGTGGTTCACGTCGCGAGACTTGAGCTGGAGCTCAACCTCGGTATTCTCCGGCAGGTAGAGGGTCGGAAGCTTATCCTCCCGGCCAGACTGGCCGTCGAGACGAGCCTGCGTACCTGACGTGTAGGTATCACTGTCCAGGTAATTGAAGTCCCAGGCCCACTGCTTGCCATAGACCTCGACCGTGACGCCTGGCTGATCCCAGCGACTGTCGACCGAACGCTCTGCTTTGTCGGAAAACGCAAAGAGGCTCACGATCAAAACGATCGGGATGAGCGTGTACATGATCTCGAGAGGAAGGTGATATCCCAGCTGGCGCGGGTAGCCAGTTTCTCCCTTGCGGCGACGATAGGCGATGATGCACCAGAGCATCAGACCCCAGGTCACCAGACCGACTGCGAGTGCAGCGATCCAGGAGCCGATCCAAAGATCCATGATCGTGTCGACGTTGTCGGTCGTGCCGCGCTTGGTCGGCAAGAATCCGACCTCGGCGCTATCCGAACAACCCGTCAACAGCAGCGTGGCGGCCGCCGTCGCACCGATGGCGACAATGCCCTTGGCGCGACTGCTACCGGTTCGTTTCTGCGAACTCACAGACTGCCCTTCCTCTAATTTCCGTGCGTGTGATGAACGCTGAGCCGTTCCACCGTTTCCCGTGTGGTCGTGCGACAGCGTTCTGGTCTTAATACGAGCTTACTCGTCCCTGCGGATTTCCGCTGACACTGTGTCACCACAGTACCCCGAAAGTCGGAACAGATTCAGCTCCGACATAACGGCTAGGGGCGAGTTGGAGCCCGAACTTTCGACCTTAACAAGACTATGGCCCGATCCTCCCCAAAGCGGGAATGACCGGGCCATATTACGCGCCGACTGGACGCGATCTATATCACTTAGTTGAAAGAATCACCACAGGCGCAGGAACCCTGCGCATTCGGATTGTCGATCGAGAAACCCTGTTTCTGAATGGTGTCCTCGAAGTCGATCGTCGAGCCTTCCAGGTAAGGAGTGCTCATCCGATCAACGATGACCTCGACGCCGTCGAACTCGCGCAGAGCATCTCCATCGAGAACGCGCTCGTCGAAGTACAACTGGTAGATCAAACCTGAGCAACCACCGGGCTGAACCGCAACACGGAGACGCAAGTCTGTTCGCCCCTCCTGTTCCAGAAGGGTGCGCACCTTCTCGGCTGCTCCTTCGGTGAGAGTCACGCCGTGAGTCGGCATCTCGGTCTTCATTTCGGGTGCAACAGTCATATCGCGACCTGCCTTTCTGCTCGCCTCAAGCCTAGCTATTGCTCTCGCGTCAGTGTAACCCTATTACTACTCTCGTTATTCCTCCGCCGACCGAACCGTTGCCCACGTTGGATGCTCACCACACACCGTGGCGAGGCCGCGTAGGGCGTCGTCAGCGAGATTGATTCATACGGACCATGAAGAACGCTTCGGATTCTATGGCGCGCTGGAAATCCGGAATGAAGAGAGACTCATTGGCACTGTGTGCGCGAGTGTCCGGATCCTCGATGCCCGTGATGAGGATCGCCGCATCAGGGAACGTCTGCGTCAACGATGCTACGAACGGAATCGATCCGCCCATGCCCATGAGAACGGGCTCGGTGTTCCAAGCGTCCTTCATTGACTCCAAGACAGCCTGAGCAGGACCGCTGGTCACATCCGATTCGAAAGGCTGACCGGCTTCGCCGCCGTCGTATTCGACAGTGGACCCCCAAGGAGCGTTCTGAGTCAGGTGTTCTTCCAGAAGTCGATGGGCCTCATGAGGGTCTTGCCCCGGCGCAAGACGGAGGCTAACTCGAGCTCGGGCCGTGGAGGCCATGGTGTTGGAGGATTGATCGACCGAAGTGATATCCATCCCGATGATGGACAGCGCCGGCTGGTTCCAGAGCCGGGACGAGATGCTCCCTTTGCCGGTGAGGCGGAAATCTTCGAGCGCCCCCGCATCGGTGCGGAAATCTTCTTCCGCGTAGTCGAGCTCAGGATCCGGGCCACGAACCAGACCGTCGACCGCTACCGACCCCTCGTCATCGTGCAAGGATGCCAGGACGCGCACCATGGCGGTATTCGCATCGACCAAGGGACCTCCGAACATTCCTGAGTGAAGGGCATGATCCAGGGTCCTCACCGTGACGGTTCCTGAGATGACACCGCGAAGGCTCGTGGTCAGCGCGGGAACTCCAGCGCGCCAGTTGGAAGAATCCGCGACCACGATTGCGTCAGCCTGAAGTTTGTCTTGATAAGTAGCGAGAAAATTCCCGAAGCTCGGTGAGCCGGCCTCTTCCTCACCTTCGATGAACAAAGTAATGCCGATCCCAAGTTCCTCGCCCAGGACGCTGTGAAGCGCATCGACCGATGCAAGGTGAGTCATCAAACCGGCTTTGTCGTCCGCGGCGCCACGTCCGTACAGGCGGTCGCCGACCTCGGTTGCAACCCAAGGATCCGTATCCCAGTCGGCTACGTCGCCAACCGGTTGAACGTCGTGGTGAGCGTAGAGAAGAACTGTCGGGTATCCAGGGCGAGGATGCTTTCGGGCGACGACGGCCGGCATCCCCTGGCCCCCATCAGGCTTGTCGGCAGTGAGGATTTCGACGTCGTCGAAGCCGGACTCGCGGGCCAGCTCTGCGACCCGTTCGGCGCTTTCGCGCACCCGGGACAGATCGTGACTTTCCCATGCCACCGAGGGAATCGAGACGAGCTCCTTGAGAGTTGCCAGAGTGTTCTGGAACGTCTTCTCGACACGAGCTTTAATCTCAACCTCAATCGAAGGTTCTGCGTTTCGACCGTCATTGACGCTAGTTACATCGTTGTTCGTCATAGGCGCCACCTTATGCTTCTGGCGCGGTGGAAAGTAACAGGGCGCGCCATCAAGTATCCTGGACGGGTGTTCGGAAGCAAGAAGAAATCCTCAGCTGAAAGCGTTGCCACAGAAGAGTCGTCGGAGTCGATGAACTCTTCAGAGGCCGCAAGGGCCCAAGGCAAGGGCCGCCCTACTCCAACTCGTAAAGAGAGAGAGGCCGCCCGCAAACGTCCCCTTGTGCCTGACGATCGCAAGATGGCCAAGCAGAAGGAACGCGAGGCCGCCAGGGAAGCGCGAGTACGGCAGAACCAGGCGATGCAGACGGGCGATGATCGTTACTTGCCTGTTCGTGACCGTGGCCACCAGCGTCGTTTCATCCGGGATTATGTCGATGCAAGGTTCAATATCGGTGACTACTTCATCGTCATTTTGCTCGTCATCTTCATTCTCGGCCTGGTGATGCCCCTCCACATCCAGCAGTTCACGATCTACGTCATGTGGATCTTTATTGCAATCTGGCTCCTGGACTTCTTCATCCTGTGGAGAAAACTCAAGAAGCTTGTGATCGAGAAATTCGGTTCCGCCGAAGCGGGATCCGGGATGTATGTATTCAACCGGGTCATGATGATCCGTCGTTTGCGGATGCCCAAGCCGCAGGTCAAGCGAGGGGAATTCCCTTCCTAAACCCTGCGCGGTAGTTTACTGAAGTGAGGACGGCAGGCCACTCCTTGGTGGCCGGCCGTCCTCAATCGTTAATACGGTCTGCTGAAGTCAGCTGCGTCGGCGCCTCATTTTCTTCAGGCCACGGTTGATTCGGGCAGCCCAGAACGGGCCTTCGTACAGGAAAGCGGTATACCCCTGAACCAGATTGGCTCCGCGTTGCAGACGCTCCTCCACATCGCCGGCCGAGGTGACTCCCCCGACCGAGATGATGGTCATATCTGCCCCGACACGAGCCCGAACAGCAGAGAGAACTTCGAGCGATCTCTTCCGTAACGGTTCGCCGGATAGGCCCCCTGTCCCGCATTCTTCGATGTCGGTCGGAGAAGATTGCAAGCCCAAACCTTCGCGCCGAATCGTGGTGTTGGTGGCGATGATGCCGTCAAGTTCCAGCTCAACCGCGAGATCGGCGATCGCCGCGACCTCGGTGTCCGAAAGGTCGGGGGCTATTTTCACCAGTACCGGAACGTGCCGACGCGCGGCCTGTTCCGCTTCGCGTACGACGGCGCTCAGCAGTGGCCGGAGCGCATCGATGTGCTGCAGATCCCGGAGCCCGGGCGTGTTGGGTGAGCTCACGTTGACCGCAAGGTAGTCCGCCTGGGGAGCAAGCGTCCGCGTGCTGTGCACGTAGTCCTCGATCGCATCCTCGACGGGCACGACCTTCGTTTTGCCAATATTCACGCCGACGATCGGACGCGTGCGTTCCTTGTAGTCGTGCCACAGGTCGGCATGAGCCGAAGCCAAACGCGGTCCGATCTGGTCGGCGCCGTCATTGTTGAACCCCATGCGATTGATCACCGCGTGATCTCGGACGAGCCGGTGCAACCTGGGCTTGGGGTTGCCGGATTGCGGTTGGCCGGTGACCGTTCCCACCTCCACGTGACCGAAGCCCAGGTCGGTCAGCGCATTGATCCCTGTGGCGCCTTTGTCGAAACCGGCTGCCAAACCGAAAGGGGAAGGGAAGACGCGACCGAGTGCTTCCGTGCGCAAAGATTTGTCCGGCGCCGTCAACATACGGAGAGCCTTGGAAACTCCCGATTGCCGGCATGCCTTGATTGCTGCGAAACCGATCGCGTGTGCTCTCTCCGCGTCCATACCGGAGAAGGCGATCTTGAAAAATGTTGGATAGAACCTGACCACGGATTCTCCTGGGCCTTCGTTTTTAAATATGAATTTGAGGTTGAGGGTTACGATTTGAGGTTAAACTGCAGATTTAGTTACCGAGTCCACCGCTCCCCCATATCTGCGGTCGCGTTGAGCATATTCTTCGATGGCGTCCCAGAGAACGAGGCGATCCACGTCCGGCCAAAGGATATTCATGAAGATCATCTCGGCATAAGCGCTCTGCCAGAGAAGGAAATTGGAGAATCGTTGTTCCCCAGAGGTTCGCAAGAACATATCCACATCCGGAAGATCTGGTTCGTCCAAATACCGAGCGAATGTTTTCTCGTTAATCTGGCCGGGTTTGACGGTTCCGGCTGCCGCATCGGCAGCGATGGCGGCTGCGGCATCGGCGATTTCTGCACGACCCCCATAATTCACGCACATCACTAGCGTGCACACGGTGTTGTCCGCTGTCTCCCGCTCACAGGTCTCCAACTGGCGAATAACGGACTTCCACAGGCGAGGGCGTCTGCCGGCCCAACGGATACGAACACCCCAAGAATTCAGTGTATCGAGCTGGCGCTCCAAGACGTCGCCGCAGAATCTCATCAAGAAATTGACCTCATCGAGGGACCGCTTCCAGTTCTCGGTCGAGAAGGCGTAGGCGCTCACGACGGAAATGCCCATTTCAATCGCTCCTGCTACCACATCCAGGAGCGCCTGCTCCCCCGCTTTGTGGCCCTCATTGCGGGGCAATCCGCGCTCATTCGCCCAACGTCCGTTACCGTCCATGACCACGGCCACGTGACGCGGTACGAACTTCTGAGGAATGGCGGGCGGGCGTCTTCCCGACGGATGAGGAAAGGGGGCTTGGATAGTCATAAGGTCCTTTCGAGCAAGGCAAATGAGCGGAACTCGCGCTCCACGTGCCACTGTACATAACGTCTGAGGAGCACTCCGACGCGGTCCGCAGCGGTGTGATCTTCAACGTCCTGCAGAAGGTCCCAGTTTCCCGTGGCAACTGCGCGGAGGTAAGTCATCATGTCCGTGCTCAGCGGACGGTCCCCGGCCTGGGCACAAGCGGCGCATACGACACCCCCACCGGATATCGACCACGAGGTCACGTTCTCGGTGTCCCCGCACCGAACACAGGCTTCGGTTGCGATGTACCAGCCTGCAATCCGCATGGATCGGGCCAGGAACGAGTTCAAGACGTCCTGAGGTGGATGGGTCTGACGAGCCAAGGAAGAGAGGGCCCCCGCCGTCAAGGTGAAGAGTTCTCGCGCGGACTCAGGATCTCCCTGGGCCACGTGCTCCGAAACCTCCGCAATAGCCGAAGCGCTCGTATACGCGACGTAATCGGCCACGATGGGAGCAGCGTAGGCCTTTCGGGTTACGGCCTGAGTCACGGTATCCAGATTCCGGCCGTGGACCAAAGAAACATCCGTGATCATGAAGGGCTCTAACCTCGCACCGAGCTTCGAGTTGCTTCGGCGCACGCCTTTGGCCACAGCACGTATCAGACCGTGCCCAGCGGACAGACCGACAATGATCCGGTCCGACTCGCCAAGTGGGTACGTTCCCAGGACGATCACAGTCTCGCGATACGTCCTGGATGCGGCGGTTGTCGTTGGCACTCGCCCATTATCCCACGGCAGATGTGAGAAAAATACGACGCCGCCCGCGCAAGGCGTGGGCGGCGTCGTCAGGCGAACTTGATTACCGCAATGCGCGGTTGACGGCTGAGATCAGAGCTTTCAGGCCTGCGCGGGTGGTGTTGGCGTCGACACCGACGCCCCACAGGACACGATCGCCGACCGCCGCCTCGACATAGCTGGCCGCATGGGCATTCTCGCCCGCTGACATCGCATGCTCGGAGTAGTCCAGGACTCGAACGTCGACACCCTCATGGGAGAGCACTCGGGTCAGCGCGTCAATAGGTCCGTTGCCGACGGCAGAACGGTCGATCTCACGACCGTTGATGTCCAGCTTGAGCCGCAGGGTCGTGTCCCCCGTATCCGTGGCCTCGGTGGTCATCGCGGCAATTCGGAATTTGCCCCAACGACGCTCACCGTGGTCCTCTTCCGCCGGCAGGTACTCGTCCTTGAAGATGTCCCAGAGGGCGACGCTCGTGATTTCGCCGCCTTCGCTGTCCGTACGATTCTGGACGACGCTCGAGAACTCCACCTGGGCACGTTTGGGCATGTCCAGGCCCTTCTGCTGCTTCAACAAGTAGGCGACGCCGCCCTTGCCGGACTGGGAATTCACACGGATGACCGCTTCGTAGTTCCTGCCGAGATCCATAGGATCGATGGGCAGGTAAGGAACGGCCCATTCCATCTCCTCGACATCCTTGTTCTGGGACTTCGCATCGACCTCCATCGCTTCGAAGCCCTTCTTGATGGCGTCTTGGTGGGACCCGGAGAATGCCGTGAATACCAAATCTCCACCGTAGGGAGAACGCTCGTGGACCTTGATTTGGTTACAGTACTCGACCGTTTGCCGGATTTCGTCGATGTTAGAAAAATCGATCTGCGGATCGATGCCCTGCGTGAACAGATTGAGTCCCAGGGTCACCAGGTCGACGTTTCCGGTCCGCTCGCCGTTGCCGAAGAGACAGCCCTCGATCCGATCTGCACCGGCCAGGAAACCGAGTTCAGCAGCGGCGATGCCCGTGCCCCGATCATTGTGCGGGTGCAGGGAAAGAATGACGTTGTCCCGATTGTCCAGATGACGGCTCATCCATTCGATCGAGTCGGCATAGACGTTGGGCGTTGCCATCTCGACGGTCGCGGGCAAATTGATGATGAACTGGCGGTCTTCTCCGATCCCCAGTTCATTGGTAACCGCGTTGGCAACGCGCGCAGCGTACTCGACCTCGGTGCCCGTGTAGGACTCCGGAGAATACTGGTACGTGAGAGGCACAGTAGTGCTCATCTGCTCTTCGTACTTGGTGCAGAGACGAGCACCGTTCAGGGCGATATCCATGATGCCGTCCTGATCCTGTTTGAAGACAACGCGACGTTGGAGAACTGACGTCGAATTGTAGAAATGGATGATCGCTGAGGGTGCGCCCTCGATGGCCTCATACGTCCGCTCGATGAGGTGCTCCCGGCACTGGACCAAAACCTGGATCGTGACGTCGTCGGGGATGTAATGGTCCTCGATGAGGGTGCGTACGAAATTGAAATCGGTCTGGGACGCGGAGGGGAAACCAACCTCGATCTCTTTGTAACCCATCGCGACCAGGAGCTTGAACATCGCCAGTTTGCGGTCCGTGTCCATCGGGTCCACCAAGGCCTGGTTTCCATCGCGGAGGTCGACCGCGCACCAGCGCGGTGCGTGCGTCATGACCTTATCCGGCCAGGTGCGGTCGGGAAGATTGACCGAAATTTCCTCGTGGTAGGGACGATATTTGTGAATCGGCATTCCGGAGGATTTCTGCGGGTGAGTCATCGTGAGTGCCTCTCAGGACGTTGTATAAGGTTGCGGCCGGCGCAACTGATCTCCGCAGCGAGGTGTCGGCCTAGTCGGAATACGAGGCCTCGCTGCGGCAACTAAGCAGGAGGATCACGGATGATTGATTCACGATATTCAACGTACCACCCGCGTCGCATCCCTGCGTGACAGGTCACGGTCTGTCCACATTATGGGATGCGACGCCCATAGCCGACGTCAGCGAATCCGCCAGATTCGAGGCCGCGGCCGGTATCAGTAAGCGAATGCTTTCTGGCAGGTCTGCTGATCGGCGGTCTGTCCATTCGCGCCGCCGACAATTGAGGAAGAGCCTTCCTTCTTGACCGTGTCTCCGCTTGCGAAGTCCTTGCCCACATTGACGTCGATTCCGGCAACCGCCGCGCTTTCGACCACTTGGTCCGACCCCAGGCCGAACTTGTTCGCGATCTCCTGAGCCTGCTGCTGATATCCGGCGGCGTACTGGATTGTGGTGGTCTCCGAGGCCTCGGCCAGATCCTGGTACGTCACGCCGGTGTACCCGAGTTCTTCGACCTTGCCGCTCAGGTCCTTGCCACGATTCTCGGTCCCCGATGCATTGGACATATACACGGGTACTGACCGGTCGATTTCCGGCTCGGGTGCCGAACTCGACGGGGAATCGGAAGACTCGTCCTGCCCACCGGCCAGTGATCCGTCCTTGCGCAGAGTCTCGAAGACCTTCTCCGCTTCGCCGGAGAGCTGCAACTTGTTCTCGTCATTGACATATGGCTCTGTGGGAGCCGTGGCAAAAACAATGTCGGACAGGTCAACGCCGGAGAGGATTTTGCCGATGTCCACGAACGTGGCGGGGTCGGTGAAACCCTTGTCGACGGTGACGTTCTGGGTGACAGCCTCCGCGATACCGTACATTTTGCCGGGATTAGACAAGGTTCCTTGTTCCTTGACCTTCCGCATCAACGAAGCCAGGAAGCCCTGCTGGGCCTGGATTCGGCTAGTGTCGGATCCGTCGCCGAAACCGTGACGTGAGCGGAGGAAGGCCAGGGCTTGTTCGCCCTCGACCTCGGAATTGCCCGATGGAATGTCCAGTCCCGAGTATTCGTCCTTGATCGGTTTGTTGACGCAGACGTTCACACCCCCCACGACGGTGCTCAACTGTTTCACAGCGTTGAAGTCGACGAGCATGAAGTGGTCTACGTTGATGCCGGTCATCTGGTTGATGGTCGCTACGGTGCAACCCGGCCCGCCGTTGGTGAGTGACTCATTGATCTGGGTGTCTTGTTCGGCGGGGTATTTCTTTCCGTCCGCCCCTTGGCACTGCGGGATGTCGACCATCAGGTCACGGGGGAAAGACACCACGTTGACCTTCTTGTGGTCCTCGCTGATTTGCATCAGCATCATGACGTCCGAACGAGCGCCGGAGCCCTCATCCGAAGTATCGCCGTAATTGGCGTTATTGCCCGTTCGGGTGTCGGAGCCGATGACGAGGATATCGAGGGGGCCGTCCGCTAGTTCTTTTCCACCGTCGAGGCCCGACCCGAGATTGAGCGCATCCGTCTCGACGTTGGACCGCAGACGCATCGCGGCGAATCCACCGGCACCCATGACGACGAGCAAAAGACCGACACAGCACAGCGAGAGCCAGAGCCCACGCTTGGATTTCCTCGCGCGGTTCTTGTAGTGACGGCCCCGGGCATTGAGGCGCGGCGAAGGCGCTTCATTCGAAGTCTCGGGCGACTGCGGCACAGATATTCCTCTCGAACGGACGGCAAAAAACCATTAAGTACTTTACGACCCGAGGCTGATAAGTTTCCTCACGTCAGACCGTGAATTTCCTCTTTCTTCCCCGGATGCCGTCTAGAATCCCAAGCGACCCAGGGCCCGGGGATCACGTTGCCAGTCCTTGGCAACCTTCACGTGAATGCTCAAATAGACTTTGGCTCCGAGCAACGGTTCTATCCCCTGCCGAGCCTTGGTTCCGATATCCCGCAACCTGGATCCGCGCTTTCCGATAATGATGGCTTTCTGCGAGTCCCGTTCAACATACAGGTTCACGTGGACGTCGATCATCGGATCGTCCTCGGGCCGGTCCTCGCGGTCATTCATCTCCTCAACGGTCACGGCCACCGAGTGCGGCAACTCGTCGCGGACACCTTCTAGGGCAGCCTCACGAACGAGTTCTGCAACCATAACGGCCTCGGGCTCATCGGTCAGATCGCCGTCAGGATAAAGTGGCGGGGAATCGGGCAAATACGAGCTCAGTACGCTTGCAACGGACTCGACCTGGAAATCTTTGACGGCCGAAACCGGAATGATGTCAGCCCAGCCGCCCTGACCGTCGTCGACCGGCCCCGTCGGGACGTTTTCTGAGTTGTTCGAGCCCTTGGCGAAGAGGGCCGGCGGGTCAGATTTTCTGCCCTGGGAGCCTTTGCCCTGGGCCTGCCGACGGCGTGCACGCTCTTCACGGGCGCGTCGCTCGGAGGTCATGATTTCATTGCCCAGATCTGTGACGGCTACGAGTTGCTCCGCGAGTCGGTCCGCAGGGACTTTGTCGGCCTTGGTAACAATAGCGACGATAGGCTTTTTCCCCGCCGCGGCCAACTGTGATGCGATGTAGCGATCTCCTGGACCGATCTTTTCGTCGGCAGGTACGCAGAAGCCAATGACGTCAACCTCCGCGAGCGTCTCCGCGACGAGATCGTTGAGTCGCTCACCGAGGAGTGTTCGGGGCCGATGCAGTCCTGGGGTATCGATCAGAATCAGTTGGGAATGATCGCGATGGACAATGCCGCGGATGGTGTGTCGCGTCGTCTGGGGTCGGTTGGAGGTGATGGCCACCTTCTGGCCGACCAACGCATTCGTCAACGTCGATTTTCCGGCGTTCGGGCGCCCGACCAGGACCGCGAATCCGGCGACGAAATCCTCGGGTACGGTTGCTAAATCCATGTTCATTCCTCCGAGGGCTCCTGTCCGTCAAGTTCTTCCTGTGGCGGTTCCTGCCATGCGAGGACCGTGCCGACGCGGTTCCGGCGCCCCTCGAGCTTAACGGCTTTGAGCCGAATCCCGTAGATCTCCGCTGTGGAACCAACGATCGGAACTCGGCCGAGAGCCTTGGCCAGGAGACCGCCGACGGAATCGACGTCGTCGTCTTCCAGATCAAGGTCGAAGAGCTCGCCGAGGTCGCCGATGCTCATGCGGGCCGACACTCGATAGGCGTCGCCTTCGGCCGTTGCTTCCGGCTCGGCCGTATCGTACTCGTCGACAATCTCACCGACGAGCTCCTCAATGAGGTCTTCGAGCGTGACCAGCCCTGCCGTACCACCGTACTCATCAACCACGATTGCGACGTGCGTGCCCTCCCGCTGCATTTGGGGCAGCAGTTCTGAGACTTTCTGCAATTCGGGAACGAAACGTGCCGGACGCAAGAGATCCGAGACAACGGGGGCGCTGCCCTGGTGATCACGGGTCAAAATCGCCTCGGCGACGTCCTTGAGGTACAAGAAGCCGCGGACGTCATCGAAGTCCTCGCCTATGACGGGGATGCGCGAATATCCGGATCGCAAAAACAGGTTGAGGGCGTTGTCCACCGAGTCATCAAGGTCGAAAGTCACCGTGTCGGTTCGTGGGACCATCACCGCTCGAATGCGGGTGTCATCCAGCTCGAAAATCGAGTGCAGCATCGCCGCCTCGCTGTCTTCGATCACATCCGTGCCGCTGGCCCGATCCACGAACTCACGGAGTTCTTCTTCCGTGAAGAACCCGGCGTTCTCGTCCGTGGGCTGGGCAAAAGCTGAGCCGCCACGCATGAGCCACCGTGGCACAGGTCCCAACACGGCGGTGATCGCGCGGAGAAAACCGGAGGTCCTGGAGACGACGGCCAATGGATGCGATCGTCCGACGTGACGCGGCGAGACACCAATCACGACGAACCCCAGCAAAGTCGCGATGACGACGGCAATCAGCGCCGAAAGCCATACCCAGGGTATGAAACGCAGAAAGAGAATAGTGAGGACGACCGAGACGAGGGATTCGCAGAGAATCCGAGCGAATCTCAGGGCATGCATATATGGCCGAGGGTCTTCGAGGACCTTTTTGAGGCTTTGGCGCTCGTCGGCCTGGGAAGCCTTCTCCGCTTCGTGACGTGGCAAATAGGTAAACGCCGATTCTGCAGCGGTCAGAAGAAATGCCACGCCTAGCAGAATCAGGGTCGCGATGGCGAGGAGTGCCGTGATCATACCGTGCTAATGCCTCGTTTCCACGGGCGCGGGGTGGCCCAGAAATTCTTCCAGGATATTCCGTTGCAGGGAAAACATTTCTCGTTCCTGCTCGGTCGTGGCGTGATCGTACCCGAGGCAATGCAGGATTCCATGGAGCAGAAGCAGACACAGTTCATCAGCCGTTGAGTGTCCAGCGGCCTCGGCCTGCCGGGCCGCGACCGTGGGACACAGGGCGATATCGCCAAGAGTTCCCTCCGCGAGTTCATCCGGCGTTCCCGGACGCATCTCGTCCATGGGGAAGGACATCACATCCGTGGGACCTCCGAGGTCCATCCACTCGATGTGAAGCCGCTCCATCTCGGCTTCGCCGATAACAGTGATCGATAGCTCCGTCTGAAAAGAAACGTGGAGCGACTCGAACGCGAAAGCTACAAGCCTGCGCAACTGGGCCACATTGACCGCAGCAAAAGCCTGTTCTTCTGGGCCCGTCCCGGCTTCGGGGCTGTCGATATCGACGAAGGGGAGGCTCTGCTCTCCAGCGGTCTCGGCGGGGAAGCTCACTCGATATCACCCTCGGACCGGCGCCGCCCCGCACGTGATTGGGAGGAGACCTGCTGCTCGTCCTCCCATTTCCCGTAGGCCGTGACGATGTCGCTCACCAGCTGATGTCGCACGACGTCGACGGCTTCGAGCTGGGAAAAATGTATTTCCTCGATGTCGTTCAGAATCTTCCGGACCTGCCGCAGGCCGGACGCAGATCCGGTAGGAAGATCAACCTGCGTCACATCCCCTGTAACCACCATCTTGGAGCCGAACCCCAAACGAGTCAGGAACATCTTCATTTGCTCGACCGTGGTGTTCTGAGCCTCGTCCAGGATCACGAACGCATCGTTCAGGGTACGACCGCGCATGTAGGCCAGAGGGGCTACCTCAATGGTTCCGGCCTCCATCAGCCGCGGGATCGATTCGGGGTCCATCATGTCGTGAAGCGCGTCGTACAAAGGCCGCAGGTACGGATCGATTTTTTCGTTGAGGCTGCCCGGAAGAAACCCCAAGCTCTCCCCCGCTTCTACGGCGGGGCGGGTCAGAATGATGCGGTTGACCTCTTTGGCCTGAAGCGCTTGTACCGCTTTGGCCATGGCGAGGTACGTTTTGCCTGTACCGGCCGGCCCGATGCCGAAAATCACGGTGTTGTTGTCGATCGCTTCCACATATGAGGACTGGTTGACCGTTTTGGGCCTGATTTTCCGGCCGCGAGACGAAAGTATGTTCTGCGTCATCGTCGGAGATGCGGAAGCCATATTCTTGATCAGCAGGTCCACCAAGCGCTTGACGACTTCGGCGCTGATGACGCTGTCTTGAGAGGCCAGGACCTCGAGTTCCTCGAAGAGCCTGATGACCAAATCAACCTGGGCCGAGGGCCCGGTCACGACGACGTCGAGCCCTTTGACACCTAGGGAAACATCCGAGAACGCCTGCTCGATGATGAGCAATGACGAATCCTGCGGCCCAAGGACTTCGACCATGGACTCGCGGCTTCGAAATGTGTATGTCCTCGAAACGGACAACGGACGTGAAAGACCAGGCGTGGATGCGGTCATCAAATGCGGAATTACCTCTCCTTCAAGGGGCGTTGGACCCCTATGTTCCAGAGGACCCAGTTATTGTCCAAGACTACCGTTGTTGTCGCGAGCGCACCACGAGATTCTGCCGAATGCGAGCGAAGCCCATGTCACTGACGCCTCAGGGAGTCGAAACTCACGTCAACGCTTTAGACTGGGTGCACGGAACGCAAGGCCGTCATGGCGCGAACTGACCTGGAGGACTCAGAACATGATCTCACGCACGTGGCGCCCGGTCGCGGGAGCGGTCGTGGTCTTGTGCGTTCTTCCCAGTGTGCTCAGTGGCTGTGGTCTGCTGGACGCCGCCAATAAGGCAAGCGAATCCGAAGAATCTCCCACGCCGACCTCCTCGCCGTCACAATCTGACCGGAAGGTTCCGCTGTACTGGCTCGGCAATACCGGTAAATCTTCTTACCTGTACCGCGAGTACAGGGATTACCAAGCGGACGACGCCGCATCGGCGGGCGACGTGGTGGCGACCGCGGTGTCCATGCTGACGAGAGTCCATCCCAGCGACCCGGACTATCACAATCCGTGGAAGCCCGCGAAGTCCGTAGGATCGTCGATGTCTACGGACGGCACGTTGACGCTCAACGTTTCCTCCGACATCTTTGACCATTCGCTGTCCGACGACGAAGCAAATCTCGCGGTCCAACAACTGATTTACACGGCGACTGCCGCCGCGGCTGCGGGCGGCATAGCCAATGCGGGACCGACCATGAAGGTCATCATCCTGGTCGATGGCCACCGAGGGTACCGCTTCGGGCAGCAGACGCTGGGACAGCCGATGGTCCGTGACGACGCCGTCGCAGCGCCTCTTTGGATCATCGACCCCGAACAGGACGTGGTGTCAACATCGAACCTCAGCGTCAAAATGGTAGCCACCAATGTGGCTTCAAGGGTGTACTGGGACATCCGCAAGAACGGTTCTGAAGTAGCGTCCGGCAACGAAGAACTCTCCGGCAGCGAGTCCGGTCTCCAGGAGATTCAATTCAGCAAAACACTGTCCCCTGGCGACTACACAATCCGTATCTATATCCGCACAAGGGATCTTCGAGACCCGGGGCTGGCGGTATCCGACCAGGATGTCAGCCTCTACGATGACCACCAGTTCAAGATCAGAGACTAGGTCCTCTCATCGCCAGGGCCCGATCATCGCATTGATGACCGCGATCGCCGCTGCCCCCGCCGTCGAGCTCCTCAGCACATCCGTGCCCAGAACCGCGCACTGAGCCCCTGCCTCCTCGAGAGTCTGGACCTCGTGAGGGGATATCCCGCCTTCCGGACCGACGACTACGAAGATGCGGCCCGAACCGGCATCATTATTCGTCCTCTGGACCGAACCAAGGTAGTCCACGAGGCTCACCGCGGCTTCCTCATGAAGGACGACCATCCGGTCCCCCGGTTCCATGAGCCGGGAGACCTGGGAGGTGGACAACAATTCACCGACGTGAGGGACCAAAGAGCGCCTGGCCTGCTTGGCCGCCGCCGAAACCGTTTTGCCCCATTTCGCGTGAGCTTTCGCTGCACGGTCTGCTTTCCACCGCACAATGCTTCGCTCGGCCTGCCACGGGAAGATCGCGCTGGCGCCCAGTTCGGTGGCCATTTCGACCGCCATGAGGTCGCGGTCACCTTTGGCAAGTGCCTGGATCAACACGACCGAACTGGAGGGGTCTTGCACCGGCCCCGACTCGACGGACACGGCCAGACCATCCGGAATGATTTCTGTGACGACACCGCCGACGCGATGACCGCGTCCATCAACCAGGTCGAGAGGTTCTCCCACGCCGAGTCGTTTCACGGTCTTCGCGTGGTGCCCTTCCGATCCCACCAATTCATAAGTTTCCCCGGCTGCCAAGGATTCGATGTGTTGCGGTTCGACGTAGAAAACGGGGTGCGTCATGGAAGCCGGTCAGTCCTGGAACCTATCCCGCAAGCGCGAGAAAAATCCGTGTCCCGTGTTCTGCATCGTTTCGCCGACGACGTCGTCCTCTCCCCGGAGCTCGGCAAGCTTGCGCAACAGCTCGCGCTGCTCGTCGTTGATCTTCGAAGGTGTTTCGACCTCGAAATGAACAACGATGTTGCCGCGTCCGGTGCCGCGGAGCTTGGTGACGCCCAGGTCGCGAAGCGTGGTCGTCTGGCCCGTCTGGGTTCCGGGCTTGACCGTGACTTCCTGCGTACCGTCAAAAGTTTCGAGGTTGATGGTGGTGCCCAACGCTGCTGCAGTCATGGGCACCGTCATGGTCGCGTGGAGATCGTCCCCTTCACGCGTAAAGGTTTCGTCCGGGTTCACGCGAAGCTCGACGTAGAGGTCCCCGTTCGGTCCACCGCCGGTTCCGGCTTCGCCTTCGCCGCTGAGTCGAATTCGCGTACCGGTCGAAACACCCGCCGGGATCTTGAGTGTCAGCGGCTTGCGCTGACGCACTCGGCCCTCGCCGTAACATTCGGGGCACGGGTGCTTGATGACCGTGCCGAAGCCTCGGCAACTCGGGCACTCGGCCGTGGTGACGACATTCCCGAGAATGGACTGGACCTGACGCTGAATATGACCTTGCCCGTGGCAGACGTCGCAGGTTTCGGGCTCGGTTCCCTTCTCGGTTCCTTGACCCTCGCACAGGGAGCAAGTCACGGCGGTATCCACGGTGACTTCTTTTTCTGTTCCGAATACGGCGTCCCGCAGGTTGACCCGTACGTTGATGAGGGCATCCTGGCCTTGACGCACACGGCTCTCCGGGCCCCGTGGTCCGCCGGCGCCTTGGAAGAACGTTTCGAAGATATCCGAGAAACCGAACCCGCTGCCGGGGAAGCCACCGCCATAACCGGTGTTATTGCCGTTCTCGTTCCCCGTGGTGTCATAGACGCGGCGTTTGTCCGGGTCCGAGAGGATGTCGTGGGCGTGGGAGACGCGCTTGAATTCTTCTGCCGCCTCGGGCGAAGGATTCACATCCGGATGCAAGGTGCGCGCCTTCTTGCGGTACGCTTTCTTGATTTCTTCTGGACTGGCGTCTCGCGAGACGCCGAGAGTCTGGTAGTGGTCGCTCACTGATGTTCCTTGATCTGCGGTCGGAAACCGCGTGGGTTCCAATTCGTCAACGGCTGTGCGCGCGGATTTATTCGTTCAAGATGCGGGAGAGGTACCGCGCGACGGCCCTCACCGCGGACATGGTCCCTGGATAATCCATTCGTGTCGGCCCGACGATGCCCACTTTCGAGGCGAGTTGCGGCCCGTACCCCGTCGCAATCACGGACGCATCCGATAACGGAGTGTCCGAATTCTCCCGCCCGATCCGGACGGAGACGCCCCTGGCGTCCTCGCCGATTTCGGAAAGCAAACGCAACATGACGACTTGCTCTTCCAATACGTCGAGGATGGGCGCGATGCTGCGGTTGAAGTCGTCCGTGGACTCCGCGAGATAAGAAGTACCCGCCATGAGCAGGCGTTCTTCCTGTTCGCCTCGACCCAGGATAGTCACCATTCCGGCGAGAATCCTGGCCGAATCACGATGCGCTGGCTCACATCCGGCGACCGCGGTCACCAGCGAAGCCTCCAAATCCCCCACAGGACGATCCAGGATCGCGTCCAGGAAACCGCGACGAATCCCCGTCAACGTCTCTTCTGAGAGTTCCTTAGGGATCTCGACGACGCGCTGGCCGACTCCCCCGCGAGTCGTGATCATGACAACCAGAACGAATCGCGGAGCCATGGTCACCAATTCAAGGTGCCGGACTTTCGCCCCGGTCCGCGTGGGGTACTGAACAAGTGCGACTTGCCGAGTCAATTGGGACAGTAGACGGACAGTCTTTTCCATCATCTGATCGACATCGTCCGACGAGTCCAGGAAACTCGTGATCGCCCGACGTTCCGCAACGGACAGCGGCTTGATCGATGCGATCTGATCCACGAATGCGCGGTAACCCTTGTCCGTGGGTATCCGGCCGGCGCTCGCGTGAGGGGCCATGATCATTCCGGCGTCTTCCAGGGCGGCCATGTCATTACGGACAGTTGCGCTGGAGACACCGAGTTTGTGCCGGTCGACCAAGGCTTTTGAACCGACGGGCTCGCGCGAGTGCACGTAGTCCTCGACGATCGCGCTCAGGACATCGAGCCGGCGTGGCTTGTTCACGGTCTCGCCCTCCTCGCAAAATCCTGACTGTAGATGCTTCGTGGCGGGAGCCCATTGGCACTCCCCCGGTCCGACTGCTAAGTCTACGCCGCATGCCCGCTGTCGAAAAACGCGCCGCCGGATGCTCAGCTCTCGGCGGAGAGGCTATATTGGCGACGGGCCGCGCGCCCGCTCTTGGAAATTTTTGGACCACAGGACAGGAAGTTGCATGGATCGCTACGGATGGGGCCCCCAGGAACTGGGCAGCGCCGGATTGAGCAACCAGCCGCCTGAGCCCCGGGACCTTGAAGTCCGAAAGGACATGGTCATCGAGGAGGTCCAATCCGGCTGGGTAGGCGCGGCGGTGAGCTTGCAGTCGATCGGCGGCCAACGCGTGGTCGGGCTCGAAGACCGCCACGGAGCTGTCCGGGCTTTTCCTCTGGGGCATGGATTCTTGTACGAAGGCGAGCCCGTGCGCCTCGTGCCTCCCCGTGCGCGAACGCCATCGAAGCCGCAACGCACGCGTTCGGGTTCGCTCGCAGTCCCGGGAGCCAAGGCAAGAAAAGCGCGGGCATCGCGAATGCTGGTCGAAGGTCTGCACGACGCAGAGTTGATCGAGAAGGTATGGGGAGATGACCTGCGCATCGAGGGTATCGTTGTCGAGCCCATGCACGGCCTAGACCATGTCTCCGAAATCATTCGAGAATTCGAGCCCGGTCCCGAGCGGAGGTTGGGAATCCTCGCGGACCATTTGGTTACGGGCAGCAAAGAATCAAGACTTGCCGAGCAGGCCATGAAGGTGCCGGGTGCCCGAGGCAACGTATTGTTTGTCGGTCATCCGTATGTGGACGTATGGGAGTCCGTGAAACCGAAAGCCGTGGGGCTCCGCGAATGGCCGCAGGTTCCTCGCGGGGAAGACTGGAAAACCGGGATTCTCCAGAGAATCGGTTGGCCTCACGAAACGCCTGCACAGCGTGCGGCGGCGTGGAAGAAGATCCTTGCCAGCGTCACCACCTACGCGGACTTGGACCCGGGAATTCTGGGCCCGGTTGAACACATCATCGATTTTCTGACGGCGAAGCCCGGGGCCCCGTAATCGACTGCCCCAGCCCCAGAGCCTTGGCACCGAACCGCAATCCGTGGCAATGTGGCGGTAAGTACGTACCCGTTTGGCTCAACTAATCGGTAATATTTGGAATCGCGTCCTTGACGCTTTCATGTCTGCCCGAAAGAAAAGGCGAGGTTTTGACGACCACTTCCACCGATAAGAAACCCCCGTTCGAAGGTGTGTCCGCGACTCCGGAGCCTCTCAGCGTCAAAGACGATCGCTCGATGGCCACGATGGCCCACTTCGGCGGTGTCGTAGGATGCGTTCCGGCCGCTATCATCTACGCAACCTTGCGGGCACGTGGCCGCTTCACCGCTCAAGAGGCTCGCGAGGCCTTGAATTTCACATTGCTGCCGTCGGTGGTTGTCGTGGTGAGCGTCGCGCTCTCGGTCGTTCCCGGGATCGGCTGGATATTTGGGCTGATCGCGGCGGCTGTATGGGTTTATCTGGCGGTTTCCTCGCTCATTGCGGGCATCAAGGTAAACCGGGGCAATCCGTACCAGTATCACTACAACACGCGCGCCTTCGACTGGTTCTCCCGCCGCCGGCGGCGCTGAACGCCATCGACTATTTTCAGGCCGTCAGATCACGCACGACCGCGTCGCCCAGCAGACGTCCTTGGAGCGTCAGAAGTACGGTGCCGTCGTCGAGGGCTGCCTGGTCGATGAGTCCTTGATCTGCCAGCCACGACGTTCTTTCACGACCGTCTGGCCTCAAACTCGACAACGGCAATCCGTCGCGGATTCTCGCCGCCAACATCACGTTTTCCATATAGCGAGTGTCGTCGTCGAGGATCTCCCGAGCCGCCGCCGGTGAATCTTGGGCTCGTACTCGTTGCGCGTAAGGCAGTGGGTGTTTCACATTCCACCAGCGCGTCCCGTTGACGTGGGAATGCGCTCCCGGGCCGATCCCCCACCAGTCCTGATTGTGCCAATAGGCCAGGTTGTGACTGGAGCGTGTTTCGACGGTTCGAGACCAATTCGACACTTCGTACCACCCGTATCCGGCTTCTTCGAATAGGCGGCTGGCCAAGAGATACATATCGGCTTGTTGGTCATCGTCGACTGCCGTGTAAACGCCCCGGGCGATCTGTGCCGCCAACTTGGTGCCAGGCTCAACGATCAGGGAGTACGCGGAAATGTGGTCCGGTTCGTAGCTGATCGCGGATTTGACGGAAGTCTGCCATTCCTCGAGCGTCTCTCCGGGGGCGCCCGAGATCAGATCCACGGATACTTCCAAGCCTATTTCACGGGCCCAGCGAACTACCTTGGGCACGTTGGACGGCTCATGGGTTCGGTCCAGGACCTCGAGAACACGAGGAACCGCCGACTGCATCCCGAAGGAAACTCGCGTGAAACCCGCTTGCTTGAGGGCAACGAGGTCTTCCCGCTCGACCGAATCCGGATTCGCTTCCGTAGTGACTTCGGCTCCAGGTACCAAACCGAACGTCTCGACGGCAGTTCGGAGGATCTCAACCAGATCGTCAGTCGGAATACGCGTTGGGGTGCCCCCGCCGAAAAATACGGAGTGAAGAGGGCGCTTCTTCACACCCGAGGCCTGCAGAACTTCGCGAGCAAAATGCAGCTCGCGCAGAGCGTCTTTCGCATATGTCAGGCGGCCCACGCCTTCGCCGAAGTCTTCTTTGGCATAGGTATTGAAATCGCAGTATCCACAGCGGACGGAACAATACGGCACATGGACGTAGAGGCTCAACGTTCGTCCTTCGGCTTGCCGCAGGACGGACGGCGGCAGGAGGCCGTCGCGAGGGGCCGGATCGCCAGTTGGCTGAGCAGGACTCACTTTTTCGGTTTGTCCTTGGCCTCATCGGAGGAGCTAAGGGCTGCGACGAAGGCTTCTTGGGGCACTTCCACGCGACCGATCGTCTTCATGCGTTTCTTGCCTTCCTTCTGCTTTTCCAGCAATTTCCGTTTGCGGGAAATGTCACCGCCGTAGCACTTGGACAAAACGTCCTTGCGGATGGCCCGGATGTTTTCTCGGGCGATGATGCGCGACCCGATGGCCGCCTGAATCGGAACCTCGAACTGTTGCCTGGGAATGAGTTCCTTGAGCTTTGAGGCCATGGAGACGCCGTAGGAATAGGCCTTGTCCCGGTGAGTAATCGCCGAAAATGCGTCAACACGCTCGCCTTGGAGAAGAATGTCCACCTTCACCAGATCCGATTCCTGCTGACCGTCCAACTTCCAGTCCAGGGAAGCGTAGCCACGGGTCCGAGACTTGAGGTGGTCAAAGAAGTCGAACACAATTTCGGCGAGGGGCAATCGGTAGCGCAGTTCCACACGTTCCTGTGACAGATAGTCCATTCCGCCGATCTGTCCGCGCCTGGATTGACACAATTCCATGATGGCGCCGACGAACTCGCTCGGGGAAATGATCGTGATCGCGACCATGGGCTCCGCGATGGTCTCCAGCTTCCCTTCGGGGAATTCGCTGGGGCTCGTGACACGCAGGTAGGAACCGTCTTCCGCGACGACATCGTAGATGACGTTGGGTGCCGTGGAGATCAGGTCCAGGTTGAACTCTCGTTCCAAGCGTTCCCGAATGATCTCCAGGTGGAGGAGCCCTAGGAACCCGCAGCGGAAGCCGAATCCCAGGGCGGCCGAGGTCTCCGGCTCGTAAACGAGGGCGGCGTCGTTGAGTTTGAGCTTGTCCAGCGCGTCACGGAGTACCGGGTAATCCGATCCGTCGATGGGAAACAGCCCCGAAAAGACCATCGGTTTGGGGTCTTCGTACCCTCCGAGCGATTCTTGTGCGGGTTTCCGGCCGTCCGTGACGGTATCTCCGACGCGCGACTGGCGAACGTCCTTGACGCCCGTGATGAGGTAACCGACCTCTCCGACGCCGAGGCCTTCGGTCGGCTTCGGTTCGGGCGAAATCACGCCAATTTCCAAGAGTTCGTGTTCGGCGCCCGTCGACATCATCGCAATGCGTTGGCGCGGTGCAAGCTTGCCATCGACAACGCGTACGTAGGTGACAACTCCCCTGTATGAGTCGTACACGGAGTCGAAGATCATGGCACGTGCCGGAGCGTCAGGATCACCCTGAGGAGCCGGGATCTCACGGACGATTCTGTCCAGAAGCTCCTCTACGCCTTCTCCGGTTTTGCCCGAGACCCTCAGGACGTCCTCGGGCTGGCCGCCGATGAGGTTCGCGATTTCCTCGGCGTATTTGTCAGGTTGCGCTGCGGGCAAGTCGATTTTGTTCAGGACCGGAATGATCACGAGATCGTTCTCCATGGCCAGGTACAGGTTGGCCAATGTTTGGGCCTCGATCCCCTGGGCCGCGTCCACCAGCAGCAATGCGCCTTCGCATGCTGCCAGGGAGCGAGAAACCTCGTAGGTGAAGTCGACGTGTCCGGGCGTATCGATCATATTGAGCGCGTAGGAGGACCCGTCCAGTTCCCAGGGCATTCGGACGGCCTGGGACTTGATGGTAATTCCGCGTTCACGCTCGATGTCCATTCTGTCCAGGTACTGGGCCTTCATCTGACGAGGCGTGACGACCCCCGTCGCCTGGAGCATACGGTCAGCGAGAGTCGACTTGCCGTGGTCGATGTGGGCGATGATGCAAAAGTTCCGAAGAATGCTCGGATCGGTTGCGGCGGGCCGTGGGGCCTGACTCGCCTGAGGTGCCACGGAAGACTTCCTTTCCTGGGTGTACGCACACGTGTGCCGGTCAATGACCAAGTTTCCCACGTTTTCGCGTGGGGCGCGAAGTTCTCCCCTAAGCTGGTGGACATGAATGTCGATGGGTACACGATCAACCGCATTTTCCGGCTGACAAGGCGTGTCTTTCGCCAGGTTCGAAAAGCGCAGAATACTTCAAGCAGACCACAACCGGGCCGCTCCGCGGGGAACCGCGCGCCGCGCAATGCATCGGGTTACAAGGGAGACTATCGCGGTCGGTTAAAAGCTGACTACGCGCCGAATCCGAATGGTCGGCCAGATCCCGGGGAAATAGTTTGGACTTGGGTTCCGTTCGAAGAAGACTATTCAAAAGGCAAAGACCGTCCGGTCCTTCTGGTAGGCCGCGATGGCGAGGAGCTCTTGGGCTTGATGCTGACCAGCAAAGACCACAACAACGCTCATGAGCACGATGACAGATACGTGGACATCGGTTCCGGACCGTGGGATTCACAGTCACGCCCGTCGGAGATCAAGATCGACCGCATCATTAAGGTGGATCCGAACAACGTGCGACGGGAGGGTGCTTCGCTGGACCGTCAGACGTTTGAGCTGGTGGTCTCCGCGGTGAATTCCCGCCGATAAAACGCTTTCCGGGTTTCCCCATGTACATCGTCCTCGCCTGGAACGGAAGCCAATGCGTGGCCTAGCTCATTACGTGTCCGCCCTGGCCCGAGTCATTCAGCTCTGATAAACTCAACAGTTGTGTGTCCGATGGTCATCGGGCACTGCGGGCCGGATTGCCATAGGTATCCCCACGCCGCTCAGTCAAGATCCGGCTCGTTTGCCCTCACTGACCTATTAGACAAAACAGAAAGTTTTTACGTGGCTAACATCAAGTCTCAGAAGAAGCGCATCCTGACTAACGAGAAGGCGCGCCTACGCAACAACGCTTACAAGTCGGAGTTGCGTACCGCCGTCCGCAAGGTCAATGCTGCTGTTGAAGCCGGCAACAAGGAAGAGGCTCAAGAAGCTCTTCGCTTCGTCGGCAAGAAGTTCGACAAGGCTGTTAGCAAGGGAGTTCTTCACAAGAACAACGCTGCTAACAAGAAGTCGAGTCTCAGCAAGCGTGTCAACGCTCTGTCTTAGTCTGCAGCTAGAGAAGTGAGTCGAAAGGCCCCTCCCCATTCGGAGGGGCCTTTCGTTTTGTCTGACCTGGTGTTTGGCCTACCTGGAGCCCGCGGTGGACAGCGTCAGGACCGCCCGTTCCAAGGCATAAACCGGGTCTTGGGCCTCACCCTTGACCTGGGCATCCGCCGCGGCGAGGCTCCGGATGACTTGGCTCAGTGCTTCCGAGCTGAATCGCCGTGAGTCGCGTTGTGCTTGCTCGATCTGCCATGGAGCCAATCCCAACGATTTGGCCAGGGCATTCGGGTTTTCCCTCCGGCCGTGGACCTGCGCTATGTGGCGGACACGAGCGGCAATGGCTCCAACCAATGGGACCGGATCGACGCCCGAATCCAGCGCCTGTCTCAAGGTCCGAAGGGCGAAACCACTGTTACCGCTGACCGCGGCGTCCGCAACCTTAAAAGCAGTCACCTCCACTCTTCCGCCGTAGTACTTCTCCACGACTTGATCCGTGACCGTAGGAGGCCCGTCCGCGACCAACTGGTGGCAGGCCGCGGCGAGCTCGGAGACATCGCTGCCAGCCGCGGCAATCAGCATACGGGCGGCATCGGGCTCGATGCGACGCTGATCGGCCCGGAAAGTCTGATAAACGAAATCTGTCTTGTCCCGGTCCGTTTTGAGGGGTTTGCACTCGACCATGGGGGCTCGAGACTTCTTCACAGCGTCGATCAGTCTCTTCCCTCGGTTGCCTCCCCCATGGTGGAGAATCACGACTGACTCCGGGTCGGGAGACTCGACGTACGGGATGGCCTCGGCGAGGAACTCGTCGTTCATCTTCTCGAGTTCGCTGACCACGACGACACGGGCGTCTCCGAAGAGCGAAGGACTCGTGGCCATAGCCAGAGAACCGGTCGTGTAGTCCTTCCCGGAAAGCTCGTGGACCTCAACCTCGCCGCGGCCTTCGCGTACCGCCATCACCAGACGCCGCCTGGCCTGGGACGCGAAGTACTCTTCGGGCCCATAGAGCAGGACGACGGGCGCGGGCTCAACATCACGCCAAGTGGGGCCACCCGAGGGTTCACGGGCTGATCTACGTGGGGGCACAGGGTTTCTCCATGAGGCGAACGATGGTGCAATGCGGTCGGTGAAAAGTCACGAGGTTGATTCACAAGCACGCGCGAACCTCCCCCAGATCATCCTCCATACTAGGTCATGTCTCCTTTATTGACGTGGCCAAGTCAGGACCGCGCTGAGGCCGACTGCCGCACGATAGGTGACCGCGAGTTTGTCATAGCGTGTTGCCAACTGCCACGGACCGAAGTGTTCCCTGGGCAGATCGCGCCAGGCAACGCCGGCGCGGTAGCGATAGATCATTCCTTCGACGATCCGGCGATTGTTTTCGAATGGTCGAGCTCTCCTACCGGTATTGGAAGGTAGGAGTGGTTCGATTCGCTCCCACAGCTGATCAGTGAATACTTGATGTCGTTGCTGTGTAGTCACTCATACAGCGTCCCAGTGGTGAACTCGTCATTAAAGGAGACACGCCCTAGTCTCGCGGTATGACTGCCATCGATGATCCTCTGACCTCATTCGCCCACGGCGGAGGGTGGGCCTGCAAGATCCCGCCGGGCGAACTCGAGGAAGCCGTCAAGGGACTCACCGGCCAGGCCGGAGCGGATGTTCTCGTAGGCCTCGACGACGGTGACGACGCCTCTGCCGTCCGCGTCCGCGAAGACCTGGCCGTGCTCTCGACTGCGGACTTCTCCCCCGGTTGTCGACGAGGCCTACGACTGGGGTCGGATCACGGCAGCGAACGCGATCTCGGACATCTACGCCATGGGTGGGACGCCGATCACGTCGATCAACCCGGTCGGCTGGCCGCGTGAGAAACTGCCGATGGAGCTGCTCACCGAGGTGCTGCGCGGCGGACTCGATGTCGCAGCCCTCGCGAACTGTCCCGTCGCCGGCGGGCATTCGATCGACGATCCGGAGCCCAAGTACGGGATGGCCGTGACCGGCATCGCCCATCCAGATGAGCTCATGCGCAATGACGCCGCCGAGGTGGGTCTGCCCTTGACGTTGACCAAACCCATCGGCGTGGGGATCCTCAACAACCGCCACAAGCAGACCGGGGAATACTTCGACGAAGCTGTGGCAACGATGACCGAACTCAACCGCGATGCGGCACAGGCAGCCGTGGCCGCTGGCGTGCGTGCGGTCACCGATGTCACCGGCTTCGGGCTGCTCGGGCATCTGTTCAAGATGTTCCGTGCCTCCGGAGTTGGTGCGGTCATCGATGGGACTGCGGTGCCCCGCCTCGGCGGAGTCGATGAGTCGATCGCTGCCGGCTACGTCTCCGGCGGAACCCGTCGCAATCTCGACTGGGTGCGCCCCAGTCTCACCGCCGAGGACTTAGTCAGCGAAGACGACTTGTTCCTGCTCGCCGATGCCCAGACCCCGGGCGGACTTCTCGTCGTCGGCGAGCTGCCCGGTCACCCGGTCATCGGGGAGATCGTCGTCGGCTCGGGTGTGCACGTGCGGTGACGCCGACATCGACTTCACAACGTTCATCTCGAACAAGAGCAAGCACATCACAGAGCGTATGGTCGCGAGTCGGATTCCCGAGTTCAACCGGAAAAGCGTCGGTGACCCCGGCCCAGCGTTGGGGACGAATCGACAGCCGCGGGATACTGCCGGATTGCGACCCGCAGCGCAATGCAGCACTCCCAAAACGGTCGTGGACTATTGACTGTTCCGGCTTTAGGGTCGAGACATCCTCTTAGGAAGCGAGCCATTGAATGTTGAATTCACTGCGAGATCTCATCGCATCCGGTACGCCGCTCATCGCTCCGTCCATCTATGACGGGATTTCCGCAGCGGCGCTCCGCGATGCCGGCTTCTCTGCCGCATACATCGGAAGTTATGCGACGGGAGCGACGAAATACGCCGTTCCCGATATCGGTTACATCGGAGTCGAAGACATGGCAGACCAAGTACGACGGTTGTCGCCCATCGCAGACGTTCCCCTGATCGTCGACGGGGAGGGCGGTTGGGGCAACCCGCTGCACGTCGCACGTTCCATCAAACTCCTGGAGCAAGCCGGGGCCGCCGCCATTCACATCGAAGACCATGATTTCGGCAAGCACATCGTCGAGAGCCCGCGGATCATTCCGACGGAGCAGGCGGTGGACAAGATCAAAGCGGCTGTGGACGCTCGAGATTCAGAGGACCTGATGATCATCGCGAGAACAGACGCCGCCGGCACCGAAGGCCCGCAAGCAGCATTCGACCGCCTGATGGCGTACCAGGAAGCTGGGGCAGACGGCCTGTTCTATGCGGGAGTCCCCGATTCCGCGATCCAACTTCGCCTCAAGGACGAGAGTCGGGTACCGATCTTCGGCGTCGACTTCCCGGGACAGAGCGCCGCCGAACTTGGGAAACTGACGGATGTGATCCTCTACTACGGCCTCACACACCTCGTCGTGCGCAATGCGCTCAGCCGCGCCTTTTCCGTCCTCTCGGCGGAAGGTTCCGCCGTCAGTCTCGAAGAAGAACTCGGCGGCATTCCCGGAATCATCGGATTCGATGACTTTCTCGGAGTCCCCCAGGCTCGCGAAAAGGCCGAACAGTTCGGGCTCATCGATGAAAAGGACACGAACGAATGACGAACTCCGATACGACCCTGTTTCACGGAGCGCGACTGATCGTCGGCGATGGCTCCGATGCCATCGATGATGCTGGATTGCTCGTCACGAACGGCATCATCGTCGCATCTGGTCGGATCGCTGACATCTCGGCTCCGACAAGCGCGCGCCGCGTCGACCTCACCGGCAGGACAATCATGCCGACGATCATCAATCCGCACATCCACGCCGGATATCTCAAGGGCGCTGCGACAGATGCGGATAACTTCACACGCGAAAATGTGCTCGATCACCTTCGCCGATTCATCTACTACGGCGTAAGCGTCGTGCAATCGCTGGGAACGGATCGTGACGGCGTGGAGATCGCGATCCGCGATGAACAGCGATCGGGCAGGCTCCACGATCCCGAGTTGGCTCTGCTGCTTTCTGCATCGAACGGTATCGCGGCCCCCACCCCCGGTGATGGCAACGGGGGCGCTTTCTTCGCCCCCGATGCGATTCTCGAGGCAGACACCCCTGACCAAGGGCGACAACGCGTACACGAGGTGCTCGCAGATAACCCGGACGCAATCAAGTTCTGGGTCGATGACCGAAACGGCACCAAGAACAAGTTCGGCCCGGATGTCTATGGAGCGATCATCGATGAAGCGCACACAGTCGGCAAGAGGGCAATCGCTCACATCTACGAACTCGACGACGCCAAGGGCGTCATCCGGGCCGGTGCCGATGGCACAGCGCACATGGTTCGCGCTCCCGGCCCGGACGACGAGCTGCTCACTCTTATGCGAGACAACGATGCGTTTGTCTTCACCTCGATGAGCATCCAGAAGATGCTGGTTGACGGCAGCGGATGGCTTGACGATCCGTCCCTGGCCGAGACTGTCGACGAGGCGTCGCGACAGACCATCCGAGCGATGATCGAGAGCGCCGACCCGGAAGTGGTCACATCCATGAAAGATGGCTACCGGATTCTCGAGACCGGCCTGCGCAGATACTCAGATGCCGGGGTGACCGTGCTTCTGTCCGGTGACACCGGCGTCTTAGCGCAATTTCCGGGATTCACAGAGCACCGAGAGCTTGAGGCGATGGTGCATGCCGGGATGCCCGCGGCCGCAGCCATCCAGTCAGCAACGCTGCTTCCCGCACAGATGCTTGGTCTCACCGATCGAGGTTCACTTGACGTCGGCAATCGGGCCGATTTCCTCGTGCTCAACGCAGACCCGCTCAAAGATATTTCGAACACTCGCAATATCGCAGCCGTCTACATCGACGGTTCACGCGTCGATCGCGACAATCTCAGACACACAATCGCAAAGAGAGATCATGCCTAAACCAGTACTTGTCATCATCGGGTCGGGCGGAATGGGCGCTGCGATCGCGCGTCGGGTCGGAGCCGGTCGCACACTCGTGCTCGCTGACTTCGATGAAACACGTCTCGAGGCTTTCGCCGCGTCGATGCGAGACGACGGGTATGCCGCCGTCGAACAGAAGGTCGACGTCAGCGATCGAGCGTCAGTCGCTGCGCTTGCCGATACCGCTGCAAGCCTGGGCCCGGTCATCGCAGTCGCACATACCGCTGGTGTGTCTCCGCAGCAGGCCCCGGTCACAGCCATCCTGCACGTGGATCTGCTGGGCACTGCGATCGTACTCGAGGAATTCCAACATGTCATTGCAGAAGGGGGTGCCGGCGTTGTGATCTCCAGCATGGGAGGACACATGGGAAGTAGTCCTCAAGACCTCGAGCAGGCCTTGGCGACTACGCCGACGGATGAGCTGCTTGAGCTTCCCTTCCTCTCTGCCGAGAATCTCACTGATGCCGGAGCGGCATATTCGCTCGCCAAACGAGCGAACCGGCTGCGCGTCACGGCCGCCGCACCATCGTGGGGCGATCGAGGGGCACGGATCAATTCGATCAGCCCCGGGATCATCTCCACACCGATGGGTCAGTTGGAGCTTTCGGGAGCCGACGGGGGCGGGATGCGTGCCATGCTCGACGCTTCTGCAACCAAACGCCTCGGCACACCAGAGGACATCGCGAACGCGGCGGACTTCCTCCTCGATCCGCGTTCCAGCTTCATCACCGGTACCGACCTTCTCGTCGACGGTGGTGTCATCGCCGCACTGAGGTCCGGTCGACTCTCCATTCCTGGAGTGTAGGCGGAAGGCTCTTCGTGAAACTGAACTGCTCCCCAGCAGTTGGTCGGATCAAACAGACACCAACTTACGGGGAGCAGTTCTACGCGTTCTCCATCGCTTCCGCAGCCACCGACGTTTCGGTCAGAACAGTGCCACGGGGTTAGTTGCGCTCGATGTGACTCCGACCATGCGCCAAGGCAGCATGGCGAAGAAGAATTCCGAACGGCCCAGATCGGCGCATTTGGCTGCGAGTTCGGTGAGTTCCATATTGTCGATGAGCCACAGTCCGAGCGCAACGAGACCGATTTCGTGTATCGGGCGGATAAGGTCCAGGGTGTCGAAGCCCGAAGGTTGCACGTCCTGAATCCCATCGCTTCCGATAGCCGCGATGTCACGTTCACGCAGGTAGGGCAGACATGCTGCGCTCAGACCGGCTTGGAGCTGCAAATAGGGGTTGTCTGGCCCGAAGGCGGGGCCTTCGGCCAACACCCGAGCAACGTGGCCTGTGTGCACGATGAGCACGTCTCCCGAACCGACGGTGACGCCCTGACGTTCTTCGGCGGCAAGGAGCTCCTCCGGGGTGACGGCGTGTCCGGCCTCCAGCCACGGCACTTTGTGGAGTCCTGCGATGTCAAGGAGCACGCCACGAGCGACGATGCCGTCGCTGGCATGATGGACTGAGAGCTTTCCGGCTCCCCCGATCGAGGTGGTGTTCGCTGCGACGTCGAACCCGTTGTAGTTCTTCCCGTCCCAGGAATAGTGAGCCAAACCGTCCAGGTGGGTGTTTGAGCCGTGAGCGGCGATGCCGACGTATTCCGTCACGCCGTCGAAGCGAACGCTGTCGCCCAGATGGTGGCTCGCTTCGCCGATCTGCATGAACCGCTGCGTCGATGTCAGTCCCGTCTTCAGCGGGTCAGGGTCAGCCGCATCGATATTGCGTGAGAGTGAAATGATCTCGCCGGATTCGATCAGCGAAGCTGCCCGTCTGCGGGTCTCCGGAGTAATCAGGTTGAGGGTTCCCAGACGGTCATCGTCTCCCCACCGTCCCCAGTTGGAGAGAGTGTCGAAGTAACCGATCGCCTCATCGGCGGTAGGTAGTGTCATCAGATCTGTTCCTTTCCCATCAGCGTTGACCGAAACGGGATCTCGTCGGAAGCGCAGTCATCATCGGGTTTCGAGTCTACGAGTCGCGATCAACAGCAGTCCATGACCGAGTTGGGTACCGATGGTTGCAAGCCAGGACATAATAGAGGTATGGAGCTTCGACATCTGCATCATTTTCTGGCCGTTGCTGACGAGCTGAATTTCTCCAGAGCAGCGGCGCGGGTCAATATCTCCGCCTCCCCGTTGAGCAGGAGCATTCAGCAACTGGAGCGCGAGGTAGGAGGTCCGCTCTTCATCCGGGGAACTCGTAAGGTTGAAATCACACCTCTCGGACGCGCGTTGCAGCCCCGAGCGCTCAAGGTTGTCGAGGAAATGGACGCGCTGACTCGCGACATGAGACGACAGGCGGTTGACCTGGTGGAACTGTCCATCGGGATGACATCGGTGAGAGCAGAATTGGCGAGAGCGATCATCGACGACGTCGTCCTGCAGACTGAGCCCAACGCGGCCGTTCGCCTGGAGCTGTTTGACTCGTTCGCGCAGATGGACCTGATTGTCGATGGCAGCCTCTCGCTAGGCTTGGTGAATCGGCGTCGAAGCGATCACCGGCTTCACTACTTACCCATCATGATCGAGACTCCGGCATTCGCCTTACCAGACACACCACACAACTCAGCCCTGACCGAAGTACTGCCCGAGGACATTGTGGGTCTGCGACTGCTTCTCCAGCCCGGGTTCGGCCCAATAGAATCACCGCTGGTCCCCTATGTGGAAGCAGCGGGCGAGGTTGTTCAGGTCAACGCCGCAGTCGTCGGGGGGCTGGCAGCCGTGATCGCCGAAGGCGACGCGTGTTGTCTCACTATCGCGAACGAGGACGCTCCCTGGCACAGACATGTCATTGGTGACGGCGTCGTCATCCGACCGATGCCACCCGAGTTACAGGCCACCACCTACCTTTGCTGGAGAGCCGACCGCGATAATGACGATGATCTGGGTGCAATACTCCGTCTCTTACATGAGCGCTTTCCGCAACCACTTCAACCGTGACGAAGCGAGGCGTATTCGGACCTGAAATGCAACAACAAGAGTCCCGAATAGTCGTGGACTCTCCACCCGGGAGTTCGTAGCGTGAATGACCTACCGTCAAACACGAAAGGGATCTGCCATGAGAATTGCGCCCCGAAACATCCGCACAAAGCTCGAAGCCGGCCAGCGAGCCTTCGGCTCCACGATTCAGTTCCCTTACCCCGAGATCGTCGAGGTCGTGGGTTATACCGGCTTCGACTATGCCTGGCTCGATGCAGAGCACGGCACGATGGACCTGTCACAGATCGCGGAGCTCATCCGTGCCGCCGATGCATCCAGAGTCGACAGCATCGTTCGAGTTCCAGACCACGACACTGCATTCATCGGCCGAGTCCTCGATGCCGGAGCCACCGGCATCATGGTCCCCCACGTCGACTCGGTTGCCGTGGCCGAGTCCATCGTCGGGGCGACAAAGTTCTCACCCCTCGGCACCCGCGGAGCGTGCCCATCAGTACGTTGGCTCGGGCACCTCACTGAAGACTGGAGCACTGACTATCGACGCGCCGATGAGGATACCCTCGTATTCGGTCTGATCGAGGACATCAAAGGCGTCGAAGACGTCGAAGCGATCGCGCAGGTCCCCGGTCTGGACGGGCTGGTCTTCGGGCCATTCGACCTCGCCATGGCGTTGGGTCGAGAGGGAGAGATCGACCACCCCGACGTCATCGCCATGCACGACAGAGTCGTCAACGCCACCAAATCTGCCGGCATCCACTACGTAGCGGCAGCGGCTGCCTGGGAACCCGGCGGCAATCAAGGCGTCATCGACTCGAACGCCCGCGTCGTGAACGTGACCGGTGACCGCGGACTACTGGTCATGGCCCACCGCCACTCCCTTGCCGATATACAGAAAGACCTCGCCGAAAACGGTCCGGCTCCGGACTATGTCCCTGCCATCTGAAAAGCAACACCTCGCAAAGATGCGGCCGGAAGAAGTGAATTTGGGCGAAGCTCTTCTCACTGCGTTTGAGAGGGCCGCTGCGCGGGTGACCTGAGTCGGGCATCTCCGAGCGCCCCGCTATCTCTCTGTTCTTCCAGCCGCTGCTCGCGGCACTCAGCGTGTTTGGCTGCATCTGCGAATCGGCCCACTTCCATTTCGTGATTGAACCGACTCACTGCTCATTGCCGAGAGTGCGGTGAGGATGATCATCATCGCGCTTCTGGCCTTTGTACACGGCTGAACGCGGTGTTGACCCGGCGCGAATTCTCTTATCTGCCGGTGACTACTGCGCAATATGGACCCCGTGCGATACAGGGGAGCTATCGCAGCTGCCGACCCCCACGTGAGCAATCAAATCTACGAATCCCCACTCCGATCGAGGCGCACGCGCCAGTCGTCGTTTGCTCATAGCTGCCAGGCAGCCGATGGCACTCGAACGCATAGCCAATCAACGCACTCATCGTTTTGTCCCGTGGCGACGATTCCGACATCGACAGCATGGGGCAGAGACCACCCGTCCAGCTGGACACATCAATGCTCTCGACAACGAGCACAAAGACAATCAAGCCTCTACCATCGAGATCTTGACGTCGACTTCTGCGGCCGTGCTGCTGGATGAAGTCAGGCGCGAAGATCATCACTGACGGAGCAGAACGGTCATTTCAATACCAGGGACCGGGCCCGATTCGGGGCCCAAACCAGATTTGAGGTCGCCCCGATGCATCGCCGGATCATGGATGACGGTCTGCCCTGTGGAGAAGTCTCGCCAGCCGAAATGTTCGCGTCCGATGCTCCCGCAGCCGCCGGTGTGACGGGAACCGGTCGAGCGAGATTCTCAGCCATGGCCGAGAGTTCGCGCAGATCCACAGCCGCCCCGGGCCCTGCACTGTCGGTGCCTGCCCAGGTCGCAGTACGTCGGATCTGACGAGTCAGCTCTGCCATGGTGGTGTCGGTGGCCCGATGGCGAAGATGCCGACGGGGCTCCAGGCGAAGGGCGCACCGGCAATGCGTCGTCGGCTAGCGAGGTCGTCGATGACACGGACCGGACCGAACAGCTTCGCATCGTCGTGCCCCGTTGTCCTCTCGACGCGATCAGCGAGATCGCTGAGCAGCTCGGTGAGGGCATCGTAGAACCCGCTGGTCAGATAGGCAGCAGTGTCGCGGGTGCGGATGGGCATAACGACGGCGGACACGACGACCGCAATGACTGCAACGAGGAGGGTCTCTGCGATGCGTTGGCCCAGCAGCTAGGGCGTGTCTCCTTTAATGACGAGTTCACCACTGGGACGCTGTATGAGTGACTACACAGCAACGACATCAAGTATTCACTGATCAGCTGTGGGAGCGAATCGAACCACTCCTACCTTCCAATACCGGTAGGAGAGCTCGACCATTCGAGAACAATCGCCGGATCGTCGAAGGAATGATTTATCGCTACCGCGCCGGCGTTGCCTGGCGCGATCTGCCCAGGGAACACTTCGGTCCGTGGCAGACGGTATGGAAACGACATCGGCGCTACGCTGCTGACGGCACGTGGGATCGAGTGCTGGCTCAGATCTTGGCTGACGCTGACGCAGCTGGCGATATCGATTGGAACATCTCCGTCGATGGCACGATCAATCGCGCTCACCAACACGGCACGAACACCCGTCGTCCTGACCAGGACACAGGCGGCAACATCGAATTAGAAGAATCTGCCCGAGAAGGTTTGTGAACCTGCCGGCCACGGGATCGGACGTTCACGTGGCGGACTGACGACGAAGATCCATCATCCCGTTGACGGTCGGGGTCGACCATTGGCGATCGTGGTCACTGACGGCCAACGCCACGACGGAGTCATACTGCCTCAAGTGCTCGCTGATATTCGAGTCCCACGGATCGGCGCTGGCCGTGCACGCACACGCCCGGACTCGGTTCTCGGCGACCGGGCCTATGGGCCCAGAGCCAACCGTGAGCACCTGCACAACCGCGGCATCCAGGCGGTGATCCTTGAGAAGAAGGACCAGGTCGCATCCCGGAAGAAGCGTGGCCACAGTGGCGGGAAACCTCCGGCATTTGACTCCATAGGGTACAAAAACAGGAGCGACGTCGAGCGCTCCTTCGCCTACGTCAAACAGTGGAGAGGGTTGGCAACACGCTATGACAAACTCGCGGTCACCAATCGTGCGGCAGTCGGCCTCAGCGCGGTCCTGACTTGGCCACGTCAATAAAGGAGACATGACCTAGTTCCCCGGGCCGGATCGAGGCGATAGGTCAGGATGACGCAAGAGACACTCAAAGCAACGGATGAAGCTATGGCGAACGTGCCGGAGCCGATCCGGATTCGGGAAACAGGCCAGGACGAGATCATCCTGGCTACGGTATCGATCCACGAGGCCCCCATTCCCACGCACATCACGAGACAATCTGAAAGAACCGGAACCATGGGAAGGATCGTCGCCAGGATCCCGCACAAGGTGGCTGCAGGGACTACAGGTGCCACGACGAGATTCGCGACCACTGTGTATAAGCTCCAGTACCCGGACAGCCACACGAGGACGGGCGCGCACCACAAAGTAGCGACAATCGTCATGGCCGTTAGATCTGCAATCAGGCGAGGCAAGACAGCCGAAAACACACGGGACAACGGCGGACCTTGGACGAGAATTCCTGCGGTTGCGAGAACGGAGAGCACAAATCCGACATCCGTGGCCATCTGATGATCGGCACACAACAGCCCCACGATGCTGACCCACAATGCTGAACTGGCCGTGCCCGCTCTGCCGAGGATCATCGCGGTCCCTCCGATGATTCCCATCGACGCGGCCCGAAGAATCGAGGGGTCCGGCCCCACGAGGTTCACGTATCCCCACACGGCGCCGATACCTGCAAGGATCGTGAGATTCCGTGGACACTTGGTCCAGCGGACCATATGAACCCCCATCATGAAAACGAGGCCTACATTCGAGCCGGATACGGCCGTGAGATGAGTCAGCCCTGCGGTTCTGAGGGCCTGCCGAGACCCCTCCGAAAGATCCGCATCGTCCCCGTAGGACATACCCGTGGTCAGGGCGGCGACATCCGAAGGCAATAGCCTCTCGGTACGTTCCGACATTGCCTTCCGCAACCGACCAGCCCACCCGTTGGGTGAATGGCCCTCAGGAGGGTAGCCATGTATCAGCCCATCCTCGGCAAGAATGCGGAGCTGGAATCGCCCATCGTCCGCCATGTCTATACGAGCGATCACGCCCTGCGCGGACCGCGAGGCTCTGGAACTACGGTTTTCCTTCTCAGAATTCCGATCCGTCACGTTTCTGAACACCGTGACCTTTTCCGATCCCTGTACCAATCCGTTCCGGCCTTCTATCTTCACCAGGTTTGCCTCGCTCACCCGGCTCTTCGCGAAGTTCGTCTCCACGACACGTTCTTGGGAAACCGGGACGATCACGCAACGGACCACGAGAGCGCGTTCGGCAGCTTGTCTCAAGATTCGGCTCATGTCGTGAGACGGAGGAACAGCGAACCAGAGGACCGAGCCTGCGGCCAGACAGACGCTGCCAGTTCCGGCCAGAATCGCAGATACCCGGCCTACGCGCCGTCGGCATCTTCTCTCGCGCACGTGGGCGCCCGCTCCGGAGACCAAGCCGGCACACAAGACCGCCACGCTGCACGTGGCGTGGACCGGATAATGGCTTCCCGCCCAGAGGGCGGTTGCCCATGCGGCAATGGCTGCTGGAAGCAACCGAAGGTCCAGATGCGAGTCGCTCTTCACACAGTCACCAGCGGTTCAAGAGCTTGCATCAATGTAGGACCTATACCCGGCACCGCGTCGAGATCGGTTGTGGATCGGAACGGTCCGTGTTCGGTCCTCCAATCCACGATCCGCTGGGCAAGCTTCGGCCCGACCTTGGGCAGCGTCTGCAAATCGTTGACGGTTGCACGGTTCAAGTCGATCTTCCCCGAAGCGGTCGGGCCACTTTTCGCGGCGGAGCCGTTCGCCCCCGGGCTCCCCGAAGCAGCCTCGGGACCGGCGCCTCTCTCGGTGCCACTCGCCAGATGTTCCGCCTCCTCACGTGACAAAACCTTGATCTGCTGTCCGGTACGGACCGGCTCAGCGAGGTTCAGAGAATCAAGGGCCGCGTCCGGCACAGGCCCGCCTGCGGCTTGGATAGCGTCATTCGTCAAGGACCCCTGAGGCACACGGACCAGACCCGGCCGGGCGACGGCACCCACCACGTGAACCATGACCGAGTCTGTGCTGGCGTCGCCTTCGTTATCGGCCGCCCGCTCCTTGTAAAACTGACCATCTGCGCCGGCGGCGGAAATCCGGTCCGGGTCAAGAGGAGATGCCGTTCCCGAAACCATGACCGAAACCTCACCAGGTGCCCCAGCACGAGGAAAGACGAGCAGCGCAACCAGGATTCCCAGAACCGCCAGGACTAGGACACCTGCAAGAGCTCGGGGCGAAGGAGAAAACCGCACCCGCGCAGCACGGTGTGCGCCCGATACCTCCGCTTTGGTAACCTCCGGGCCCAAAGCAGACGAGCCGATCTCATCCTCAGCGAACTCTCCCTCGGCGCTCAGACGATCGCGTGATCGAGCGATCATCGCGTTGAGTCTTTCCCGAGCTTCAGGGGAGCCTATGCGGCGTGCTGTGAGCGTTCGACGTCGAAGGACGGCACCGCCTTCGTCGTATGTGTTCCTTTTTCCGGCCCCTTCATGGTGTTGCATGGGCAAATCGTACGGATTGAGAGCACGTCAGCCTTCGGTTCATCACGTTGAAAACGCGAGGACTGTGGAAGGCCCCACCGTGAGCGGGAGATTTACCGCCCTGTGGGCGAGAGTCCCGGGACTAAGCTGGAGGGAACGCTCACTGCGCATACGGGTCCGAGCCCTGCGTGGACCGCCAGAACCGGGGGCACGGTCGAGCGCATCACCTGAGCTGCTTCGCCGAACCGGGTCCGGACCCTTTCGGAAAGCAGCTCGGCCAGAGGTCGGCCGTAAAAATCCTGGATCGCGACGACGGCCCGGCCAGAGGGCAGACCCGAAATCCTTGTGTCCTCGGCTATGGTTCGCTCCGCCTCGTCCAGGACCAGCTCAACCATCCTTTTGATGGCCGCCGCTTCTTGGCGCGGGCGTTCCAAGTACTTGAGCTTGCCCTCGGCAATAGTCGCAATAGGGCGTATCTGGAACATTTGCCCGACGACGGCCAGACTTTTGGGTATTCTCCCGCTTTTGGCCAGCGCATCGAGATTCGGGACGTAGAAAAGCATGTGCGCAATGTCGCAAGCGTGAAGAGCTGCCTTCTCGACTTCGGCCGGGGCGGCCCCGGCCCTCGCCGCATCGCGGGCCGCCGCGACCGCGAACCCTTGGCCCATCGCCGCACTGCGAGAATCGATTACCGATACTGGAACGGAGGCCTGCCGGGCGCTGGACCTTGCGGAGTCGACGGTTCCGGAGAGCTCGGCAGAGAGATGAACCGAGACGATATGTTCGTACCCTTGGGTCGCGAGGCTTTCGTAAACAGAAGTAAAAGCACCCGGTGAAGGCCGCGACGTCGTCATTCTCCGGCCTTCGGCCGTCGCAACGACCAATCGCTCTTGGACACCGGGATCGTCGCTGTCCGTGTAAATCTGGTCGCCGATCATCAAGGGCAATGAAATGCAGGCGAAACCTCCGGTCTGGATCCATTCCTTGGTCACACAAGGGGCGAGCCCCGCCGCCGAGTCCGTTACAACGGCAACTCGGGTGCGGGGCTCGCGTCCTAACGTCATGATAAAACCTTAGACCACGATGTTGACGAGTTTCGGCTGCCGAACGATGACCTTGCGAATCGGTGCGTCGGCCAGATGCTTGTTGACCGCCTCGTCTGCGAGCGCGAGCTTCTCGAGCGCATCCGCGGTGATGTCCTTGGACACCTCCAGACGCGCACGCACCTTGCCCTTGATCTGGACGATTGCGGTCACGGTGTCCTCGACGAGCAACGCGGGATCGACCTCCGGCCACCCTGCGGTCAGCACCGGAGTCTCATGACCGAGTTGGTGCCACAAATCTTCCGCGGTATATGGGGCATACAGGGACAACAGCACAGCAACTGTTTCGGTCGCCTCGAGAACCGCGGGATCCGAGGCTCCGGGACCGGAATCGATCGCCTTGCGCGTCGCGTTGACCAATTCCATGGTCTTGGCGACGACGACATTGAATTTGTGCGACTCCAAAGCCTGTTCGGCATCCCGAATTATTTTATGAGTTACTCGTCGGAGGGCGTCGTCCCCTGGAGCAACGTCGTCTGTGTCTGCAGAGACATCCTGTCCCAGCCGCCACGCACGGGCCAAGAATTTGCCGGCGCCAGAGGGTGAAACGTCTGCCCAGTCGACGTCGTCCTCCGGCGGAGAGGCGAAAACCATGGTGGTGCGGACCGCGTCGACGCCGTATTCGTTGAGCTGTTCGCCCAGGTCGACACCGTTGCCCAAGGACTTGGACATGGCTTTGCCCTGGTTGAGAACCTGCCCTTGGTTCAGCAACGCCCGGAACGGCTCGTCATAGTCCAGATACCCGAGGTCCCTGATCACCTTGACGAAGAACCGCGAATACAACAAGTGCAGAATTGCGTGTTCGACCCCGCCCACGTACTGGTCTACAGGCTCCCACTTGCGGAGTTCTGCCGGGTCGAAAGCCGCCGTATCAAGGTTCGGCGAGGCGAAGCGCAGGAAGTACCACGAGGAATCCACGAAAGTGTCCATCGTGTCGGTGTCGCGCTGGGCGGGTCCGGAACAGGTCGGGCACTCGACATTGACCCAATCGGTCGCGGCCGCCAGAGGCGACTGACCTTTGGGTGCAAGGTCTTCGCCCTTGAGATCCGATGGCAGACGTACCGGCAACTGGTCTTCGGGAACGGGGACTTCACCGCATGTCGGGCAATGAATGATCGGGATCGGGGCGCCCCAGAACCGCTGACGAGACAGGAGCCAATCACGGAGGCGGAAGATCGTCTGCCCCTCACCGTCTCCCGCGGCTTCGAGCAGCTCGATCACGCGAGAAATCGCTTCTTCCTTCGACAAGCCATTCAAAGGACCCGAGTTGACAAGGGTTCCACTGCCTCCGGTGGCCTCTCCGGTCTCGTTCGGGTCGGCTTCGCCCGTGTCCACCACGGTCCGGACCGGCAGGTCGAAGGTTCGTGCGAAGTCGAGGTCCCGCTGATCATGTGCCGGCACGGCCATGATGGCACCGGTACCGTAATCGGCGAGGACATAATCCGATGCCCAGATCGGTAGTTCCTCATGAGTCAGCGGATTGATCGCGTACCGGCCGATGAACACGCCTGTTTTCGGGCGATCGCTCGACTGACGCTCGATGTCGGAGAAAGACTTGACCTCTTCACGGTAGGCATTCAGAGCCGCTGCGTGCTCCTCGGTGACCAGGTCCAAAGCGAGTTGGGAATCCGCGGCCACGACGAAGAATGTGTTGCCATAGAGGGTGTCCGGACGCGTGGTGAAAACTGAGAGCTCGTCGGCGGGCTTGTCACCGGAGGATTTGATCGAAAAACGCACCTGAGCGCCTTCCGAGCGTCCGATCCAGTTGCGTTGCATGGCCAGAACACGATCGGGCCAGTGGCCCTCCAACTGCTCCATGTCGTCCAGGAGCTCCTGCGCGTACTCGGTGATCTTGAAGTACCACTGGTTGAGGGATTTTTTGGTGACCTGGGTTCCGCATCGTTCGCACGCGCCGTTGATGACCTGTTCATTGGCCAACACGGTTTGGTCCTTGGGGCACCAGTTGACGGGAGAGTCCTTCCTGTACGCCAGGCCCTTGCTGTAGAACTGCTCGAAAAGCCACTGCGTCCAGTGGTAGTACTCGGGATCCGAGGTGTGCAGGCGCCGGGACCAGTCCACGGCTATTCCGTACCTCTTGAACGACGCGGCCTGGGTTTCGATGTTCTTGTAGGTCCACTCCGCGGGATGCGTGTTGTTCTTGATCGCCGCGTTCTCCGCAGGCAGTCCGAAGGAGTCCCACCCGATGGGGTGCAGAACGTCATAGCCTTTCTGCATCCAGTAGCGCGTGACGACGTCGCCCATCGCGAAGGCTTCCGCGTGACCCATGTGAAGATCCCCGGACGGGTACGGGAACATGTCCAAAACGTATTTGCGCTCTTTCGAACCGTCGTCGAGCGGAGCGAAGACATTCTCACGCTCCCAGTAGTCCGCCCACGTGGCCTCCATCGAGGCGAAATCGTAGGATTTCTCCTCGGCAGCGTCTCGTGAGGGATTCTCTCCAACCGTTTGCGGCACAGTGTTTCCTTTGCGCTTGTGAGTGGTGTCAGTCCGTGGCCAGGGCGCGCCCCCGTTAGGACATCTCATCAGGGATGCATTCAGTCTAACGCGTTGACGCGTCGAGACCTGATTCGCTTGTAAGGTGAAGATCGGTTGCCCGAACCTCACCTGAGGTTATCCTTTTCGACCCCGAGGAGCCCATTGTGCGCCGTTCCGAGACAACAACCTCCGCATCGGCTTTCGAGGAAGCTCCGGCTGGGGGCCGGTTTCCACGGGAGGACAGCTTTCGTCATGACGACGCCCGGATGCGCTATTGGACCTATTCTCGGACTGATCAGGAACAACGACGATTCGACCCCGTTGTGGTCCTCGTGCATGGTTTCCGGGGAGACCACCACGGGCTCGCGCTGATTGCGGAAGCGCTGTCCGCGCGGTGGGATGTTGTGGTCCCCGATTTGCCCGGATTCGGCAGGTCGGAAGCCCTCACGAGCCGGAGACATACGGCCGAGGCCTACGCGCTGGCGGTTGCGGACCTGCTCACGCGCTGGGGCGATCGACCGGTGATCCTCGTGGGGCATTCCTTCGGCTCCGTCGTGGCGGCCAAGGTTGCGGCGTTGGGTCTCCCGCGCGTTGTGGGCCTCGCTCTGATCAACCCTATCTGCGAGCCCGCTTTGGACTCATCGGCCAAGATACCGTCCCTCGCGGCTTCTCTCTTTTACCGAGTGTGCACCGAACTGCCCGAGCCGCTAGGCAACGCACTGGTTCGTTCTTCCGTAGTGACTCGTATTTCTTCGATGCTCATGATGAGAACCCCTGACCGCACGCTTCGCCGTTTCATCAACGGGCAGCACGACGCCTATTTTGGCAGCTTCGCTTCCCGCGCGGTCGTCCTCGAAGCCTATGAGTCCTCGATCCGGGACACGGTCCTGGGCTCGGCCCGCGACGTAGCCGTACCGACCTTGCTCGTCGCGGCCGAGGAGGATGACTTGGGCTCGATTCCGGGCCAGGAAAAACTCGCGGCCCTATTCCGGAACGCTCGTCTTGAGGTGATACCCGACGTCGGGCATCTGATCCACTACGAGGCTCCCCGCAGGGCGGCCGCAATGATCGACGGATTCGCCGAAGAGCTCGAAACCGTCGGTGCCCAGGACAGCCAAACCGAGAACGCGAAGGAATTCAGCCGATGAACCAGGAGTCCGGGGAAGGAACCGGCGTGAAGCTGCTCGTCGACGCCCGCTACGTTCGGTCGACCCACGACGGGATCAGCCGTTACACCGCGAGCCTTCTGCATAGTCTTGCTCGCTGCGCCGGATCCGCTGAATACCCCGGGCTGCGCGTGGCCATGCTCGTCAGCGACGAGTCGGCCTTGACTCAGCTGCCTGACTTGCCCCATGTGAGGGGCTTCTCCCCGACCGGTCCTCTCGAGCCGCTCAGTGCGGTGGCCGTCAACCGGTACCGTCCGGACGTCGTGTTCTCCCCCATGCAGACCATGGGTTCCTGGGGACGCAAATACCGATTGATCCTGACGCTGCACGACCTGATCTATTACGATCACCCGGAGCCACCGGCGTTCCTTCCTGCGCCCGTCCGATGGGGATGGCGCCTCTTCCACCGGTCATACGTCCCGCAGCGGATGCTTCTCAATAGAGCCGACGCCGTCGCAACCGTTAGTGAGACCACGGCCCGACTCATCGAGGAACACGCTCTCACGAGAAAACCGGTCACCGTCATACCGAACGCACCGCCAGAAGGCATGCGGCCTACGGAAGAACAGGCCGTCGCCAGGATCCAGAAGCGGCACAAGACGCTGCTCTACATGGGCTCGGCGATGCCCTACAAGGGTGTAGACCTTCTGATACGGGGCATGGAGCTCCTCCCCGATTACGAGCTCCACCTCTTGTCCCGCTATGATCCCAGGCGGCGGGCCGAACTCGAGGGCCTGGTTCCGATGGAATCACGCGTCATTTTCCACGACGGTGTTTCCGATGAGGAATATTCGGAGCTGCTCACCACATGTACCGCACTCGTGACGGCAAGCTCGGCCGAAGGGTACGGGCTACCGGTGGCCGAAGCGGCCGCAGAAGGTACAGCCCGCATCGTCTCGGACATTCCCATTTTTCGCGAAATCGCGCCCAACGCGCACCACATCGACTTTTCGAACGAACACGAGTTCGCCGAGTCCGTTCGTGCGCTCGAGGATCCTGAGATCTATCGTGCGGCCGTTACCGGTTCCCTGGACGACGCCGCCCAATACAGCTGGAACATGTCGGCCCGCCGTCTCATCGATCTCGCGACGCGCCTGACAAACCACTAGCCGGTGTTCCGGAAGCCATCAGAAAACGTCGAGGGCGTCGCAACGAATCTGGACAGATTCGTATTTGCGGGACGCGGAGAACACAGCTCTTGTACCCCTCAGCAGTTCCGTGACCCGTGAAGCGACCCCGTATGCCATGAAAATGATGGCCCGGTACTCATCGTCCTCGTCGTCATCACTCGTCGGAACAGGATCGATGAGACGCAGGGCCGGGGGCGTACCCACGGTCGGCAGATCGAGGGCACGGACAAATTCCTCGACCGCGATCCGCGGACCCGTAATAGCGGCCGTCCGAACCGCAGGCGGAAGACCGAGGTCGTGGCGCTCCGACAACTCGCGAGCGGCAAATCCCGCAGGGTCCCACCGGACTAACGCCGCGAGTGCCGAAGACTCCTCGGCCGTGCAGATCACCTGGCCGCCGTTGACCCGAGAGGTCACCAACGAACACGCGTTCATCCAGCGTCTGAGCACCTGTTCGGAGACCCGAAGTGAATCACGGGCCAGCATTCGGTCGCCGTCCAAAAGCAGCGCGGCCCTGTACCCGCCGACGGCCCGAGGTTCAGCACCCGGGGTGGCCACCACCAGAGCCGGCTGGTCGCTGACCGAATCCTTGACGTTCTCTCCGCTCGAATTCACCACCGGTACCTGTGGGAAAGCCCGGCCCAATTCTTCTGCGGTGCGCAAAGCACCCACCGTGGTCAACCGCCATTGATCGTGTCCGCATTCAGAACAGCTCCACTCGGAGACACCACGGTGGCACCACCGGCACACCGCCTGAGAACGTGAATCCTTGTCCAGGCTCAGCGGGCCCATGCAGTGCGGGCAACGCGCCGAGGCCCTGCACCTTTGGCAAGCCAGCGAAGGAGCGTATCCGGTGCGTGCCACCTGAACCAGCACAGGGCCGTGACTCAGGGCTTCCCGAGCGACCTGATACGCGAGATGCGGGATTCTGGCGAGTGCCGCCATGGGATCCCGCTCCCGCGTGAACGAATCCGAGGTCGCCCGTATCAACGGCGAGTGCGACCTGAGATCATCGCGCTTCGGTGCCACCGGCTGAGCCCACCGCGTCTGCACCAGGCGCTCGCCTTCCGGCGTGACCGCGTAGCCCAGGAAGATCGCCGAGCATTCCTGGAGCTGTGCGCGCAGAAGGAGCACGTCTCGCGCATTGCAGTAGGGGGCCTGACGCTCGACGAGGTTCTCGTCCCCGTCGTCGAAGCAAGCGAGAAGGCCGAGGTCCGGAACGGGTGCGAATGCCGCAGACCGGGTACCGATAACCACCCAGGCCTGGCCGGACAGGGCCTTGAGGAATGAACTGTATCGAGCCATGAGCCCAGATCCGTTGCTGAGGCGAGCGATCTTGTCCGCATCCACGAGCCGGTTCAGTGCACTCTCCAACCGGTCGAGCGCGGGGTTGTCCGGCACGACGACGACGGCGCGTTTCCCTGAGGACAGAGTGGCTGCGCACGCCCGAGCCATCAGCGCGGCCCAGTCTTGGGACGCGGAAGGTGCTACGGCGACAACCCGTCGAACCGGATCGCCCGAAGGCTCAGCAAGTTGTTCTAGCATCCGGGTCCCACCGGCGTACAGGGCCCATCCATGGCCGACCTCGTCGTCACCTTCCGGCACCCAGGTGGGTCCCGGGATCTCGGCCGGAACGGACACATGCGTATTCGGTTTCTGCTCGTCGCTGCCGTGGGGGGTCTTCTTCCGTGGTTCGAAGCCCAAAACATCCCGTTCGAATTTCTTCTCGGGCCGGACTGCACGGGGAGGTACCGCCAGGCGCAAAACATCCGAGTTCAGCCCCGCGTACCGGCTCGCGACAGCTTGAATGAGTTCCCATATCTCCGGGGCCAGCGCGCGGACCGGTGAGACAACCTCGCGGAGAGGTTGGAGGGAAACATGGGAATCGCTTTGCTGGCACCTTTCGATGAGCCAGGCCACGGTCTCGCGTCCGTGGAACTTGATGCGCACCCGCGTGCCGGGTTCGGCAGTGTCGCTTAGATGGGATGGCACCGAATAGTCGAAGAGCCTGTCCAGGTGCGGGACGCGAGTGTCGATCGCAACGCGGGCGACCGGCCGGTCCGTGGCCAGAACGACGCCGCCTACTTCACGACCGTTGGCTCTGGTGTCTTGCTCCCATCCTTCCAGTCCCGGAAGGACCCCGTCCGGATGGTTTTCCATATTTACAGAGCAGACCTCAGGGCATCGACGCGGTCGGTTCTCTCCCATGTGAACTCCGGCTCGTCACGGCCGAAGTGACCGTGTGCGGCGGTCTTGGCGTAGATCGGACGGCGCAGGTCCAAGTCGTTGATGATGGCCAGAGGCCGCAAGTCGAAGACCTCATTGATCGCTTTCTCGATCCGGACCGGGTCCTCGTGGTGAGTTCCGAAGGTCTCGACGTATAGGCCGACGGGACGCGCCCGACCTATGGCATAGGCAACTTGGACCTCGACGCGGTCAGCCAACCCTGCCGCGACCACATTCTTGGCGATCCAGCGCATTGCATAGGCCGCGGACCGGTCCACCTTGGACGGGTCCTTGCCCGAGAAGGCGCCCCCGCCGTGGCGCGACATTCCACCGTAGGTGTCCACGATGATCTTGCGGCCGGTCAATCCGGCGTCGCCCACAGGGCCGCCCTGAACGAACTGACCTGCCGGGTTGATGATGAAATCTGCCGTGCTGGTGTCCAGATCGAGATCTTCGAGCACAGGGTCGATGACGAACCTCTGAACCTCATCCTTGAGGCTGTCCAGGGAGTACTTCTCGCCGTGCTGAGTCGAGAGCACAACCGTATCCACAGATACGGGCGTATGACCGTCATAACCCAGCGTGACTTGGGTTTTGCCGTCAGGGCGGAGGCCGGGCAGAACCCCGTCCTTACGGACCTTGGTGAGCCGCTCGGACAGACGGTGCGCGATCCAGATCGGAGCGGGCATCAGAGCTTTCGTCTCGTTGGTCGCATAGCCGAACATGAGCCCCTGGTCGCCGGCGCCCTGAAGATCCAGAGCGTCTTCGGCGACTCCGGTGCGCTGCTCCAATGATGTGTACACGCCAGAGTTGATGTCCGGGGACTGCTCACCGATCGATACGGAGACTCCGCAGAAATCGCCGTCGAAGCCACGCGTCGACGAGTCGTACCCGATTTCCAGAATGGTGTCTCGCACGATCTTGGGGATTTCGACGTAGGCGGTGGTGGTCACCTCGCCGGCAACCATAACCTGCCCGGTGGTCACCATGGTCTCCACAGCGACATTCGCCGCTGGATCGTCGGTCAACAGAGCATCAAGGATCGAATCGGAAATCTGGTCACAGATTTTGTCGGGATGCCCCTCAGTTACGGACTCTGAGGTGAAGAGACGGAGATGCTGATTATCGTTGGAAGTCACGCGGCTACTCTACTAGTTCGTTCGCGGCCTGAGCCTGCTCTGGCGGAATGTTGAAGTGTGACGCCACGCGCGTCACAAGACGTCGCGCGAGGTCCGATTTCGTCCCCCTGACTTCGGTCTCCTCGGGGTCACGTTCTCCGCCACGGACCAGAATGGTTGCCGCGGTCTCATCCTTGCCGAAGACGAGGTCGGTTCCTACTTCGTTGACGACGAGCACATCGCATCCCTTGGAGGCCAGCTTTGCTCGACCGAGTTCGGCAACGCTCTGTTCGGCCGAGCCGGTCTCAGCCGCGAACCCGACCAGGAGGGCATGATGTCGGCTTTCTTTCTTGGCCCGGACCAGGCCCTTGAGAATGTCCGGATTGCGCACGAGTTCCAGCGCCGGGGCATCGTCACGGTTCGGATCTTTCTTGATCTTGGACCCGTAGGCCTCCCGAGGGCGAAAATCGGCGACGGCGGCCGCCATGACGAGGACATCGGCTCCTTCTTCGATCGTTGCCCGCTCCGTGGAAGCCTGCAATTGCCGGGCAGAGGAGACCCGAGTGATGCCGAACCTTTCGGTCTCCTCCGGATCGGGGACTTCAGTGTGTGCCAGGATGAGGTGCACTTGGGCGCCTTGGTCGGCGGCAGCCTGCGCGATGGCGATCCCTTGTTTTCCCGAGGACCGGTTACCGAGATAACGAACAGGGTCCAGCGCCTCTCGAGTACCGCCCGCGGTGACTACGAACTTTTTTCCGCTGAGGTCCACAGCCTCCGGTCGGTTCGACTTCGCGTCATCGTAGGCCTGCAGGCAGCGGCGATAGATTTCTGCAGGCTCCGGCAGTCGACCGGCTCCACTGTCATGACCCGTGAGCCGACCGACCGCGGGGTCGATCACGGTGTACCCGTAACTGCGCAGCAGTCGCACGTTTCGGCGGGTCGCCGGATTCTCCCACATCTGGGTGTGCATCGCGGGAGCGAAAACAACGGGACACGTGGCCGTAAGAATCGTGGCCGTCAACAGGTCATCAGCCCGGCCGGTCGCAACTCGCGCCAAAAGGTCCGCGGTTGCAGGTGCGACGACGATCAGATCGGCTTCTTCAGCTTGCCGAACGTGGTTGACGGCTTCGACATCTTCGAATACGGACGTCCGGACTGGACGCCCCGACAACGCCTCCCACGTAGGGGCTCCGACAAATTCGAGGGCAGACAAGGTCGGCATGGCTACGACCTCACGGCCGTCTTCGCTCAACAAACGCAGAAGCATCGCGGCCTTGTAAGCCGCGATGCCTCCGCCTATACCTAGAATAATTCGCACGAAACCAGTCTAGCGGTCCGTGAGATGTAGTGTCTTCGCCTACGAAGACGCAAGTCGGATTATTCGGATTCGCTCTCCGAACCGGATTCCTCGGTTGCCTCTTCGCTGAATGCTACGAACGTATCCGTGGACTCGGCGTCGTTGGCGAAGATATCCGAACCGAAGAAATCGGCTACGGGCTCGTCATCGTGAATCAGTTGACCGTTCTCGTTGTAACGACCGCCCTCGACCGGGTGAGATTCGAGGAGGTCTTCTTCGATCTCTCGCATGGCGATGGAGAGGGACTTCTCATTCACTGCGGTGTCAACGAGCGGACCCACGTGTTCGAAGAGCCCCTCTTGCAGCTGGGAGTAGTAGGCGTTGATCTGGCGCGCGCGACGGGCACCGAAAAGGACCAGGCCATACTTCGAATCGGCCTTCTTGAGGAGCGAGTCCACCGAGGGGTCGATGATGCCTTCATGTTCGGAAAGTGCCAAGAAATTCTCCCGTGACGTTGATAAAAAACCGCCGGCCTAGCTAGCCAAGCGTCCTTCCGGTGATCATCGTAAATGACCTACCGGGCAAACCTAATACACCATGCTACAACCGTGAGGGGTCGAAAGCACGTCTCATCTGCTATTGAGGATCAATTGTCCGTCAGCTCACGTGGCCGTCGGCCAGGGCCGGGACTGGGCCGGCGGCCTAGACCTCGGTGGAGCGCCGCGCAATACCCATGATTTCCACGAGCTCCCCTGCTGCTTGTTCGATCGTCTCATTGATGACGGTCTGGTCGAATTCGGGTTCGGCACCGAGCTCTTCCTTGGCTGTTTCGAGACGAACGTGCTGTTCCGTATCGGTTTCGGTGCCGCGGGTGCGGAGTCGACGGACCAACTCTTCCCAACTTGGCGGAGCCAAGAAGATCATCTGGGCTTCCGGCATGGCGTTTCGTACCTGGCGCGCACCTTGCAGATCAATCTCCAGCAGCACGTGGCGCCCGGCCGCCAGGGCATCCTCGACCATGGTCTTCATGGTTCCGTACCGGTGATTGTTGTGGACCTTTGCCCACTCCAGCATCTGACGATTTTCAATCATCGAATCGAATTCTTCATCCGACACGAAGTAGTAGTGAACGCCGTCTTGTTCACCCGGCCGAGGATCCCTGGTGGTTGCGGATACCGAGAGCCACACCTCTGGATAGTGATCCCTGATGTACGCAGAGACCGTCCCCTTGCCCACGGCTGTCGGTCCGGCTAATACGGTCAATTGCGGGGACTGGGTCTCTGTCACTGGATTACCCTTCGAGGTGTTCGATGAGATTTCTGCGCTGATGGGCACCCAAACCTCGGAGACGTCGACTCGGAGCGATCCTGAGTTCCCTCATGATCGCCGCTGCTCGAATGTCTCCGATGCTCGGGATGGATTTCAACATATCCTCGACACGGATGCGTTGCAAAGCCTCATCCGCATCGGCTCTCTCGAGAAACTCCTTGATGGTGATCTCTCGGTTCTTAAGGGCCAACTTCGCGTCGGCACGGACCTGACGTGACTGTCTCGCTTTCTCACGCGCGGCAGCTCTTTCTTCGTCGGTCAGAGGGCGCAGAGCCATAGTTACTCCTCTCATGGGCACACGAGGTTAGATTGCTAGTTCCCCATTAACTCCTCGTGGATATGGACCCAAAATTACCTCAGAGTAGGCTAATAAACCAATCAAAAAGGCGCCACGACTCAACATTCGCCGGATTATCTGCTCCATGAGATGACGTAACTGCAGTTTGACCCCGGACCCTCGGTATTCCGGCGAACACAGCGTCTTCGCATGCTTGCCCGTTGACCCGATGGCAGCGTAAAAGACCGGCCCCAGGAACAATAGACGGATATCAATCAATTGTTCCCAGGGCTGTTGCGTTGTGCAATAAAGGCCGCACGTCCAGATCGTCTTTGGCTAATGACCTAAGGCCGCCATCAATGCGTCGTTACAGCGTCGGGCCTCGCCGACCAAGGAGCCGGCATCGGGTCCGTACTGGAGCACCCCCCGGGAAGAAGCCACGACGACTCGGTCGGTGGCCCCTTCAAAAACCCTCGCCAAATCGGATTCGGTGGCCCCCTGCGCCCCGTACCCCGGAGCCAGGATCAGCCCGTTGAATTCCGCGAGCGAAATCCCCAAGGTCTCCAGTGCTGGCCCGACCGTTGCGCCGACGACCAATCCGCAGGGGCCTGCGAACTCGGCCTCACGACGTCGATTCTCCTTCTCGGCCTGCGCCACGATGCTCTTGGCCACCGATACTTCCTGGCCTCGGTGCTGGACGTCCGCGCCCTCCGGGTTGGAGGTCAGCGCAAGGACGAAAGTGCCTCGTCGATTTGCGTCCGCAACATCCAGCGCAGGAACCAGCGACCCGAATCCCAGATAAGGGCTCAGGGTCACCGAGTCCCCCGCCAACGGCGATGTTCCGTCCAGCCACGCGTCGGCGTAAGCGGCCATAGTAGAACCGATGTCGCCACGTTTGGCATCGCAGATGACTTGGGTTCCGGAGGCTCTGCCCTTGGCGACGACCCGTTCCAGGACTCGCAGACCATCAGACCCGTGCCTTTCGAACAACGCGACCTGCGGTTTGACCGATGCGACCTTTCCCCCGATGGCATCCATGACCGTCAGGGCAAAGGACTCGCAGCCACCGGCGTCGTCCGGCAGGCCCCACGCTGCGAGAAGCGCGGGGTGCGGGTCGATCCCGACGCAGAGCGGGCCCTTGTCCTGAATCGCACGGTACAAACGGTCCCCGGCGGGACGAGCTGTCGCCGTCATGCTTTCGCTCCCTCGGCTTCCGCGGCGGCGGCGAGCGTGGCCTCATGGTCTTGCAGGCTCATCACGTCCCACGTGTGGCGACGCTGAGCGTCGATGGACTGGATCGTCGCACCGAATTCCGAAATCGTCGTCATGAGCGGGCACCCGATGCTGGTCGCCGCGGCGCGGATTTCGTAGCCATCGCCACGAGCGGATCCGGCTCCCGACGGCGTATTGAAGATCAAGGCAATCTCGCCGTCGGTGATCATATCGACGATGGTCCGTTCGCCTTCCTTCGCGTCGCGCAGTTTGGGGACCACTGTGCAGTCCACGCCGTTTCGACGCATGACCTGGGCCGTTCCGCCGGTGGTGATGATTTCGAACCCGAGCTCTTTGAGCATCTTGACGTAGACGATTGCCGCGCGCTTGTCGCGGTCCGCTACGGTCACGAAGACACGGCCTTCGGTCGGAAGGATGTTTCCGACCGCAGCCTGAGCCTTCGCGAATGCGGTGTCGAAAAATTTGTGCAAGCCCATGACCTCACCGGTCGACCGCATTTCGGGCCCGAGCAGCGAGTCGACGGCGGCACCCGAGTGCGTACGGAACCGGTTGAAGGGTAGGACCGCTTCCTTGACGGCGATCGCTGTTTCCTCCGGAAGATTGGCCCCGTCCATGTGGCTCGGCAAATGCCCCGAGGCCTTGAGGGACTGAATTGTCTCCCCCGTGCCGATCAGCGCTGCAGCCTTGGCCAATTGCACGCCCGTGGCCTTGGAAACGAACGGAACCGTCCGCGATGCCCGGGGATTCGCCTCGATCACGTAGAGGACGTTCGAAGCGACCGCAAACTGGATGTTGATCAGCCCTTTCACGCCGACGCCTTGGGCTATGCCCAGCGTGGCCTGACGAACCTGGTCCAGGACTGCGGGGCTCAACGTGATTGGGGGCAAGGTGCAGGACGAGTCACCGGAGTGGATACCGGCTTCCTCGATATGCTCCATGATTCCGCCCATGTACAGGTCATTCCCGTCGAACAGTGCGTCGACGTCGATTTCGATCGCATCTTCCAAGAACTTGTCGATCAGGGCAGGCTGTGACGGCGAGACCTCTGTCGCGTTGGACAAGTAACGAGCGAGGTTCTCCTCGTCGTACACGATTTCCATGCCGCGTCCGCCCAGAACGTACGAGGGTCGGACCAGAACCGGGTACCCGATATCGTCGGCGATGACTTTAGCGTCGGTGAAGGTCGAGGCCGTGCCGTTCTTGGGACTGGTCAGCCCGGCCTGTTCGAGAACCTGCGAGAACTCGCCGCGGTCCTCAGCCAAATCGATCGCCTCCGGGGAGGTCCCGAGAATCGGGACTCCTGCCTCCTTGAGCTCGCGCGCGAGTTTGAGCGGCGTCTGGCCGCCGAGCTGGACGAAAACTCCCATCAGGCCGCCGGTACGGCGTTCCGAATCGATGACCTCGAGAACGTCCTCGAGGGTCAACGGTTCGAAGTACAAGCGCGTTGAGACGTCGTAGTCCGTCGAGACCGTCTCCGGGTTGCAGTTGACCATGACCGTTTCGTATCCGGCCTCCCGAAGAACCATGGACGCGTGGACACACGAATAGTCGAATTCGATGCCCTGACCGATACGGTTGGGCCCTGAGCCCAGAATCATGATCGACTTGCCCTCGTGGGGCTCGACCTCGTCCTCCTGGTCGTAGGAAGAGTAATGGTACGGGGTAAATGCCTCGAACTCCGCGGCGCACGTATCCACGGTCTTGAAGACGGGGCGCACACCCAGCGCATGACGGACCCCGCGCACAATGTCTTCACGACTGTCGGCCAGTTCCGCGATCTGAGCGTCGGAGAATCCGTGGCGCTTGGCCAGCTCAAGGGTCTCACGGCTCAGGTTCTTATCCTCGCGAACCTGGTCTGCGACCTCGTTGATGAGCTGAAGCTGATCCAGGTACCAGGGATCGATTCCGGTCGCCTCATAGAGGTCCTGGATCGACGCTCCAGCCGCCAGCGCACGCCGGACCTGGTGGAGCCGCTCCGTCGTCGGGGTTTTAGTCGCTTCGATGAGTTCTCGCAGCTCCGATGGCGCGAGCTCGTCCTCAGCGAAGGAGAAGGTGCTGCCCTTCTGTTCGAGTGAACGCATGGCCTTCTGCAGTGCTTCGGTGAAGTTACGTCCCAGAGCCATGGCTTCGCCCACGGATTTCATGGTGGTCGTCAGTGTGGGGTCAGCCGCAGGGAACTTCTCGAAGGCGAATCGCGGAACCTTGACGACGACGTAGTCCAGGGTCGGCTCGAAGGAAGCCGGCGTCTTGCGAGTGATGTCGTTGGGGATCTCGTCCAAGGTGTATCCCAGGGAAAGCTTCGTGGCGATTTTGGCAATCGGGAAGCCCGTGGCCTTCGACGCCAACGCAGAGGACCGAGATACACGCGGGTTCATCTCGATGACCACCACACGGCCGGTTGCCGGGTCCACGGCGAACTGGATGTTGCAACCGCCCGTGTCCACGCCCACCTCGCGAATCACAGCGATCGCTACGTCGCGCATCTTCTGGTATTCACGGTCCGTCAGGGTCAGCGCGGGCGCCACGGTAATCGAGTCTCCCGTGTGAACGCCTACCGGATCGAAATTCTCGATGGAGCAGACGACAACGACGTTGTCGTTCTTGTCCCTCATCATCTCCAGCTCGTATTCCTTCCACCCGAGGATCGACTCCTCGAGGAGGACCTCGGACGTGGGGCTGTACTGGATACCGGCCCCCGCAATGCGGTGCAGGTCTTCCTCGTTGTAGGCCATGCCCGAACCGAGCCCGCCCATGGTGAAAGACGGCCTGACTACCATCGGGTAACCGAGTTTATTCGCCGCGGCCAAGGCCTCGTCCATGGAATGGACGATGATCGACTTGGCCGATTCCGCTCCACACCGTTCGACGACGCCCTTGAAAGCCTCACGGTCCTCACCGAGATTGATCGCGGCGATATTCGCGCCGATCAACTCGACGTTGTATTTGGCCAGGGTTCCGCGATCATCGAGAGCGATAGCGGCGTTCAACGCGGTCTGACCGCCCAGGGTCGGCAGAATCGCATCGGGGCGCTCACGGTCGATGATGCGCTCGATCGTGTCCGGGGTGATCGGTTCGATGTAAGTGGCATCCGCGAATTCGGGATCCGTCATGATGGTCGCGGGATTCGAGTTCACCAGGATGACTCGTATCCCCTCTTCCTTGAGGACTCGAAGGGCCTGGGTACCCGAGTAATCGAATTCAGCCGCCTGGCCAATGACGATGGGTCCCGAGCCGATAACCAGGACGCTCTTGAGATCTTGACGACGAGGCATAAAGTTACTTTCCTGCTTTCTGGCGGGCAGCGGAGTCATTTGCGGTCATGAGTTCGATGAAACGGTCGAACAAGTAGGCGGCGTCATGCGGCCCGGCAGCTGCCTCCGGGTGATATTGCACGGAGAAAGCCGGGATATCGAGGCATCGGAGACCTTCCACGACGTCGTCATTCAACCCGATGTGTGAGACCTCCACACGCCCGAACTCCGATTTCGGGGCCGTGACTGGCCCGTCCAAGGGGGCATCCACGGCGAAACCATGATTCTGGGCCGTGATTTCGACCCGGCCGGTCGAGCGATCCAGCACGGGTTGGTTGATGCCGCGGTGCCCGAAGGGCAGTTTGTAGGTGCCGAATCCGAGGGCGCGGCCGAGGAGCTGGTTTCCGAAGCAGATTCCGAAGAACGGGATGCCCGCGCGCAGAATTGAGCGCAGTACCTCGACCTGTTGAACGGCCGTCTCCGGGTCTCCGGGGCCGTTGGAGAAGAAGATTCCGTCGGGGCGCAATTGTCTGATCTGCTCCACGGTGCTGTCCGCGGGAACCACGTGCACACGGATGCCCCGCTCAGCGAAGCGCCGCGGCGTCATCGATTTGATGCCGAGGTCCACGGCGACGAGCGTGCCGAGGGGCTCCTGTGTCCATCCGTGGTCCCGAGGTTCGATCGTGTGCTGGGAAGCCACCGTGACCTGGTCCGCCAGCTGTTGCCCCTTCATCTCGGACGAATTCTTGACGCGCTCGAGCAATTCAGACTCGGGCGCGCTGGCGGACTCTCCGCTGAAGATGCCCGAACGCATGGCGCCGGCGTTTCGCAGGTGGCGCGTCAGCGCACGGGTATCGATCCCTTGGATTCCCACCACGCCTTGTTCCACAAGCTCATCGTCCAGTGAGCGCTCCGACCGCCAATTGGAGGGCACTCGAGCCGCATCCCGAACCACATATCCGTTGACCCATATGCGACGAGACTCGGCGTCTTCGGCGTTGACGCCGGTATTGCCGATATGGGGAGCCGTCTGGACGACGATCTGTCCCGCGTACGAGGGATCCGTCAGCGTCTCCTGGTAACCGGTCATTCCGGTCGAGAATACCGCTTCGCCAAGGGTCTCCCCCACGGCGCCGTAAGAACGACCGCGGAAAACGGTGCCGTCTTCGAGGACCAGGAGCGCCCGTTCCGGTGCCTTGTGTACGTTGGTCATGAGTTCACTTCCTCTTCTGGTCGGCGGACGCATCCGACGAATCCTGCTTGGGCTCGGAGGCCTGGGTGCTATGAGTTGCCGGAAGCTCGGATTGTGCTTGCGGAGCGATGCCGCGCAGTCGGTCCATGAGCTCGGGCGTATGGGCCGCGGTTCGGGTTCGGAGACCCGTATCGACCAATCGGTCGCCCAACCGCCACGAAATCACGGCCAGACCATCCTTCTCGACGAATTTCCCGGCCATTCCCGATTCGCGGCGCAGGACCTCGATGTCTTCTCGGGGAATCCAAAGGTCCCGCGCGCCGTCGCGGGTCACGATCAGACCGCTCGGGTACACGAGGGCGTTGCCGTTGGACTTCATGCCCAGCCCGTGTACCGCGATTCTGTCCAGCCAGTCTCCCGCGGTAGTGGTGCACACGTATTGCACGTCGCACGCGAATTCGGCCGTTGCCCCGTCGAGTTCTCGCGGAACCTCCGGAATGTCTGAAATGCCCGACTGACGTTTTGCACGCGACCTCCACCCCCAGGTGATCAGCAGTACCACGAGGACCGCCAGCACCACAGAGGAGACAAGGGTCAGCAAATGATTGAAGGACATGTGTTCCTAGTCTGCCGGGGCGACGAGCGCCCGCGGCGAATTGATATGGCCGTCCACAACAGTGGGATGGCCTTTGAAGAAGGTCGCTCGGACCGCTCCCGGGACCTCCATCGACCGGTACGGCGAATTGCGGCCCTTGGACTGGTGCTTGTCCGGCTCGACGACGCGGCGTGCCTCGGGATCGACCAGGACGATGTTCGCGGGTTCACCCGTAACCAAGGGTCGCCCTTGGTCTTGGATGCGCGCGATCTTGGCCGGTTCGGACGACATGATGCGAGCGACATCGGCCCATTGGATTTTTCCGGTTTCCACGAGAGTCTGCTGGACAATCGACAGCGCTGTTTCCAATCCCGTCATGCCCATGGCTGCACAAGCCCACTCGCATTCCTTGGCTTCGGTGGGATGGGGCGCATGGTCGGTACCGATCACATCGATGGTTCCGTCGGCCACGGCATTGCGAAGGGCCTCGACATCCTCCCGTGTTCTCAGCGGAGGATTGACCTTGTAGACCGGATCGTAGGTGCGAACCGACTCGTCCGTGAGGAGCAAGTGGTGCGGTGTGACCTCGGCGGTCACATCGACCCCCCGTTCCTTGGCCCAGCGGATGATCTCCACGGATCCTTTGGTCGAGAGATGGCAGATATGCACGCGAGAGCCCACGTGCTGAGCCAAGAGAACGTCCCGAGCGATGATGGCTTCCTCGGCGACGGCGGGCCAACCGGTCAGCCCGAGGTCAGCCGAGACACTGCCTTCGTTCATCTGCGCTCCCTCGGTCAGGAGAGGCTCCTGAGCGTGCTGTGCCACGACGCCGTCGAACGTCTTGACGTACTCGAGGGCTCGCCGCATCAGCACGGCGTTGTGAACGCACTTCCCGTCATCGGAGAACATACGGACCTGCGCCCGCGAATCGGCCATGGCACCGATTTCAGAGAGTCGTTCACCGTTGAGACCGACGGTCACGGCCCCGACCGGGTGGACATCCACCCAACCGGATTGACGGCCGAGTTCCCAAACCTGTTCGACCAGACCTGCGGTGTCGGCCACGGGATTCGAATTCGCCATCGCGCACACTGCGGTGTATCCGCCGGCCGCGGCTGCACGCGTGCCGGTTTCCACGGTTTCGGCATCCTCGCGTCCCGGTTCCCGGAGGTGGGTGTGGACATCGACCAGCCCGGGCAGGGCGATCAGGCCGGCGGCCTCGATGATGTCGGCATCGTGCCCTTCCAGGTTCTCCCCGATCTCGGCTATTGTGCCGTTGTCGATGAGGAGATCGACGGTTTCTTCGCCGAGAAGGCGCGCACCGCGGATGAGATATTTCTGAGTGCTCATGAGGTCCTTTACAGTGCGGAGGTCTGGGGCTGGTCCTGCGGACCGGTCATCAGGTGGTAGAGAACGGACATGCGGACCGAGACGCCGTTGGTGACCTGGTCCAGGACCAGCGATCTCGGTGAGTCGGCCGCCGCCGCGCTGATTTCTAGGCCACGGTTCATGGGCCCGGGGTGAAGAATCGCGGTTTCGGCCCCTTGCGCATCGAGCAGGGCGAGGCGCTCAGGGGTCAAACCCCAGAGGCGCGCGTATTCCTCCGAGGAAGGGAAGAAAGCCGCATGCATTCTTTCACGCTGTATGCGCAGCATCATGATCGCGTCCAGGTCCTGTTTCATGGCCTCGTCGAGGCTGTACTGCACCTCGACCGGCCAGTCCTGGATGCCCACGGGAAGCAAGGTCGGGGGCGAGACCAAGGTGACCCGCGCTCCGAGCAGAGCAAGCAACCACACGTTGGATCGGGCCACGCGTGAATGGAGGACGTCTCCCACGATTGCAACGTTCATTCCATCGAGATCCGACCCTCGGGTTTCGGCACCGGTGAGTCGGGACCGGTGCTGCCGGAGGGTCATGGCGTCCAGAAGGGCCTGCGTCGGGTGGGCGTGCGTTCCGTCCCCCGCGTTGATCACGGGAGAAGAAATCCACCCGCTCGCAGCCAACCTCGCGGGAGCTCCCGAAGAGGGGTGACGGATCACGATGGCGTCCGCGTTGATGGCTTCCAGGGTCTGCGCCGTGTCCTTGAGGGATTCTCCCTTGGAGACCGAAGAGCCCTTGGCCGCGAAGTTGATGACGTCGGCCGAAAGTCGTTTTTCCGCAGTTTCGAAGGAGATCCGAGTTCGCGTGGAATCCTCGAAAAACAGGTTGACCACGGTTCGCCCGCGCAGCGCCGGTAATTTCTTGACTTCGCGGTTCCCGACCTCTGCCATACTGTCGGCGGTATCGAGAATTTGGACCGCTTCGTCGAGGCTCAGGTCCTTGGTATCGAGAAGATGTCTCATGCGTGGCTCGCTTCCACGGTCGCGGGTGCCTGGGCTGGGTCCAGGAGGACACAGTCGTCCAGATCCCGGTCGACGTCTCCTGTATTCAAGGCGACCGGTTCATCCGTTTCACGGAGGAAGACGCGAACGGACTCGTCCTGGGACGTAGGCAGGTTCTTGCCGACGTGATCCGCACGGATCGGCAACTGGCGGTGCCCACGATCGGCCAACACGGCCAACCTGACCACCGCGGGCCGCCCGAAGTCTCCCAACGCATCCAAGGCAGCACGGATCGTGCGCCCCGAGTAGAGCACGTCGTCCACGAGCACCACGTTCTTGCCGTCGATGCCGCCGGCCGGAATCCTGGTCGGTTGCGGCGTCCGGGAGGTGTTGCGGCGCAGGTCGTCCCGATACATCGTGACGTCGAGTTGCCCCAGAGAAGAACTGGGATCGAATCCCGGTTCGGTCGAAGAGATTTTTTGGGCAATACGTTCGGCGAGCGGAAAGCCCCGCCGAGGAATGCCCAGGAGAACGAGATCCTCCGTGCCCTTGTTGGCTTCGACGATCTCGTGGGCGATACGGGTTAGCACCCGGTTGACATCCGCAGAATCCAGAATGACGCGCGCGTGTTCGGATACCCGATTTCGGGTATTGCCTTCACGGCGTGAGTTCTCGGTCATCGCGTTTGCCTCCTTCCCCGCCTCACAGGACGGAATTTAAAGGTCAGCAAGATGTTCTCATCTGGGCCAAAAGTATCACAGGGTCACGCTGGCACGACCCGCGAGACTGAAATGTGTCTTCGGCGGTCCGCCGCGGAATCGCACGTCGAGGGCCGGACCAGCACGCAACAGGCCTTTGCCTCATGCATCCGGCGATTTGGCCCCTGCGATCTGGCTCCCCAACGCCGCCGCGGAATCGTCCCGTCCTCACCGGGCAGAACGTTCCTCAGACATACGAAAGACGCCGCCAGGCAGGCTGCCCAGCGGCGTCGTTGACTTCCTAATCCGTCAACAGGGTCGGTTTGACCTTCTGCAATCTGCCCAGCAGACCGTTGATGAACCGAGGCGAATCATCGGTTGAGTGCGTCTTGGCCAGGCCAGTCGCCTCTGAAACTGCTACGGCGTCCGGTACGTCGTCGTTGTAGAGCAATTCCCATGCGCCCAAGCGCAGGATCGCCCGGTCCACGGACGGCATGCGGTCCATGGTCCAGCCCTTGGAGTACGTTTCCACGAACTCCCGAATCTCTTCATCATGGTCGACTACCCCACGGATGATCCGCTCGGAATACTCCGAAATGATCGCGGCCGTATGGAGACGCCGGCGACGAAGCACCTCGAGGGTGTCCTGCTGGCGTTCCTCGGACTCGAACAAAACTTCCAGGGCGCGAACGCGCGCCTTCGTCCTCGAATTCACTCGTTGACGCGACCCAGGTAATCGCCGGAACGAGTGTCAACCTTGACCTTGGTCCCCTGCTCAACGAACAGCGGGACCTGGATGGTCGCGCCGGTCTCGAGGGTCGCGGGCTTGTTGCCACCGGTCGAACGGTCACCTTGCAGGCCGGGCTCGGTGTAGGTGATCTCCAGGACAACCGACGGGGGCAGCTCAATGTACAAAGGAGCGCCGTCGTGCAGAGCCAACGTCACGTTCTGGTTCTCGAGCATGAAGTTGGCGGCATCGCCAACGACCGACCCCGGGACGTAAATCTGGTCAAAAGTCTTGTTGTCCATGAAGACGTAGTCGGAACCGTCCTGGTACAAGTACTGGTATTCCGAGCGATCCACGGTGGTGAGGTCGACCTTGGAACCGGCATTGAAAGTCTTGTCGACTACTTTGCCGCTGTTGACGTTGCGCAACTTGGTGCGCACGAACGCACCGCCCTTACCCGGCTTGACGTGCTGGAACTCGATGACGCCCCAGAGATTTCCGTCCAGCTTGAGGATGGTTCCGTTCTTGATGTCGTTGGTCGTTGCCACGAACACTCCTTTTGGCAGATTTTTCGATGGCACGCTGCGAAACGCGTGCACCATGAAAATGAATCGGTAATTATTGTAACGCCCTTGTGAGAGACGATTCAGGAAGCGATCTCCTGATACGTCGCGAAGAGGATGGACTCATCCGGAACTTCCATGATTCGTGGGGAAGCAATCTTGTCCAAAACCACAAATCTCAACAGGTTCCCGCGGGCTTTCTTGTCCCGGTGCATGCCGTCGAGCAATTTCTTCCACTGGTCACCACGGTACGTCGTCGGCAACCCGACCTTCTCCAGGATAGAACGCGTGCGCTCGACGACGCTTTCCTCCAAGTTGCCCGCGGTGCTCGCAAGTTCTGCCGCGAACATCATCCCGACCGCCACCGCGGCGCCGTGGCGCCATTGGTAGCGTTCATTCAGCTCGATCGCGTGTCCCAGGGTGTGCCCGTAATTCAGGAACTCCCGACGCCCGGATTCTTTGAGATCCGATGAGACGACCTCGGCTTTGACGCGTATGGATCGTTCGATGAGTTCTCGGATCACGGCAGACTGCGAATCACGGATTTTTTCCGGCTGGGCCTCGATCAAGTCGAGGATCTCCGGATCTGCGATGAAGCCGCACTTGATCACTTCGGCGAGTCCGGTGACCAATTCGTTGACCGGAAGAGTCCTCAACGTACCGATATCGCACAGGACGGCTGCCGGAGGGTGGAATGAGCCCACGAGGTTTTTGCCTTCGGCGGTGTTGATGCCCGTTTTGCCTCCCACGGCTGCGTCAACCATTCCGAGCAGCGTCGTCGGGATGTGTACGACGCGCACGCCCCTGAGCCACGTTGCCGCCACGAACCCTGCGACGTCGCTCACGGCGCCTCCGCCCACGGAGATGATCGCGTCGGAACGCGTGAAGTCGTTCTGGCCGAGCACCTGCCAGCAGAATGCCGCGACCTGGACGTGCTTGCCTTCTTCGGCATCCGGGATCTCGGCACTGAAGGATTCGAGACCGGCTGCCTTGAGATCGTTCATGACCAGCTCACCCGTCGAGCGCAGGGCCCGTGGATGGATCACGAGAATTCGACGCACGCGAGGCCCGAGAATTTCGGGGAGCTTCCCGAGTAGATCGTGGCCCACATGAACGTCGTAGTTCTCCGAGGGTAGTGTTCCGGTGACCGGAATGCGCGTTGCGTCTGAGGGCCCGTCGGCCATGTGATCCTCCTGGTCTGCTGCGTCGGGAGCGTTCCTGCCCCGTTGCCATTTGTCCGCGCTCAGGCGGAACGAATCTGTTGAATGTTGCGGTGGAGTTCGTCCGCCATCGATACAATCTCCCGGTCGCCGCGTCCATCGAGGACGATCGTCGCGAGCCGCTCGTATGTTTCGCGGCGTGCCTCGAAGAGCTCGTGCCACCGTGCGATGGGATCCGGCTGGAGCATCGGCCGTGTGGTGTTCCCCTCGATACGAGGCCGCACGGTTTCATCGTCCACCAGCACATACACCACGGTATGCGCGTCCAGGAGCTCCTGCACACGCGCAGTCATGGGGGCGCCGCCACCGATGGAGATTACGGAGTTCTGATGGTCCGGGGAGCGAAGAAGCATTTCGATGGTATCGGCTTCTATATCTCGAAAATACTTCTCGCCGTATTCGACGAACAGTTCCGCGATGACGCCGTGGCGCTCAACGATCAGTTGGTCGACATCCACGAATCCGTAGCCGAAGAATTTGGATAGGTGCAGGGCTAGGAAGGATTTGCCTGCGGCCATCGGCCCGATCAGAATCACAGGTCCTTGTTGTCCGGAGCTCATGAGTCCCATCCTTCGATGTTCGGGGCGAAATCCAGTTCTTCGGGAATCGATGCGAGGTAAGCATCGACGTTTCGTCGTGTCTCCGCGATCGAATCGCCGCCGAACTTCTCGGTGTAGGCATCCGCCAGAACCAGGGCCACCATTGCCTCGGCCACAACGCCTGCGGCCGGCACCGCACATACATCCGACCGCTGGTGATGGGCCGTGGTCGCTTCGCCGGAGGACGTGTCCACGGTTTTCAGTGCCCGGGGCACCGTCGCGATGGGTTTCATCCCGGCGCGCACTCGAAGGGCGTCTCCGATGCTCATGCCACCTTCAATTCCGCCGGCGCGATTCGACGCGCGCTGAACCCGACCTTGCTCGTCCTGGGTGATTTCGTCATGGGCTTCCGTCCCGCGCCGGGCGGCCGTCAAGAAACCGTCCCCCACTTCGACACCCTTGATCGCCTGGATCCCCATGAGGGCACCGGCCAAGCGGGAGTCGAGGCGGCGATCCCAGTGGACGTATGAGCCCAAGCCCGGTACCAGTCCGTAGGCAAGAACCTCCACGACGCCACCGAGCGTCTCGCCGTCCTTGTGCGCGGCGTCCACCTCGGCGACCATCGCTTCGGAGGTGGACGCGTCGAAGCACCGAAGAGGATCGGCGTCGAGCGCGTCGACGTCGCGAGGCACCGGCCGTGGGGCGTCCTCCGGGGCAGAAACCGACCCGATAGCCGTGGTGTGGCTGACCAGCCCGGCGCCCAAAGATTTGAGAATCTGGGAGGCGACCACACCGAGTGCTACTCGTGTCGCGGTCTCTCGCGCGCTGGCGCGTTCCAGGACGGGACGGGCCTCTGAAAAACCGTATTTCTGCATTCCCGTGAAATCCGCGTGACCGGGGCGGGGGCGCGTCAACGGAGCGTTGCGAGCCCGCCCCTCGAGCACCTCCGGATCCACGGGATCTGAGGACATCACGTCGGTCCACTTCGGCCACTCCGTATTGGCGATTTCGATCGCCACGGGGCCGCCCTGGGTCAGCCCGTGCCGGACGCCTCCCAGGATCCTGACGCGGTCCTCTTCGAATTTCATGCGGGCACCGCGACCGTATCCGAGGCGGCGCCGGGCCAGGGCACGGCGGATATCCTCCGAGGTGAGCTCGACGCCCGCGGGAACGCCCTCAATGATTCCGACAAGAGCCTCTCCATGGGACTCTCCGGCGGTCAGCCAACGCAATGTCACGGTGTTACCTCATCTTTCGGTGATCGTCTGGGGCCCGGGCTCGGGGCCGGGGCGCAACGACGTCGTCGCGGCCCTTAGTTTCTGGGCCGAAGCATTTTGTCGTCGCAGACCAGGCGCGGCTCATCGGTCCGCGGTGTGAGGCCGAGAGCCTCGGCCATGACCGAGAGCACTGCCTCCTGGTTCGGCAAAGCTTCGAAAAGGCTCTGCCCGGTAAACAGTTTGATCTGGTCAACGGCTTGGTACAAGAGCATTTCACGTCCCGAGACCGGGGTGCCGCCGCAAGCGCTGATGGCCTGGGCAAGATCGGAAGGCCACGGATCGTAGGAGACGTCCAAGACCGCGGTCCGGCTGAGATCGCCTTGAATCGACTGGGCATACGTGTCGAAAGCTCGGGCTGGCAATGTGGAGACCACAAGGTCGAATCCGGAGAGACTGGTAGCAGCCTCGTCCAGAGGCTCGAAGCTCAGTTCCATGCCCAGCCGCCCGGCAACGTCGACGACGCGGCCTGCCCGAGCGGAATCCCGGACGAAGACCGTGCAACGTGCCGCTCCCAGTACGTGGAGAGCCGCGACCGCTGCGGTTGCGGTGCCACCGCCGCCGATGATCGCTGCCTCGGGTTCCTTGCTCGTGCACGCCCCGGTCCTCAGCAGCGCGTTGACGATGCCGGAGACATCGGTATTGTGCCCGACGACCTGACCATCCGCTCCACCAACGGGTGCCAGGGTGTTGATCACTCCGACCGTTTGTGCGAATTCGGTCAGCCGTCCGGCGAAGCGGCACGCCGCCGATTTCAACGGCATGGTCACGGAGAAACCGCGCCAATTGCCGTCCTGGAGTGCTGGCTCCACGACGTCGGCGAGGGTTTCTTCCTGGATATCGGCCGCGGTGTATTCGATATCGGAGCCGAGCACACGGTACGCGGCCCGGTGCATCACCGGCGACAAGCTGTGGCCTACCGGATGTCCCAGAACCGCGGCCCAGGGGGCGCCCGGGGTTTCGATCAGACGCATTTGCCCTCGTGCTCGGAGCACCAGTTGTCGTATTCCTCGACGTTCTTCTCGTGCTCTTCGTAGGTTTTCGCGAATTTCGTTTCACCGGTATCCAGGTTCACGGTCACCCAGTAGTAGTAATCGTTGTGGTCCGGGTGGGCCGCTGCCTTGATCGCCTGAGCGGCCGGGGAACCGATGGGGCCTACGGGCAGGCCCTTGTTCGCGAAGGTGTTGTATTTATTCGACGCATCCTGCTTCTGCTCGTTGCTGATCTGGTAGGTCTTCTCCCCCAGCCCGTAAGCAACGGTTGCGTCGGACTGAAGGAATCCCTGTGTCTCCCCGTCGACATTGTTGACACGGTTGTCGATGGCACCGGCCACGCCCTTGTAGTCCCGCGGCTTTGCTTCGAATTCTAGAATCGACGCGACCGTAACGGTGTGGAACACCTCGTCGTCTCCCTCGACCCCGGCGTCCTTGAGATCCTTCTTGGTCTTGTCGACCATTTCCTGGATGACGTCGTCGGCGGAGGCGTCCGCGGCAAAACGGTACTCACCGGGGTGCAGGAAGCCTTCCAACGAGTCGAATTGACTCGGTATGCCGAACTTGCCCGGGTCGTTGTCGAGAGTCTTGAATTTGTCGACGCTGATTCCCGTTCCCTTGGCCAACGCGTCGAATGTCTCATCCTTGCGCTGGTTCTGGTTGATCGCGACGTAATGTTTGGCGCTGCCGCTGCCGGTCAGCGAGTTCATCGCTGATTCGGAGCTCATGTGCTGCTGCAGTTCAAAGGTTCCGGGCTGAATGAATTTGCCGGAGCCTTTGTCCTCCATGACTTCGACGAACTTGTCCGCGTTCGCGATGACGTCTTTCTGCTCAAGTCTCTGCCCAACGGTTCCGTTGGTATCGCCCTCGCTCACGGTGATGCTGACGTTCTTCCCGTTGCCGTCGCCGCGGTAATCCTTCACCTCGAAAAGTCCGGTTTGCGGTCCAATGATGGCAAGCGATGCCACCAGAGCAATCACAAAGATGATCGTGGCCGAGACCAGAACTTGGCGGCGTCGTGCGTAACGCCTACGGATCTGGTCAGGAGTCAGACTCTCCTGCTCGATGCGGAGACCCTCGATGCCGGCGCGTCGCTCGGCTTCTGTCGGGGAGAAAAGCCCGTGAAAGGACTCATTGTCATCACCCGAAGACTCTCCACGGTTTTTTCGTGATGAATCTTCGCTCACGAAGGTTCTCCATTCTTTTCGACGTCATCGGGTAACGGCTCGGGAGACTCGCCGCGTGGCTCTGGGTTAACACAATATCCGGCGACAGACCGATCAGCTTTGAGCGCGTCGACCGCCTGTTGAAGAATATTAGCCGCTGCAACCTGGTCGACCATGGACTTGAAGTCCCGAGAGGACACGCCGGCCTCGTGGAGCGACCGATGGGCCGAGACTGTCGTGAGTCTTTCGTCCACCAACCACACTGGTATATCGCCTCTGCCCTCGTCGGCCAGCTCGGAGACGAGCCCCTCGGCATAGTCTTCCGCCATTTGCGTCGACGGGCTCGATCCACCACGCATGGTGCGTGGATGGCCTACGAATACTTCCGTAACATTATGCACGTCCATCAATTTTCTTAATACGCGGCGATCCGAATTGGTGTTGGCATTGCGCTTCAGTGTCTTCAGAGGCGTCGCAAGGATGCCGTCCGGGTCGCACAGAGCGAGGCCGACGCGGGCGTTGCCCACGTCGACCCCCATGCGCACTCCTCGTGTGAACACAGATTCCTTACTTGCCGGCCTGAGCAACCTGGCTTTTGACACTCGTGAAGGCCTCGTCGATCTTGGCCGTCTCCTGCCCGCCGCCCTGGGCGAGATCGTCCTTGCCTCCGCCACCGCCGCCGAGGACGCCGGCAGCGGTGCGGACAAGTGCACCGGCCTTGACACCCAGATCCCGTGCGGCCTGGTTGGTTGCAACAACCACCACGGGCCTGCCGTTATTGGTGCCTGCGACGACGACGGTGGCCGCGTCCTCGCCCAAACGTTGGCGCAGGTCGGTGGCCAGGTTCCGCACGTCGTCGGCGGCCAAATCCCCCGCATTGTGGGTCAGCAGACGGACGCCGCCGATGAGTTCAGCGGACTCGACCAAGCGCCCGGCTTCCGCCTGAAGCTTTTCCTTGCGCAGCTTTTCTAGTTCCTTCTCCGCAGACTTGAGGCGGTTCAGGGTCGAGTTAATTTTCTCGGGGAGGTCCGTGGAGTTCTGGACCTTCAACAGATCTGTCAGTTGGTTGACGAGCGTGCGCTCGGCGGCCAGATGGTTGAAGGAGTCCAAACCGACCAGGGCCTCGACGCGGCGGTTCCCGGAGCCCACGGACTGCTCCGAGAGCAACGAGAGGGAACCGATCTCCGCGGAGCTTGACACGTGGGTACCGCCGCACAACTCGCGGGAGAAGTCGCCGTTCATCTCGACAACTCGTACGACGTCGCCGTATTTCTCGCCGAACAGACCGATGGCCCCCATGGCTTTGGCCTCGTCGAGGGGCATCTCACGAGTGATGACCTCGTAATTGTCACGGATCGCGGTATTGGACAGGCCTTCAACCTCTTCGCGGACCGTGTCCGAGAGGGATTCGGTCCAGGCGAAGTCGAAGCGGAGGTAGCCCTCTTTGTTGAAGGAGCCTCGTTGAACGGCTTCCGGTCCGAGGACACGACGCAGTGCAGCGTGAACGACGTGGGTTCCGGAGTGGGCCTTTTCCGCGTCCTTGCGTCTCTGGACGTCCACCTGGGCCCTTGCCTCCGAGCCCGCGACAACCTCGCCCTCAATGACTTCGCCCTTATGAACGCTGAGACCGCGAACGGGCTGCTGAACATCGTGAACGCGGACGGAATAACCGTTTCCGCTAATGAGGCCCGTATCTGCGGCTTGGCCGCCGGCTTCTGCGTAGAAGGGGGTCTCGTCGAGCACGATCTCCACCGTTTCGCCCTTGGAGGCGGCAGGCACGGTCACGCCGTTCTGGAGGATTGCGCGAATGGTGCTTTCACCGCTGAGCTGGGTGTAACCGGTGAAAACGGAACCGCGCTCATCGACCAGTTGCCGGAAGGCGCCGAGGTCCGCGTGGGAGCCCTTCTTGGCCTTCGCATCGGCCTGGGCCCGGTGACGTTGCTCTTCCATGAGGGAACGAAATGCTTTCTCGTCCACGGCCACGCCGGCTTCGCTGGCCATTTCGAGGGTCAGGTCGATCGGGAAACCGTAGGTGTCGTGGAGAGCGAAAGCTTCTTCTCCGCTCACCGATCCCCCGCCGGTTTTGGCGTGTTGGACCGCTTCGTTCAGGCGTGTGGTGCCCGACTCGATCGTGTGAAGGAACGCCCGCTCTTCCGCGTAGGCGATGCGCGAGATCCGGTCGAAGTCGTCGGCGACCTCGGGGTAGGCGCCCTTCATCGCGTCCCGGGAGGCGGGGAACAGCACCGGCAGGCAGGGCTCGGTCACGCCGAGAAGGCGCATGGCCCGAATGGCTCGACGCAGCAAGCGCCGCAAGATGTACCCACGCCCCTCATTCGACGGCGTCACGCCGTCGGAGATCAGCATGAGTGACGATCGAATGTGGTCGGCGACGACGCGCAGGCGCACATCGTTTTCGTAGCCTTCGTCCGCGGAGGACTCGGAACCGAAGTATTTCTTTCCGGAGAGCTCGGATGCGGCGTCGAGAACCGGGCGGACCTGGTCTGTCTCATAGAAGTTCTCGACTCCTTGCAGCAGCATCGCGAGACGCTCGAGTCCCATACCGGTATCGATGTTCTTCTTCGGCAGCTCACCGAGGATTTCGAAGTCGTCTTTGCCGATGCCCTCGCCACGCTGGAACTGCATGAACACGAGGTTCCAGATTTCAATGTAGCGGTCGTCGTCGGCGGCGGGGCCGCCTTCTTTGCCGTAGGCCGGTCCGCGGTCGTAGAAGATCTCCGAGTCGGGGCCGGCCGGCCCGGGCTGGCCGGTTGACCAGTAGTTTTCCTGCATGTTCATGCGCTGGATGCGTTCTTCTGGGAAACCGACCTTGCGGGTCCAGATGTCGAAGGCCTCTTGGTCGCCTTCGTACACGGTCACCCAGAGGCGATCGGGATCCAGGCCGAATCCGCCCTCGGACTGCGGAGTGGTCAGCAGGGTGTAGGCGAAGGGAATCGCTTCGTCCTTGAAGTAGTCGCCGAAGGAGAAGTTGCCGGCCATCTGGAAGAACGTTCCGTGACGCGCGGTTTTGCCGACCTCATCGATATCGAGCGTACGGATGCATTTCTGCACAGAAGTCGCTCGGCTGTACGGTGCCTTTTCCCGTCCGAGAAAGTAGGGGATGAACGGGACCATGCCGGCGATCGTGAACATCGCTCCGGCTTCGTTCGAAACCAAGGAAGCAGAGGGGACCACAGTGTGTCCACGCTCTTCGAAGAATTCGATCCAGCGCTGCTTAATTTCCTGGGAGAGCATATCGGCTATAAGTCCTTCGTCCTGAGTGCCTGTTTGAGCGTTTTCTGTCCGTGGGCGCGGTTCTGTTGCGCGCTAACGGGAATTCTGGGGGTCGTTTCCGGAGTCGAGGAAAAAGTCCGGAGGAAGATCCGAGTCCCGAGCAGGGCTGCCCGACGCCTCGGGTGCGGAGTGCTCGATAACCTCTGAGGATCCTTGCTCTCCTGGCAGTGCCTCACCGCTTCGCGATTCCGCCTCTGCGGTTCGGGGCCGATCCCATGTGTCCAAGGAGCCCGGACGGATGTCCTTCTTCTGGTTCGCGTACTTTTCGGTGAGCTGTTCTTCTCGTTCAGCCATTCCTTGTTTCACGGTCGCCGCGAATTTCAAGGCCTTGAGCGCACCATTCCGTACGGGGGTCAAAGCGGGTGAAGACCAGATCTTGTCCACGGTTCCTTCGCCGCCGTCACGCTTGCTGACCTGCATGGGATCCCTCACCACTAGTTCTTGGGCGGTGTGAACGATCTGTCCGCCACGTTTTGACGCGACGTAACCGGCTGCGGCGCCGGCGAGCAACAGACCGGCTTTGGACAACCAGCTCATCGGTCTTCTCCTGGGGTCTGGTGGGCACCAGCGTGCCCTGTTTCTCCGGTGGGCGCCTGGCTGCTGCTGGCGGCGTCTTTGTCTTCTGCGGCCTCCCCACGGAAAGCCTTGCGGACTCCGTAGGAGAATGATGCCATCTTGATGAGCGGCTGGCCCACGGTCGAGGCGACGAGGCTCGAGAGCGCAGATACGTTGGCGGAGGCGTCCGAGACGTTGTCGGTGATGCCGTCCACTTTGGACAATTGTGAATTGGTTGTGGTCACTGTGCGTGTGACCTCGTCGATGAGGGGACCGGTTCCGGCGTTGATCTGCCGTACCGTCTCCCGGACTTCGTCGAAGACCTTGCCGAGCTTGATGATGGGCATCGCGAGCAGTGCCACAAGGATGGCAAATACTCCGGCCGCGATAAGCCCTGCGATTGCTCCGCCCGTCATGAATGCACCCGTCTCCTCTGATGGAATCGTCTGGTTCCCGGCTCCTGAGAGGGGCTTTCACCGGGACCTGTGCCAGTTTACGGCATGGGGGCCGTTAAAGCCGTGATGGCCCGGGCATATGCCCGGGCCATCAGAGCGAGGTGAGAAAACTTACACCATACGGGCGTAGTACTCGACCACGAGCTGTTCCTCGCAGGTCACGGGAACTTCGCTGCGCTTGGGCATACGCTCAAGCTTTGCGTGAAGCTTGTCGATCTCCACATTCAGGTACGCCGGAGTATCCGGAAGAACGTCCTGGTTGGCGCCGGTGGCGGCAATCTGGAACGGATCCATCTTCTCGGAACGGGGGTGAACGTGAATAAGCTGGCCTTCCTTCACGCGGAAGGACGGACGGTCCACGCGAACGCCGTCCACCATGATGTGGCGGTGAACGACCATCTGGCGTGCCTGGGAGATCGTGCGGGCGAAGCCTGCACGGAGAACCAGGGCATCCAGACGCGTCTCGAGCATCTGGACCAGGTTTTCACCGGTCTGACCCTCGACGCGCTTGGCCTCAGCGTATGCGCGACGCATCTGAGCCTCACGGATGTTGTACTGCGCGCGAAGACGCTGCTTCTCGCGCAGACGAACGGCGTAGTCGGAGTCGGCCTTCTTGCGGGCACGGCCGTGCTGGCCGGGGCCGTAGGGACGACGCTCGAAGTACTTCTCGGCCTTCGGAGTCAGCGGGATTCCGAGAGCACGAGACTTGCGCACCAAGTTACGGGCGCGCTTGCTCTTAGTGGTAGTTGCCACGTTGTGCCTTTCATGCGGTTGATCGTCTGGCGCGGTGGCCCACGATCATTTGTTCTGGTGTAACTGGCCTCCATGATTCCGTGCACGGTTCGCACGGTGGAGAGCTTCGGGTCAGCCGCAACCCTCGCTACAACTACCCCGGTGATCACCCGCAGGTGCGTTTTGGGGAGCTTGCCAGCCAACGAGCCAGTCTAATCCCTCGACGTTCTCAAGGCCAGGAGGCAGCGAGACGGGTGCGTCACATGCGGTTGGTATGCAACGCACCCGATGCCGTGCCCTTCAATTCCGGATCACTGACCGCGCAGGACGAGGCGATAGTTACGCATCTTCGGATGTTCTCCGAGGAGGCCCGTCCACCCCTTGGAGAACTCGAATTTAAGGTCGAAGCCGCAGGTGTGGACGCCATGATCAGTCCAGTTGAACTCCAGAGGAACGGTGACCATGGCTCCGGTCCAATCCAACTTGTCAGTACGCTCCGAGTTCTCCCACTGAATGGTTTTGGACAAAGGGATCCCTTGCCTGACGCCCCAGGATCCGACTTGCCCGATCGTTGTACGGCCGGTGAATTTTCTCCAGCCCGCATTAGGCAGCACAATCGTAGGCCTGGGTATCCAGTATCCCGCTCCGCCGCCACCGTAGCTCTTGACCGACATCAACTGAGCATAGGGCCAGCATTCCGCCTGCACAGTAATGTTGAATTGGAGGTTCGCGGGCGCAAAGCGGCCAAAACTCGTGTTGTAGTTCCGAAGTCCATCGAAGGTGTCAAAGGCCTGCAGGATGCGGGCACAGTCGCCCGATCGGACTTCCTCAGGGGTCAAGCATCTGCCGCGAGAGGGTGGCGGGGACGACGAAGCTGCGAACGCGGGCACGGAGGCAGACATTGCCAGCACAGGAGCGGACCATGCTGCACCTTTCGCAAGGGTGCGGCGAGAAATATTCTGTTTGTTCTGTGTCATAGGTGCTTTGATATCGGTCGGAGACTATATCCGAAAGGGTTGTAGGGCATAGACTTGAGTCGGAAGACTCGCAGGAGAATATGACCCTGTCAATGCAGGATCACGTCCCCCGAAGGACAGGGACGGACCAAGCGGCGCCCGTGGTAAGTCTACGAGAGATGTTCTGAGTCATACTCTACTTTCTGGTCAGGCGGACTGGGTGTCCGGGAAATCAACTACGGCATAGCCCTCGGCTTGTTCCGCAGTCAAGATCATGCGTCGGGCTACTGGAAAGTATATTACTAGAATTCAACTCTTTAGGCCTGCACTAAGAAAGGCTCGCAGAGCCTCCAGGGCAACCCTGATTGAGGAGATTTCTTAGTTGACTTGGAAATACTCTTTCGGTACGCGGGTATAAAATAATTTTTTCTTTCGGACGCGTTACTAAATCTTAGATCGCCCTCTCAGAAACCAGTTAGTGATGCTCTTAATTGGTTTATCTAACTAACTGGACCGGAATCCACCCAGGATTCTTCGTATTATGCCTAGTCGTTGCCGTAATGGCTTTTCGGCGCCATACTCAGTGGGTCGATAGTATTCGACCCCCTTGAGCTCATCCGGCGCATATTGCTGTGGTGCCACGGCATGGGGTACATCGTGGGGGTATACGTAACCTTTGCCGTGACCATGGCGTGTCGCGCCCGCGTAGTGAGCATCCCTCAAGTGCGGAGGCACCGCACCGGCTTTTCCTCCGCGAACATCCGCTATTGCTTCCGATATTCCGGTGATGACCGCGTTGGACTTCGGCGCGGTAGCCAGGTGGATCACCGCCTGGGCGAGGTTGATCCTCGCCTCGGGCAACCCGATGAGCTGGACCGCCTGGGCCGCGGCCACGGCCGTCTGGAGCGCAGTCGGATCCGCCATCCCGATGTCCTCGCTCGCGTGGACTACCAACCGCCGAGCGATGAAACGCGGGTCCTCCCCCGCTTCGATCATGCGGGCAAGGTAGTGGAGTGCGGCGTCGACGTCGGAACCCCTGATCGACTTGATGAAAGCCGAAATCACGTCGTAATGCTGGTCTCCGCCCTTGTCATAGCGCAGGGCCGCTTTGTCGAGAGCCTCTTCCGTATGCTTGTCCGTGATTTCAACAGGGGCTTCCTGGTCCTCGGATTCACCATAAGCGACGGCCGCCGCCGCCTCGAGGGCGGTCAGTGCCCGCCGGGCGTCTCCCCCGCACAACTCCACCACATGCTTGCGAGCCGCTTCAGAAAGGACGACTTGGTCGCGCAATCCGCGCTCGGCCGAGACCGCCCGGTCCAAGAGATCCCCGATGGCCTCGTCCTCCAGAGGCTTGAGGGTCACCAGTATTGAGCGGGACAACAGCGGAGAGATCACCGAAAAGGAAGGATTCTCGGTGGTCGCCGCGACCAGCACGACCCACCGGTTTTCGACGCCCGGCAACAGTGCATCCTGCTGAGCCTTGGTGAACCGGTGGATCTCGTCGAGGAACAGGACGGTGGTGATTCCCCGGATGTCGCGATCGTTCAAGGCCTGATCCATGACCGCACGAACGTCCTTGACGCCCGCGGTCACAGCGGAGAGTTCAACGAATTTGCGGGACGAACCTCTCGCGATCACGTGCGCGATCGTCGTTTTCCCCGTCCCTGGAGGCCCCCACAATATGACGGACGAGGGTCCCGCCGGGCCGGCGTCCTCCCCTGCCAGAACCCGCAAGGGTGACCCGGGCTTGAGGGCATGCTGTTGACCGACTATTTCATCCACCGAGCGCGGCCGCATCCGGACGGCCAGAGGGCTCTTGGGACCGGCAGAACGACCGCGTGCTGGCTCGTTCGGCGAAGAATCGTCGGGACTGTCGAATAGTGATTGCGTCACAGACTCAGCCTATCGGAGCGAGGTTGAGCCGGAATCAGAGAAGGTCCTCACTGTCCAAAATCACGGTAAATGGGCCGTCGTTGACGAGTTCTACCTTCATATCCGCTCCGAATCGGCCGGTCTCAACCCTCGCGCCCAATTCCCGAAGGGCCGAGACATACTGATTGAAAAGCGGTTCGGATACGGCCCCTGGGGCCGCCTTGGACCACGACGGACGCCGCCCCTTCCTGACATCACCGTAGAGAGTGAATTGGCTGACCGCGAGAACCGGAGCCGCCTCGTCGGCGCAAGATTTCTCACCGTCCAGAAGCCTGAGGTTCCAAGTCTTCTCCGCGAGCTTGGCGATTTCGGCGTCTCCGTCGTGGTGAGTGATTCCGACGAGGGCGAGGAGACCAGGCTCTTGGATTCCTCCCACGACCTCATCTGAAACCGTGACACTCGCGCGTTCGACTCTCTGCAGAATTATTCGCATGCGGCCAGTTTAGACAAGGGGCTGAAATTCTCTGGCGTCGATCTCACTGGCCCGGCGAAAGACGACTTCTTGCTCTCGTGTCAGTATCCAAACAGAGTCGGGATGGCGATGGACCCTGCTCCGAAAGCCAGGACGACCGCAGCCAAACACAGCAAGAGTAAGTCATATTCCGGCCCACCGGACGATGCCCAGTACGTGCTGTGCCATTTGAAAACATGCATGCTCGTCGTGATCATCATCAGCAAGATCACTCCGATTCCGGCCCACTGCGCCAGAACACCGGTCGTGAAGGATAGCGCCGCGGCGAGTTCGGCAACGGTGACGAACCACGCCGCCGGAACATTGAGACCATCATTTTTCGCAAAGCCGCGGACGTCCTTGGCCTTCACCCAGAACTCACGAAAAAACGCCACGGCGAGCACGGCACGTACCAGCAAAAGAACAACCGCTGCGATGAGCGGTGGAACAGTCATCATCCTCATTCATCCCTTCTGCAGCGAGGACCGCTCGTGAACGAACACCGGTACCTCACTTCCCTAGCCACATCGAAGATGCTGTGCTCGAGGACGCTAGAGAAGAACAACTCTAGCAAGCTCTGATAAGCCCCGGTAGGTATCCCCGCGAAGGCCCCTCTGCGATGAGCCCGCATCAGCGCCCCCTTTAAAAGGGCGTCAAGGCACGAACGCTCAGATCGCGGTGAGACGGCGGGCCGCTGCCAGGCCTTCGCTCGTCGCGCGTACGGCGTCCACGGCGCGCGCCTCTCGTGCCCCGCCGACCACTTCGAAGGGAACGCCCGTGGCCTCGAGCCGTGCTGAGAGCGGATCAGAGGATTCCTGGCCCGCGCAGACGACCACGGTGTTAGCGGGGATCCGTTCGGTCTTCCCCTCGCGGGAAATCTCGACGGCATCGTGCGTGATGCCCACGTAGTCGAGGTCATTGAGCATGGAGACCCCGGCATCACGGAGTACTCCGACGTTGACCCATCGGGTCGTCTTGCCTGTCCCCTGACCGAAGCGTCCAGAACGTCGCATGAGGGTCACCTGCTGGCCTGGTCTGGGAGCAGGCCGTGGGGTCCCCCGTCGCTCGGCGAGAGCGCTCGTGGGGGCAAGAACCGTCGGCTCGACGTCGAATCGCTGCGCGAAACCGACCCACCGCCAAGCGGGATACTCGGTCTCCACCAGGGAGGCAGCCACATCCACGCCGATACCGCCTCCGCCGATGATCGCCACAGGACCAGGGGCGACTCCGTCACGCAAGGCCTTCTCATAACCGATGACATGGGCCTGGTCGGCGCCGGGCAGATCGATACCGCGAGGCCTGACGCCGGTTGCGAGCACGACGCCGTCGAAACCGGCGAGCTCGCCCGCATCCGGGGCATGATCGAGCTCGAGACGAACGCCTGCCCGCTTGAGCCGCTCCTCGGCCGCCGCGACCATGACCCCGTAATCCTCCTTGCCGGGAACCCGGGCGGCAAGCTTGAACTGACCGCCCAGTGCGGGGGAACTCTCGAAGACAGTTACACGATGACCCCGGAGAACCAGGTCCTCGGCCGCGGCCAGCCCGGCCGGGCCACCGCCTACCACAGCCATGGAACGGGGCTCGGGCGAGGGCTCCAGCGGGAAGCTGGATTCCTGCCCCGCCCGCGGATTGACCAGGCAGGATACGGGGGTAAAAGACATCGAACGGTCAATGCAGGCCTGATTGCACCCAATGCAGCGGTTGACCAGGCTGGCGTTTCCGGCCAAGGAACGGGCCATCAGGTCCGCATCCGCGAGGAAAGGCCGGGCCATCGCCACGGCATCGACGCGACCACGGGCCAGAATCTCTTCGGCTTCGGTCAGATCCACGATGCGGTTGGAGGCGATGAAAGGCAGATCCGGATGAACGGCATGAACGACGTCGGCGACGCGCTCACCATACGCGACCCAAGCACCGTGAGGAATCGAGGACTGTACGGTCGGGACCCGGGACTCGTGCCACCCCACCCCCATGCTCAGCGCATCGGCTCCCTCATCCGCCAATGCCAGGGCGAAGGCATCGACCTCCTCGGGAACCGTGGAGCCCGGCATCAGGTCCTCAACGGAGAGCCGGACGATCACAGGTATGTCCGAGCCTACGGCCTCCCGCACGGCCCGCAAGACTGCAAGTGGAAAGCGCATTCGGGCCCCGGCATCTCCACCCCAGGCATCTTCTCGGACGTTGGTCAGCGGGGAGAGAAATTGATTGAGCAGGTACCCCTCGGAGGCCATGATTTCCACGGCATCGAAGCCAGCAGCTCGGGCCGCTGCGGCCGCTGCGGCAAAATCGTCAATCGTAGAGCGTATCCCGGCCTCGTCGAGCTCCGTGGGAACGATGCCGCGCGCCGCACCCCACGGGATCGGTGACGGCGCGACGGCCCAGTCGCCGACCGCGTAGCGACCGGCGTGGAAGAGCTGGGCGGCAATCAGCCCATTCTCGGCGTGTACGGCTTTGACGGCCTCCGCGAGGCTCGCGATCACGGCCGGATCGGTGAGCACTACGTAGTCCTCGCCACCGGATCCGGCGTGGTTGACTGCGAGTCCGCCCGTGACCATCAGACCTGCCCCGCCCCGGGCACGCTCTGCGTAGAACGCGCCCAGGGCGGTTGCATCGTGCTCGCGGCCCGTGTGCATGGAGCCCATTACAATGCGATGCGGAAGCCTCAGATTCCCGACGGCGAGGGGTGTTGCGATGCGAGGAAAAGGAGTGCTCACTCCTGCCCGAACACCGCCTCGCGCAAGGGTTCCTTGGTGTCGGCCCAGTAGGGCGGGGCGATCACGGACAGTCCACCGTCGACGTTAAGCACCTGGCCCGTGATGTATCCGGCCTGCTCCGAAAGCAAGAACAGCGCCGCTTGGGCCATGTCCTCAGCGGTGGCCGGGCGGCCCAGCGGCAACTTCTCCACCACGGAGTCGATGTCTGCCATGCCCGGGACCTTGTTGTAGAAGAAGTCCAGGGAGTCCGTGTCGATCAGGCCGCCGTTGACGGCGTTGACAGTGATATTGCGCGGACCGAACTCGACGGCCATGTAACGCATGTACTGCTCGCCCATGGCCTTGGCGGCTCCGAGGGCCGCGTACGTCGGGAAGGCTGAATGCGATCCGTAGCTGGACATGTAGACGATCTTTCCGCCGTCACGCATGCGTTCGGCGGCGCGCTGCGCCCCGAGCACGAAACTGCGGACGTTCATCGCGTAGCTTCGGTCCAGATGGTGAACTTTCAGGTCTTTGACCGGTTTGAATGCAGAGGCCGCGGCATTGGCTACGAACGCATCCACATGGTCATAAGCGGCATCCACTGCCGCGAAGAGCTCGTCGACGCCCTCGGGGGACTCGACGTCGGCCTGGACCGTGATCCCGCCACCGCCCGCTTCACGCACGGCCGCAAGAGACTCCTCAGCGAGTTCGGAATTGGCCTTGTAGTTGATGACCAGATGGGCACCCTGCGCACCTAGCCGCTGGGCCAACAACCTGCCGATTCCTCGGCTGGCCCCGGTAATGACGATGACGCGAGGAGATTCGCTCACCACTGTCCTCCTTCGGTAGAGACGGTTCCCGAGAGGACGCCTCGGGAGATTACCTGCTTCTGAATCTCGTTGGTTCCCTCTTCGAAACGCTGGGCACGGGCATCCCGGTAGACGCGTTCGATGGGGTTCTTCTTCCAGTATCCGCGGCCGCCATGAACCTGCAGGGCATTGTCGGTCACGAAAGTGAGCATATCCACGGCGGTGAGTTTCGCAGCGGAAGAGAGCTCGCCGGCGTCCGGAGCGCCAACCTCGTAGGCACGAGCCGCCTGCATCACCAGCGCTTTGGCCGCGGCAAGGCGCGCATAGTTCTCAGAGAGCATGAACTGAATCGCCTGGCGCTTGGCCAACGGCTTCCCGAAGGTCACACGCTCGTTCGCGTATTCGATGGCGAGTTCCTGGGCACGTTCGGCCAGCCCGACGCAACTCATGGCCACTCCGACCCGGCTGGGGGTCAGGAATCCGCCGAGGGCGATCTCGAGACCTTGCCCCTCCGCGCCGAGGCGATAGCGGGCCGGGAAACGTGTCTCCTCGAAGCGCAGGGTCGCGTGATCGGTTCCGCGCACACCCATCGTCTCGGAGTCGTCAATGACCTCCGCGCCGGGCAGATGATTGGGCATCGTGAAGCTCACGAGTCCGTCCTTGCCGGAGGTTCCCTCCAGGCGTGCGGTGATCAGCAGGTAATCGGCTTTCACCCCGAAGGTGATCAGATGCTTTTCACCATTCATCACGTATTCGTCGCCTTCGCGGCGAACCGTCGTGCCGATATCGGCTCCCGATCCGCGGTCATGCTCGGTCAGGGTGAAGGCCACGCGCTTGTCTGCCTTGACCGCGGGAATGAGGACCTCATCCCGCAGCTCCGGGGAGGCGTAAGGAGCCATCGCCCGCCACGTCCCGTTGTTCACGTGCACGAGCATTCGAATGGATGCGTGGGACTTGGAAATCGCTTCCAGAACCTGAAGGTAATCGGAGAAGGACATCCCGGCCCCACCGAGTTCCTGCGGGGCCGCGAGGGACAGCCATCCACGCTCGCGAAGTTCGGTCACCAGCTCATCCGGTACCGTGCCGGTGTCCTCGATGCGTTCGGCCCATTCCTCGCCGGGTCCGGCGACCCAAGCTCGCACCTCGTCCAGGAACTCGCCAAGGTTCAGGGTGTTGTTATCGACCATGCTGATATCAGCTCTCTTTCCGGCCATCGCGGCCGTCGGCGGCGAGGGCCGCTGCGGCCTCGCGCAAAACGTTCTTCTGAATCTTCCCCGAGGCGTTGCGCGGCATTTCGTCGATATGCTCGACGCGCTCGGGCCAGTAGTACTTCGACACGCCAGCACCGGAGAGGTACTCCTGAATGCCGGACAGGTCGAGGGTCCGGTCCTTCTGGGCGTCAACCAGGTAAGCGCAACCGCGTTCACCGAGCCGCGGATCCGGCATCGCCACTAGGGCGACGTCGGCCACCAAAGGGTGCCGGAAGAGCAGGTTCTCGATCTCGCTGACCGGAATCTTCTCCCCTCCGCGGTTGATGATGTCTTTGACACGGCCAGTGACCTTGAGATAACCGTTCTCGTCTATGACGGCGAGATCGCCCGTCCGGTAGAAGTCATCGTCCGTGAAGACCTCCGCGGTGAGGTCCGAACGCTCGAGATAGCCGCCGAACAGGGTCGGCGAGGCAAACTCGAAGTTTCCCTCGACGCCCGCGGGAACCTCGTGCCCCTCATCGTCGACGATGCGCAGGGTGATCCCCGGAAGAGCCCGTCCGTCGGTACCCCACATGCTCTCCGGGACATCGGCGGGGCCCGACAACGTGGCCAGGCAGGTCTCCGTGGTGCCAAAGGCCCCGAGCACGGAGGTCTCGAGAACCTTCGTAGCCCGCTGGGCCAGTTCGCGCGGAACCGCAGCCCCCGTAGCAACAAAGGTCGTCAGGCTCTCGGGCGCTTCCCTCTGTCCGGACTCCACGAGCCCGACGAGGTCCATCAGGAACGGGGTCGCGGCCTGGACGAAGGATACCTTAGCCTGCTCGAAGGCCTGATCCAGGGCCTTCTCTCCTGACCAGATCGGCTGGATCACCTGGGCGACGCCAAGCCGGAAGGCCAATAACATCCCATACAGGAAACCGGTCTGGTGAGCCAGCGGGCTCGGCACGAAGATCCGATCCTCCGAGCCCAGACCCGAGCGGGCAACGTGCATGGAAGTGGCCTGGCCCAAAGTACGATACGGATGCTGAACACCCTTGGGTTCGCCCGTGGTACCGGAGGTGAACAGCAATTGGCAGATGTCCTCCTCGCTGGGCATTCGGTCGGCAATGGTTCCCCGATCCGGAGTTACCGAAGCCAGAGCCCGGTCGTAATAGCGCCAGGTCCAGTCGGAAGCGTTCCAACGAGCTGCCGCCTCCTCTGGAATGGGCGACAGACCCTTGATCCCCTCGCCGCCGCGGGCCGCGGACTGAACGACCACAATGTTCTCCAGCGCGAGCTTGCGGCCGGTGGCCTCGGCCTCGTCGGCCACGGCCAAGAGTTCGAGAGCGGCGCGGCGGCCGCGGAACAGGTCGGGCAGGAAGAGGATCTTGGCCTTCGAGCGGACCAAGGTCATGCAAACTTCCCGCGGGCCGAAGACCGGCATGATCGGTGTGACGACTGCCCCGATCTGCATCGCCCCCAGTGACACGGCGACGAACTCGCGCCAGTTGGGCAGTTGCACTGCGATGGCGTCGCCGCGGACCGTGCCCAATTCGATGAGCATCTGCGAGATCCGGTCGGCTTCCTCCTGAAGCTCGGCCCAGCTCGTGGTGGAGGCGGCCTCGCCCTCGGCAACCTCGATCACCGCAGCCTCCTCGGGGCTCCGCTCCGCGCGTTCTCGCACCAGACGAGGGAATACAGCGTCCTCGTGGGGCACGGCCTCCTCCGGATGCCGGGGAGCAGACTCGAGTGCGGGTTCGGTGCCGCGCGCGGGTTCAGAATGCTTCTCCCGACGCGGGTCCGAGCCCACTCCGATGCTCAGACCGATGCTCTCCATCGCGTCGAGAAACTCCGGATATGAGGTCCGATACGCATGGGGATAGGTCAGGCTGGTGACCCCCTGACACCTCGTAGCGGCCACGGCCAGGGCCATGAGCACACGATGGTCGTTAAAGCTCGACAGCGCGGCTCCGGTTCCCCTTCCATTCTCGATGCCGGTGATGTGCAGGGCGGTAGCTTCCTGCTCAGCGTGCCCGCCCAGTCGGTTGACCTGGAGCATCGCTGCAACCCGGTCTGATTCCTTGAGGCGAGCATGGCCAACGTTGCGCAGATGGCTCGTGCCATCGGCAAAGCAGGCAAGAGCCGAAAGAACGGGGACCAGGTCAGGGAAGGTCGTCGCGTCGAGATCGAAGGGCTGGAGGGTCAGGCCATCATGGTGGATACGCACCCATCCGGTCTCCGGATCCCTGGTCAGAGGAACCCCCATCTCGGTGACGATGTCGAGGAACTCGGCCTCCGGGTGATCCGCTTCGGCGGAGGTTGCTGTAGTGAGTCCTTCGAGCAGGACGTCGGCCGGGTGCAACGCAGCAGCCGAGATCCCGAAAGCCGCCGATCCAATATCCGCCGGAATCGTGTAGTCCCGAGCCTTCGGGGTCTGCCCCGCAGGGATTCGGTAAGTCAGCTCGTCCTCGCTGACCTCGACGTCCAGACCCCAATGGCGCATCAGGCGCAAGGTCAGATCCACGTAGGATCCCTCGTTGAGCTTGCCGCCGGTCACGTGAATCGTCGTGTCCGTCTCCGCGAAAGGAGCCAGGAGCAATAGGCCTGAGATCCACTGAGAGAGGGTCCCGGCGATCTCGACGTCGCCCCCTCGGGGACGACCGGGCTGGACGGTGATCGGCGGGCAGTCATCCTCGGATGAGAGCTCAACGCCCATTTGCTGGAGAGAGTCGAGGAGGGCCTTGATCGGCCGTCGCCGGAAATACTTCATGCCCGTCAGGGTTATCGGGCTATCGGCCAAGCAAGCCAAGCCAGTGAGGAAGTACAGGGTGGTACCAGAAGCCCCGACATCGAGCAGACCTTCACCACCGTCCGATCCACGCTCTCGAATCGGTACGCTACGGAAACGACCACCCGTCCCGGTGACGATATACGCGTCTTTCGTGACGGTGATTCCTACTCCGAGGGCCCGCAAACATGCGATAGTCCATTCGGCCTGCCTGGTGTGCGAGACACCGTGCAGGATACTGACGCCATCGGCTAGCCCGGCCAGAACCAGCGCGCGATGCACATGGTACTTGGACACTGGAATGCTCAGAGTGCCGGTGACGGATCCTTGATGTTCTGTGGAATTCAACTGCACATATTCGACGTTAGCACTGTGTCCGGGCCCATCCGTGAACCAGGAAACAAATCAGCACCGATCCAAGGTGGACGAGTGCTTGTCCGTCAGCTCGCGACCGCCGAAATATCCGGTTGCACGGCGTAGTCCAAGTCGAATACGAATCCCTGAGCCAGAATGTTTTCACCGTAGCGCCGCACCAGCCCGGACCTTCTGCGGCTCGCTATTCCGATGACTAGGCACGCAATACATACCGAGGCTCCGAGTTACTTTGGCAACGAATTCAAATCAACGTAACGGGCCCTCATCGACCTCTCACGCAAGCACCCAGGAATATCAAGGGGAAATGCAACTCCACCTTCGAATCCAGCAACAGTCCAGCCAGTTATTTCCCGGACTTTTTGGACCAGGCCAAAACCGGATCCGGGCTGAAAGTTTCTTTTCCAGAAGGTGCTCTTGTATGGCTTTTGAATATTTCCACGATGTTGCGGACGACATCAAGAACGCGATTACTCAACGGCCGAACAACGTCGTGCCAATAAGACACCTTGATTATTCACTCTACTTTCTTGTCGATTGTAAAACATATGAATTAAGCCTTGGATATAATCGAATACTTTAGGGCGATAATTTCTTCGTGATCATCTTAATTCCAACTCATCCGGCCTATCATTTGAAACAGGTCCATTCGGTATGAAGAATGTCGCGATGACGCCCAGAACCAGGAATGCTGCCGCGAGGTAGGAACCGAGGGCGAGTCCGTGGGTCATGGCATCGTGGGCAGCATCGGCGATGGAAGCAGTGGACGGATTCTGGGCCAACGGCGCAATCGCTGCTCCGCCGCTGTCTGTGACTGCACTGGAGAATTTGTCCCCCTCTTGAGAGGACATGCCGGCGTCAACCAGGGTAGCTTTCAGCTTCGCGCTAATGGCGGAGAAGAACACGGTTGTGAGGGCGGCGATGCCCAGAGCTGAGCCAAGTTGACGGAACGTACTCTGGATCGCCGAGCTTTGCCCCCCTTCTTGTTCGGGGACGTCGGCGAGCACTACGTTGGTAACTTGAGCGGTCGCAAAGCCGACACCGGCCCCGTAAATGAACAATACGAATGCAATCAGCCACCAGGGCGAATCGGTGGTTGCAGCGACGGTGCCAAGGCCGGCCAGCCCAATGATTTCTACGATAAGGCCGATTCGCACGAATGCCAGAGCCGAAATTCTGTGTGCAAGAGGAAAGGTCACGCCACTGGCAACGAAGCTTCCGATGGCGATTGGGACGAGCGCGAGTCCGGCCTGGAGCGACGGGTAGTCGAGGGTGAACTGCAGCCAGAGGGGCATGACAGCAATGATTCCGTATTCCCCCAGGCCAATGATCACGGTTGCGATATTGCCGTTACGAAATGAAGCGATCGAAAACAGCCTGACGTCCATGAGGGGTTTGTCATTGTGGCCGCCGCGACTGAGGACGACTTGTCGCCATACGAACGCCGCCATGACAACTGCACCCACGAGCAGAGCGACGAATGCTGGTGAAAGCCCCTTGTCCCAGGTGAGTCCGAAGAGTGAAAATTCGTGCTGGCTCGTCATCCAGCCATAGACGCGACCCTCGATTATTCCGAAGGCAAGCAGTCCCAGCCCTGCGACCGACAGCAGAGCGCCCATGCCATCCACGCGGCCCGATGTGTGCGGGGAACGACTGATGAAAACTAGGGAGAGCAGGAGAATCATGACCGTCAGCGGAATATTGATGCCAAAAGCCCACCGCCAGGACGCATGCTCGGACAGCCACCCACCGAGGACCGGCCCAAGAGCGGTGGCTGCACCGATCGTTGCGCCCCATACGGCAAATGCTTGGCCGCGAGCCTTACCGGTGAACATGTAGTTGAGCAAAGATAACGTCGTCGGCAGAATCAAGGCCGCGCCAACGCCCTGCAAGAACCGAGCGAGTATGAGAATTTCGCCGGTTGGGGCTATGGCTGCGAGCAGGCTCGTGACGCCAAAGGCGATCACACCGGTGACAAATATGAACCGCGCCCCTCGCAGGTCAGCGATACGTCCGACGACGAGCAGCAGAGCGGCGAACACGATGGCGTAGGACTCTTGGACCCATTGGGCCTGCGACGAATCAATCCCCAGATCCTCAATCATTGAGGGGATGACCACGTTGACGACCGTGGTATCCACGACGATCAATGCGACCCCCAGGGCCAGGGCTATCAGGCCCAACCAACGCCGAGCCGTTGCCGATACTGCCGCCATCAAAACCTCCACATATATTTACACGACCAAATAGTTTCATAGTGAAACTATTTGGTGCGATGATATCTTGTCAAATGAGGTCCTCTGACGAAGTAGGTAAGTTTGGGTAATGAGGCGCGCCAGACCGTGGTGCAACAACGTGAACGTATGATCGAGGTACTCCGCGGCTACGGGAGCACCTACGGTGAGGTAGGACGTCGGTTCGCAGCCAGTCTTGGCTTGCACCACACGGATGCGTCCGCCGTCATCGAAATTCTTGCTGCCGAAGAGCGCGGAACCCCGCTCTCCCCCGCTCGTCTCAGAGAACGAGTCGGCTTGACTGCCGGAGCGACGTCGTCGCTGCTGAATCGCCTCGAAACAGCCGGTTACGTGATCCGCTCGCATGAGCACGCCGACCGCCGCATTGTCACCCTGCATTCAACCGCCGAAATACAGAAGGTCACCGACGATTTTTTCGACCCTCTCGGTACGCGGATCGACGACGTGATGAGCAAATATCCAGATGACGTGCTACTGCAACTCGAGGAATTCATCTCTGAGCTTCGATCGACCATGGAAGCCTACGTTGGCGAGAAGACTGACAGCTAGAGGTTGGGTATGCGCAAACCTCGCATCCGAACTCATGCTGCGGACTGTGACGGTTTAGAAGATAGCCCTGGTTTCCCGATGATGGGCCGCCAGAAGACACGCGCCGTACTTTACCGCGAAGCTTTCCCTGCCCTGGGGCGACATCCACAGTGTTCAGGCGGACCGAAGGCCATCGGGGACAATAATGGACCGGATAATCAGGTCGTCATCTTCAGAATCCGCCATGGTTGTAAACGAAATCTCCTCCTACCACCGTTGCTACGGCTGAGACATCCTGGGTTTGTTCGATGCCCAAGCCCACGATGTCTTGGTCAAGGATGCTCAGGTCGGCGTCCATTCCGGTGGTCAGCGTACCCAAGTGACCCTCGTCGTGGGTCAGGTAGGCGCTGTCCGCAGTCAGGGCATGCAATGCTGCACGTTGGTCAATTCGCTGTGCCTCGCCCAGAACTGAGCCACCGCTGGTCTGCCTCGTCACCGCCGTACGAAAGGTAGCCAAAGCATCCATCGGTGTTATCGGGCAATCCGAATGCATGCCGAAGTGGAGGCCACCGTTCCGAGCGTCCCGCGTGGGATCGATCCTGGCAGCACGTTCGGCCCCAATGAAACGATCGCGATGACGGTCGCCCCAGTAGTAGACGTGATTGGCGAAAATGGAGGCCACCGAGCCCGACTCGACCAGCGACGAGATGTCTTCATCCGATGCCATCTGCAGATGCTCCACCCGGTGCCTCGGATCGCTCTGGTTCGAGCTCCCGCGCAAGGCGGCAAAGGCCCCTGCCACTGTAGAGATGGCACGATCGCCGTTGGCGTGGACCGCGCATTGGCCGCCCGCGGCATCAACGTGGCCCAGGAGTTCCACCAATTCTTCGGGGGAATACAGCAGTTCTCCGCATTCGGAATCTTGACATGAATATGGCTCTTTCAGCGCGCCCGAAAGCCCCTGGATCGATCCGTCCGACCAGAACTTGGCCCCGGCTACCCGATATTTTCCCGACGCGGGACGGGTGAACAGGTCGGGCGCGCTTTCCACATAGCCTTGTGCGAGATCTGCCCTGACATAGCCGGTCACCCTGAGGGGGATCTTGGAATCTGCGGCCAGCTTCCGCCACGCCTGAATCTCCAGGTCCCCGGCCATGATGCCGACGCCGAGGTCATGGATGGATGTCATGCCGCGTTGGACGCCCACGTCAGCCGCGTAGAGAGCCGCCTCTTCAACATCGGATGCCGAAGCCTGTGGCATAGCGTCAAGGACTGCGTGCACTGCCCCCATCTCCCACAACAGGCCGGTCAATCTTCCGGATTCATCTCGAACAAAGTGCCCGTTCGCGGGATCTGCCCGATCTTCATGAATGCCGGCGAGCTCAAGAGCGAGGGAGTTCGCCACAACAAAGTGCCCTGAAATGTGAGAGACCACCAAGGGGACCTCACGGCTGACGGCATCCAGGTCGTCTCGGTGAGGATGGCGGTTTTCGAGCAGCATGGTGTCGTCATAGCCCCAACCGCGAAGCCACTTGCCAGTGGGCACAGTGGCCAGGTCTCGTCGCAATGCGCCCTGGATATCTGCGATCGAACCGTTCAGGGGGCTCCGGCAATCAGTCCAGTTCCTGGTCAGTCCGAAGAACACGGGGTGAACGTGGGACTCGATCAGCCCCGGGACCGCTGTGGCGCCGTCGAGATTGACACGCCGCGGCGCCGCCCCGGCTGTCGCCTCAACTTCCTCCAGCGGCCCTGCGCCGATGACTTTGCCTTGTTTCACGGCAAGGGCCTCTACGGGATCGCCCCAAGCATCCAATCGAATAGTCCCGTTGGCGAAGATAGTAGCTGACATTTAAGAAGCGCCCACTTTCTTGGTCGTGTGACTTGCATCGGAAGGTAAAGTGCGCCGCCGTGCGGCGAGGGACCGGGAAGCGGTTGCGGCTGGAACCACCAGTCTCCCGATGACCAGCACCAGCAAGTTCGCCGCGAGGGCAGGAACGCCGATGTTGAGCCCACCCAACGTGGCTCCCGAGAGGTAGATCCCGACGGACGCCAGAGCGCCCACCGCAAGTCCGAGGGCCATCACGCCCGGCCGGACCCGGGTCGGGAAAATCATTAGCACGACGGGAACGATGAACTGAGTCAGCCCGTAGTAAGAGGTGTTGATCAATGTCCCCATGATGGTAGGGACAACGAGAGTCAACACAATGGAGACTGCCAGGTAAACGAAGATCACCACCTGCGTCAGGGGCTTTTGCTTGGCTTCGCTGACATGGGGCAAAACATTTCTGGAGAACAAAGTACCAATGACCAATGCTGAGGCCGCAAGAACCACGATCGCGCACAGAGCCGCTCCGCCGGCGACCAAACCCACCAGCCAGTCGGGCAAGAGCTGGCGTGCCACCTCGATGAAGGCCAGGTTGGTGTCCGCCCCGGTCAGGCCGGGCACCGCAGAAATCGCAAAGAAAGAGGTCAGCAGGATGAACGGGTACATGAGCATATAAAGCGGCATCGCGATCTGGGTGCGCCTGATACTAATGGGCGACTTGCCACTGAGCACAGCCTGGATCACAAACGGGAACATATAGAAGCCCAAGGTTTGGAACAAGAGAGTCGAGATGGTGCTAACCATCGGCGCCCCGCCCGGGATTGTGGTGTGCGCTGAGCCCAGGTTGGCATCGGCAACGATGGTGGCAACGTTGGGGACCTTGTACAGCACGAAACCGGCGACTACCAGGATCACGGCAATCAAAGCGAAATCCTTCAGGAAACTGACGAAGGCTGGCGCCCTGATCCCCGACAGGAGAACGAAGACCAGGGATATACCTACCCCGATAAGCACCGTAGCCAGTGGCGTCAAGCCCAAACCAAGGCCGTTGAGAGCAACCTCCAGGCCTGTCAGCTGCAATTGGGCCCAAGGCACCAGGAAAACAACGGCGATCAAAGCGGCCGTTAGCTCCAATGAGCGGGATTTGAAATGCCCCCGAAAGATGTCCGGCAAAGTCATGGCGTTGTACATGCGTCCGGCTTTCCACAACAAAGGCAGCAGAAAATAACCGATGGGGTATCCCAAGAGGATGTAGCCCATGAACCACACCGCGAAACCAACACCGTTAGCGTATACGCCTCCCGGAAAACCGATAATGGTACCGATGGAGTAGACCTCTCCCACAACCATGATGAACACCATTACGGAACCGAAGCTTCTGCCACCCACCATGAAGTCCGCGGTCGACTTGCCGGCACCAACGCGAGAATACAGACCGATCGCCACGGCGAGCAGTAACACCACCACAAACATGACAATCGTCATGAAGACACCTCCGAGACCGGGTCTTCAAGTTCGTCAAGCTGGTAGTCCGCGTGCTTGTCGAAGAGGTGCCAACTCATCCACATTGCGAAGCTCATCACCGGGAACATCACAAACATAAACAGCAGAACCAACGGTATGCCGAAGACTGTGGCGGTCGATCCGCCGAGCACTAGAATTCCGACCGTCACAATTATGGTTGGTGCAATTAGAGCGATGACCACACTCGCCATCCTGGGAATCATTGCCTCTCCTTTGAAGTGGACCGAGTCACATTATTCTGGCGCCTGCTGGCCTGCACAAGGGCCAGAATGCTGACCATTTACCATGCCAGAATGAGAACCGGCCTGTTACTCTCGACACATGGCTAGAACACGGCAACAGATGCCGAAGGATCTGACGTTGGTTCAGGCCCCGCCAGGGACGCCGTTGCACCTCCGTGTCCGCCGGACGGTGGAGGGTTTCATCGCTTCTGGCATCTGGCCCACCGGCACAAGGATCCCCTCAGGGCGCCACATTGCAGAGATATTCGGCATTTCCAGAACCACCGTCCAAGTTGCATACAGTGGGCTGCTCGAGGATGGGTTTATTGTGGCCAAACCACGATCTGGATATTTTGTCAGCCACCACATCAGCCCTATTACCGTTGGCCACGACGATGATTCCGGCCCTCATGGCACCTGCCGCGAGGTCGACTGGGTTCAGCTGGCTTCCACAGCAGCTCCGCCACTGCCTGAATTGGACAGGCAGCCGCGGTGGTGGACGTACGACTACCCCTTCGTCACCGGTCAACACGACCCTATGCACTTTCCTACAGCGGCTTGGTTACGGGCACTCAAGGCCTCCTTGAGCAGTGATGAGCACCGTCACGCCAGCTTGGACGATGTCCTTGTGGACGACCCGTTGCTGTTGGAAAACATCTGTCAGCAGATTTTGCCGGCACGGGGGATTTTTGTTGAACCGAAAAATGTACTCGTGACTCTGGGCAGTCAACAGGGACTACAGCTTCTCAGTGAATGTCTGTTACATCCAGGTGATGCCGCGTTGGTGGAAAGCCCAGGTTATATGGATGCCCGTCACGTCTTCTCGCGGGCGGGCGCCAGACTCGGATCCCTTCCCGTGGACGACGAGGGAGCCGTTCCGCAGAAGTCCTATTCGCACGCCAAATTGGTCTATCTGACGCCCAGTCATCAGCATCCCACCAATGTCACGTTGACGGCCAAGCGTCGCCTTGACTTTATCGCCGATGCCGTACGGCACAATTTCATCATTATCGAGGACGATTACGACTCGGAATTGCGCTATGAGGGACAGCCCTCCCCTGCCATGGCGGCTTTAGACCCCAACGGGCGGACCATCTACCTTGGCACCATGTCCAAGGTTCTGGCTCCAGGCATCCGAATCGGCTTTTTGGTTGGGCCGGAGCCTCTCATCACCATCTTGCGAAGAATCAGACGATACCAACACAGGCAACCGCCTGGACAGATTCAGCGGGCCGTTGCCTTGATGTACCAAAGCGGCGATTTCAAGGCGTCATTGCAGTCATATAGGCGAGCGTTAAATACTCGATGGCATACCGCAGCGAAGATCGCTCGCGAGGTGTTCCCCGGCAGGCAAATGCTCCCACCAGGAGGCACCGGGCTTTGGCTCAAAGCTCCCGATCACGTGGACACGAGGGAACTGCGACACCGAGCCAAAAAGCAGGGAATTCTATTCGATTCCGGCGAAAAATATTTCGCTGAACCCCACCCCGACAATTGCTATTTACGGATCGGTTTCGCGTCCATTCCCCATGAGCGGATCGAATCCGGCATCCTAAAACTTGCGCATTTGTTCGATAGTTCACGTCCTTGACCGGACCAGTTGTACCTCCTACAGGCCGAGGGACCTGGGGCGCAATGCCCCACAACCGCTAGCAAGCCCAGGGGGATCTGAGACGCCAGGAGAAGATCGCTACACCCCGTCAAGCCGTTGAGTCACGTCTGTTTGTGCCCTATATACATAGGTACCCTCACCGCATTCGGCCAAGGGCGCCATAGGAGAGCGCATTCCATGAGAATCATCCGAATTAACTGTCGTCAGAGTATTGAACGAATCAAGGGGTCGGACGACGAGCGTGGCATGGTTCGTTTTCGGCGTCAGACACACCAATTAGTAATGAGGGCCGATTTTCCCACCGACATCGACGGCGAACCTTGGGCGATGGATGGACGAGGCCCGGCGGGTCGGCACGGCCCCGTTCCTCTTCGCACGTGGCAACGTCCTTGGCCAGGGGCGGCACCGCGGGCATCGCGTTGACCAGGATCACCCGCCAGAGACATCCCTCATCAATTGCGACAATCGACCGTACATAAAACAAAGTGCATTCACGTGGAATCAAGTTCGCCAGGGAGTCATTACACATAGTTTTACTGTGGAACAAAATTCGACTCGTATGGACATCAATCGCCATTGCCCGCCGAGACCCAGCTCAAATCGACGTGGTTATTCGATTGCCGAGCCCGAATCAACGGGAAACTCTATCAGTCATCGACATTCCCCTGACGGTTCAGTACTATGCTACTCGTGTCAACTCATTATGGAGAGGGGGTAAGATGACAGCCCAAATCGAAAACCAGAATATCGATCTTGATCTTGGTATTGACAATTTGGAGAGCCTTGAGGCTCCCGGATTCTGGAGCACCGCGGCCGGTGTCGGAGCTGGAACGGTAGTCGCCGGAGCCATTGTGTACGGCGGAGGCGCACTCGCGCTCACCTAATCACCCCTAATGCCAACAGTCAGTTGAAATTCGGAGGGAGGTGACACGAATGGCCACTGCAATGCCAGCAAATGAACTCATGCTCGACATCGATGACCTCGAATCCCTGGAGGCTCCCACTTTCTGGGACGGTTTTAAAGTAGGTGCCGGTATTGGCACCGCTGCAGGAGCGGCATACGTGGGCGCGGCTGCGGCTATCGCAACCTGAATGCCGACCGAGTACAACTATGCCAACCGGGCGTGAGGATCATTCCTCACGCCCGGCTCATGAGGAGCTCCACACTGTGACTTCCAGATACCGGGTCCACGGTGACCTGCACAAGGCCGAAAACGCCGATGGCCAGCCAGCATATTGGGTCCTCGTGTCCGAGTCAGGAAAAATCCAGAGACTCGGGTACGACATCGGATATCTCATTCAACACCTGACGGCTGGCCCAGAGGAGTTTCCCCTCGACGCGAGATGGGATGAAGCCACCGTTCGGGCCTCCACTGAGAAATTGGAAAGGCTCGGCCTGATCGTCCCGGCTTCACAACCGGCACCGGGCGATCGCCCCGGTCGGGTGCGTCGCCTTCCTGGTTTCCGAATTCAGCTCCGTGTCATCCTCAATAGCCATCGCCTGGTCGGCCCCCTCGCAGTTAAATTGCGTCGATTACCAGGTCGTTTCTACTTCGGTTGCGCCTTGTTCCTGATGGTCGCCGGTTTGATCGCACAGTTCGTCGTAGCACGCAGAACGTTCGACTTCGTTACCCAACAGACCGGCCCATCGCAGGTCATCGGCATTCTCGCCAGTCTTCTCGTCATCAATGTTCTCCACGAATGCGGGCACGCGCTCACACTGGCGTGGCAAGGAGGAAAGCCACGTTCCATGGGTTTTCTCCTGATCTACCTGATGCCCGCCTTCTATTGCGACGTATCCGCAGCCTGGGCTCTTCCGCGCCGCAGATCACGCGTATGGGTTGCCGCCGCCGGACCGCTCACGCAGGCCTCCCTCGCCGGAATCTTCAGTGTGCTGGGAGCCGCATTGAGCTCACACAGTGGAGCTGTTCTCTCCACCATTGGCATCGCCGCTTTTTTCCAGGCGATGGTCAATTGCTACCCCTTCCTGAAATTCGACGGGTATGTGGCCATCATTTCCGGTTTGGACCTTCCGTTTCTTCACCAGCGTTCCATGACCGCGTTCTCATCGACCTTGGGAACGCTCCTGTTCGGAGCCCGAGGGAAAGCACCATCGCACCAACCTCGCCTGGTCGCGTTCGGCGCCGCCTGCATCATTTCCATCTTTGCGGCTCTCACCTTCGCCGTACTGTACATTTCTTCCCTTTTCGCCTCGTTGCCCCTCGCGCAGGGCTTGATCCTCTTGATGTATATCTTCTGGGTCCTATCCGTGATCGTTGGGTGGGCCCGACGCGAACTCGTAGCGGCTCACCGGCGCGGTTCTGTTCTGACCCGACGGCTTGCCGGTCTTGTAGTCGTCGTTGCCGGAGTCTGCGCAATGGCTTGGATTCCGACACCTCAGCACGACGCAGCCATATGGTGGTCCGAGGGCAACACCGTTCATCTCAGTGGGAGCGCCATCGGGGAACCTCCCGTGGTGGCCGACCGTACCTACCGTTTGCGAAGCAATGGACTGCTGCCCAAGCACTGTGCGGAGATCCAAGGATCTTTCGAGAAATCCGGCCAGATCGATTTCACGTCCGCATTCGTCGTCCCCCTCCCGGTCCAGAGCCCCGGGTCTGTCGCCGAGACGCCCACCTCGCCTACGGCGCTGAGCGGTTGCACCGGAGGTACTGCCACCACCCTGAAGGGAAACACCCCGTTGTGGGCCCACGTCGCGAATTACTTCAGTGGGTAGGCGGAAACCATGTTCGTTCCCGATGTCGTGGTCGTCATCCCTACCTATCGGCGAGGTGACGCCCTAGCAAAAACGCTCGCCTCCGTGGCGGCCCAATCATACGAGCGCTTCACGGCGAAGGTAGTCAGTGATGGGCCCCCAGATGAGGCGTTCCAGGTCATCGCCGCGAACATGGCAGACGACGATCGCTTCGAATTCATGGTTGCACCGAGGAAAGGCAGTGCAGGGCTCACGCGGCAATACGGGATTGATCGCAGCGTCGCTGCCTCGATTGCGTTGCTGGATCACGACGACACCTTCCATGAAGACTGGCTGGCAGCCGGGTTGGAGAGACTCGAGAAGACAAACTGTTCGTGGGTCGTGGCCAGCGCGGTATACGATCGGGGGCTAACTACGGAGCCGCCAGGTATCCCCCTTCACCAGATCACCTGGTCACCCTCGTTACAAACCCTCAATCCTCTTTTCGAACCCAGCCGAGTGATTCTCACCCGCGACGCCGCGAACATCACCGGGCCGTGGAGCGACAAGCCGTGGGGCCTCGAAGACTGGGACTACTGGTGGAGGATGACGCATCAAGGGTTTGTCCCGGAATTTCTCAGTGCAACGCCGAATACTTTGACTCTCCACGACGAGCAGCGCAGGCATAGCGTAGTTCCCCGATACTTCGCACCGGTAGTTCGCGGAAAAGACAAGAAATGTCTACAAGACATCCAAGAAAAATATCGTGATCCTTCCGAGTGGGAGGCCGTGAAAAACATCTTCTATCAACACGTGGCAGTCATGATGGCCTACCCGTCCGCGCAGAAATTGTCGGAGCTGGACCCCATGCAATTGCCCCGGCCGGTCATGTCGAGAGACCATACCGGCTGGTTTCTCGGCATACCGGTACCCGTGCTTTCGAGACACCACGCCCACGAAATTTCCACGGTTTTACGGACTGATTGTGGCATGGCCGAACTCCTCGAGCCACCGGGGACTGTTGATGCCAATCAGACGACTCGATAGGCTTTGTCCGAGGTAAAAACCAAGAATTGTCCACGGAGGACTGCATGAAATTCACTCAGAACACGGGAGCAATCAGCGCGGTATTCATCGCTATGGCTTTCATCGCCGCGATTATCGTAGTTTTTTCGGCATCGACTGACGCCGTGGTGGCCCCGCTCATTGCGCTTGCCGCGGTGATCGTCGTCGGTCTAGGAATAGTCTGGTACCTGGCTCACCGCCCCTCCTGATCGAGGGCCCCACACCTGACTCTTTCGAACCGGTCCAGGAACGTCGCACGGCAAGGCCATCAATCCTGGTCACATCGTGTGAACATGGCGCCAAAGCTGATCGGGAACGCCACGCGTCACCGCGAGCACGTGCCCCTGAGGACAGGCCGGATGTGCCGAAGCGACGGACCTCCATTCACCACAGGCGCAGTCTCCTCCCCCATACAATCCAGAGCCTCCACAAGGCTCAATGAGATGACCGCCTGACGTACGCCAATTCATAAGAAGCCCGTTTTCAACCTGCCGTATTCGGGCAGCGCACCGCGATCAACTGAGCAACCGAGTATGCCAATCCTCCAGCCACAGATCTGAATACCGGAGGCTTTTAAGAGGCTCATTCCCTTATTCGGCCCTCAGGGTCATGGCAGAATTCGTGTACCCATTGTTATTGCTGAAGGAACCATGAATACCGAACAATATCTCCTCGAATTCTTCAAGGGCGTCGATCTGTTGGGCGGCTCAAGCGGAAGGGTCACAATCGACCTCCGCGATAAGGACCCCCACATCACGCTGATCTCCTCCGATGGTGAGTCCAATATCTTCCCCCTCGAAGCCGAAGATGGACTGGAGACTGCGGCCGAAGTTGCGATCGGTGGGGAACTGCTCGTGCAACTGGAGAACTACTCAGGGGCCGAATTCATCCCGATTGTAGGCCCCACTATTCTGCGCGTCCTCGACGGGGATGACGCCGCAGAGTTTCTGGAACACCTGCAAGAATTCAAGGAATCGGGGAGCATTCCGGAACTTTTGGCAAATCCTCTCGTCCAAGTCGCCGACCAATGCGGTCTCGGAAGAGGTGACTGCGGCGGGACGAGTCGTCGGGACATCACCGCCGAAGACGGCACGCAGCGCACGACACCAGTCGGGCCTCCGTTTGATGCGGCAAAAGAGTGCACGTGGAATTGTTCTCCAGATCAGGAAATGACCCGAGAGCTGATCCACGCGGGCGCTGCCCGGTTCCTCGAAATCGTTGACGTTCGCCGTGCGCTCGGTGCTCAGACCCGCAGCGATATAGAGATGAGGGCCGCCGATGGTGACTATCTCAACGGTTCGGAGGGGTCCGCCATTCCTTTTCTGGTTGACGGAAAAACCATATCCGTGGACCCTCGCACAGGGAAGGTGTCTCGTGAAAACTCGTGATGTCCCGGTCGGTTCCGAAGAGCCGGCGACACCCAGGAGAGCACAGTGATCACCGATTTCTTGCGTGACCGTGGTTTCAGATTCGACGAAATGTACGGGCCCATGGGTGCGGCTATTTACGCCGCCATGACTCGGGAAGATCACGCCGAACCATCCGCGATTCTGAAGTTGTTGGGAAGCAACCACAGAATCCTCGAGCTCGCATCCGGGGACGGCCGTGTGACTCTCCCTCTCCTTGCACGAGGTCACCGGGTGACGGCGCTCGACAACTCTGCAGAGATGCTCCGTCTCCTGACCGGTAAATTGTCTGGCAAAGCCAGGCTCGCCGCGAGACTGACAGTCCAAGAAGCCGACATTCTTCACGATCCCATACCGGGAGCTGACTTCGACGCAGCCCTCATAGCCGCATCGACCATCACTCTCTTCTCCCGTGAACAGCGGATCAACCTCATGCGGCGAATGCGGGAGGCGACCACAGCGGGCGGAAAAGTCATAGTCACGCAATTCAGCCCCATGGGCGAGGGACGCCACGATTCCCTGATCCTGTTGCCCGAGATCGATACGGTGGCTACGTTCAGCGTTGAGGCCGATCCAGACCAGCGTAAGCGGGACGTCCTCATCATCCCCCACACTTTCCAGGGCGAGGCCGTATCAAAAGTGGCCCTCACCCACTCCGTAGCCGTGCTTTCGCCGGATGAAGCAATCGAGGAAATGCGGGAAGCGGGATTCACCGATATTCATCGTCATCCCGTGGCAGATTCCGGGCCCTTCGGGCATACCACCATCATGGAAGGAGAAGCCTAAATGACCCGCCAGACCAATCCCTCATGGCCAGGGCTCACGACATACGGCGACGTCATGGACGATTCCAAGGTCGCGGTTCGTGCACGCGGCAATCGGATCACATTCGCCGATGGCAAGGAAAGAATCTGCGCCACCAGTGGTCTGTGGAACGTGAACTTCGGCTACTCCCGTGAAGATTACACTCACGCAATAGCGGAGGCGTCCGGACAGCTTTCTTTCTACCCTTGCTTCCGTTATTCCTCGGAGTTCGCCGAGAAGGCCTCGGCCGCCCTGCTCCGAACGCTCGGAACAACGTGGAAGCGAGTGGTTTGGACGACAGGTGGTTCCTCGAGTGTCGAAGCGGCCATCAAAATTGCTCGCGTCTACTCCCTGCTGAAGGAGGAGCCGGCACGTCGAAAAATTGCCTCGGTGGGGAATGCATTCCATGGAATCTCCATTGGCACAATGTCCGTCACGGATGAAGACATCGACAAGCGTTTCTACGGAGTGTCACTGTCCGACCACCTCAAAGTCGAGCTCGACGATCCGGACCTTCTGAATCGGTTGGAACGACAAATCCCTCGGATCGCGGCCGTGCTAGTGGAACCCGTCACGGGCACCGGAACCGTTCCCCTCTCATCGACTGCCTTGGATAATCTGAGCCAGCTTCAGAAAATGGGCGTCCTGGTCATCGCCGACGAAGTCGCCACGGGCTTCGGCAGGGTCTCGAACGTGCTGGCCTCCGACGAATGGGGATTTCGGCCCGACCTCCTCGCGGTATCGAAGGCGCTGACCAACGGGGCCGTCCCCGGTGGCGCCGTGGTTCTGGGAGAGACCGTGGACGCTTGCTATTCCGATCACCCGCAGGTCGGTATCTGGCACGCGGAAACCGGCGCCGGACATCCGCTCGTTGGGGCAGCCGTCGCAGTGACAGCATCTATTTTTGACAACGACCACGAGCTCAAAGAACACGAGAACGTCAGACGCGAGACCACGGAGTTGAGCCGGTCAATTGTAGAAGACGTCCCCGGCCTGGAAAGTGTCGGCTCGGGGGCTTTTCAGACGATCCAGTACTCCCCCGACTCGAACAGATCCATCGATGTTGCCGGGCTAGTAGATGAAATCAGGCAGAACGGGGTCGTCGTTCATCCTTCGGTCCGGGGTGTGCAAATCGTTCCACCCCTGATTTCGCCGGTTGAAGACCTCGAAAGGATCTTTGAGGTCACCCTGTCGGCGATGACGACGCATCGGACGTGAACTCGCGCGAACGGGGCGTTATTCTGGCGGACACCCACCTGCTCAATACGAATCCCTACGCTCAGGAAATCGCCGAGAAGTATCCGGCAGTTCGGCTCATCGGCCCGGAGAGCGCCTTGGACGAAACGATCAATGCGCTGCGAGGAGACGCCTTGCAGGGGGCCCTCCCGATAACAGCCATGGGCGGCGGGGCCGTGATGGATCACGCCAAGTTGGCGTGTGCTGTGATGAACGGCAATATTTCGATTCGAGCGCTCAATTCCTCCGCGCGTTCGCCCCTCTTGTTCGCGAAAGCCACGAATGACAGGATGCGTGCACGTCTGTGTTTGCTTCCGAGCACGATCGGCACCGGTTCTCACGCCAGCACAGTCGCTGTCCATCGGTCCGACTCCGGACGCAAGAAGCTGATCATCGGTGATTCACTCAAAGCTTCAACGTACGAAACGGTCCCTGAGCTTTTCCGTAGCCTGCCGTTGCGGATACTTTCGGACGGGATTCGGGAGATCTTCTATAGACTCGTCGGGCCACTCACTATGGAGAGGACTGAACCGACGCCCTTTGAGTCTCTGGTCCTTCACAAAACTATTGCCGTTGCCATGGGAGAAGATCCACGGAATGACCTGACGACGTGGCTTGAGCTCTCCGGCAAACTGCACCACCGCAATAATCGGTCTGTGACCGGATCCTTCGGCCACCGCATCTGGTATCTGGCACATGAGTTGTCCACGACGGCGGACACCACCAAAATGCAGGCGACGGATTACCTCGTCCCGCGTCTCTGGGGGCGGCCCAACGGTGAGACCAACCGATTCGTCGACCCCGACGCCCTGGAAAACCTGAACCGGCACATCCGCCACGCTCACAAAGACTTGGCGACCGGCAGCAACGAGATCGATAGCTCCGGGAACCCTCTTCTGACTATTGCTTCACGCCTCGGGGCAGACTCGTCAGGATGGCACCCTGCAGAAACTGATCTTCGACAAGCCTGTGGTACGTGTAGGAAACGTTGGGGAAGCATAGTCGCACCGGGCGAGGACTGGTCCACCGACCATCTGGCGGACATGCTCGTATCGCAGGAGTGAGGCAACCCTGGCCGGTCCGTGGCCCGCGCCAACGACGCGACCTCTGCTCGAGCACATGTGCGAGATGCGAACACTGGTTAGGGATTCGGGCCGACTCGGTGTGAGCTGGCACAAATTCAGGAGGGAAAGTCATGAGTGATCGTTCGGTGGACGTGGCAATTATAGGGGCAGGCCCAGCAGGACTGATGCTCGCCCACCTATTGCGTCGCGAAGGATTGTCCACGGTCAACGTCGATTCCAGGTCAGAGGAGACAATCCACCGGACCCACCGGGCAGGGATTCTTGAGCACGGTTCCGTCGAAATGCTTTCCCACGAGGACCTCGGCTCACGTGTTCTGACCGAGGGCCACAGGCATGACGGTATCGATCTGCGCTTTGGCGGGCAATCCCATCGTGTGGATTTCCAAGCATTGGTGGGAGAATCGGTCTGGCTGTACCCGCAGAATGAGCTTTTCTACGACCTTTCGACGGCGGCCCATCGCCACGGGATGGACGTCCGCTATGACGTGACCGAGGCCCGGCCGGTGGACGTCGAGTCAGATCGTCCGGGGATATATTTCGTCGACGACGGCGAAATTCCTCACGAGATTCGCTCACGCTACGTCGTCGGCGCGGACGGCTCCCGGTCGACGTGTCGCGCGTCGATTCCTGAAGATCTCCGACGCCATTACGTAAGTGAGTATCCGTTCGCGTGGTTCGGAATCCTTACCGAAGCTCCTCCGAGCGCCCCCGAACTCATTTATGCACGGTCTCCGCACGGTTTCGCGTTGATCTCACAACGCAGTGCCGATGTTCAGCGCATGTATTTTCAATGCGATCCTGAAACGGATCCGGATTCCTGGAGCGATGAGGATATTTGGGCCGAGCTTCAGAAGCGTGTAGACGGTCCGGATGGTCTGCGGTTGAAGACCGGTCCGATTTTCGACAAATCCGTGCTGAAATTCCGTTCCTTTGTGTGCGATCCCATGCACCACAAGCATCTTTTCCTCGCTGGCGACGCCGCCCACACCGTCCCGCCGACCGGAGCGAAGGGCCTCAATCTGGCGCTGGCCGACGTACGCGTACTCGCTCCGGCCCTGGCCGTCGCGGTTCGTGACAAGGATGAGCGCCTGCTCGAGGAATACTCGGACACGGCCCTGGCCAGGGTCTGGAAGGCACAGAATTTCTCGTATTGGATGACTGGTATGTTGCACCAGGAGCCGGACGAGAATGAGTTCATTGCGGCTCGGCGATTGGGAGAGCTGCGCGCCGTTGTCGATTCACAGCACGGCAAGGCGTTCTTGGCCGAGCAGTACACCGGCTGGCCGGACACGCCGTCGTCCGCTATCTGATGGGCAGACAGCCATCATGGGGATCCCACCGCCCTTCTGAGTGGCGCAATATTGTGGTTTTGCTTCCGTCGGTCAAACACGAGGCATCGCAAGGCCGGCAGTCAGCCGATCTCGGCACACAGGACCTTGATCCCTGCGTCAGCCCTCCGGAGGGGGACCCACTACCTCGACGTCGAGCTCCGCCTGAACCTTGACGAATGCCTCAGCGGGGAATTCCGGCTCGCCCCCGTTCTCCAGCTGGACTCGGGCATCCGTGGGAGTGTTCATGTAGTCAAAGAACTTTTCGAACACCCCGGTGGTCAACACACCGAGCATCTGGGTGTTGTGTCCCGTGAAAGCAAAGGAATGAATTGTGCCGGCGGGCGCATGCACATAGTCTCCACGAGAAAGAACAAGCTCTCGCTCGTTGACGTTCAAAGTGACGTGACCATCCAGGCAGATGAAGTTCTCGGTGTGAAGACGGTGGAAGTGCCGAGGAATATATGGCGCCTTGGCTCCCCGGGTCTGCACTGCTAGGAACTGATTGTCCGTGTGCCTCGGCCGGCACACGAAACTGTTGATCTGCTCAAATTGCTCCAACCGATCCCCTTCACCGTCCTCCAGAGAAAAGGCCCGCATCTCTTGCGGGAGGCGGGCGAAGCGAGGTCCGAGCTCGGCGAGGTAGTCCCGCTTATAGAATGTGAACCCGCAGGCTTCCAGCTCCTCATGAGCAATTCCGGTGATGCCGTCGCTGACCCGGAAGGTGTGGGAGGACGAGGATGAACCCAACCTCCGCGCCGCTCGCAGGAAGGCGTCTGAAGAGGAATGCACCAAGGCGGAGTTGATAAGACCTTCAGAGGCGAAGGACCAGGGAGTATCCGCGGGGATGGTTGCGCTACCGCCTGCAATGACTTCCCGACGACCGTCCATGAACCACAGAGTCAGTCGGCCCTCCATGACGTGCACGAAGGTAGGTCCTGGAACGGAGAAGAAAGGCGTGGCCGGGACCGTTCCGGAACTCACGCGAGCCAGGGAGAACACGCCACCGTTGTCTTCGGGACGGGACATGACGGTCACATGGTAAGGACCCAGCTGGAGCTGATTCCCCTCCCCCGCGGCCAGGGCATAAGGGACGGAATCTCCGGGAAGCGAGTCCAGGACGGGGACCAGACTGTGACGCTTTTCTATGATCTCTTCCGGGTCTGGAGTGATACTAGCGGGGATAGCGGAAGTGGTAGTCATCGTAGAATTCCTCTTTCGATAAATAATGATGTGCTCCAGGCCTGTGTCCTAGCGCAAGTACAGTGCAAAAAACCGAAGGATCATCTCATGGTCAGCCGCAAGGTTTCGGAGCTCAAACCGATTTCGTGGACTCTGTGCAATCCGGAAATCTGTCCGAGGTTCTCTCTCGAGCCGCCCGTTGTCCAGGCGAACGTTTGGGCCCAGTTCAGCGACTTCCCCGGGGTTGAGGAAGCCGTGACCGAACCCCTCGATGAGCACCAGGGTTGATTGCCGTCCCGCCTGTGCGAGGTGAGTGTGCAAAGCGATCGACTGTCCCGGAGGAACCATGCAGTCATCTGTGCCGTGCATGATCAGAAAGGGCGGGGCTTGCGCTGCGTCCTGGTGGACCGGGCTGGCGGCGGCAGCCCATTTCAGCTGATGATCGTAGCTTTCTGGGGAGGTAGCGGCTCCGCCCAAAAGATCCTGCTCGGGCGTCGTTACCGGCATGTCCTGAGGTGTTTCGGCCCCCATGTAGGCGGGCAGCAATTGCTCGATTCGAGCGGGACCATAACCTTCCATAACGCAACTGACATGGGTGGGAATGTCCCGATAATCCGTCGGAACGGCTTCAGCGTCGGTGTATTTCAGGTCGCCCTTAAGGGCAGTCATGGCCGCGATATGCCCACCCGCGGAAGAACCCCATAAGCCAATCCTTTCTGGATCAAGGATCAAATCCACATGATGCAATCGGAGGAATCGGATCGCCTGCCGTAGATCATGAACCTGGGCGGGATGTGGATGGGCTGGCGCCAGGCGGTAGTCAATACTGACCATCGCGAAACCTTCAGCAGCGAAGTGTTTCGGAAAATCTGGCCTCGCGGTTCGGCTCTGAAGACGCCATCCGCCACCGTGCAACCATATGATCACGGGCCAGCCTTGAGGCGGTTCCGGTCCCTGCGGACGAACCACATCCAATTTCAGATGAGGGTGACGTGGAGAAAAGGGGAGAGTCTCGATTTTGACGTTCATCAATTCCCTTGGCTGGTATCCGGGCCCGGGTGTTCAAGACTTTTAAGGCCCACCGAAACGCCAGCTATGGTCTCACGGTACACGTCCCCTGGCCCGCGTGCCCAGTTTCAACGCACCCGAGAGGGTTGGGCAATATGGGCTCAGCCAGGAACTGGAAAACGTCCGAGGAAACTCGCCGTCACGGCTCGACGAGAACGATAGATGCTCCCCCGAATTCTCGCGCGGATTATCGAAGAGCCATACCGAGCACACGCCGGACAACAGTAGAACTACTGTTGCCCCTCGGTCAGAGGTTGCTCTGGTGCACCACGAACTTAGGCTTGCGGAGTCGTGGGACGCTGGTGTGTTTGTCCGGTCATGGTTTCGAGTTCTTGTTGTTTGGTCTCGGGTACGAATCGCAGGACGAAGAAGAATGAGGCCAGCGCGAAGAAGGCGAACGCTCCGTAGAGCCAAGACAGACCGACTCGTTGCGTCATCGGCTCGAAAGCGAACGTGACGATGAAGTTGAAGATCCAGTTCGAGGTAGTCCCGATGGCGAGTGCCATGGCGCGCATTCTGTTGGGGAACATTTCAGCCAACAGAATCCACATGACCGGGCCCCAAGAGAGGGCGAAGAATACGACGAAGGCGTTGGCCCCGATCAGCGCAAGTGGTCCGTATGCGCCGGGCAGCGAAACGTTGTCGCCGCTGCCGAGTTGTTGGGAGAAGGAGATCGCGGTGAGCAGCAGCGACAGGAACATCCCGATTGATCCGATGGTCAGCAGTCGCCGGCGGCCGATTCGGTCAACGAGCAGCATCGCGATCACGGTCATGACGACGTTGATGCCCGCAGTAATGACCGACGTTGTAAAGGAGTCGGATTCACTGAACCCGACGGACTTCCACAGGGTCGTGGAATAGTAGAAGATCGCGTTGATGCCCACGAGCTGCTGGAACGCTGCGATGATGATTCCAACCCATACCAGCGGCTGAAGGCCGAATTTATTGCCACGAATGTCGTTGAATGTGCTCTTGTGTTCTTTCTGGAGCGTTTGACGAATTTCTTCGACTTTGGCGTCCGGGTCGGATTCCCCTGATACACGCTTCAGGACACTCGCGGCCTGGTCGTAACGACCACGCAAGACGAGGAAACGCGGCGATTCGGGTATCGACATAGCCAAGACGCCGTACACGACCGCCGGGATAACACCGACCAAGAACATCCACCGCCATGCCGGGATGTTCAGCCACAAATCCTGCGATGAACCGCCGGCGGCACCGGCAAGGCCCTTATTGGAGCTGAGTACGACTAATTGGCCGATCGTGATCGCCAACTGTTGCAAGGATCCGAGGGCACCACGGCCCTTGGCCGGCGCCACTTCGGATATATACGCCGGGGCGATCACCGAAGCGATACCGATTCCCAGGCCACCGATCACACGCCAGATCAACAGGTCGACCACGGAGAAAGCCAAGCCCGACCCGACCGAGCTGACGATGAACATGGCGGCACCAAGCAGCATCACATTACGGCGACCCCAACTGTCCGCCAGCCTTCCGGCGTACCAGGCACCGACGGCACAGCCCAGCAATGCGATCGAGACGACAAACCCCGAGAGAAACGAGCCCAATTCGAAGTGGGAGCTCAGCGCATCGACGGCGCCGTTGATGACTGAGGAGTCGAAGCCAAAAAGAAAGCCGCCAACTGCGGCGGCAATCGAGACACCCACGGCCTTCCCATGGCCACTGGTCGCATTGATGCTCTTATTAGAATCCGCCATCATTCTGCCCATCTCCAATCGACTGCAACCTGCGACCGTTAAGGCTCAGCGCAAGTTTCGCCAGCAACAATACTCCGACAGGCCGTCAACTCAACAGAGGCCGGAAGTGACGCGCCGTCCCTCCTACAGATAGCTGAACGGGCGCATCAGCGACGTCGAGCGCCACGAGGCTTCTCGGAACAACGCGCTCATCAACGCCTGTGCTGGCGATCCGGATGAATGTACCGGAACCTGGCGGACGCAGCTGGGGCGACCTGCAAAAATGGCCGTATGCTCAAAGGCAAAATCCGTATGGTGCAACGCCTCGAGACCATACGAGCCTGGTTCATTCCTATGCGATCTTCGGTTTGTGCTCGACTGGGAAATTTACCGACCGTGCGATGAAGCAATACTGTCCGACGTTACTGTGCAAGGCCAGAGGTTTTTCTGGGTCGCTGTCCATATAAATCCCACCGTACCCAATAGGTCCTTTGTATAAACTGGGGCGGAGCAAAATTGTTTCACGAAATGCGTTTGAGCGAAGATTCTAGTTTCTCCAGGCTCACGTCTTTGGTTCTAATACCCAGAACCGCTGCAGTAGCTGCACAGACCAACCAGCTTCCTGCCGCGGTGATAATGAGGTAGGTAGCTCCATTTTGTCCAGCCAGAGCGAGGATTCCTCCGGCCGCGAGTGGGGCGAGGAAGCCTCCTAGCCGGCTCAGCCCGAAACTTGTGCCGGCTCCCAGCCCGCGCAAGTGGGTGGGGTAGATCTCCACCTCGTAAGTGTGGAGCATTGGTCCATCGATGAAAACCAGCATTTCCGTCAGGAACCCGAAGAGCAGGATCATAGGTACCGAGTCGGAGAAGTAGAAAGCTATGCCACAGAGCATGTTTAGCGTGTAGAAGACAGTCATCCCCCATTTGCGGTTGATCCTGTCGGTTATTTGCGAGGCGACCAGGCAACCGATGGGGTAAGAAATCTGGATCAGAGCCGTATATCCGAGAGCGTCAACAATTGAGTATCCCTTGGCAGTCAGGATGACGGGGACGAACGTCGTGAAACCGTAAGCACCGAATCCCTGAAAGAGTTCGATGATCCACACGCTCAGGGTTCGCCGAAGGTACGCCGGACGCAACAAATCAACAGTCTTACTCGATTTCTGCAGAGTGGAGTCCATGGGTGGGGCCGGTTGGGGCTCGGGCAGTCCGGAAAGGTTCCGTTCAGCCATGACACGTTGTTCCATACGAGAAAGAATCGCGTCCGCCTCGGCATGGCGCTCTTTCCGGTCAAGCCAACGCGGCGACTCGGGGACATGCCGGCGAATAAAGATCGTCACCAATGCCCCTGCTGCGCCGATCAGCAGCGCGATCCTGAACCCAGACAGTGGCAAATTCTCTGCCGGCCCAATGAAGCGGGCAATGAATCCGCCGACGGTGCCACCGAGGAACCCAAAGGCAAGCATGAGCGCAGTTGCCTTACCGCGCCGACCCGCAGGCATGAATTCTTGTGTATAGGTCGACGACAAGGGGATTTCCGCACCCGTGCCCAGGCCCGCAATGATCAAGGCGATAATCAGGATGACACCGTTAGGTGACAGGACCGCGAAGATGTTGCCGGCTGCGAGGATGCTCAGGTTGAGGGTAAATGCGTTGCGTCGTCCAATGCGGTCAGCTAGCCGACCAAATATGATCGCGCCGAGGAACGTTCCGAAGAACAGGGCGGTGGGCGCTCTGGTTGCCAGCTGCTCGTCCCCGAGTGACGACAGAAAAGTCGAGGAGATAGGACCGATGGAATACAGCATGTAAGCGTCCCAGAACGTGCCCAGGGAGATCAGGAAGACCATCAGCGTTATATGCCGTGAGTGTGGCAGCCGGTCCAGCCTTTCGGCCGTGCCATATGTATGCGGGCTGTTCGTTGTCATCAAGGTCAGGCCCCTTTAATTGCGTTTTGAAGAAAGTCAGCGAACAACCTCGTCGGATTCTCAACGAGAATCTGACGCTGACGCTCAAGTTCGGGGAACCAAAACCCCAGTTGCCCTAACAGGTCGTCGTACCGGAGTCCCACGTTTTCGTGACTGATCCACGGCCAATCACTGCCCCACAGAATCCTGTCCCCTCTCTCTTCCTGAAGTTGCCTAGCCAGTTGGAGAGCGTGGTCGCTGATGGCCAGTCGATACGGAGCTGAGAGCTTCACCCATGTACGGCCCGTAGCCAGAAACTCGGCTACAACGCTTCCAGAAGGCGTCGATAAGTCATTGATGAGACCGAAATGGTCAATGACGAGATCCGCACCAGCATCAAGGACTACTTGTCCGACTCCGGATAAATGCTCTGGTTCAATCAAAACTTCGATATGCATCCCCAACTTCGACGCATTGCGAAAGAGCCGCTGATACTCAGCATCTGCCGGGTCCGGCCTGTTAGGGAGCTGCCACCAGTTCAGCCGAAGCCCACAGACCCCGTGCGAGGCCAATTCGATGAGTTCACTTTCGCTGGTTCCCGGAGCCACTTGTGCAGTACCCAAGAATCGACCATTGCCTTGCGCCAACGCCTCCAGAAGCAGTGAATTGTCATTCCCGTAAAAGCTCGGCGCAGTCAGGACGGCATTGGAAATATTGTTGCGATCCATATTCGCAAGTAGCTCGTCTGCCGAAGCGTCTGCCGTTGGGCTGGAGTGACGGAGAGGCGATAGAGGGGCATCGCGACGCACCACGTGCGCATGGCAGTCGATTCCGGTTGGTTGGCCGGGAGCTGACGAGATGCAAAGAGGTGTTTGTAACTGGGGCATGTTTTTCACGATAAATATCGTGAGCGCGAACACCTATCAACCTAGGTACATAATCTGTATAAGCTCAGCTTATGGAAAGCCTTTCGATACCCTTGCTGCGCACGTTCGTCATGATCTGCAGGCTCGGAACCTTCAGCGCCGCTGCTGAGGCTCTCGACATATCTCAGCCAGCAGTATCGTTACGGGTCCGTCAGCTTGAAAATTTAGCTAGTGCGACCTTGTTCGACCGACACGGCAACACCGTGGTGTTGAGTACAGAAGGTGTTTCACTTCTCTCCTATGCCGAACGTGCGCTCCAGGCGATTGATTCGCTCAACAGTTATCTCGAAGACAAACAACCGTGGACGGGGTTACTCCGCATCGGCAGCTCTGAGCTTTTCTCTATGACAGGTCTTCCTGGAGTCCTCCAGGCCCTGGAATCCGAGCACCCGACGCTCAAAACGAACCTTACGGTCCGGGCAAGCACCTTCTTGATGAAGGCTCTTGAACGGGGTGAACTCGATGCCGCGTTCGTCAGTGATCCCGACCCAACTGCGGACTGCGTGCTCCTCGAACTTGCCACGACGGGACTCGAAATCATCAGCAACGGACACATCGGGCTCCCTGACGTGGTGACACCGAAGGATCTTGCCGGTTATCAGACTCTGCTCAACCCTCGACCATCTGCGATCAACACCATTGTGGCCGACTGGCTCTCCCCTGAAGACGGCTGGTCAGAGACCAACACCTGCGACAGTATTCCGGTAACGATGAGGCTGGTCCGTGACGGCATCGGGGCGGGCGTCATACCGCATTGCATGACCTCGACAGAAGACACGCCAGGCATTGTGCGTCATAGCGCATCTCCTGAGTTACGGAAACTGCGGGTCTACTTGGCACACCGACGTCGGTTGTCCGAAGAACGCGTAAATTTTCTCGCCTCGACCGCCCTCGAAGTACTAGCCCAGGCCTCTGGTTTTGAAGTGACTGGGTCGTCGATTTCTTAATACCTGCGAAAGTGGCACCGAGACACTGCGACCGACATTCAGCACCATGACTCTGCATGTCAGCTACGATGCAACGTCCTGGTCACGCGGCCCGGCCGGGCAAAGCCGGCCGGGCTTCTTCACCGCCGCTGTCACCGTTGGCGGGCGACTCTCAGCGCGGATAGTCCGAACATCCGAGTCAGGGCAGATCGGATCACACCGAGGCGAGCTCCCTATCGTGGATCATCCACTGATCAGGGCCGAAGATTTCGTAACGGATCCGAGGACCGGATACGCCGAAATCGACGAGTTGCGTACGCAGGTCCTGCATGAAGCCCAAGGGGCCGCACAGGTAGGCGACGGCGTTCGAGGGGATGTCGAGAAGTGATACATCAACCCGTCCCGTGATGTCACCGCCCTCGGCCATAAATGAGATGGCGCTGCCTTGGGGCAGACGCCGGACCAAGTCCAAGGCTTCATCGCTCAAAGCCCATTCACTCATGGTGTGCTCGGCATGAATCAGTGTCACGCGACGGTTAGTGCCTGAACGTACCAACTCATCCAAGAAGGCCACCATCGGGGTGATCCCGATACCGGCGGAGAACAGATAAAGCGGTGAGTCATCATCGGGAAGAATATTCGACAGCAAGGCGTCGCCGTAGGGGTTCGAGATCTCGATGACGCAGCCGGGCTGGAAGTCACGGTGCATGATTGGGGTTATCTCGCCATCAGCGTCCCGCTTGACCGCGATGCGGCGTTGATTCGGTCCCGACGGCAGAAGAGTGAACTGCCGCGGCTGAAGCAGCCCATCATCAGTGGTTGCAAACACCGAGATGTATTGCCCAGCTACCGTCGGGGTCATAGGAGTCTTGTCCGCGGGCTCAAGCGTCAGAACGACGACGTCTCGACCGGTCTCCTCACGCCCGATGATCATGAACGGGGAGCGCGAGCTTTGATTCGCCTGCCGGGCACGCAGGTCTCTCTCGAGGCTGATCAAGGAATGGGCCATCAACCAGTAGACCTCAGTCCAGGCGTCGACGATCTCTTCCGTTGCGGACTCCCCTAGATCCTTGGCAATGGCGCCGAAAAGATACGTGTACACGGTCTGATACTCCGACTCCGGGACCCCCAGGGAGACGTGCTTGTGGGCGATGCGGGAAAGCACCTCGTCCGGGTACGAGTCCGGGTGTTCAATAATCCACTGCGCGAAAACGGCGATGGATCCTGCCAGAGCGCGAGGCTGAGTACCTTCCACCTGGGATGAGCGGGAGAATAGCCCATCCATCAGATCGGGACGCGCCCGGAACATGTCCTCGTAGAAAACGGACGCGATCTGCGGGATACGTTCCGCAATGATCGGAAGACTCGCCTCGATCACGGGCCTGGCCTTGTCAGACAGCATAGGAACTCCTTTACTACTCTCGTTGAACCGGTATTAAATAAGCATATTTCATGCCAATTAAATAGCGAGGCTTCGAGTGCCGCTCAACGGCATGAGATTGATCTCAGACGAGACAGTCGGGCGGAGGTTCCAGACCGAGTGGGATCATAATTGGGCCCATCTGGCGCCGGTGCGGCAGCTCGGAGATGATCACGTCATCCAGTTCAGCGTAAAAGGCCTCACGGGCCCGCCGGAGCGCACTACGGAGATGGCAGTCGTGGTCCATGGGACACGTCCCACTGGAGGCTTCGCACTCAACCATTGCCTGATCCCGCTCCAGCTCGCGAAGTAAATGACCGACGGTTTCCTTGAGTCCCACGGCCGTAATGCTGACTCCTCCACCGCGACCGCGCGAGGCATCGACAAGACCGAGAGAGCTCAATCGTGTGACGGACTTGGTCACGTGGTTATAAGGAGTGCCCACACCGTCTGCGATCTGCGCTGAGGTGAGTTTTGTACCGGACTCGGTTGCGGAGAGCAACATCATGACCCGGAGAGTGACGTCGGAGAATGCTGTGAGTCGCACTGCCCTCCTTTGGGATTCTATGGGTGCGGCCCCGAAGCCGCGGGCTGGCGCTGTGCTCGAATGGGAGAACTTATTGTATCCGCATCGGCAAGAGTTAGTCTTCTGCGCACGCCTCACCACGAGCGCTGGCATGGCCGTTCGCGAACGTTCTTTCCGAAATCGGCGTCCGTGCTACGTCGGTGCTGATCACGTCAATCCTCGCGGCCGTGAGTAGACTGGACCGCATTCAGAGCGACGGCCATTGCCTTCTACCTGAATGGCCGGGATAGGAACCCTACGCGGGGCCCGCCGGATACCCGCGCCGTTTTCCCACTCGATTTCAGTACCAACGCACGGCAAGGGTGATTCTTGTGATGCCAGAGTGGCTACGCCAGCCAGCTGACGGGATGCGCAAAGCGACCGAAATCGCCGGCGCCCACCGGGACAGCCTGTTGTTGTTGCTCAAGGGCGTCCTCGCAGCAACGGCAGGATGGTTTATTGCCGACACCCTGCTCGGGGCCCCCTCGCCGACCTTCGCGCCCTTCGCCGCTTTGCTCACAGTGCAGGCGACCATTTCTGGGTCCCTGAAAGACGGGGTGCGATTCATGGTATGTGGAGTGGCGTTGGCGACGCTCGTAACGGCTCTCGTGGGCACCTCAACGGCCAGCTTCGCGGGCCTCGTGCTCCTGGCCTCGGCCTTGGGTCGGTGGCGGAGGCTGGCTCCGCAGGGGACCCAAGTAGCGGTGTCCGCTCTGTTCGCTTTCGCCGCGCTCCTGCAGTCTGATTCCCCCACCATCGATCTGTACAACGTCGCGAGCATGGTAGGTCTGGCCCTACTCGGCTGTTGCCTCGGAGTGGTCACGAATATGGTGGTCGTGCCGCCGTTGCGTTACCGTTCCGCCGAATACGGTATCAGCGCGCTATCGCAATTCATGACAAGCTTGCTGACAGACGTTTCGGAAGGTTTGCGCGAGGGAATCCCCGACCAGCACCAGGCCGATGGGTGGGTCCAACGCGCCGAAGACTACTCGAGACTGGTGGCTCAAGCACGCGCCGGAATCGAAGGGGTTGCCCAGAAAATGCGGTTCAACCCACGGCGAATATTCCAACACAGCTCGGGGTCATACGAGGGTCACCGCATTATCGTCAACACATTGGACCGGGCGGGCGGCGAAGTTCTCTCCATCACCAGGGCGATGGCCAGCATCCGCGACACAGAGAATAGATCGAAAACCGAGCACGACCGATTCTGCATCGACTACAGCCAGTTCCTACCCGTAGTAGGTGAAGCCGTTGGCGTGATGGAAGGACTGCGTCGCCCCGAAGACACGGATGATATTGAGCGCCTCGACACCATCGTTGGCCGAGCACGCACGGCCTACTCCACCATCGCTGAACGCGCCAGGGACTACCAACTGGACGACCCGGATCAGTGGCCCGTTTACGGCTCCATGCAGATCGACGGCCACCGTCTGATCGAAGAGCTCACCCACGCCCAGAGCAGTCTCAAACGGCTTGCGACGACGCCGAGAGGGTATGCGGATTAGAAGATTGAGGCCCGGAGTACCGTGGCCCTCAAGAAGCCTTTCAAGGGAGCATCATGACGAAGCATCCGCAAGACGGGCCGGGTGCCGCCAGGTCCGCCGCAGCCCGGGTTCCATCCAGTGACCCGGCCACGAGAAGCCTCAAACGGAATGTGACCGGATTCCTGCTCTACGTCTTCATTCTCGGCGATGTCTTGGGGGCTGGCATTTACGCCTTGGTCGGCCAAATCGCTGGCGAGGTCGGCGGCGTTACGTGGATTCCGATGACGGTCGCTCTGCTTTTGGCTCTGTTGACCGCGGCCTCGTACGCGGAACTGGTAACCAAATATCCCCGTGCCGGCGGCTCAGCCGTCTTCGCCGAAAGAGCATTCAACTCTCCGTTGGTTTCATATCTAGTGGGTTTTGCCATGCTGGCCGCCGGCGTCGTCAGCGCAGCGGCTTTGGCTCTTGCTTTCGCCGGGGATTACCTCGGTTCGTTCGTGCATATCAATCCAGTATTGGGCGCAATTATATTTCTTTGCCTGGTGGCAGCGCTCAATATGCGTGGAATCAAGGAATCTTTGCGATCCAACGTGATCATGACCATGATCGAGTTCAGTGGTTTGCTGGTCGTCATCATTTGCGTAGGTGTTCTCGTGGCGAACCACGGGGGCGATCTCACTCGGGCAACTTCTTTTGCGAATGATGTCCAGCCTATTCCGGCTGTGCTGGGGGCGGCCATCCTGTCCTATTACTCATTCGTGGGATTTGAGACCTCAGCGAACATCATTGAGGAAGTCCGACATCCCAGCAAGGTTTATCCGCGCGCGCTTTTCGGCGCTCTCATCACGGCGGGCGTGATGTACGCACTCGTCGGCACTGCCGCGTCCGTTGCCGTGGATTCGAATACGTTGGCGCAGTCCTCGGGGCCGCTGAGTACTGTGATGGGTGCGACAGGTGTGCCCATCCCGGCCTGGATCTTCAGTCTGATTGCGCTAGTGGCTGTGGCAAACGGATCTTTGCTGACCATGATCATGGCCAGTCGCCTGGCGTATGGAATGGCTCGGCAAGGGATCCTGCCATCCCCTTTGGCAAGAGTGCTTCCACGCAGGCGAACTCCATGGATTGCCATCCTCGTGACGACGGTGTGCGCCATTGGCCTGACGGTGGCAGGTTCCGTGGCCGTCCTGGCAGAGACCGTGGTCATATTGCTCTTGCTCGTCTTTCTCAGTACCAACGTCGCGGTATTGGTCCTGAGGCGCGAAGAGGTTCCACACCAGCATTTCCGTGCGTGGACTTTCGTGCCGGTCCTGGCCATGATCTCCTGCCTGGTCCTGATCTCTCAGCAGACAGGTGAGGTTTGGCTGAGAGGGGCGGCCATCATGGTCATAGGCTTAGTAATCTACGCGGCCCTTGGTCTCAGTAAGCGATACCGCGGCCGACGGTGAAAGTATCAGCGAGGCGGAGGGGGACGGATTCCTCGAGCCACGACAATCACGGTTTATTCACTCGTCACCTTGTATCTGGATAGTGAAGCGAAATAAGTCCGGGCCCCTCTGATCGCGACGCTGGGCCTGTAGCGGCAGATTGCTTTGTTGCTAGTCTTGAGGAAGTCGCGATGTGTTGCCCCGCTGAGTCAAAGGGTGAGTTGATCGCAAGATCAGGGCACAAAGGAGAGCTCGATGAACACGGACCAGTACGCCAGAGCCTTCCGGAACCTGAGTGAAGAAGTCCATAAGGCCGGTTTGATCCGCCGGCAGTACACTTTCTATTGGTCAATGATCCTTGGGTGTGTAGCGGTCTTGTTGGGACTGTTGGCCGTCGTGATCGTCCTGGGTGCGACCTGGTATCAGATGATAACCGCCGCCCTGATCGGAGCCGTGTTGGCCCAGATAGGCTTTCTCTCTCATGAGGCGGCCCATCGAGAGGTCTTTGCATCCCGGGCATGGAACGAATGGGTTTCTCGAATCCTGTCCGGCACGCTCATGGGCATGAGCTACAGCTGGTGGATGAACAAGCACAACACCCACCACGCCCATCCCAATCAGGAAGGCAAGGATCCCGACGTCGAATCGACGGTACTGACGTTTACTCCCGAAGCCAGTCAGCGGAGGACCGGGCTGAGTGCCAAGCTGGCCGCACGTCAAGGCGTCTACTTCGTGCCACTGTTGCTTCTCGAGGGATTCAACCTGCACGTCCAATCTCTGAAGATGCTCTTCTCTTCCCCTGCAGTACCTCACCGGGTCGTAGAAATAAGCCTCATCCTCATTCGACACATCGCATATTTGACACTGTTGTTCACCATGCTGCCTGCGGGTATGGCGGTTGCCTTTGTGGGTGTCCAGGTCGGCTCCTTCGGCCTCCTTTTGGGAGGTGCCTTCGCTCTGAACCACATCGGGATGCCCACTGTCCCGTCGGGAACCCGCATCGATTTTCTCCGTCGTCAGGTGGTCATGTCACGCAATATCCACGACGGACTGCTGGTGCGAGTTCTGATGGGCGGTCTCCAGTACCAGATCGAGCATCACTTATTTCCCGCCGCGCCGCGGACCAGCCTTCCCGCCTTACAAAAAATAGTCCGCAAATACTGCCAGCAATACGACATCCCTTATGAACAAAGAACCCTGCCCGAGGCGGCAGTGACCGTCGTGTCGTATTTGAATCAAGTTGGGCTCAAAAACAGGGACCCATATGTCTGCCCCTTGGTGCAGCAATACCGAGGTTGAAAAACGATCAATGTCCATCCCGGGGAGATGCAGTATCTTCTGAGGACCGAAACGGAGGATTATCATGAAAGTTACCGTCCATGCGGAAATGTGTGTTGCATCAGGAAACTGTGGACTTGTAGCACCGAACGTATTCCAGAACCCAGAAGAATACGACGGATTCGTGAAACTTGTGAACCCGGACCCGCCAAAGAGTGAGTGGACCGCCACGCGGCTCGCAGAGATCCAGTGCCCCTCGGGAACCATCCAAATCGACGGGCACCCGTTGCCGCCCCAATAGCCTGGCGCGAAACTCCCCATCCGCAAGCGAATTTCAGGTTAAGCATGACGCAGCCGCGTGACTGACGCGTGAGACATCAACTACGGTTTCGCCCGTTGCCAGGCCGTTGCTGAGAAGGGTCACCGGCGACCGGCAGAGGCTTCGCCGGCCCGGCCCGACTCACCATTGTCGGGCATTTGCGCGCACCGAGTAGTCCGGCCAGGGAAGTTCGATCGGCGCCTCGAAATCTTTCGGCAGCAATGCGGGCATCGGTTTCTCTTCGGTTCGTCGGTCGAATTCAGCTCTCGCCTCTTCGAGGATTTCCGGCCGGTCGAACAGATCGAGGAATGTACCGGCGACGGTCTTTCCCGCAGTGACGATCGTCGGGGCTATCGTTTCGGGGATCCCACCGAGAGCGTTCATCACCCACGCCGGGTATTGGCCTCCGCCTTTCGCTGTCGCGAGGGTCGGGCGAGAAACATAAAAACGCACAAGCGGGGCGTAATGCGACATTTCGACGTAGTCATCGCTTGTCCAATTCCGTTGCCAAGCCGGCATCTGCTCACGAAGCAACCGTTCCGCCTCGGCCGGTTCGATGAGCTGTTCGGTCTTGTCGAGGAACGGACGATCCATGGGTTCGAGGCCCAGGCTCTTCTGAATCTTATGTGCCACCGCGACCGCTTCGGGACCGTAGGAAGGTGGACCGACCTGTTCGAGGTTCTCATACAGCGCCTGTGCCAGGACATGATTCGTTCGTCCTGGGCGGCTTCTTGCAACCCACCTCTCCTCAAGTTCGCAATGGGCCATTACCGCCGCCGCCGCTGCATTGCGGTCGAGCACTGCAAGGATATGTTCGGCCATTTCGATGTCGGGTGTGCGCCAGGAGAACTGGAGTCGTGCTACTCGCTGAGGCAGATTGTCCGCTGTGGCCTGCCCATCGCTGAGGATCGCATCGGAGAAGCTCCAGCCTCCGGTGGCCGGAAGCATCGAATCGAGCATGGTCCGGGATGCGGTGTACATCTGTGACAGCGCTACATTTGCTCCCGGCGCCCGAGCAGCGGAGTGTGACGCTGGAATGGGCGAGTTCGGATCCGCCGTCGAAATCTGCCAGGTTTCGGGGTGATCGCAGACGAAGCTGTAGACCTTGGAGTAGTAGGCCCCGCAGTGGGTGTCCCATCGAGCGGTGTTGCACAGGGGAAGCATGTAGAAGGGGTGGAACGAGACGATGGCGTCGACGTCGTCGTAGTAGCCCCGTAGACCGTGGACGACCTTTGAACCGTGCATTTTCTCTGCGGGCTCGCCCGTGTATTTCAGAGTTCCGTGGATCTGATGGACCTCCATGGCGTGTTTGGTGGCCAATAAACCTGCCAGTGTAGAGATCCCTAGGGCCGAATGCGGGTCCGTGTGGCCCGGAGAGAACCGGCTCAGACCCTCGCGCGGAGCTTCCGTTGTCCTGGCAGCCTGGTTGTTTCCCGGCACGGCATCGTACTCGGCGTACGTCAGGAGTCTGGGTCCTTCTCCGTTTGACCACACCGCGGAAAATGCCGTCGGCATTCCTGCCGATCCGTCCTCGACCTCGAAGCCTTCATCCTGTAGGAGCTCGACGTACCAACGCTGGGACCTGTATTCGCGCCATGCAGGCTCGGCCAGTTCCCAGATGTGCGTGTGCCATTCGAGGAGTTCGTCGAGGTGCTCGTCAATCCAGGTACGAGCGGTCTCCTTGGCAGAGGTGTGCATGGGTGACATGGAGTCTTCTTTCGAATATTTCAGTCGTGTGGAGGAAAACCCTGGGGCTTCGGGGCATTTACCGGTGAATCGGGTTGGCAGGTCCGAACAAAGCTGATCGCGTTCTGAGCCTGAATTCGCACATAGTCAATGAGCGTTCGATCGGAGTAGTAGGCGATATGCGGAGTGATGATGACCTCGCTTCGACCCACGAGCGGATGCTCGCCAGAAGGCGGCTCTTCATCGAGTACATCGAGTGCTGCGCCGGCCAGATGCCCGGATTCGAGTGCGGAGGCAAGCGCCGAGTGATCGATGAGGCCTCCCCTGGAAACGTTGACGAGGAAGGACTTCTCCGGCATTCGCGCCATGAAATCCGCATTGATCATGGTCTGAGTGGTCTGGCTCAGAGGAAGATGTAGACAGAGCACATCGGCTTGGGTTCGCACGTCTGCCAGTTCGCACCGGCGGATCCCGAGCCGTTCAATATCCGACTGAACCTCTGCAGTGTTCGGCAGGTACGGGTCGTATCCGATGACCTCGGCGAACAACGGAGACGCCATGTGTGCCAATTTCTTTCCGATCCGGCCGAGGCCGAGCACTCCGAGCGTCAGTTCGCTCAACCGTCGCGGGGCTACCGGTGCCCGATCGTTCCAATCCAGTGGATTGGCTGAGTGCGTGTAGAAAGGCAACTGGCGGAGGCCGGCCAGGAGGATGGACAGAGCATGTGTCGCGACTTCTTCCGTGGCTGCACCAGGAACATTGGTCACAAAGATCCCATGGTCGGTCGCGGCCTCGACATCCACGTTGTCGGTTCCCATGGACATCAACGAGATGAGCTTCAGACTCGGCAGCCTTTCGATCATGTCTCGGGTGATCTCTGAGTAGCCGGGCAGCAGGACTTCGGCACCCTGTCCACCACTGACGATCGCTTCAGGCTCCCGAGTACCGAGTACCCGGACCTCGAATCCGGCTTCTTCGAGCAGCGTGATGCCCGGGGTGATGTCCGTGTCATCGACATCGGTATAGACAGCAACTGGTGGAATCGGATTCGTCGTGGTCACAGATCCTCCTCGTGTGTGTACTCGGCAACGTCAATGTGGATCACCTGTAGACCTCCGGCAACCATGGCGGAATCCATTGCAGCCGCCAGGCCTGCCCGTGTCCTCACACGAGTCCCAGCCCCTCCGAAAGCTGCAGCCAGTCCCACCCAATCGGGTTGGAGGAGGTCAACACCGATCGGAGGTATACCGAGATCGGCCTCATTCTGTCTGATCTCTCCGTAGCCGCCGTTGTCGACAACGACGACGGTGACGTCCTGGTCTTGTTCGACCACTGTGATGAATTCCTGCACGGAGAACATCAGCGCACCGTCACCGATCACGGCGAAAGACGCCCTTTCGGGGGCGGCGATCCGCGCGCCGAGAGCGGCGGGCAGTCCATAACCGAGAGTCGCGAAGGTCCCCATGTACGGAGTCGAGTTCGGTCTCGACGCGGAGAAAACATTAAGCAGGCCGCCGTAGGCGATCCGTGAGGAGTCGGTTGCCAGAATCGCATCATCCGGCAGCGCAGAAACGATGTCCTCAGATAGTTGCGTGTTCTGCGCGGACAATTTCCGGCAATCGTCGTGAGCAGAGTTCAAGAGCTCGGCAACGATGGGCTCCGGGTTACTTGCCTCGCCGTCTCCGAGCTCCTGGACAAGAGCGCCGATCACGGCGGAGGCCTCTCCGACGAGGCCGAGTTCTGCCTGCTGGTTCTTGTTGATCTGCGATTCGAGGATATCGACCCGGATGACGGAACCGGTTGCGTCAAGACGATCAACCCAGAGTTCGGCGTCTCCGAGCTTCGACCCGATGACCAGCAGCACGTCTGCCGACCTGGCGTACTCGCGAATCGAGGGCAAACGCAGGTTGGAACCCAGAGAGAGCGGGTGCGTCTCGTCGAGCACGCCTTTGCCGTTGAGAGTTGTGACCACGGGGGCTCCCAAACGCTCAGCAAGGTGACGCACCTCGGAGGCGGCAGATCGGGCACCGCCTCCGGCCAAGATCGTCGGGGACGCGGCTGTGGTCAGCCTTCGCGCCGCCTCGGCAATGGCCTCAGCGCCGGGAGGAGGCACGGGGTCGAATGTCTGGGGCTTGAGGAGGGATGAGTCTACCTCGGTGACCTCGTCGAGAAGGTCGAGAGGGATCTCAATGTAGACGGGCCGGGGCCGGGACGTCGCGAACAGCTCGAAGGCGTCGTGAATGGAACCTATCGCTTCTGCGACCGTCGTGACGCGACGCGCCCATTCAACGACCGCGGAGGCGGCACCCAATTGGTCCTTGGTCTCGTGCAAAGTCCCTGCGTCGGCGAACCTGGCTCCACGCGGTTGTCCCGGTGACAGGATGATCATGGGCCGGGATTCGCAGAAGGCCGTGCCTGCGGCCGAAAGCGCATTGAGCAGGCCGGGCCCGCTGGTCGTGAGTACGACGCCGGGAAGTCCGCTCTGCAGTGACCATCCGTCGGCCGCGTATCCGGCGCCTTGCTCGTGCCGGGTCGTGACGGCTCGAATGCCCAAGTCAGTCAGCGGACGATAGAACTCGAGGTTGTGAGTCCCGGGAATGCCGAAGACGGTGTCGATGCCGTAACCTCTCAGCATCTCCATGACGGCCCAACCGGTGGTCCTCTTCTTCTGCGTCTCCATGGTTCAGACCTCTTCCGACTGATGACGGCGCCGACCATCAACCCAGGTTTCCAGTACAGGGATTCTTGCGATCTCTGCCGGATCGACGAGCAATGGGTCGTCTCCGAGAATGACGAAGTCGGCGCGCTTCCCGGCGGTGAGCGTCCCGAACTCGTCCTCGCGTCCCAGGCTCTTTGCCCCTTCGAGAGTATGAGCCTTCAACGCTTCGGCGGCCGTGATTCTGAGGGAGTCAGGCCCGAGTTTTGCACCCCGTCGCGTCACCCGAGTGACTGCGGCCTGGATCGCCTCGAGCGGACGAGGTTCTGCAACAGGGGCGTCGGAGGAAATAGTGGTTGGGACATTGGCTGCGAGAAATTCGCCCAGAGGGTTGAAGCGCTCGCCGGGGGTCCCGATCGCTTGTTCGACGCCCTCTCCCCAGTTGTAATAGTGCTGTGTCTGGTTGACGGGGCGGATACCGAGTTCGGACATCCTGGTGATGTCCTCCGGAGTGGGCAATCCGCAGTGTTCAATCCTGTGCCGTGCATCGGGGTCCGGGCGATCTGCGAGAGCCTGTTCGATAGCATCAACGACCATGGCGATCGCCGTCGGCGATTGCGCATGCGTGGCGGTCTGCAATCCGTTGGAGTGCGCCTTGGACACCAATTCACTGTATTCGCGCGGATCATGATAAAGCTGACCGGTGCGGCAAGGATCACCTACGTATCCTTCAGGGAAATATGCGGTCCAGCCGCCCAGTGTGCCGTCGGCATAGAGTTTGATACCCGCCACGGACAGGAAGGCATTCCCGAAGGGCCCGGTCAGGCCGAGGTCGATGACCTGGTCGAGGAGATGGGAGAGGAAATACATGGATACGCGAATCTCGAGCGTACCCCGATCAATCATCTCGAGGTAGGCTGCAAATTCTCGTTTGGACACTTGTGCGTCTCCAAGCGCGGTGACTCCGCCTGCGAGGAATTCACGCTGTACCAAGTTGAGTTGCCGCTGATGCTCGGCCGGTTCGTCGCCAAGATGGAAATTGGGCCCGTGATGACCTATTTTGACCCCGTGCAGGCCCGTGAGCACGTTGCACGCCGCATCGGAAAGCTCACCGGTCAGTTCGCCGTCCGAATCACGGAAGAATTCTCCGCCCTCGGGGTTGGGGGTGTCCTTGGTGATCCCGAATTTCTCGAAGGTGAAAGAATTCACGACTCCGCCGTGCCCGGAGGCATTCATGATGTAAACCTCACGGTCCGCGGCGATCTGGTCGAGTTCCTCCTTAGTGGGGTGTCGACGTTCGACGAGGTTCCGTTGTTCGTATCCGAAGCCGCGGATCGGCACCCCCGCGGGCAGCTTATCTGCGCCCCGACGCATGAGCTCGATGATTTCGGGGATCGACCCGGCGTTGCCGGGAGTGATGTCAATCCATGTCAGCAACTGTCCGTACATGAGTGGGTGTGCGTGCGCATCGACGAATCCGGGGACGATCGTCGCTTCTGGGCGCTCGACGCGGACGGGTTCGTATCCTGCTGCAGCCTGCTCCACCTCGGTCAGGGTTCCGACCGCTTCGATTTTGCCCCCTGCGACGAACATGGCTTCGGCGTCCGGCTTGTCATCGTCGATGGTGTGAATATGTCCGGCCGTGATGATCGTCGGTTCAGAGTTGCGATCGTCGAATGTGGCGAGCCTACGCATCATTTCTCTCCTATGGGTTGAATGGTCGAATTGGTGGAGGGAGTGCTGGCGCCGTTTGAATCGGAATACTGGGGTGCGAACGCTGTGCCCAGCCAGGCGACGAGCGAGAGAAGTCCGAAGAAAGCGACGACCGACCAGATGCTGCCAGTGGCCGCCAGCAGTCCGCTTGCAATCGCAGGTGAAAGACCGCCCCAAACCGCCGCTCCGACGCCGTAGGCCAATGACATCGAGGTGTACCTTGCCTGAGGCTTGAACATCTGGGCCATCAAGGTCGACAACGGTGCCCAGGCACCGGACAGGGTCAGTCGGACGAGCGAGACGAGGAGGAAGATGAGCACAACGTTCCGGCCCTCGATGGCCAGAATGAGCGGGATCATGGTCAGGAATGACAGCCCTATGCCCAAGTACATGATCGTCTTACCGCCCCATTTGTCACCGAGCCAGGCCAAGGGGAGGGTGACGATGGCTTCGATGAAGGACGCAACCGTCATGGCTGCGAGGATGACCTGGGCTTTGACACCCACTTCAGGGTCGGTGGCGTAGTTCTGAACGAAGCTTGTCGCCACGACGTAGCCACCGGACGACATGGCAACGATTCCGAAGCCGAGCAGAATCGGCCACCAGTTGAACTTCAGCGCGTAAAGAATCGGTGTCGATTGCTCGGCCCCCTCGACTTTGTCTTCGAAGACCGGGGTCTCTTCGACCCGGAGTCGCACCCAGATACCCACGCCGATAAGCACCAGGGAGAAGAGGAAAGGAATCCTCCAGCCCCAGGTCATGAGCACATCGTCGCCCATGGCTGCGAGCACCCAGAAGGCTCCCGACGACAAGAGAGCACCGAACGGGTTGCCAAGCTGGGTAAAACCGCCGTAGAAGGTCTTCCATTTCTCGGGCGCGCTCTCGACGGCCATAAGGCTGGCGCCGCCCCATTCGCCCCCAACGGCCAGTCCTTGGAACATCCGTAACACGATGAGAAGTATCGGTCCGAGCATTCCCGCCATGGCATAACTGGGCAAACAGCCGACGAGAACGGTGGCCACGCCCATGACCATAAGAGTAATTGTCAGTGCGGGCTTACGACCGAGCTTGTCTCCGATGTGACCGAAGAGAACACCGCCGATGGGACGCATGAAGAAGGCAACCGCGTACGTTCCGAACGACGCCAGAGTTCCCAGAGACCTGTCGACCTCCGGGAAGAACAGCTGCGGAAAGACAATGGCCGCCGCTGTGGCGTACACATAGAAGTCATACCATTCGACTGTGGTGCCGACGGCAGCGGCGAAACCTGATCGCAACGCCTTTTTGTGCGTCTTCTCCCGGCCCAGATTCGTGGACGACATGTCGAGCTCCCTTGCTCAAGTGTGGGTTACAGACGTCCTGTAATTGCCCCACCGAATATAGGTGATTCCGCGTCATAAGAACACGCTGCATCATGGGGGAAACCGGGTATCTGCCGCGGAAATGAGAAATATTTCGGGCACTTTAGTGACGACCGATTGCTAATCTCGGGGATATACCAAATTTTTGCGGCTAGTGTTGGGCAGAATCAGTGTTTATCGAGTGAAACTGTAACGGAGGACATATTGGCAAAGTCGTCGCGGGCCAATCACCGAGATGTCAAGGATTACAGGGACCTTGATGCCGCTCTCATTCGGGCGCTGCAGGAGAACGGCCGGGCAAGCATCCACGAACTGTCACAGACCCTGGATGCCTCACGCGATCTGGTATCTCAGCGCGTCCGTCGTCTTGTGGACGAAGACGGTCTCAAGATTGTAGCGGCGGTTGACCCTGGTCATGCCGGTCGACAAGTGCTGATCCACGCGATGGTCGACATCGACGGTGCCGCTAGACCGGTGGCATCGAAGCTCTCACAATTCACCGACACGGTACTCGTGTCCATGGTCAGCGGACCACGTCCCATCGTCTTCGAATCCCGGCACGGGAACCACGAGGAAATGGAAATGCTGCTCGACGAGGTACGAGCGATCCCTTCCGTCCGTTCCATCCGCATCACCACGTATGCCGAAGTCATCAAAGGGTTCTTCGTCGCCAAGACCCGCAAGGAGATCTCCCCAGACCCCATCGACTTCGATATCATCGCAATGCTGCAACAGGATGGCCGAACCAGCTATGCCGTGTTGTCCGAAGCAGTCCACCTCTCCCCCTCGTCGGTTCGCGAACGCGTCGCAAAACTTCTCGATGCCGGCGTCATCCGCATCTCCGCCATCCAACCGGGCGGGATTTCTCGGAGTCGGTTCTCCATCGGCCTTGGGATCTCCGCCCGCGGCAACATCGATGACATCCGCGAACATCTGCGCACCACACCGAATATTGACTTCGCGGCACGCACTTATGGCAACCACGACTTCATTGCAACTGCCAACAGCCATGTGTCGAGTAAAGTCCTCGAAGTCATTGAGGATCTCAGAGCACTGCCAGGGGTCGCGTCATTGGACTCTTGGACCCACCTCGACCTCATCAAGGAGGAGTACGCCCGCAGAGTGGGGCAAGTTCTGAGACCGTGAAAGAACGGCGATTCGTGCCCCCCCCTGAGAGCCCTCTTCACAAGCGGAGTAGGGTTGTTTTATGTCTACTTATACGACAACCAACCCGACCACCGGAGTAACCGAACGCGAATTTCCCTCGCTGGATGAGACGGGTGTCGAGCAAGTGCTCGACCGGTCGGCCAACGCATTCGCCGGCTGGAGGGCGACGCCGGCGAATCAGCGAGCATCGATCCTCACGCGGGCCGCTGACGCCTATGATGCCCGGAAGGAAGAGCTGGGGCGGCTGATCGCTGCCGAAATGGGAAAACCCTTGCAAGAAGCAATAGGCGAGGCGGAATTGGCAGGTGCGATTTTCCGCTGGTATGCCGAGAACGGCCCGCAGCTGCTGCAACAAGAACAACTCGATCCTCAGGGTGCCGCCGAATCGCTGGTCCAGACTCAGCCGATCGGTTCGCTCATTGGCGTAATGCCGTGGAACTATCCTTACTACCAAGCCGCCAGGTTCGCCGCCCCCAACCTCATGGCTGGCAATACCATCATTCTGAAACACGCCGAGATCTGCGCAGCCTCCTCGGAAGTGATGGCCGAAATCCTCCACACGGCAGGCGTACCCGACGACGCTTACATCAATGTCTTCGCTTCCAAGGAACAGATCGCTGACATGATCGCCGATCCGCGGGTGCGCGGCATCTCGTTGACCGGCAGCGAGCGGGCCGGTTCCTCGGTGGCCGAGACTGCTGGCCGGAACCTGAAGAAGGTTGTGCTCGAACTCGGCGGGTCAGATCCTCTGATTGTCCTGGACGACGCCGATATCGACCGGGTCGCAAGGAAAGCCGCGAAGGCGCGACTTTCCAATACCGGGCAGGCCTGTAATTCGCCCAAACGGATGATCGTACCGAATGCCCACCTGGATTCCTTCCTCTCCAAGATCACCACGGCTTTTAGCGAAGCACGGATCGGTGATCCTACAGATTCCGAGGTGCAGGTCGGACCGCTGTCTTCCGTTGTGGCACGGGACAATGTCGTGGCGCAGGTCAGAAAGGCCGTCGAGCAAGGCGCGAGACTACATACCGGCGGTCAACCTCTCGACGGGCCCGGGGCATTCATGCAGCCTGCGGTGCTGACCGGCGTCACCAGAGACATGGACGCCTACTCTGAAGAGATCTTCGGCCCTGTGGCTGTGGTCTACGGCGTCGATTCCGTCGATGAAGCAGTCGAGCTGGCCAATGATGTCGGTTTCGGACTCAGCGGTTCGGTCTGGAGCCCTGATATTGACCGCGCCCAGCAGGTGGCAGACAGGTTGGACGTTGGGATGGCCTATATCAACGAACACGGCACAACTCTTCCCGGGCTACCCTTCGGAGGTGTGAAACGCTCAGGGTTCGGCCGTGAACTAGGCCGCTGGGGAATGGGCGAATTCGTCAACACCCGGCTCCGTCGCACCGCGTTGAAATAACAACAGCACGCAGGTGACCTTAGTTGGTGCCGTTGGCCATTGGCTGGACAACGGCACCAATCCGGTTGACGGGGACCCCCCGGTCGCGCAGAAAGCTCGTGGAGTCATTCCCGAGGCTCGCGGTTGCCTGCTCCGACGGCATTGGTCAGAGACTTTGTTTAGGCAAAGGCAGACAAGCCCGTGATGCTCTTGCCAACGATCAAGGTGTTCATTTCCCGGGACCCCTCGAATGAATAGATGGCCTCGGCATCCGAGAAGAGCTTGGCGATTTCGTACTCGAGCACAATGCCGTTGCCTCCGAACAGTTCGCGACCCCAGGCCACCGTCTCCCGCATCCTGGTGGTGCAGAACGCTTTGGCCAGGGCCGCCTGCGCAGCCGTGTCCTCACCGTTCTCGGCCAGTTGTCCCATGCGGATGACCATCCCGAGCATCGCGGTGACGTTGCTCAGCATTTTGACCAGCAAGTCTTGAATCATCTGGAAACCACCGATCGGCTTGCCGAACTGGACTCGGGTGGTTGCGTAATTCCTGGCTACCTCGTAGGCGCGCATGGCGACGCCGGTGGCTTGCCATGCCACATCCCCTCGGGTCGCGCGCAGGATTTTCGCTACGTCTCGGAAACTGTTGATGTTCTGAAGACGGTTTGCCTCGGGAACACGCACATTCGACAATGTCAGATCGGCATTTTCCACGGTTCGCAAAGAAATTTTCCCCTGGATTTTCTCCGCCTGGAATCCTTCGGTGCCTTTTTCGACGACGAAGGCTTTGACCTGGTCGTCTTCGGTATCTCGAGCGTAGACCACGACGAGATCCGCGAAGGTACCGTTGCCGATCCACCGTTTTGCGCCGTTGAGGACCCACTCGTTGCCTTCCCGGTATGCGGTCGTGCGCATGCCCCCGGCTACGTCGGAGCCGCCCTCGGGCTCGGTCAAGGCAAAAGCGCCGATGCTCGACATGGCCACCATATCCGGCAGCCACCGCTGGCGCTGTTCCTCGTTGCCCCCACCCGCAATGGACCCCATAGCCAGACCGGTATGGACTCCCGCGGCGACGGCGAATGACGGGTCGGTCTTGTTCATCTCGATTCTGATGAAACCCGCAAGCAGTTCGCTGCGAGGCTGCGCGGGGACCCTGCTGTACTCCGGGTAACGTCCTTCCGCGACTCCGAGTGGTGACAATTTCTGGAACAGTCCCTGAGGGAACTGCCCAGCGTCCCACGCTTGCTCGGCGAGAGGTTTGATCTCAGTGGCCAAATAGTGTCGGATTCCATCCAGCTCGGTCTGCTCCTTCTCGCTGAGCAGCGATGCGTAGTCGAGGAAGTCTGATGTTGTGTTGGCGGGCTTAGACATGCGTTGTCCTTTTCGTTGGTGTTCTTGGACCCCTCCGATGACATCGGGCGGGTCTGCTGTTGTGCTGCGCCCCTGTTCAAGACCGGTTTGGACCCGTTGGTTGTCCTGCGTGTCGCGTCTGCACTGCTGTTGCCCCGGACAATCCGTGGTCGCTCCTGGTCCACAAGACTCCGATGAGGGCAAACCGGAATGCGCCGGCGCCCCAGGTGAGACAAAACTGCTGTTCTGCCGCTGCGACTCTCAGCCTGTCAGCGGCCTTTCCACTGGGGCTCCCGACGCTCGGAAAAGGCAGCGATGCCTTCGGCAAAATCCTCCGATTGCTTCAGCCTCTCGACGATCTGCGCCTGGCTGGCGAAAGCGTCGGCCTCCGTGGCGTTGTCCGCCATACGGACGACGTCTTTGACCGCCTCGAGTGCGAGCGGAGCATTGGCGCAGATGATTGACGCAAGCTCGAGTGCAGCTTCCAGCGCGTGTCCTTCCTCTGCCAGGCGGTTGACCAGGCCGAGTTCCGAAGCACGCTGGGCGCTGAAGGTCGAGCCTGTCAGGAGCAGCTCCATCGCCAGGTGGTGAGGAATGCGCTGAGGCAACCGGATCGCCCCACCGCCTCCCGGTATCAGCCCGCGCTTGACTTCAGGCAGGCCAAGGGTTGCCGTGGTGGAGGCGACGATCAGGTCGCAGTTCAAGGCAACCTCCAGACCACCGCCCAGTGCGTAGCCTTCGACCGCGGCGATGATCGGCTTTGCAGTGACAGTTTGCACGAACCCCGCAAATCCATGTTCGGGTAGGCTGACCGGCTCATGATCGGCTGCAGCCTTGAGATCCATTCCAGCACAGAATGTCCCAGCGGCACCCGTGATAATGCCGACTCGTAACGCCGGATCGATTTCCAGCTTCTCGATCGCAGCCCGTAGCCCGCGGGCAAGGTCCGCGTTGACGGCATTTTTCTTCTCCGGTCGATTCAGAGTGATAACCAGAATGGAGTCTTTTGCTTGCATTTCTACAGCTTGGTTCATGCGACTTCACTTCCTTCCGATGTGATGTCGACTGTATGCGGAGTAGAGGACTGTTGCGACAATTCCGTCAGAACGGCTTCTGTGTCCGCTCCCTGCACGGGTGCAAGACGACGCACAGAAGAGGGGGTTTCCGAGAACCGCATCGGAATACCGATGACCTTGGTCGGCCCTTCGGTGGGGTGCTCGGCGGTATCAAGGAGATGACCTGAACGGACGTATTCGTCCTCCGCGGCGTCGTCAAGTTTGAGCACGGGACCGAACGGGACATTTTTCTCAGAGCACACCGCAGACCATTCCTCCAGGCTCAAGGCTGAGATGCACTCGTCGAGTCGCGAGTTCATCAACTGGCCATGTTCCCTGGGGCTGAAAGGACTCTCGTCGAGCAGAGGATCGGCGGCCCAGTCCTCCCGCCCCGCGGCGGCGAATACGTCCTTGAAATTCTGGCCGGTGTAAGGCAAGACGACGGCCAAACGGCCGTCTCGCGTCGTGCGAGCGTAATGCCCTTTATTCAAGGACAGCGGGAAACCCGTGTCGCTCAACGGTGGATCGAAGGACTTGCCCTGAAGGTGTTCAACGAGGGTAAAGGCAATCATCGTATCGGCCATGGGCACTTCCACGAGCTGACCTGGGCCGCCATGAGCGCGGTTGTACAACGCCGCCAAGGCGCTGTAGACCATGGTGAGGCCCGATACCTTGTCTGCGATGATCGTCGGCAGAATAACCGGTTTCTGGATATCATCCGCGCGACTGGACACGTCCAATAATCCGGATGCCGCCTGAATCGTCTCGTCGTATGCGGCCAGGTTCGCACGATCCGAATCGGGGCGAAAACCCTGCGCATGGACATAGACGAGGTGTGGAACGGCGTCCTTGATCGCTTCATAGTCAAGTCCCAAACGGGATAGCGCAGAGATGCGCATGTTAGTGATCAGGATATCGGCGGACTTGAGCAACCGCATAGCAGCCTCGTGACCGTCTTCAGATTTAAGATCCAGGTTGATACTGCGTTTGTTTCGGTTGACGTTCAAGTGCAATGGGCCCATGCCGGGGGTTCGGGCGTAGAGGCCATTGCGGGCGCTGTCTCGTGGCGATTCGATTTTGATAACATCCGCACCCAGATCGCCGAGAATTTGCGCGGCATAGGGGCCCATCACGACTGTCGCCATATCAATAACACGAACTCCCGAAAGAGGTCCATGATTGGCGTTGTTTGAATTATTCGAGAACTTTTTTTCCACTGTCTCCCCTTCACAACTCATGGGATGACTCTAACGCTCTTGGGGCCAATTGCGATCGTTTAAATATCACCGATGGGAGAATAGTATTGTGACCACAGCGATCACGGTCCGCTCAAAGGTACCGGAAGCCGATATCAGCCGACATTGGAGGCTTATCGGATCGGTATGCGGAAATGATTTCGGGCGGCAGCGACTAAGTCGTGAAACGGACTCTCAGGGCTCTCCGACGAAGTATTCATCACTAACCCGGTTGCCAATTTCGGCGCGAAGTCACTGAACGGCAGGGCGGTCACCAGCCCTTGCCGGATCATGTCTCCGTGAGCATTATGATCCAGTGTCGTCAGCGCGAAAGCGTTGCCATTGGCGACCAATTCGGCCGGACTGGAATAATCTCCGGAGGAAAGAGTCACGTGGTCCACCAAACCTGCGGCCGTCAAACGCACGGCAATTTGTTCAAAATACGTTGGAGACAAGGACATCGGCGGTTTGACAAAAACCATTCCCGACAAATCTGAAATGCTGACGCATTGCTTTTCAGGAAACCGACGTGACGGGAGCAGAATACCCACATCTTCGCTAAATATTTGCTCACACATAACGTCCGCGCCTTGGGCGGGAAGATGGACCAACGCGAATCCCAAAACTTTCGACTGGACCGCGCGAACCAGGTCGCTGCTGCCACCCGGCCATCGTTCAATGGTGAATTTATGACTATTTTCGAATGCGAATTCCGAAAGCGCTTGGTCTACTTTGGGGTGCAGCCACGGAGGCACACCTATCGAAAACCGTGGGAGCGCAGTTTCGTCGAGTTGTTTCAGGCGTATTCCGAGTGTGTCGAAGTCCGTGAGGGTTTGGCGGGCCATAGGGAGAAGAGCGCGGCCGTGCACGGTGAGCGAGACGTTTCTCGAATTTCGCTCGAATAGCTGGAGGCCGAGCTCGCGCTCAAGATCTTTGATTCTTTGGCTCAATGGAGAGGTAGCCATGTGAAGGGATTTGGCTGCCCCGGAGAAACTCAGGTTCTCTGCTACCGCCACGAAGTAGCGCAGGTGGTATACCTCCATAGGTTGCCACTGTACCAAGTCAAGGACCAGCACGGAGTTGACTTGTCTGATGGCCGAGAGTCTCGCGTCATCACCCGGCCGATTCGATCCGCGGCCGCTGGGCACTGCCTCACAGGGATGTTTTGGGGTCTCGAAGGGAGCAGGCAATGTGTTTCCCCGCCGCGAACCCGCGAGTGATCGCCGGACCAAGCGTTGACCCCCCGGCGGGATAGCCGCCGGCAAACACGGTCGCAGAAACGTTCCCGGCTGCATACAGTCCACTGATCAGTGAGCCGTCAAACCGCATGACCCGTCCGTGGTGATCGGTCGCCAAGCCACCCGATGTTCCCAAGGCCCCACAGTGAACTGGCACCGCAAAGTAGGGTGGTTCGACGAGGGGCGCGAGGCAGGGATTCGGGGTGACGGCTGAGTCTCCGAGGAAGCGGTCCTCGGCGGAGAAGCCTCGGTCAAATGCGCGATCGTTGCCCGAAGATGCATCGGAGTTGAAAGCCTGCACCTCGTCGACCAGATTTTCCGGGTCCACACCGATCCGTTCTGCCAATTCCGCCAGGGACGAGCCCGCAATCATCCATTCGGCAGGTTTTCCCGGGGTCGAACCGGCCACGGGATAGTGCTCCATGTATCGCTGATCGAAAATCAGCCACGCCGGCTGCCCTTTCGGCTCGAGTCGGTGTTGATCGATTGAACCCATCACCAACGACGCATCGTGGTAGTTCAGCGCCTCGTTGACAAACCTTCGCCCATCAGGGCCGACGGTGATCGAACCGGGCAGGGTCATTTCCACATTGCCCATCCTTCCGGACTGCCTCCCGTCATAGGTCTGGTCCGGAGGGGTAATCACGGGGACGCCCCAGAACGTCGTCATGGACGCCACGGCCGCACCGATACTGAGGCCATGCAGTAGGCCGTCTCCCTCATTCGAGGGCGCGGAGATCGGCACGATGGGGTGGGGTAAGAAAGCCTTCTGGAGCTCCTGATTCCACTCGAACCCTCCGGAAGCCATCACGATGATGTCAGCCTCAATGCTTTGATTCCCCACGGTGACGAGCCATCCCCCGTGTTCGGTTTGTTCAAGGCCCGTCATGCGTGCATTCGAAAAGACCGTGACCCCGCGGTCCAGAGCAGAGACCAACAAACTGGCCGCAAGGGCGCCTCCCATGGTTCGTATCCCGTGTTCAGCGCGTCGTTGGAGCAGGTCGGCATCGGGCGCCGCACCGTCAAGACCGTCCCGTTCCGCCATAGTCAATAACGGGAAATAGCTTGACGGTCGCAAGGCCTCCTGGAGCCCGTCCACCGAACCGACGTCAAAGGCGTCGTTGTCCAAGCTTCGCCCGCCCCTGCTCGCCCCCTCGAACTCGAGACGGTAATCGGGGCGCGCCAACGGAGTAAGACTTACATGGGTCTTCTCAACCAACCAGTCGACGGCCTCCGCAGAACAATCCACATACCACTCAATGTCTTCTCGATCGATCTTCGCGCCAGTAGCCGCAGTCAGATATTCGATCGCCTCCTCACGAGAATCCTCATAACCGGCCTTCGTTCCGAGCGAATTGGCAGGGGCCCACAGGACGCCTCCGCCAACGGCGGTTGTACCACCGAGTTGTTCGGCCTTTTCGAGGACAACGACCTCGTGGGTGCCGTCAGCTGCCCGCGTCGCGGCGGTCAGGCCGGCCGCGCCGGAACCGATGACCACGATGTCAGTCCGTTCCGGCAGGTCACGGAGGGGTGTGGTGATCATGGAGCCTCTTTCGTAGGCATGTCGATGAGAATCTTTCCGATACGACGAGTCGTGTCACGCATGGTTTCAAAGGCTTCGTTCACGTCCCGAAGATCGAATCGGTGCGTGATCAACGCGTCCACCGTCTCGGGGTATCGGCAGATCAGGTCCAGGGCTTTCGGGATGAGGCCACGACTGTTGCGGCTGCCCAGAAGGGAGATCTCCTTGAACGGGAGGAGGTTCAGGGGGAAATTCGCGGGACGGGTGGAGATACCCACCTGGACTACACGTCCGGCGGGAGCGACCACATTGATCGCATTGCCCAGTGAGGACGGTACGCCCGTCGCTTCGATGACAAGCTGCGGCCCTTCCGGAGCGGAACATTCCAGCGCCGAAGCGAGATCGGCCGCAGGAAATTGTTGATCCGGGACGATCAGCAGTGTTCCATCGGCGCCGAATTCTCGTGCGAGCTCTAGCCGATCGGCGATCGTGTCCGCGGTGATGACCGTGACCCCCAGGTCATGCAATGCCAATGTCGCCAACAGCCCGATTGGCCCCGCACCCAGGACAAGGGCAGATTCCCCCTCGATCGCTTGTGCACGGGCGACTGCCTCGAGGGAGATCACGGCCGGCTCCGCGACGGCCCCCAGTTCCGTTGGCATTCCCTCCGGAATACGGTGCAAGCGCACGGCCGCGACGGGAAGATATTCGACAAGTCCGCCGTCGCAGTAGCAACCGAAAACGGTCAGGTAGGGGCATACGTTGTCGTGACCCGATCGGCACGCCCGGCACTGCCCGCAGGCGATCAACGGATCCACTGCCACGCGATCCCCGACCGCCACGGTCTCAACGCCCGGAGCCACCTCGGCCACCGTTCCGGATAGTTCGTGGCCCTGGATCAGGGGCAGCTCAGAGGTGTAGTCGTCCTCGTAAATATGAAGATCGGTCCCGCACAATGTGACGTGCTCGATGCGCACGAGCGCTTCTCCGGCAGACACCGGCGGCAGGGGGACCGTCACATACTCAAGAGTGTGCGCCGCAACGGTCCGAACCGCATGCATGGTCTCTGTATTCATGAGGCGTCCTTGCCCGAGACGAGACGATCCGCTCCGAATTTGGGAGTCCAAGTCCGGATGATGCGTGCAACATAGCCGTGCTGCTTGAACGGCTCCTGATCCATGACCTCCTCGACGGCAGCCGCGGAGTCCGCCCGGATGATCAGGAGCGCTCCTTTGTCGCCACCATCGATGTCGGTCGGCCCTGAAACCACCAGGCGCCCGGCGTCGAACTGCTCTTGTAGGAATGCCAGATGCTCTTCCTGATGCTCCGCACGACCGGTTTCGGATCCCTCGGCGTAGCGGTAGTCGACTGCGAAAAGTCCCATGTTGATTCCTCAATTCATTAGGAGAAAATGTGCGTTGAATCGGGTCGAAGCACAGCGTCGGAGGCCGACCCGAGGATCACCGTGACGGCCGTTATGGCCGCCGTCCCTCAACGAACATCCTCCGGGGAGAAATCGAGACTGGACAATACCTTTCGCTCATTAATTCATAATGAGTCCGATACTGTGTACATATCCGCACATAATCTTCGAGGGGGCCAAATGATGGAACTGCGGTGGCTGGAAGCGTTTGTTGCGGTCGCGGAAGAGCTTCACTTCGGACGAGCTGCGGAGAGATTGCACATGGCACAATCTCCGCTGAGCCAAGTTATTCGCAAGCTTGAGAAAAACGTCGGTTCACCGCTTTTCAAACGGAGTACCCGGACCGTGGAGCTGACCGCCCCGGGGCAGGCCCTGCTTCCGTACGCCTACCGAATCCTGCGAAGCTTGAATAACGCTATGGACGCGGCCCGCAGCGCGGAAGGCGTGCCCACGGGACGATTTACCCTTGGATTCTCAGGGATGCACAATCACGACACTCTCCCCCGCATCACTCGAGCCCTGAGAGAAAACTTTCCTGGTGTCGATCTCAACCTCGTCGGCGGCATCCGCACCTTTGACGGCATGCGCCAAGTACGCAACGAAGATTTGGACGCCAGCTTCTTAGGCATCATCGGCGACGTTGGCACGCCGTTACGGGCTCGCGAAATCTCGCGCCACCACTTGGGGGTCGTGGTACCGACGGATCATCCGCTCGCCCATCGAGATGCGATTCCGATCCATCAATTGCGTGGAGAATCTTTCGTCATGGGTCCGGTCGACGGCAACTCCTCAATGACCGTTGCGGCCCTACAAATCTGCCACGCGGCCGGATTCCAACCCGAAATAGCACAAGCCGTCAGTGATCCGTTCCTCATCGTATCCATGGTGGCCGCCGGGGTCGGCATCACGATCTTACCCTCGGAGGTTCTGCCGATCCTGCCCGAGGCCGCAACCTGGATCGAGCTCGAGGGTGATCCAGTGCCATTCAGCCACGGAGTCGTATGGTCCGATGACAACGAGTCCGAACCCCTTCAGGCATTCCTGACCATCCTGGACTCGATCTTCCCCGAACCGACACTCCAGTAACTATGTTCCGGGCCCACATAGTCCGAGTGCTATTAAGTCTTGGATTTTAACAATCTCTGTACATACTCTCGTAAGGTATCGCATATCACACCTAGCCAGGTCGTTCATCTGAGAACCTCCGGTGTACCCCGAGCCTGGGCGAGAAGGAGACCACGATGACGACGGAGTCATTGAATCCGAGCAAGATATACAGCGAGAAGAAACGCCGCAATGCCCGCACCGCGGCGATTTCAGGATTTGCCGGAAGTGCCCTGGAGTACTACGACTTCTTCATCTTCGCGACAGCGGCCGCTCTGTACCTTCAAGACTTGTACTTCCCGGGTGGCGGAACCACCGGACAATTGTTCTCCTTGGCAACCATAGGTGTCGCTTACATCACCCGTCCGCTCGGCGCACTGCTGTGGGGTCATCTGGGTGATGTCATCGGACGCAAGAAAGTCTTGATTATGGTGCTCATCCTGATGGGCGCCTCCACATTCGTGATCGGGCTGGTCCCCACGTACGCGTCCATCGGCATCTGGGCTCCCATCATCGTGGTTGTTCTGCGACTGGCCCAGGGCTTGTCCGCCGGCGGTGAGTCTCCCGGCTCGGCCTCGCTGACCATGGAACATGCCCCCGACCATCGCAGAGGCTTCTTCTCGAGTTGGACGCTTTCCGGAGTCACCTTCGGAATCGTCCTGTCTTCAGCGGTTTTCATCCCGTTGCAGGCCCTGCCCGAGGAATCCTTGATGAGCTGGGGTTGGCGCGTGCCATTCCTACTTTCCGCGCTGGTGACGGCAATAGCTTTAGTACTGCGCCGCACCCTTGATGAGCCCGAGGAATTCACAGAGACCAAAGAGCTCGACCTGGTCGTCAAGGTTCCTGCATTCGAACTTTTCCGCCACCATCCGAAGACCCTTCTGCTGGTCACCGGAATGACCCTTTTCACGATGGTCAACACCATCATCAATGTTTTCGCCCTCGCCTACGGCTCCAACGTGGCCGGTATCCCCAGGCAGGACATGCTGACCTTCGTCAGCGTCGCCAACCTCATTGCCGTTTTCGCGCTGCCGCTATGGGGCATGCTCTCGGACAGGATCGGAAGAAAACCGGTATTCATTGCTGGAATCATCGCCCAGGTGATTCTGATCTTCGCATTCTTCTGGATCCTGGCCGGAAGCGTCACGGCTAATATTTGGTGGGTCTGGATTATCGGAATCCTGCTGATCGCCGGCGGCTACTCGATGAGCAATGCGGTCTATCCCGCGTACTTCCCCGAACAGTTCCCCACCAACGTGCGCTACTCCGGCATGGCGATCTGCCTCATGATCGGTCTGCTCCTGGCCGGCTTCACCCCCGCGATCGCTGAGTCCATCTCGGGCCCGCACCACAATTGGTTTGGCGTCGCCCTCTTCTCTGCAATCTGCGTCGCCATCTCCGGAGTCTGTGCAGCATTCAGCACGGAAACGTACCGGACTCCGACCTCGGAACTCGGTAGAAGCGGCGCTTGAGCCTCGCTGAGAACCCCGATTCACTCGCGTGAGTCAGCCGCGAGGCTCGCGCTCCGAACGCTCGCGCCCGCAACCGACCGATCATTCAATCATTAAGCCACCAGTGGCTCACGACCCAGCAACGTCGGATCCGGCGTTCCCCGGCCGAATAATGCACGACCACGACCCAAAGATTATGGAGGCCCTAGCAGTGGACCAGATCGAAAAAGGAACAATTCCGGAGGCGTGGGATGAGGAATACGACCTGGTGGTCCTCGGAACAGGGGCCGCCGGGTTGTCCGCAGCCGTCACAGGAGCCTGCGAAGGACTCAAAGTCCTCACGATCGAGAAGACCGATTACATCGGGGGTACCACCGCATATTCGGCGGGAACCTGCTGGATCCCGAACAACCAGTTCCAAGTGGCCAACGGAAACACTGACGACTCCGAGAAGGCCGAGCGCTATCTGGACCAGTTGGTCGGCGACAAATCTGATAAGTCGATGCGCCAGGCCTACCTGGACAATGGGCCCAAGATGCTCAAATACATGAAAAAACTGGGGGTCGAATTCCTGCACTCGCCAAGCGTCGTCGACTACCACTCCGAACTCCTCGAATCCGGTATGACGGGACGCGCACTGGAACCCAAGCCCTTCGACGGCCGTCGATTAGGACGTGAAAACTTCCGCCACGTGCGCCGTCCCGTGCCCGAATTTTCCCTGATGAACGGGGAACTCATGGTTCGACGCCCCGAGGTAAACACCTTGTTGGGATTGTTTTCCAAGAAGGCCGGAGCCACGACCAAGGCCGTGTTCACGGCACTCAGATTGGGGATGCGGTGGGCCGTGGACCGCCTGCAATACCCCCGCGGAACCCGTCTGGTCATGGGTAACGCGCTGGTCGCACGCCTCTACAACCGACTCCTCGAGATGGACGGAACCGTGTGGCTCGACGCCCGTGTCACGCAGCTGTTTCGTGAGGATCGCGAAGAAGGCGGCGGTGTCGTCGGGCTCTGTGTTCAGCACGAGTCACGAGAGATCGCCGTCCGGGCGACGCACGGCGTCGTACTCGCCGGCGGCGGATTCTCGCAGAACCCACAGATGCGCGAGAAGTACATGCCGGACCCGACACCACAGTTCTCGCGGGCCAACGAAGGGGCGACAGGAGACACCCTGAAGCTTGCGACGTCGATCGGGGCTCGGCTGGGCAATGACAACCGGGAAAATGCCCTGTGGTTTCCTTCCTCGGTGGGTACGCGCAAAGACGGCTCAACGGCCGTGTTTCCCCACATCTGGGACCGCGGAAAGCCAGGAGTCATGGCCGTGAACGAGAGAGGCGAGAGATTCGTAGACGAGTCGACGTCGTATCACCGGTTCGTCCGTGCGATGTACGCACATGACAGCGTTCCTGCCTGGCTCATCGTGGACTCGAAGGCCCTCGCCACCTATGGCCTGGGCATCATCACGTTGCCGCATCTGCCCCGTATCGCCTTGAAAAAGTACGTCGACTCAGGGTATCTGCATCAAGGAGCGACTCTCAGGGAGCTGGCCGAGAGCATCGGTATCTCAACCGATTCTCTGGAGAAGACCGTCGAGCGCTACAACGGTTTCGCAGAAATGGGCAAGGACGAGGACTTTCACAAGGGCGAGTCGCTATTCGGGCGTGTAGCCGGAGATCCCGAGCACGAGCCCAATCCGAATATCGGGCCGGTCTCCACAGCTCCGTACTACGCAATTCGCGTGGTTCCGACCCCCTTGGCAACGTCGTTCGGTGCGTCCATCACAGAAAAGGCACAGGTCGTGGACGAGTCGTGGGACCTCATCCCCGGTCTGTACGCCGTCGGCAACGATGCCCAATCCGTTTTCAGCTCCGAATATCCCGGCGCCGGTACCCAGGTGGGATCCGGAATGACTTTCGGCTGGGTCGCGGCTCAGGATGCCGCAGGCCGAACCTCGAAGTCGCGGCCGGCCCACGGGCACCCCCACCCACGGAAAGAGCGCGGATAAGACCGGCCTTCCGGAAGGGTCCAAGGGACCCGAGGAGACGTGGGCAATCCCGGTGAAGAACGAGCTTCATTCGGCGGAGGAACTGAATAACGGCCACAGCCGCTGACACCGGCTTTTGCAGAAGACGGCGTCTGCGGGCAGCCAGCTCGAAGAAAGGACACCCATGGAACAGCGTGAACTGAGGGTCGGGATCATCGGTTGCGGGATGATCAGCCGAAACCACATCGAGTCGTATCAATCAATGAAACACGTCCGGGTTGTCGCGGTCGCCGACCTGGATCCTGAGGCCTCGGAGAAGGTCGCAGCGACCTACGAGATCCCGGTGAGTGTGGTGGACATTGACCGGATCTGGGACCAGGACCTCGACGTCGTCTCGATCTGCACCCCGCACCCGACGCATGAAGCCTTGGTCCTGGCGGCTGCGGGCCACGGCGTGAACGTGGTGTGCGAGAAGCCAATTTCCATCGATGTGGCCGCGGCCTCTCGCATGGTCGCGGCATGCGAGGAAGCGGGCGTCGAACTCACCGTGCTTTTCCAACGCAGGTTCTGGCCTGCGGCGCAGCAGATCCGGGCGGCCCTCGACGACGGGCCGCTTCAGAACCCGGTACTCGGTCATTGCTCGGTCATGTTGCATCGTGACCCCGAGTACTATTCCCAGGACGACTGGCGAGGCACCTGGCGCACGGATGGCGGCGGCGTCCTGATGACCCAAGCGATCCATTACATCGATCTGTTGCAGTGGTTCATGGGAGATGTTCAAGAAGTCTTCGGCCGGGTGAACACCTACAAGCACGGAACGAATATCGAAGTCGAGGATTCGGCAGTCGCAACCCTCGTGTTCGCCACCGGGGCCATGGCCACGATTCAGGCGAGCACCGCCGCATCTCCCGCCCTGGGGGCCCAAGTGCGCGTTACGGGAAGCAACGGCTCCACCGCGCAGTTGACGGAGTTTCCAGAGGGCACCGATGGTCGCTTGGACATCTGGGGAGAGGGCGAATCGATCACCAGCTTGCTCACGCACCCGGAGAACGTGCCACCCAACGCGTCCCTTTCTGCCATCAACGATCACCTGATTCCCCATCATCGTTCCCAGCTGGAGGATTTCGTCGATGCTCTGCGGCAATCGAGGAAACCCGCGATTACCGGATCCGATTCGGTTCGGGCCTTGAAGATCCTGCTGGCAATCTACGAGTCTGCCCGCACCGGCGCACCCGTGCGATTGAACGAGGAAGCGATCGCAACCCGCGTTCGGGTTCCCGACGATGTCCGTTCAACCACCAATCCAGGAGAAAGGTCATGATGACTTCACACGAAAGCTCTCGCCGAACCCTCGGGTTGGCGGCGCTCTCCTCCCTGACGACTCCCCCGGACGAACTGATTCACTTAGCCTCAGACGCAGGATTCGACGTTGTCGGCATCCGGGTCCAGAAAGTCACGGATGCGGAACCCTCCTACGATCTGAGCCCCGGCTCCCCATTGCGACGCCGAGTACTCACGGCGCTGTCCGAAACCGGACTGCGTGTCCTGGACACCGAATTTCTGTTGCTCGACGGAAGCCCTAATCAACAAGAAGTCTGGGAACGAGCGCTGGACCACGCTGCCGGGTTAACGGCCCGAACCTTCACCGTGGCCGCTGCGGACACGGAAGGGAATCGGTTGCGCGACTCTCTGACCGGCATGGTTGAGTACGCCGGGCAGCGCGGCCTCACGGTCACTGTGGAACCGATCAGCTACCAAGCCGTCAACTCTCTGCCTGGTGCTGCTTGCCTCGCCAGGGACACGGGAGCCAAGATCCTCGTCGACACCCTGCACTTGACCCGATTCGGAGCAACCCTCGACGAGCTCGATGCCGTCTACGACGTCGTCGGTGGAATTCAGCTTGTTGATGGACCGAGGGCAGGGCCTTCGGATCGCCACGGGCTCGTCACGGAGTCACGTTCGGACCGTCTCGCACCAGGGCACGGCGAGTTTCCGCTACGAGATTATTTGGCCCACCTCCCCACGAACCTTCCGGTCAGTGTGGAGTCCTGTTCGGACGACTACGTCCGGCGGCACGGTCCACGGCAGTGGTTGCGCTTCCTGCACGAAAGTACGACCGCGGTCCTCGCCTCGACCGAGAGCCCGAGGGTTTAAAGCCTGCCCCTCTCCACGATCCAACCTCTTGACGCCTAAGGAGACGACTCATGTCCTGCACACCCTCGAACCTGTCTTGCGACGTCCTGGTGATCGGTTCCGGCGCCGGCGGGCTCGCTGCCGCAGTCACTGCCGCATATCACGGAATGAAGGTCATCGTCGCCGAGAAAGATGCCGTGATGGGAGGCGCAACATCCTGGTCGGGCGGGTGGGCATGGACGCCTGGCACACATTTCGCCAAACGCGATGGCCTCGTCGAGGCTCCGGAGCAATTCCGCACCTATCTCAGAAGCGTGATCGGCCGTTATTACCAGTCCGACAACATCGACGCATTCATCGACGCCGCTCCGCGCATGGTGGAATTCTTCGAGAAGAAGACACGACTCCAATGGACTCCCGGAGCCAAGATCAAGGACATCTACGGAGAATTGCCCGGAGCGGGCACCGCGCACCGCTCGGTGGGCCCCAAACCGTGGAATGCACGCAACATCGACCCCGATTTGCTGAAGAAATTGCGGCACCAAAAATATGAAACATCCTTCCTCGGAATGGGCATCATGGCCGGACCGGACCTTTCTCAGTTCTTGGCCGCTTCCCAATTCAGCCCACAAGGGTGGCTTCACTCGGCCAAGCGGGTACTCCCCCACATGTGGGATCTTCTCGCTCACCGCCGAAATATGCAGTTGGTGAATGGAACCGCACTAATCGGACGCCTCGCCCAATCCGGTGCCGACCTGGGAGTCGAGTACCTGGTCAACACCGAGGGCCTGATGCTGATGACCGAGGACGGCCGTATCCGCGGCGCGAAGGTTCGGGGCCCCGAAGGAGTATTCACGATCAGCGCAAGCTCCGGCGTCGTCCTGGCCACTGGCGGTTTCCCCCAGAACGTCGAACTCCGCAAAGAACTATTTCCCGGTACGCCCTCTGGCCACGAACACCACTCCCTTGCGCCGGAGGCGTGCACCGGGACGGCCTGAAGCTGGCACAAAGTGTAGGGGGAGCCTTTGCCAAGAACCTCGCCTCTCCGGCCGCTTGGTGTCCCGTCTCGCTCGTTCCCTACGCCAACGGAACCACAGGCATATTCCCTCACATCATGGATCGCGCCAAACCCGGGTCGATCGGTGTGCTGCGAAACGGCAAGAGGTTCGTCAACGAGGCGAACGGTTATTACGACTACGTGGATGCCATGTTCAAGACCGTTCCTGAAGGGGAACCGGTCCAGTCCTGGCAGATCGCGGATTCACGATTCGTCCGGAAGTACCCGCTCGGGATGGCCAAACCACTGCCCATTCCGCTGACCCCATACCTCCGTAGCGGCTATCTGATCCGGGGGAAGACCCTCGAAGAGCTCGCGCAGAAATGCGGGATCGACCCTGTCAATCTCGAGGAGACGGTCGGTGCTTTCAACCGTGCGGCCCGCCGTGGTCAAGACCCCGAGTTCCACCGCGGAAAGACAGAATTCAATCGGTACGGTGGAGACCCAAAGGTCCAGCCCAACCCAAGTCTCGCGCCGATCGAGAAGGGACCGTTCTATGCGGTCAAAGTCGTCCCCGGCAGCTTCGGAACTTTCGACGGTATTGCAGCCGATGGGCATGGAAATGTCCTGGACGAAGACGGTACGGCTATCCCGGGTCTCTACACCGCCGGCAACGACCGCGCCTCGATCATGGGCGGTTTCTACCCCGCGGGAGGCACCAATTTGGGCCCGGCGTTGACTTTCGGATATGTAGTGGGTCGAGAATTGTCCGGTGCCTCCGCCTATGAGGTCGCTGCGGCCGAGTCGGAGCTGTGAGCTCGGGTGCCCGAAGCCTGGCGGTCGAATGAGCGAACCGCGCCGAATGGCTCCCCGATCTACCAGCGGTCGGCACGCCCGAGTGAGAGCCGGGTCTCAAGCGCACTGGAATCGGTGGCCCCTGCTGAGGCGGCGAGGCGTTCGAAAAGTGCGAATAACCAAGCTTTCTGCTCAATGGCCACCTTGCGTGCAGGGTCGAGCAGATCAGGCCCAGAAGAACCTCCGGCTACGAGGCCATGGCCGCAAACTGACATACTCGAGGCAGAAGACCAACCGTGAATGCATAAAGGGATCCGATGTTTGACGACAGCCACCTCCAATCGGGTGCGCGCGGCGTACTGAACGCTTTGCGGACCGGAACCGAAACGGCATGGATCCAACCACCGGAAACCATCCCGTGCCCAGAAGAGACGAGCGAGGCCGCCGAGTCTTTCGGGAGTACATCAGCACCGGCCCCGTCGTCGGGCCCCGCAACTGTCCCCTCCCCGACTGACTTGGCCGAAGCCGCCGAGCGCTTTCGCTGGTACGCACCACTGGTCCGAGAGATGTTTGCGGAGACCAAACAGTGGAACGGAATCATCGAGTCGAGGCTTCTGAGCGTCGGAGACTTGCAGGAGGCATTGCATCCGGTTCTCGGCTCAAGAATCCCAGGGAATTTGTGGGTCAAGTGCGACAACGAGTTGCCCGTAACCGCTTCGGTCAAGTCTCGCGGAGGCATCCACGAAGTCTTTGCTCTGGGCCACCGTGTGCTGCAAAGACACGGTCTCCCGCTGAGCGAGGGGGCCCTTCAATTCATGGATCCCCACATTCGCGAGATCGTTTCCGGATACCGCTTGGTGGTCGGATCCACGGGCAACCTGGGGTTATCCATCGGGCTCATGGGTCGGACTCTGGGGTTCAGCGTGTCCGTGCACATGTCTGCCGATGCCAAGGCCTGGAAGAAGACAAAACTGCGCGAAGCAGGGGCTGAGGTCGTAGAACATGCGGGCAACTTCAGCGTGGCCGTGACCAAGGCACGCGAAACGGCCGAGCTGGAACCCAACGCCTTTTTCATCGACGACGAGAGGTCCCTGGACCTCTTTTTGGGATATGCCGTCTCGGGCGCAAGGGTGGCCGGTCAACTGCGCGCTGCTGCCGTCCACGTGACAGCGGACCAGCCGTTGTTCGTGTATCTGCCCTGCGGGGTGGGCGGCGCGCCGGGTGGAATCGCCTACGGGCTCAAACAGGAATTCGGCGAGAACGTACACTGCATCTTCGTTGAGCCGACCCACGCGCCCGCGGTTTTTCTTGGGCGCCTGACCGGGCTTGATGACGGAGTCCACGTCGAGGAAATTGGGCTGGACGGCTCCACCGAGGCGGACGGGCTCGCCGTGCAGCGTCCTTCCGGGTTGGTAGGCCAGGCTATAGGCTCCGAGATCACGGGGTTCGTGACCGTTGACGACGAGGCTTTGATCCGGACCCTCGCCGCTGCCCACCATGCCGAAGGCCTCCGCGTTGAGCCCTCCGCATGCGCCGGCATCGTGGGTGCAACTCGTTTTGCTGCCCTAGACGATTCGACTCTCGGCATTCGCGGCATCACCCGGTCCCAGATCGAGAACGGTACTCACATGGCCTGGCTCACCGGCGGGAACATGATGCCCGATGCCGAGTTCAGCTCACTCGTCGCCCGAGGCTCCAGCCAGGAAATGTAACGTCACCGGGATGCTGCGCGCTTGACGAGGTCATGCGCGGAGGCAGGCTCCGGAACAGCGGACGGTTTCCGCACCGGAGGGCCACCGGTGCGGAATCCGCCATGGGCGGGCAAACCTAGACGGCCTGCGCGGTCAGCGGGATTCGACCACCGGCCAGCACCATCTCTACCTGGCGGTCCGAGAGCCTATGGTGCAGCAACGTCTTGCGACCGCCGATGGTCCCCGTGATGTCGCGGCCGGTTGATAGGGCGTCGTGAAGTCCTTCGAGCACTACCACGTCGTCTTGTGAAGCGGCGTCGTAGTCCGCCGGGTCGTCGAATTCCAGGGCTAGGATGCCGAAGTTGGCAAGATTTTGCCAATGGATCCGCGCGAAGGACTTGGCAATCACGGCACGCAACCCCAGATAGCGAGGGGCAATCACGGCATGCTCGCGGGATGAACCCTGGCCATAGTTGTCTCCTGCGATCACCACATGATCTCCGTCGGCTTGGGCTGCCCTTTCCGGATATGTCGGGTCGATCCGGGTAAAACTGAACTCCGCGATCTTGGGGATATTACTGCGGTACGGCAGCACGCGCGAACCGGCAGGCATGATCTCGTCCGTCGAGACGTCGTCTTCCATAACCAAAAGCGCTGGAGCCTCGAGTCGATCTTCGAGCGGCTCGAATTCCGGCAGCGATGAGATGTTTGGACCCTTCACAAGCTCAACCTGAAGCGCCTGGTCCTTGTCCAGCGGAGGCAGCAGCATGTCCTCGTTGGCGCTGTACCTCTCGGGCATCCCCGGTCTCGGGTATTCAATGCCGTGACTCTCGGCAAGGGTTCGCGGATCCGTGATTTTCCCGGTCAGGGCCGCGGCTGCCGCCGTCTCCGGGGAGCACAACCACACAGCGTCCTCCTCCGTGCCCGAACGGCCCGGGAAATTGCGTGGCATGGTGCGCAACGAATTCCGGCCACTCGCCGGGGCCTGACCCATACCAATGCATCCCATGCAGCCTGACTGGTGGATACGGGCCCCCGAGGCAACGAGCGAAGTCAACCAGCCACCCGCGATCAGATCCGCGAGCACCTCCCGTGAGGTGGGGTTGGCGTCAACAGAAACCTGCGAGTCTGTTTGCTGACCCTCCAGGATCTCCGCGAAGACCGCAAAATCCCGGAGCCCAGGATTAGCGGAGGATCCGACGACGACCTGGAAGGCGTCCTCGTCTCCGACCTCGGCCACCGGAACCACGTTTCCCGGGGAAGAAGGCTTGGCAATGAGCGGTTCCAAGGAGGACAGGTCGATGTGCTCCTCGATGTCGTACGTTGCATCGTCGTCAGCCACGATCCGCTGATAGTCGTCGGCGCGGCCGACTGCGGCGAGGTAATCCCGCACAGCGTCATCGGCCGGGAACACGCTCGTGGTGGCTCCGAGTTCGGCTCCCATATTCGCGATCACGTGCCGGTCCATGGCAGTGAGTCCAGCAAGGCCTGGTCCGTGGTACTCGATCACGCGGCCTACACCGCCCTTCACACCGTGACGACGCAACATCTCCAGGATCACGTCCTTGGCCGAGACCCAGTCGGGCAGCTCGCCAGTCAACTCCACACCCCAAACCTCGGGCATGGTCACGTAGAGCGGTTGACCGGCCATTGCCATCGCGACCTCCAGGCCGCCGACCCCCACCGCGAGCATCCCCAGAGCGCCCGCAGCGCACGTGTGCGAGTCGGAACCGATCATAGTGGCACCAGGCCGGCCGAAACGAGACTGGTGCACCGGATGCGAAACCCCGTTACCGGCCTTGGAAAACCACAGGCCGAAACGCTGCGCCGCGGACTGCAGGAACAGGTGGTCGTCAGGGTTCTTCTCGTCGGTCTGCAACAGGTTGTGGTCCACGTACTGCACCGACAGCTCGGTCTGAATGCGTTCCAGGCCCATGGCCTCTAATTCGAGCATCACCATGGTGCCCGTGGCGTCCTGGGTAAGGGTCTGGTCAACTTTCAGGGCGATCTCCTCGCCTGGCGTCATCTCCCCCTCGATGAGATGATTCGCGATGAGTTTCTGGGTGACGTTCTGAGACACTATCCTGCCCTCCCGGCTCGAGATGAGCACCGAGTCAACTTTGACCCGGGCCCCTGACCCCAGGCTATGCCCCAGGAAACGAAAGGTTAAGCGCGGATGTCGGACCGTCCCGCCCGCGTCGTGCCCGGGGTCCGGGGCCACTCTGGGTCTTCGCCCCCGCATGAGACATCATATTCCTTTCAAAATTCGCTAGGCTGGGCGATCGTGTGAGGCCGCCGAGACGCGGGACGAGACCGATGCGGGCGATTGAAGCCGAGGAGTGACTGTGCCCACCAAGTATCCGAAACCGAGCCGACGAATCGGCGCCATCTTGGGAATGGTCCTCTTCTATCTCGTGATCTGGTTCGGGCTCGTGCTGCTCGTTGCCGGCCTCGGAATCCATTGGTTCTGGGGTGAGGTCAGTGTTCGACAGATGGCGACCAGCGTCAAGGACGTCGACTTATCGCACGGTTTCGCCAGTGAATGGCTGGGGTTCTTCGGAATCGTCGTCGTCCCGGCGGTCATTACTCTTGCCATTGCGCTTGTCCATCTCCTCCGTATCCGGAAAAGGCGGCTTGGTTCTTGGGATCCGCGTCCGCGGACGACACGTCGTATGACCCGGGCACTCTCCGCGAGCTTGGTCCTGATCCTGATTGTGACCGGAACATCGGTGTTTTCGAGCAGCGTGGGTCTGGCCGATTTCGTCCGCGCGGCGAGTTCCGACATGGACATCGGAGACTACTACGCCGAGCCGGAGATCACCGACTCCACGCACAAACGCAATATCGTGAATATCTATCTCGAATCCGGAGAACAGACCCTGGGCGACGAAAACCTGTTCGAGAAGGATCCCTATGCCCCTCTCGAAGATCGGACGGCAGATTGGCAGAGCGTCGAGAATTATCAGCAGTACGAAGGCGGAGGCTGGACCATGGCCGGGATGGTCTCGACGCAGTGCGGTATCCCGCTCAAGGGAACCAGTTCACCGTGGTACGGCGGTGGGAACACCGCTCCTCCGGACGGCATCGATTCCTACCTCAACGGCACGACGTGCTTGGGTGACGTACTCAAACAACAGGGGTACAAGAACGTGTTCATGGGCGGAGCCGGCGGCGAGTTCGCCAGCAAGGACACGTTCTTGCAAAACCACGGTTTCGACGAGACCAAGGACCTGGCAGATTGGAAGGCTGCCGGTGAGCCGGAAAAGAACTTCCGGGAGGATTGGGGTCTCAGCGACGAGAGACTATTGGACCACGCCAAGGACGAGATCGACCAGTTGCACGCCGATTCCGAAAAGACTGGACAGCCATTCAATCTTTCGACGCTGACTTTGGACACCCACGAACCCACCACGGTATACGACTATTGTCAGGTGGACACGAACAAAAAGCTGACATCGGTCTACCAGTGTTCCATGGAAAAAGTTGTCGACTATGTGAACTACATGGAGGAAAAAGGCTATCTGGACGACACCGCCGTTGTTATCCAGGGAGACCACCTCAAGCACATGGCATCCAGTGATTCCTTCCACAAGGAGCTGGACAAGAACAACAACCGCAGCATCTTCAATCGTGTGTGGGTGCCGGGTGAAGACCGGAATCGTCAGTTGCGTCCCGGTATGGACCAGCTCAGCATGTATCCGACGATGCTCGAGGCCGCCGGCCTGCAATTGAAGGACCATTCGGCAGGGCTGGGCGTCTCCGGATTCACGGACAGTATTCCTCAAGATTCAGCTCAGGCCCTGACCGCTCAGGAATATAGAGAGCTGCTGACGACGCGCTCCAAGAACTTCTACACGAAGGCGTGGGACGGCGAGCACGTCAGGAGCTAGGAACCGCAAAGACGAGCATGTGGGCGGGCGACCGACGCCTGAGGATGAAGCCGACCTTCCGGCAGCTGCGAGGAAAGACGTGAACCCACGGTCGTTCGTCGCACCCCCTGCATCAGCGACGATGAGTCCGTGTCGCCTCGGCGGCGAGCGCAGCTGGGGCGGGGTCGCGGATCGACCATCAGGCCGCGGCAACCCCCGGCAATCGCGTGACCTGCGCTACACCCCACCGGTAGACCTGAAGCCGAACCCGCACCGCCGCGGGCACCGGAACGTGAGGAGCGAAGATGACGACGCTGGGTGTTCAGATGATGATGCTCAAGGACCGAGTTGCCGTGGAGGGCATGTTCCCTGTCCTGGAGAGGATCAAGGGCCTCGGATACGAGTCGGTCGAGGTCTCCCAGATCCCGATGAACGAGGCGAATACCAACGATCTCGAGCGCGGCGTCCGCGAGCTCGGCCTGAGCGTTGGGGCCCTCTCCGTAGCGCTCAAGAAAACCGCAACGGCCACCGGCGACGCCCTGGACACCGATTTCGAGAAGGTCGTCTCGGACTGCCGGCGGCTCGACGTCTCATTCGTCCGCATCGGGATGATGCCGTTCGATGCGATGGCGTCCAAGGAGGCTTGCGAAGCGTGGGGGCGCGAGTGTGAGAAGGCCGGGCGACGTCTGGCCGCCGAAGGCATCACGCTTTGTTACCACAACCACCACGTGGATCTGGCCCAATTCGACGGCGAGCGCATCTTCGACATCGTTCGGCGTCTCGCCCCGAGTGTGCGATTCGAGGTGGACCTTCATTGGGTGCAGCGCGGAGGCATGAACCCGCTGGACATGCTCAAGGAGTACTCGGGGGTCTGCAAGCTCATCCACGTCAAGGATTATCGGGTGGTCCCGCTGCCTGCGGAGAATATGGCGCTCCTCGAGGACCAAACGCCCGAGGCTCACGCAGAGTTCATGCGCAGATTCGCCCTTCTTCCCCAATTCGCGGAAGTCGGTGCCGGCAATATGAACTGGCCGGAGCTCCTGCCGGCGGCGCTCGAAGCCGGAGCGGAACACTTCTTCGTTGAGCAAGATGAGCTCTACGGACGCGATCCTTTCGACTGCCTCGCCGATTCCAGGGAATACCTCCGCTCGATCGGTTACTGAAGCTTGAGCCCTGACACGGCTATCACGGAAAGGGCCTGCCGATGGTCATCGGCAGGCCCTTTGCAGCGCGTGGCCCGTGCACGTGGCCCACGAGGAGCAGCCCGACTAGCGCTGAGGGTACGTCCCTTCCTCGGCGATGTGCCGATTCAGCAGAGCCAAATGCTCTTCGGTATCGAAATCCAGGGGCACCTCCTCCCCTTTCCACGCGGACAGGTGGATCGCGTTGGCGAGCCGGACCCCGTTGATCCCGTCCGAGCCTGGCGCGAGAAGCGGCGTCCCATCCAGCACGTGGAGCGCGAAGTTCTCCAGGACACCGGTGTGTTGTTCGCCCCATACCGACTCGAATTCGAGGTCCTCCTCCTCGTAGAAATCGTGCGGATCGAGCGAACCCTGGAATAGTCCTCGCACCGCCTCCATATCGAGTCCTTTGGAGATCTCCTGCTCGTCGTCGCGCAGGCGGTAGATGTGCGCCTTCTTCGAGCCGTCCACCACGATCTTGCCTTTGTCGCCCAGGATTTCGAGACGGTCCGTGCCCACCAGATCGTGCGTCGCGGTGATGAAGACACCGGTCGTGCCGTTGCCGTAGTCCAGAACGGCGGTCACTTCGTCCTCCACCGGGATGTTCCGTCGGAAACCGAAAGCGGCCTTGGCGAAGACCGAGCGGGGAACCCCGCACATCCACTGCAGCAGATCGAGTTGGTGCGGAGCCTGATTGACCAGGACGCCGCCTCCCTCACCGCCCCAGGTGGCCCGCCACGCGGACTGGTCGTAGTAGCCCTGGGGGCGCCACCACGTGGTGATGATCCAGTTGGTGCGACGCAGGGTGCCGATATCCCCAGCATCAATGACGTCTTTGATTTTGCGGTACAGCGGATTGTTGCGCTGATTGAACATGATCGCGAACGGGACGTCGGGAGTCTCCTTTGCGACCCGGTTGAGCTCGGCCACCTGCTTCGTGTAGACGCCCGCTGGCTTCTCGACCAGCACGGGTGTCCCGTTACGAAGAGCCTCGATTCCCATCTCCGGGTGAAGGTAATGCGGTACGCACGTGACCACGGCGTCGACGTTCCCCGATGCCAGGACGTCGGAATAGCTCGAGAAAGTCGTGACCCCTGGGTGATCTCGCTCGGCCTGTGCGCGGCGCTCAGGGTCCGTGTCGCAGACCGCACCGATTCTCATGTGCGGCACGCGGCCTTCGGCAATGAATGTCGCATAAGTGGAACCTTGCGCACCGTATCCGATGATGCCGAGGCGAACCGTGTCTTGGGTTCCCGTGGATGTCATGTGTGTCTTCTTTCTATTTCTCGGTCTGTTGTGATGTCGTCTCCGGAACCGGTTCGCCGTGATTGTCGTTTCCGGACTCCGTGCCCTGCGCGGCGTCCGTGTCGGGCGGAACAACGGCTCGTCCGTCGGACATCGCGAGTTTCATCTGTTTGCGCGTCTCGTTCTCCTCCACGATCCGGCTGAACAACGTATCGGTCAACGGATAGCGAAGCATCACGAAGAAAGCGATCAAACATAGGACTGCCGGCAGAATCCCCGCGGTCAGCCGGATGCCCAAGACAGCGTGATCGGACTGCACCGCGGCGCCTCCCACGTATCCGGTCAAGCCGATCAGCCCCGCCGCGGCGGCACCGCCGAATGCCTGGCCCAGTTTCCGGACAAACGAGAAAACAGCGTATGTGGTGCCCTCGGTGCGGCGACCGGTTTTCCACTCGCCGTACTCGACAGTGTCCGCTTCCATGGCCCACATCAGCGTGTTGAGCAACCCGACACCAAGGCCCAGGAAGAAGAATGCGACGCACGCGAGCCAGGGCATGGACGGCGGGCACAGGAACACCAGGATCCCTCCGAGCATGAAAGCGACGGCTCCGGACAAGTAAACGAAGCGTTTGCCGTACCGCGCGACGGCGCGTCCGATGAATGGCGCGGCAACAAAGATCGACGCGGTCTGGATGAGCGTGAGAATCGAGAACAAGCCCGCGTTGCCCATGACGTCGCGAGCGAAGTAAATGCCCATTGTCTGCAGCGATACGTGGGAGGTCAGAACGATGATCGAACCAACGGACAGCCAAATCAGCGCCTTGTTCTTGGCCAGTACAACCACGGCCTGCTTCAGGCTGACCTGATCCTCCGGTGGGCGCACCACACGTTCTTTGGCGGTCAAGAACGTGAAGACGTACAGGGCGACGCCCAACACCACGAAGACCAGGGTGATCGTGGTCAACGATCCCTGCAGGCCCGTGGTTGCGTCGTGGGCCGCCGCGGCCTTGGCCGCGGACAGCTGCGCATCCGTTGCGTTCTCCTCGCCGCCTAGTGCGGACACCTTGTCCTGATACAGGTTCGCCGCGCTGAAGCGTTGTACGAGCGGGGCCACGACGATAGCAATCAACATGACCGCGACCTGGGAACCGATGGTTCGAAAGGTCGCGAGCTTTGCACGCTCGACGGGCGCCTGGGTCATCGCCGAGGCGAGCGAGCCGTACGGGATGTTGACCATGGAATAGAACATCATCATGATTCCGTAGGACAGATATGCCCAGAACAGCTTCATCGTGAGGCTGTCCGCTTCCGGAAGCGAGAAGACCCATACCGAGGTCAGCATGAGCGGTAGGCAGGACCAGAGGATCCATGGACGGAATTTGCCCCACCGGCTGACCGTTTTGTCCACCCAGCGCCCGACGACGATGTCCCCGATCCCGTCCCAGATGCGGACAATCAGGAAGATCGGGGCAGCATAAGCGGCCGGTATACCGACGACGTCCGTGTAGTAGAGCAGCAGGAACGTGCTGACCATGTTGAACGCGAGATTGTTGCCCGCGTCGCCGGCCGCATAACCCAGGAAGGACCGCAGCGGGAGTTTTTGGGTTGCGCCTTTCGAGGGGGCCGTAGCGGTCGACGCTTCGGTCTCGGAAACGGATGGGTGTGACATCGTTGTCATCCTTCGCTGTCAAAAAAGTGTCGCAAGCCACAAGTGGCCGTTGCTTTCCTACATCCTGGGGCCGGCCGCTCCTGCGAACTAGTGGTTGCCATTTGTTGTCGTCGCCGCTTCCCACGTCAGATCTGTGATCCAGGCAACAAATGGCAACCGATTGTCGCGCGTTCCCGGTTAGGCCAGGCTGGAGACCGGAAGACGTCACTCAATGAGGAGAAGTACATGTGGACTCTGTCTGGATTTGTCGACGAAATCTCGCCGGATTTCGAAACCCAGTGCGCCCATGCGCGCTCCTTGGGGCTCGAATACATCGAGTTCCGCAGCGCATGGGATACCAATGTTCTGGACCTTGACGACCAGCAGCTCGAGCAAGCGGTGGAAATCCTCGATCGACACGGCCTCAAGGTCTCGAGCATCGGCTCACCGATCGGCAAGATCGGAATCCACGACCCCATCGACCCCCATCTCGAGCGTGCTCGGCAAGCGGTCGACGTCGCTCACGTCTTTGGCGCGCCGTTCGTGCGCATCTTCTCCTTCTTCATGCCCGACGGCGAGGATCCGGACGGCCATCGGGACAAGGTCGTCGAACGCATGCGGGCACTCGCCGACGTCGCCGAGGAAGGCGGCGTGACCTTCTTGCACGAAAACGAGAAGAAGATCTACGGCGACATCCCGCGTCGGTGCGCGGACATCCTTGAGAGCGTCGGCTCACCGCGGCTCCGGGCGGCGTGGGACTCCGCGAACTTCGTACAGTGCGGTCTGCGCCCCTACTCCGAGGGTTATGCCCAGATCCGCCCGTATCTTGAGTATGTGCAAGTCAAGGACGCGCACCTGTCCGACGGCGAAGTGGTCGTGACCGGCGAGGGCGACGGCGAGCTGCGCGAGACCCTGGATGCCCTGGTCGCGGACGGATTCGACGGGTTCTTCTCACTCGAACCGCATCTGTCCACAACGCACGAGCTCGGAGGCTTCTCCGGACCCGAACTGTTCACCGAGGCACACACGGCTTTCACGAACCTGCTCAAGGAGAAGGGGATCCGGTACCAGTGACTCTTCGTGCCTTGATTGTCGGCTACGGTTCCGTGAGCGCTGTGCACGCCGAGGCGCTCACATCCATGCCCAACGCCCGCATCGTGGGCGTGTGCGACGTGAACCCGGAGCGGAGGACGGCAGCCGAACTCGAACTCGGGGTGCCCACCGCCCAATCCGTCGGTGACGCACTCCAAAGTTTCACCCCCGACGTCGTACACGTCACGACACCCCATGGTCAGCACGAGCCCGTGATTCTCGAGGCATTGCGAGCCGGGTGCGACGTGCTGACCGAGAAACCGCTCAGTTCCGATTTGGCTAGTGCGGAGAGGATTGCTGAGGCCGCCAGGACCCCGGGCCTCGGCCGTGCCGGACGTCGGCCGCGCGTCGGCGTGTGCTTCCAGAATCGTTACAACCTCTCGGCACGGGCTATGAAAGAGGTCGTGGAGGTCGGCGAATTCGGCGCGATCAAAGGAGCCGTGGCGACCGTCGCATGGCACCGTCCGCCCGAGTACTACACCGACAAACCGTGGCGCGGCACATGGTCCGGAAGCGGTGGCGGGCTGCTGATCAACCAAGCAATCCATACGGTGGATTTGCTCCAGTGGATTATGGGTCCCGTGGTCGACGTACGCGGGCGAGTCGGCACCGATGCCTTGAACGAAATCATTGAGGTCGAGGACACGGCAGCCTTGACCCTGACTCATGAGTCCGGCGTGCGGAGCGTCCTCATGGCAACCAATGCAGCCCCAGCGAATCTCCCCGTGACCATGGACGTCGTCATGGAGCGAGGACAGATGCGGTCCGGAACCGAACTATTGATTACGGGGGAAGGCACGCCGGACAAAGTGGTCAAGGAGCGCCTTCCATCGGACCGGTCCAAGGCATATTGGGGATCCTCCCACGTCGAACTCATCAGGGATTTCTACGAGGGTTTCGAGGCCGGCGAGAAATTCTGGATCGACCCGGACGAAGCGATGAATTCATTGCGCATCGTGAAGGCCGCCTACGACGGCGCCGGCGGATTCCCCGAGAGGGCCGGACGGGAATTGGACTCGACCAACCCTTATCTGGTGTGAAACCGTACGGCATCGCCGGCCTGGAATGTGCTGCCCAGAACCTTTCCGTACGCGGCGAACGCATCTGCATTAAGAGCGTGGTTCATCGGTTCTCCTGAACAAGTAATTTGGGGCAGTCACTCCAGTTTGTTCCCCGCGAGGTCCTCAGCCGACGGGCTCAGGCATCGGCTCCACGGCATATGCGAGTTCGATCGTGTTGCCGTTGGTCGGGTCCGTGAGGCGTACGCGCCACTTCGAGGCGAACTGGTCGACACCGGGGGCCATGGGGATCGTGCCTGAAATGAGGACAGTCCCGGAATGGGCATATCCCTTTTCCCGAAGCTGCTCGAGCCAATGCTCCGGAGGAAGGAGCTCAGCGAAGCTGCCGTCCTGAATCCGTGTCTCCTCGCCCGTGGAGTCGGCAACCCATGCCTCGATCCGGATGTCGTCGATGTGGTCCGCGACGTCGTCGAGGCGCCAAGCCTTCTTCGCAAGAACATCCGGCGAGGCGTTCTTGCTCCACGCCACGCCGTAAGTCTCAAGGTCGCGGTCGGTCTGGTCGCATGCGGCGGTGATGAGCACCCCCCCATCCGTCACAACAATGGCCCATTCGGCCTCACCGGAAGACTTTCCGCGCTGCACCGCGACGGTTTCCGTCTGCTGCGCGAGATACGGCGAGACCGGGTAGAGCGCAGGGATGGCCGCGGGGACGGGAACGCCCAGTTCGGCGAGTTCATCGATGTGTGCTTGTACGGAAGACTGATCGCGTCCGGCGTATCCCGCGTTGAACAGGCGAGTGACTTCGACGTCGGTGGTCGACCCATCGGGGAGTTCGAATCTGAGCATTGGTGGCCTACTTCCTTCTCGGGTAACCGCGACCGATCGGACCGGGTTGTCTCATTGTATACAACCAGTATAACGTTGACGCAATCATTGCGTGTGAAGCGTCACACGGCACCGACACGAAAGGCAGTCATGAGCACATCGACAATTGCCCGTCCACCTGTCACCAAGAAAGACCTCGTCAAGGCATTCGCCGCGAGTCTCAGTGGCACGACGCTCGAGTGGTATGACTTCGCGATCTATTCGGCGGCAGCCGCGATCGTACTTCCGGTACTCTTCTTTCCCACGGGCGATCCGATGGTCGGCGTTCTCCTCGCTTTCTCGACCTACGCTGTCGGGTACGTCTCCCGCCCGCTCGGCGGGATCGTCTTCGGGCGTCTCGGTGACAAGGTCGGCCGCAAGAAGGTCCTCGTGTGGACTCTGGTCCTGATCGGCGCCTCGACATTCCTCATCGGGCTGCTGCCTACGTACCAAAGCATCTCGTTCTTCGCCCCGCTCATCCTCGTGCTCCTGCGGTTTGCGCAGGGTGTGGGCGTCGGGGGCGAATGGGGTGGCGCTGTCCTGCTCTCCAGCGAATACGGCGACCCGCGCTACCGCGGTTTCTGGTCCTCCGCCGCGCAGATCGGCCCACCGGCCGGAAATCTCCTCGCCAACGGTGTCTTCGCGAGCCTCACCTTGCTGTTGTCCGAGGACGCGTTCTTCGCCTGGGGGTGGCGGGTGGCCTTCCTCATCTCCGCTGTGCTCGTCCTCTTCGGACTGTGGATCCGTCTCAAGCTCGAGGACACCCCTGTCTTCAAGGCCGTGGAAAAGTCCGGACAGCGTGCGGAGAAGCCCATTTCCGAACTCTTCCGAGACGAGCTGCGGCCTCTGATTGCGGCCGTTCTCTCCCGCATCGGCCCCGACGTCACGTACGCACTGTTCACCGTCTTCACCCTCACCTACGGCACCCTCGTCCTCGATCTCGACCGAACGACCGTCCTCGGCGCAGTGATGTTCGGTTCCGCATTCCAGATCGTATGCATTCCGCTGGCTGGATACGTCTCCGACCTGATCAACCGGCGTCTGCTCTATGGGATTTCGGCCGTCGGCACGGTCGTGTGGACGTTCGTCTTCTTCTCCCAACTGCAGGCCGGCAGCGCGCTGTGGATGTACATCGGCATTCCCATCGGGCTGTTCTTTCACTCGCTCATGTACGGCCCCCAGGCGGCATTCGTCGTCGAACAATTCTCTCCGCGGCTGCGATACACCGGCTCATCGCTCGCCTACACCATCGCCGGTGTGCTCGGTGGAGCGATCGCGCCGATGATGTTCACGCTGCTCCTCGATACGACGGGCACTTGGGCGTGGGTTGCCGTTTACCTGGCCGGAACGTGTGTCCTCACGATCATCGGGCTACTGCTCGGACGCGACAACAACGTGCAGGAAGATCTCGATCACCTCGAAAAAGTACAGGCGAGCACTGCCGATGCCTGAGATCGAATCCAATGGCCAGCACGGCAACCTGGCGGAAATCTCAGGGGATCGGGGTTTCGTGGAGCAGAAGGCACTGCGTCCGTTCAATGTGGTGCCGGATCGCGACTTCGGTCTCTGCTGCGTCACCGGCACGCAGGGCCTCAAGGATACGCGTATGCTCTTCGAGCACTTCGGCAGGACGCTGCGAGCTGGTCCACGTCGCCGAGATACCGAATCGCACATGCATCACCCGGAGGCGGGTGTAGAAATCCGACATCACTCTGTTCCCGGGGGCGTCCACCATCGCCGCATGAAACCGCTGATCTATAGAGATGAAGTCCGGGACCGTCTCCGAGGAGACCTGAAGATTCGCCTGTTGTTCCAGGAGGTCGGACATGGTTTCGAAGGGCACTCGGCCGGAGGCGAGAACCTGGCGGGCCGCCTCGAGCTCAATGAGGGTACGCATTTCCATCGTCTCCCGGATTGCCCGATCATCGCTCGGACGCACGTAGGCACCTCGATGGGTAATGAGTTCCACGAGTCCGTCGGAGGCAAGCATGATGAGCGCCTCGCGGATGGGAGTGCGGGAGAGCCCGAACTTGTCGACGAGATCTCCCTCATTGAGAAAGGTTCCTTGCACGGACGGGTCGGTCAGAACGAGATCACGCAGACGATCGTAGGCGTTCTGGCGTGCTGTGGGTCCCGTTAACTTCTGCATGATTCACAAGCCTACCGGTACCGGACCATGACGAACCCGGTGCCCACCGCATCGGACACACCGGAAGCACATCACACGAAATCGCAGGACGAAGACACATCCGAACACGATGAAGGAGCAGAACAATGAAGGCAGCACTCGTGCAAATGAATTCGGTGGCGGACCCCCGTGCGAACTTGCGCACGATCGCCGACCGCACGGCAAAGGCAGCGAAGAACGGCGCCAGCCTCGTCGTCTTCCCCGAAGCGACACAGACTCCATTTGGCACGGATCTCATGGCTGCCGCCGAGGAACTCGGTGGCCCTTGGACAACGCGCCTCGAGGCGATCGCCCGCGAGAACGGGGTTACCGTGATCGCCGGTATGTTCCGCCCCGGAACCGACGGCACCGTGAAGAACACGCTCGTGGCCCGTGGCGTTGATCCCGAGGGCACCGCCGTAGCCGCGCATTACGACAAGGTCCACCTGTTCGACGCGTTCGGGCACAAGGAATCAGATTCCGTCTCGCCCGGCCAGACGATCCGCACGTTCTCATTCGGTGATCTCACCATAGGGCTGGCCATCTGTTATGACGTGCGGTTCCCTCCCCTCTTCACGGCGCAGGCGCGCTCGGGTGCGGACGCCATCGTCGTGTCCGCATCGTGGGGGTCCGGCCCCGGGAAGATCGAACAGTGGGAATTGCTCGGTCAAGCAAGAGCATTGGATGCGACGGCATACGTACTCGCGTGCGGCCAGGCGGATCCGAGGATCACGGGTGCCCCAGCAGCCCAGGACAGCCCGACAGGAGTGGGACATTCGTACGTGGCAGGTCCGAAGGGAGAATTGATCGCTTCCGCCGACGCCGGTGACGAAATCATCTACGCGGAGCTGTCTCCCCACGTCGTTCGTCAGACGCGTGCTGCGATTCCGGTGCTCGCGAACTCGCTCCTCGAGGGCGAGGTGGCGGTAGTAGCCGAGTGAGCGGTATCGCTGCACACCGGGCCGGTGGAAATCCGGGCGACCTCGGGGTTCACCGCCGACCAGGATCGGCCCCGGAGACGCAGTACAAGCACTTCCTCATCCCCCGAGGAGCGCGGTGATCCCGTCGCGGGTGAAGTAGAGCAGGAATCCCGCTGAGACCAACCACATCAACCAGTGCACCTGACGGCCTCTGCCCGTGAGCACGTGAATCACGGCCCAGGAAATGAATCCGACGCCGATTCCATTGGCGATCGAGTATGTCAGCGGCATGGAGACGATGGTCAGGAAAACCGGAAGCGAGACGCGAAAGTCGTTCATCTCGATCTCTTGGATCTGGATGACCATCATGGCCCCTACGACGACGAGGGCCGCAGCACCGGCTTCCATGGGAATCACCTCGATCAACGGGGTGAAGAACATAGACACCAGGAATAGGCCGCCGCTCACGCAAGCTGCGAGGCCGGTTCGGGCACCCTCGGCGACGCCCGCGGCCGAATCCACGAATACGGTATTGGACGAGGCCGAAGCGGCGCCCCCTCCGATAGCGCCGATGCCTTCGACGATGAATGCTTGGCGGATTCTGGGAAAAGTGCCGTCCGGACGCGCGAGACCGGCATTGCCGGCGAGCCCCGTCATGGTGCCCATGGCATCGAAGAAGTTGGTGAACAACAAGGTGAACACCAGCATGATCACGGAAAGCAGGCCGATTCTTTCGATGGATCCGAAAAGGTCGAAAGCGCCGACGAGCCCGAAATCAGGCAGTGCAACGATGTGACTGGGCACTTCAGGAGCGCTCAGGTTCCACCCCTGGGGGTCCGGATGAACAGGGTCCCCCACCGTTCCCAAATGTGCAAAGGCCTGCACGATGATCGACACGACGGTTGCGACCACCATGCCGATGAGGATTCCACCTGGCACTCGACGGACGACCAGAACGCCGATCAGAAGAAGAGCGAACACGAATATGACCGTGGGCAATGCAGTGATGGAGCCGCCCTGGCCGAGTTGGACCGGTGGGCCGTCCGGGGTTCGGGTGACAAAACCCGAATTGACGAATCCGATGAATGCGATGAACAGACCGATGCCCACGGTGATTGCTTTCTTCAGCGGCGCCGGAACAGCATGGAAGATAGCCGTGCGGACGCCCGTGGCCCCCAAGAACACGATGATGACCCCATTGATGATGACCAGCCCCATCGCCTCCGGCCAGGTCACGTCATGCACCACGGAGACAGCGAGGAAGCTGTTCATACCCAATCCGGCAGCCAGAGAAAATGGCAGCCGAGCAACGAGGCCGAAGAGCACAGTGATGCAACCCGCCACAAGACCCGTCACGGCCGTCAGCTGTCCGAAGTCGAGGCTGTTCCCCTCCACATCCGGTGAGGCTCCGAGAATCAGGGGGTTGAGTACGACGATGTACGCCATGGCCACGAAAGCCACGAGTCCGCCCCGGAGCTCTTGTTTGACCGTGGACCCACGTGCGGTGATCTCGAAATAGCGGTCCAGGTTGGAACGCCGTCCCGTCGGTTTCTTTTCGGATTTGAGGTTGACTACAGCCATTGGGTGCCTCTTTTCCCTACCATTCCCAGAATTGAAATGGAGATTGTTTGTGGGGATTGGCGACGGTGAATTCTTACCCTTACGGAACTCTTGTCACGGCGGAGAAGGAGTCCCGAGCATTTGATGGTGGTTTATGGTCGAGCGGTAAACGCCCCTGAGCGCTTCACCTCGATTTCGAGCCGGCGACGTAGACGCTGTGAACGGTCCGATCGTCGCCGAGCAGCATCGTGGCAAACAGCAATTCCTCGGTGCTCTGTGCATAGTCGGCTCGCTGGCGGAGAACCGGGCTGGATTCGGGATCCAGGATCACGATGTCCGCCTCCTTCCCGGTCTCGAGGCTGCCGACCGCATGGTCCGTGCCCAGCGCCTCGGCCCCATCCAGTGTTGCCAGGCGAAGAGCTTCAAAAGATTCCAATGGTTCGCCGACGGAACGACTGACCTTGTAGGCCTCGTTGAGCGATGCGAGAGGCGAAAGGCTGGTGCCGGCGCCGACGTCGGATCCCAGCCCGATCCGCAGTCCTTCGTACCGTTGGTTTTTCTTGAGCTCGAAGAGACCCGAACCGAGAAATAGATTTGAAGTAGGGCAGTGCGCGAGGGAAGCCCTGGCAGATCCCAGTCGTTCCAGTTCGTTGGCGGAGACATGAGTCGCGTGCCCGAAGACCGAGCGGCGTCTGACCAGACCGAAACGTTCGTAGACGGCCGTGTAGTCGCTTTCATCCGGGAAAAGTCCGGAAACCCAATCGCATTCCGCAGGATTCTCCGAAAGATGGGTCTGGACCACCACGTCGGGATGGTCCTCCGCGATCTTCCCGAGAAGTTCCAATTGCCGGGATGACGACGTCGGGGCAAATCGCGGAGTCAGTGCGTATTCCAGTCGTTCCACCCCGTGCCACTCTTCCAGCAGCTGAAGGCTCTCCTCGTATGCCTGCTCCGGAGTATCGAGCAGGTACTCGGGGGCGTTGCGGTCCATACAGACCTTCCCCGTCATCAGACGGAGGTTCTTGGCTCGAGCCGATTGGAACAGCGCACGGGCCGACTCCGGATGGACCGTGGAGTAAGCGCACGCCGAGGTGACGCCGTGGGCGATGAGCTGATCGGTAAAGAAATTCGCCATTTCGGCGCAATGCTCGCGATCCGCGAAGCGGCCTTCGGCGGGGAACGTGTAATTCTCCAGCCATTCGAGGAGCTGTAGGCCTGGCGAAGCGATCATGTTCATCTGCGAGTAGTGGACGTGGCAGTCGACGAAACCCGGAACGACCAGGCGATCGCCATAGGCCTCTATCGATCCCGTCGGGTATGTCTTGACGATGTCCGTTGCCTCGCCCACCGCGATGATGCGACCTTCCCTCACCGCTATGGCACCGTTTTCGAGGTCCATGGTCTCTTTCGCCGACCCCTGGACTGGGGTTACCACGTGGCCTGTGATGATCCGGATAGCCGCGGATCTCGCCCTGGGCATGCCATCCTCGTGTCTTTCGGTGATGTTCATGGCGCAATTCCTCCGTTGGTCACTGTGCTGCCTTGATTCCGGTCGGCCCGCGTGAGGGCCGGCTTCCGGCTAGTCCTGCGGCGCCTTCCGTGCTACCGGTTTGTCTCCGTCGAGGATCATTCGGATTTGGCTCGTATCGGTCACCTCACCGGAAGCGATCGCTTCCTGGACCTCAGTTGTCCTCGAGTCCGGAACGCAAGGCACCTCTTCGCCGTCCCGGTCGACGAGCTTGCCGTCGGTCACGACGTCACCCTCCTGAAGCTTCTCGAGATCCGATGACGTGAGATAACGGACCGGCCTGGCGGCGAATACCGACGCACCCTTGGAATTTCCGAGATGAATCTCATTGAAGATGAGATTCAGGAGCACGGCCATGATCGCGGCCGAGGAGATTCCGGAGGAGAAGATCGTCTGGAACCAGGACGGAAAATCTTGGTAGATGTCCGGTTGGACCATGGGGATCATCCCGAAGGCCAGGGAAACGGAAACGATGATGAGGTTCATATTCCCTTCGTAGGAAACCCCTTTCAGCGTGCGGATGCCCGAGCCCGCAACGGTCCCGAACAGGACGATCCCCGCACCGCCCAGGACCGGCATGGGAATCGCGGCCACGACTTGGCCCAGAACCGGCAGGAGGCCCATGACCACCAGAATCACTCCGCCCGTGGCCACCACGAATCGGCTCTTGACCCCGGTTAGGGCGATCAACCCGATATTCTGCGAAAAAGCGGTCTGCGTGAATGACCCGAAAACTGGTGCGGCGGCGGAAGACAGCATGTCCGCCCGGAGGCCGCGAGCAATCCGACGACGACCTACGCGTGTCCCGACCACTTCGCCGACCGCCAACAGATTTGCAACCGATTCCGTCATCGCGACGAGGATCACGATCACCATCGAGATGATCGCGGCAGGATCGAAAGTCGGCCACCCGAATCCGAATATCTCCGGCGGCGCAGCCCATGCCCCCTCCCCGACGCCGGAGAAATCGGTCAGTCCCATGAACAACCCGGCGATCGTGCCGGCGACGAGTCCCAAGAGGATCGAAAGGCGGGACAATGCCGCCGAACCGACCTTGCTGAAGACCAGCGTGATCGCGAGGGTCATGAAGGCGAGGAGCACATTGGCCATGGAACCGTAGTCCGAAGCCTTCGCGTCGCCGCCCATTGACCAGTCGGAGGCAACGGGAATCAGGCTCAGCCCGATCCCCGCAATAACCGTTCCGGTGACGACGGGTGGCAGGAACCGAACCACCGAAGCAAAGAACGGAGCGATCAGGAATCCGACGATGCTCGCGACAATCACCGCCCCAAGAACGGTCGTGATGTTGCTGCCGGGCGTGGCCAGGATGGCCAACATGGTGGCCACGCCGCCGAAGGTGACGCCCTGGACCACGGGAAGTTTGGCTCCGAGAAATGGCACTCCCACGCTCTGCAGAATTGTGGCCAAACCGCCTACAAAGAGGCTGGCCGTGACCATGATGGCGGTCCGACCCGCCGATAGTCCCAGGGCATTGGCCATGACCAGGGGTACCGCGATGATTCCGCCGTACATCGTCAAGACGTGCTGAAGACCAAAAGTGATCAGCTTGCCGGCGGGCAACCATGCATCCTCGGGGCGATCGGACGAGGCGGGCACTGACGTCCGCCGAGGTGGTTTTTTGACGGTTTTCTCGCTGGTCATCGTATAGAACCTTCCCGAACGCGGGGGCCGGAGCGGCAATGCGGCCCGTCCCTGGTCCGTGGGAAATACGGAATTTATTTCATGATGCGGTATCTAAGATCCGCATCGTGGACCCAGTGTAACCTGAGTCACTCAGATTTTGACAAGCCCCTCGAGGAGAAAGTTCGTGATTTCTTGACTGGGCACCTCGTCAACCGTCAGTGCCGCATTTTTTGCACGAAATGCCGAGAACAAGCCGAAGCGCATTCATTTTTCGGCACAACCCGGGACACTGCGTCACCAATCCACAGACCCCGGAACCCGACACCCCCTGCCGCCGGGAAGTTCACAGAGATGCCCCTGACACCCCAATAAGGGAACCCAGAACGACACGTGAGTTTCCACGATGTGGATTCCAAATTCCATCAGGAGTGCTAACATGACCGGAACACAAATATTGGAGAGCCACATCACACTCTACGGGGTGGTTGTGACGCACCTCGTCAGGGGCAGCGGGAAAAAGGCCCCCGAGGCGCCTCCCGCTCTCAGAGCGTTCAGAGAATCCGAAGAACTAGGAGGACGTGATGATGGGTTCATTTCACATCACCGTCAACGGCCAACCCCGAGAAGATGCCAACGTACCTGTGTACCTCAATCTGCTGGACTGGCTCCGCAATCTGGGCCTCACCGGTGCCAAAGAAGGTTGTGCAGAAGGGGAATGCGGCGCGTGCGCCGTCCTGATCGCTCGACCGGACGGTGACGGGGGTTCCCGATGGACGTCCGTCAACGCGTGCCTGACACCGGCACTCGCATGCAACGGCCAGGAGGTCATCACCTCGGAAGGGCTCGGGACCTGCCCCGGACCAGGGTCCGATGAGGACCTTCACCCTGTACAGCGCGAAATGGCCTACCGTGGCGGATCCCAGTGCGGCTTCTGCACCCCCGGCTTCATCTGCTCGATGGCCGCCGAGTACTACCGACCCGAACGCGCCACCGAATCCGTCTCCGAGGCGACCGAAGAGATGGGTGGCAACGGTTTCGACCTGCACGCCCTATCGGGAAACCTCTGCCGTTGCACCGGATACCGTCCCATCAAGGATGCCGCATATGCACTCGAGACACCGGACAAGGACGACCCCCTGTTCGAACGCCAATCGTCCTCGGCTCCGCCGGCGTGCCGCACCGAAGTGCACACCGAGACCTCGACGTTCGTCCGCCCTTCCAGCATTGAGGAATTGGCGCAACGGTGCGCGGACCACCCGGATGCGGTGCTCCTCGCCGGTGGGACCGATGTCGGGGTCGAAACCAATATTCGGCATATTCGCCCCGAGACGGTCCTGGCCATCGATCACCTCGAGGGGCTCCGCTCTTTCCGATTCGCGGAGGACTACGTGGAGCTCGGAGCCTCAATGACCCTTTCTGAACTGGAGCGTGGCCTGGACGGTCGGATTCCGCTGCTTGCCCAGCTCATCCCCCAGTTCGCATCACGGCTGGTGCGCAACAGCGCTACGTTGGGCGGCAACCTCGGCACGGGGTCGCCAATCGGCGACTCCGCTCCCGTACTCCTGGCCCTGGACGCTTCCCTCGTATTGTTCTCGACGTCGGGCGAGCGCACCGTGCCGATCTCCGAATACTTCACCGGGTACAGACAGACCGTCCGGGAACCGGGAGAGTTCATTCGCGCGGTCCGAATCCCGATGCCACTCTCGGAAACCACGGCTTTCTACAAGGTCGCCAAACGACGATTCGACGACATCTCATCGGTCGCAACGGCCTTCTCCATGCAGCTCGAACAAGGTCGCATTTCCTCGATTCGGATCGGAATGGGTGGTGTCGCGGCCACGCCCATTCGTGCGCTCGCCGCCGAGCGAGCCCTTGTGAACCAGCCATGGACGGAGGAGACGGCCCGTGAGGCCTCCGCCCTGATGACCGCCGAAAGCACACCCATGGACGACCACCGCGCGAGCTCGCGCTATCGATCACAAATGCTCGAGCAGAGCATGATGCGATTCTTCGCCCAATACCGTCCCTCCGAATACATAGGAGCGAAATCATGAACACGGTCACCCAACCCCCAGCCAGCTCGAACCCTGCCGGCGTCGGCACGCGAGTCTCCCATGAGAGCGCCGCGCTACACGTCACCGGTGAGGCCCTGTATACCCACGACCTCGCCACCCGGGACAAGAGCGCCCTTCACGCTTGGCCCGTCCAATCCCCTCACGCCCACGCGTTCGTCACCTCCCTGCGCACCGAACGTGCCCGCAAGGTCCCGGGTGTTGTTGAGGTCCTGACGGCCGAGGACGTGCCGGGACTCAATGACGCCGGCGTCAAACACGATGAGCCTCTTTTCCCCTCCGAGGTCATGTACTTCGGACATGCCGTGTGCTGGGTCATCGGCGAGACCACGGAGGCAGCCCGGCAGGGCGCGGAGGCCGTGGAGATCGACTACGAGCCTCTGTCCTCGATCGTGACCCTTCCTGAGGCGATCGATTCAGGCAGTTTCCAGGGCCCGCAGCACCTCTTGGAACGTGGTCAATCCGGTCCCGCGCTCGATAATTCTGCGCACCGGTTCCGCGGGACTTTCGAATTCGGCGGGCAGGAACATTTCTACCTGGAGACGCACGCATCCTATGCGCGCGTGGACGAGGGTGGTCAGGTCCTGGTCAATTCCTCGACCCAGCACCCGTCCGAGACCCAGGAAATCGTGGCCCACGTGCTGGGGCTGTCCAGCCACGACGTCACGGTCCAATCTTTGCGCATGGGCGGCGCATTCGGCGGCAAGGAAATGCAGCCACATGGTCTCGCAGCCATCGCCGCGATCGCGACTGTGCGCACGGGAAAGCCGGTCAGCCTGCGACTGACCAGGACACAGGACATCACCATGACCGGAAAACGTCATCCGTTCCACGCGGAGTGGGAGGCCGGTTTCGACGAGCAAGGCAGGTTCACGGCCCTCGAGGCCACCCTGACCGCCGATGGCGGCTGGGCGATGGATCTTTCGGAGCCCGTGCTCTCCCGGGCCATGTGCCACATAGACAATGCCTACATGATCCCCAACGTGTCGGTCACCGGAAGAATCGCCCAGACGAATAAAACCTCCCAGACCGCATTCCGAGGATTCGGCGGCCCCCAGGGAATGCTGGTCCTGGAGAACATTCTCGGCCGCTGCGCTCCCTTGATCGGGCTCGATGCCGGCGAGCTTCGCCGCCGTAACTTCTATCAGCCCGGCGACACCACACCCTACGGCCAACCGGTTCGGCATGCCGAACGGATCGCGGAGATCTGGGGGACGCTGAACGAACGCGCGGACGTGGTGCGCCGGAAGGCCGAAATCGCGGAATTCAACGCCGCGCACACTGATACCAAAAAGTCCCTGGCCATGACACCGGTCAAGTTCGGAATTTCGTTCAACTTCGCTGCCTTCAACCAGGCCGGAGCCCTGGTACACGTCTACAAGGACGGTTCCGTGCTCATCAATCATGGCGGCACCGAGATGGGGCAGGGGCTGCACACCAAAATGCGGCAGGTCGCCGCAACGACCCTTGGGGTGGGTCTGGAGCGGGTGCGCTTGGCGCCGACTCGCACGGACAAGGTGCCCAATACCTCCGCGACGGCCGCGAGCTCCGGCGCAGATCTCAACGGCGGCGCGGTGAAGAACGCGTGTGAGCAGATTCGGGGGCGCCTGGCACAGGTCGCCGCAGGAAAGTTCGGCGCCAATCCACACGACGTTCGATTCGAGGATGACGGCGTCGCGGCGCTAGGCAAGGACCCTGTACGTTTCGAAGAGGTGGTCTCGGATGCCTACTTGCAAAGGGTTCAGCTCTTCGCCGCTGGTTACTACCGCACCGAGGGAATCCACTGGGACTCTGCGAATATGCACGGTTCCCCCTTCAAGTACTTCGCCTATGGTGCCGCTGCGACCGAGGTGGAGGTCGATGCTTTCACCGGGGCTTACCGTGTACTCAGGACCGATATCGTGCACGACGTCGGAGACTCGCTGTCCCCATTGGTGGACGTGGGCCAGATCGAAGGCGGATTCGTCCAAGGCACGGGGTGGTTGACCCTCGAGGAGCTTCGCTGGGACACCTCCGACGGCGAGAGGAGGGGGCGCCTCGCGACGCAGGCAGCGAGCACGTACAAGCTGCCGAGCTTCTCCGAACTTCCTGAAGAGTTCAACGTCCACCTCTACGAGCGGGCCACCGAATCGGGGGTCGTCTACGGCTCCAAGGCCGTCGGAGAGCCGCCGCTGATGCTTGCGATGAGCGTGCGGGAGGCCCTGCGAACCGCGGTCGAGGCATTCGGCCCCGAGGGGGTCGAAGTAGACCTGGGATGTCCTTCCACACCAGAAGCGGTGTTCTGGGCAATCCAGGAAGCAAGGGGCAAGGTTGCCGGTGGTGAGGCTGTGCGAGCCGAAGAAGATCGAGAAGACGTCGGCAGCGCACCGGGGCCGGGCCCTCACGCTGCCAAGTCTCCGGAACCTGAAACCGAGTCCGTCTGATGGAATGGTTGGCTGGTCTCCAAGAGCTGCACGAGGAAGGGGCCGCGGGGGTTCTGGTGACTTTGACATCGGTGCGAGGTCACGCCCCTCGCGCGGCCGGGGCAAAGATGGTCGTGGCCCGTGGCCGTGCGTGGGACACCGTCGGCGGCGGGAATCTCGAGGCCACCCTGACGGAGCAGGCGCGCGAAATGCTGAGCGCTGGCGAATCCGATCCCCGTTCCGAGGAGATCTCCCTCAACGAACACGCCACGACCCGGTACGGTCAGCAGTGCTGCGGCGGGAAGGTCACGGCCCTTCTCGAGCCGATTGCCGCACCGCCCGTCGTTGCAATCTTCGGAGCCGGGCACGTGGGTCTCGAGGTGGCCCGGGCCTTGTCCCGCCTCCCCGTGACCTTGAACCTGACGGACAGCCGCCAGGCCGCAGTCGATGCGGCCGAAGCTCTCAAGCCCCTCGACGGTTCCGCAACACTTCGCGTGAACCATGCTCCGGCTCCGGAAGCAGTTTTGAAGGAGCTGCCCGCGGGTAGCCACATTCTGATCATGTCCCACGACCACTCCGAGGACCTCATTCTGTGCGATACGGCTTTGGGACGCGATGACCTTGCTTCGGTGGGGTTGATCGGTTCCTCAGCCAAGTGGGCACGCTTTCGGAAGCGATTGCTGGATCTGGGGCACAGCGAGGCAGCCCTTGACGGGATCACGTGCCCCATCGGTATCCCCGGAATCGACGGAAAATCGCCCGCAGTCATTGCAATCAGCGTGGTGGCGGCCCTAGCCCAGGTGATCGACTGGCCCTGAGTGCCGCGGGTTGAGCGTCCCGTGGGCCCGGTACGGTCTTGCTGGTGTTTGGGGCGCCACGCGCCGTCTGCGTTCAGGGACGAAAGTGCGCGACGTCGATGGTCCGGTCGCACAGATCCATGACGTCCTGGTTGTGCGTTGCGATGACCGCGGCCCCGCCGCGAGCGACCATCTCCCGGACCTTGGTCAGGACCAGCGCACCGTTCTCGGCGTCGAGGGCGCCGGTGGGTTCGTCGGCCAGGACCATGCTCGGGCGTTTGAGCATCACACCGGCCAGCGCGACCCGCTGCTGTTCACCGCCGGACAGGTGGTAGACCTTGCTGTTCTCGCGGCCCTCGATTCCGACGTCGGCCAGCGCCCGCGATATCTCCTCTCGGTCGGGCCGGTCACTGCGTGGGAGCAGACGCAACGGCTCCTGAAGGTTCTTGAGTACCGTGTCCGACTCGACCAGCGCGTAGTTCTGGAAGAGATAGCCGAGATGTCGGCGTCGGAATTCCCTTTGTTTCCGTGGCGCGCGGCGTGAGAAATCCTGGCCCATCATGGTGAGCCGCCCCGAGGTCAGTTCGCTGAGGCCCCCAGACAGTTCAGCAGGGTCGTCTTGCCGTATCCGGACGGGCCGACGAGCGCGACCATTTCGCCGGGTTCGATCGTGAGATTGCCGCCGCGCCAAATAGTCGACGAACCAATGACTTTCTCCCCCCTCGCTGACGACGACGATCGGTTCAGGCATCTCGGGACCTCCTGGAGATGTGGTGACGATAGGTGCGGTTCAGGGACGTGAGCATGAGCGAAGCATTGAGCAGGACCAGGAGTGCTCCGAAGATCGAACATTCCCGTGTAGTACTGACGGTTTTCGTGGAATGACACTCCGGTGAGTATGTCGAGTTCGGAGGCCACCGCTGCTTTGTGGAGAATCCACCAGCCGAAGGCCACGCCAACCACCGCTTCGAGCCAGAGGACATGACGCAAACCTCGGGCTCACGATTCTCCGAATAAGTGGCCGCGGAAGAGCCGCTGATCCCGTTCCGAGACATGGATTGTGGAGAATTCGACGGTCGCGAAGAAGAGTAGAACCACCAGAAGGCAGATCGAGTACACGGAACTGAAGGAGTCGACTCGGTCGAGCCCCTGGGACCACCCGTAGTCGAAGATTGGTTCCTTCGACTCGTAGTGGGAGACCCGGACATCGCGTTCTTCGTGCCTGTCGACTCCGTACGGGAGGTGATCCACTACGTTCTCGATAGTTGTCTCGGCCTCGTCCGGGACGGTGAGCCTCATCGAGCGCGGGTCCTGACGAACGTCTTTTTCCGCATCCGGGAAACGCTGAGCATTGTGATGAATGTACTGATCGTTGACGAACAGTACCGAGCCTTCAGGTCGCCACGGTTCGTTCGTTGAGGTGGAAATGAGGTTGTCCCGGTGTGCGACGATGATGTTGTTCTGTTTGATCTCTTCGGCGAACCATTGCGTCAGCCGTTTTTCCTCGTCCTCACTACGATCGGCACCAGCAATATTGACGAAGTAGGCGTGAGGGTTGGATTCCCAGGAGGACCGCGATTCCGCGTGGGATCGAAGAATCAGCGCTGTTCCGATGGCCCCGAAGGCCGTCACAAGAATCATGATGAGCGCGAAGCCCCTGGCCAAACCCATGGATGCGTAAACAAATCGTGCTGGCTGTTTTCGCTTGAGAGCATCTGAAATGGGGACACGGGTGCAAAAGAATATGGTGGCGGCGTGAACGGCCAAGCACACAACGACGGGTAGGCCAAGAATTGCCGCACCGAGCAGGAAAAACAGAGACGCGAAAGCAAGGTCGCTGTAGATTTTGAGAAATGCCGCAGAGAGGGTGGCGGTGAGGATGGCGGACCCCAGCAAGGGAACAGCAATATCGGCAATATCGTGCTTGAAAACTTCCCAGGGGCTGGCTCCATAGAGGCGTTTTCTGGCGTACCGACGGCCGCCCAGTAGGATCGAGGAACACAGACTGAAGAGAATGATTCCGATGCTCGATATAAATGCAGCGACCAAGGGGGTGCGCCCCATGGAGCGCATGACATTGTCCGCAGAAAACATTCCGTATTGCATCCCCGAATACCCGCTCTGAGCGCCGACCTTGGAGACCAGCCTTTCAGCCCGGTCACGGTCCCCGTAGATCACATACCATCCGAGCGGGTCCGCCTCAGGACTTTCCCGTACGGCAACTCTCACACCCTGGCTTAGATTGAACGCCGGATGCCCGGAATCAGGCCAGTGCGCCGACGGCAGCTCGGGATTTCCAATCACCATCTCCAAATGTTGACCGGTTTCGGGACGCTCTGAATCGGCCCCAATCTTGGCTATATTGACCCCCGCTGTTTTGCCGTTGTCGTCAACGAATCGTGGAATTTCTGGGGGTCTGAATTCTCTTCAGAATTCTTGAACCACGCGATATCGCCAAATCCCAGGGTCGTTTCGGCATCAATGGAGAACAAAGCTCCGAAGACGAAAACGAAAGCCACCACGGGGAGATTTAAGTAAGCTAGGGAAAGTCTCACATTGTTTTTCATGGTTCGGGGGCGCCCCGGTCCGCTCAGATCGGGACGCTCTACCTCGAAATTCTTAGCAGTAGTTCCAATATGCCTTGTCAATGGCATACCATCTTGACGGCGCAGAGACCTTAGCCCAATGTCCAGCAGGTGTATTGCCTGACTTCGCCACAAAGGTCCCCTTCGCCGTGCTACCGTGACATCGCCAGTGATACAGGTAATCTGAGAACACCCCTCCACCGCTTACTCCGTGATCCCAATAGCCTCCGCGGACATGATCGGTGGCCTGGGCGGCAGCCACTGCACCGAAGGCGAGCACGGTGTCCGTTGCGACAGAAATAATCTTCCTCTTCATGATGTCCCCTTGAAGACAAAAGATTAGAATACAAATGGCTTAACTCACGTCCGTGCGAACGCATCAACGGTAGTAAGCGCACACTCATGAAACGTCGAGTTAAATTTTCAAAGAGCTTTAATGTGCCTTACTATATTTCACTCACCCTGAATCATTATTTCGACTTTGATTAGTACAAATATGCCTGCCCGGCTTTGAGCAAGCGCCCAATCGCCCGCAGGGGTTAGCCGCCAAGCCACAACTAACCACGGATACGCCCCCGCAACCCCATCACTCTCCCCGAATCCACCCCCCCCCCCGACCAACCCCCGAAGCGGCGATTTTGAACAGATTCCGCATCCAGACGCCACACCAAACTGCCACTTCGACCATTCGCCACCGCCACCGTCCGCATCGACGCGGCATAAAACCCCACCGCACACCCCCTTGACTTCACGCCCGTGATCCAGTTCACTGTTCAGAAATGGAAACTAAGTTTCACTATGCGAAACGTAGGAGGCGACCATGAGACTCGCGGAGTTCAATGAGATCGACCCCGTCACCGCGCGAGCGACCATCGCTCCAGCCCTCGACATCCCCCGGTGGGTCGAGGAGGTCGCGGCGGGCCGCCCGTATGGCTCGGTGACCGAGGCCATCGACGTCGCCCGCGACGCCGCCCACCCGTTCACCGACGCCGAGATCGATCGCGCCCTCTCCCATCACCCGCAAATCGGTGAGCGGGACGAAACGGAATCTGAGGAGGCCAAGCACTCCCGGTCGGAACAGGCCGGGCTCGGTGAAGCATCGGCGTCGACCATTGAGGCCCTCGCCGCCGGCAACCGGGTCTACGAAGATCGTTTCGGCCACGTGTTCCTGATTCGCGCCGCAGGTCGCTCGCACGAAGAAATCCTCTCTGAACTCCATCGGCGCCTGAACAACTCCCCCAAAGCTGAGCGCACGGAAGTCGCCGAGCAACTGCGTGATATCGCCGCCCTGCGCATCGAAGGAATACTGTCATGAGCTTCATTTCCGCCCACGTCCTCGACTCCGTCCACGGCTGCCCGGCCGCCGGTATCGCTGTGACGCTCCTCGAGGGCTCCGGCGAGAAGATCGCCACAGCAACCACGAACGAGGACGGCCGAGTCAACGACCTCGGCCCAGAGACCCTGGAGTCCGGCCATTACCGGATCATTTTCGCGACCGAACCATACTTCTCCGGGCTGGGCCTGGAGACGTTCTACCCGTTCGTCGCGGTGGATTTCACGGTACAGAAGCAACAGGGGCACTACCACGTGCCTCTCTTGCTCAGTCCGTACGCGTATTCCACATACCGCGGCAGTTGAACCAGGAGCCGACCCCTTGTCGACGATTGCCGATCCACCACACCCAACGAAAATGCAGCAGGAGCTGAACATCATGACCAACGTTGTCCTCGGAAAGAACCAGTACGGCAAGGCCGAGAACCACGTGGTGCGGGTCAACCGCGCCACGGACCGTCACACGCTGCGCGATCTCGTGGTCACCTCCCAATTGAGGGGCGACTTCGAAGCGGTGCACACCGAAGGCGATAATGCCCATTGCGTGGCAACCGATACTCAGAAAAACACAGTATTCGCGCTAGCCCAGAAGCACGACATCAAGAGTCCGGAGGAGTTCCTGAGCACGCTCTCGGACCACTTCACTTCCGGATTCGACTGGGTTTCCGGTGGTCGTTGGGCGGCCGAAGAGCACCTCTGGAATCGGATCAATGATCACGACCACTGCTTCGTTCAGAACAAGGACGAGGTCCGCACCGCGGTCGTCGTCACCGACGGAGAGAAGAAGACCGTGATCTCGGGGTTCAAAGACCTCACCGTGCTCAAGTCGACCGAGTCGGGCTTCGTCGGGTACCCCAAGGACGAATTCACCACGCTCAAGGAGACCGACGACCGCGTTCTGTCCACGGATATCGCAACCCGCTGGCGCTACAACACCACGGAAGTGGACTTCGATGCCACCTACGAGGATGTCAAGAACATCATCCTCGACAAGTTCACCGATCACTATTCTCGCGCCCTGCAAGAGACCTTGTACCTCATGGGCAAGGCCGTGATAGAAGCACACCCGGAGATCGACGAGATCAAGTTCTCCTGCCCCAACAAGCATCATTTCGTCTACGACCTGAGCTTCTGCGGTGAAGAGAACAGCAACGAGACCCACTACGCCGCCGATCGCCCCTACGGGCTGATTGAGGCGACCGTGCAGCGCCAAGGCGCTCCCGAAGACGAGAATGCCTGGTTCGGCATCGCCGGCTTCTGCTGACCCCCGGACCCCAAGCAAAGTCCCCGCCCCTCTCCCCCGAACGACGGGGCGGGGACTCATCGCTCAAGGACCGACACTCAGGAAGGCTAACCCCATGTCGAGCAAGGTCACCGCCGAAGAACGCCCGCGGCCAGAGGACAAATACCTCGGCCTCGGTCCCAGCTTCGGCTATGGATTCCAACACGTATTGACGATGTACGGCGGCATCATTGCCCCGCCGCTGATCGTCGGCGGCGCCGCCGGACTGTCCGGAAGCGAACAGGCCCTACTGGTCGCGTGCTGCCTCTTCATCGGCGGACTGGCAACCCTGCTTCAGTCCTTCGGCATCAAATTCTTCGGATCCCAGTTGCCCCTGGTTCAGGGCACCTCGTTCGCGAGCGTGGCCACCATGACGGCGATCGTGAGCGGCGACGGAGGCATTCAGGCCGTTTTCGGCGCTGTCATGATCTCCGCTTTTATCGGCTTCCTGATCACGCCCTTCTTCGCCCGCATCATCAGGTTCTTCCCACCCGTAGTCACCGGCGTCGTGATCACGACCATCGGGCTGTCCCTGTTCCCTACGGCGGTTCAGTGGGCGATGGGCGGAGCAGACGTCGAGGCAACAGGAGATGCACCAACGATCGTCAAGAATGTATGCCTCGCGGGCGGCACACTTCTGATCATTCTATTGCTCTCCAAGGTGGGCAGTGCAGCAATATCGCGCCTGTCCATTCTTCTGGGCATCGTCCTGGGCACCGTCCTGGCCGTCGTGCTCGGCATGGCCGACTTCTCTGCCATAGGTGACGGCGCGATCTTTGCTTTCCCTCAACCCTTCGCATTCGGCCTTCCGACGTTCGACCTCGCGGCCGTCGTCTCTATGACCATTGTCATGTTGGTGATCCTGACCGAAACCACCGCCGACATTCTTGCGGTGGGTGAAATCGTGAATTCTAAAGTGGACCGTCGGCGAATCGGCGACGGCCTGCGCGCGGATATGGGCGCATCCTTCATCGCCCCCATTTTCAACGGTTTCACGCAGTCGGCCTTTGCCCAGAACGTTGGCCTGGTCGCAATCACCGGCGTGAAATCGCGATTCGTAGTCACAGCCGGAGGCGCGATCATGCTGGTCCTCGGCCTGCTCCCCATCCTGGGGCGAGTGGTCTCAGCGGTTCCCCCGCCCGTCCTGGGCGGCGCAGGAATCGTTCTGTTCGGTACGGTGGCCGCGTCGGGCATCCGCACGCTCAGCACGGTCAAGTACGAGGGCACCTCGAACCTGATCATCGTTTCCGCTTCCCTCGGCGTAGGCCTGCTGCCCGTCGTCAAGCCTGACATCTACAGCGGATTCCCAAGCTGGTTCGAAACCATTTTCCACTCGGGCATCAGCTCGGCTGCCGTCGTCGCCGTTCTGCTGAACCTGCTGTTCAACGAACTCAAGTTCGGAAATCCACCTGCCGGCGAGGGGTCCGTGTTCGCTTCGGCGCCTCCGAGGTACGTCCCCTTCGAAGCCCTCGAACAGCTTCGAGGCCGCCTCCACGAGGGGGACGTCGTCAAGGACGGGAAGATCCTGGACGCGGATGGAAACGAAGTCCCGTGCATCACAGCTTCCGGCCAGGTCGTCGATGCCCCCGCGATGGACAACATCACCGAGGCCGCATCAGAGGAACATTGAGCACAAACGACACAACGACGACGCGGGCCCATTCGGATGCGGGACCGCGTCGTCGTTCTCTTGTGCCCGCACTCAGCCGGCACGTCCGCCAGCCGGCCGACCCCCAGGGCGTCGGCGGACAGGGCCCGTCAGCGAGATTGTGCGAACTGGCTAGAGAGTTCCTGGGCCGCGTCCCGCAGGAGCGGGACGGCTCGCTCTCCGAAATCCCAATCGACTCTGGAAACGGGTCCGGATACGGAAATAGCGGTGGGTGTGGGCGCCTCGGGCAACGCCATCGAAAAGCAGCGGACCCCGATCTCCTGCTCTTCGTCATCGATCGCGTAACCCCGTTCGCGGATCTTGGCCAGATCCGCGAGCAGTTCATCCATGGTGCCGAGACTCTTTTTGGTGGGCGTGGGCATCCCCATCGTCGAAACGATCGAGATCACCTGGGACTCGGGCAGCGTTGCCAAGATGGCCTTGCCGACGCCGGTGTCGTGGGTGTGCGCTCTGCGCCCGACCTCCGTGAACATGCGCATCGAATGCGAGGACTGCGCCTGCCCCACGTATACGACCATGTGTCCGTCCAGCACAGCCATATTGGCGGACTCCCCCAAGCGGTCCACGAGCTTCTTCAGGACCGGCTGGGCGTATGCGCCCAATTGCAAACTCGCGGTGTATCCGAGCCGGATCAGCCCGGGGCCCAGAGCATAACTGCGATTGGGAAGTTGCCGCACGTAACCCAGGTACACCAAGGTCCGGAGCAATCGGTGGATCGTCGGCAGAGGCAATTCCGCTTTGCCGGCCAGCTCGCTGAGCGAGGATTCGCCGCCGGAGCTGGTGATGATGTTGAGCAGGTCGAAAACTCTCTCGACGGACTGAACACCGCCCGTACTCTTTCCTTCTGTCATTGTGCCTCCTCGTGGTGGTTACCGCGCACTGTGTGGTTCTCCTGGCTGGGCGCCGCATTGGCGCCGTGGTTCCGGCCTCGGTCGCGGTGCGCCGAACCTCCGGCGTGGAAGGCGCCGGGTCGGCAGTCTAAGAATCATATTTCAACAAAGCCTTGTCATGCGTCACATCGTACATTTAGGATTCACTTAATGGAATTGTTTTTCCACAATACGGATTTAGTGCCGGAACCGTCATCCGGTACGTCACGGAAGGAAATATTCAGATATGCCCGCTCCCAGCCCCGGATATTCCATGGTTCTCCGCCTCGAAGCACCCGCTTCGTTCAACTCCACCAGTGAGATCACCGCCGCCGCCTCTGCTGCAGGTGCCCAGGTCACCGCTCTGGACGTCGTGGAGTCACGTCCGGACAACGTGATCGTCGACATCAGTTGCAATGTCTCCAACGCGGCCCACCGCGACGAGGTGCGGGACGCTATCAACAATCTCGACGGCGTCGCGGTCCACCACATCTCCGACCGCACCTTCCTGATTCATTTGGGAGGCAAGATCGAGGTGACCCCGCGCGTTTCTCTCCGCAATCGTGACGATCTGTCGCGCGCCTACACCCCCGGCGTCGCCAGGGTGTGCACCGCGATCCACGAGAATCCGGAAGACGCGCGCAGCCTGACGATCAAACGCAATACCGTCGCTGTGGTTACCGACGGAACCGCGGTGTTGGGTCTCGGCGACATCGGTCCTGCCGCAGCCCTGCCGGTCATGGAAGGCAAAGCCGCCCTCTTCAAGGCGTTCGCCGAGGTCGACGCGTGGCCCGTATGCCTGGACACCAAGGACACCGAAGAGATCATCAGTATCGTCAAGGCCTTGGCGCCGGTCTACGGCGGGGTGAACCTCGAAGACATTGCAGCCCCGCGCTGTTTCGAGATCGAAGCCCGTCTTCGCGAGGAACTGGACATTCCCGTGTTCCACGACGATCAGCACGGCACCGCGATCGTCACCCTGGCGGCTCTGTACAACGCGCTGCGCGAGGTCGACAAGAAGATTGAGGACATCAAAGTCGTCGTCTCAGGCGTTGGCGCCGCAGGAAACGCCATCATCCAGTTGTTGCTCGCCAACGGCGTGGCCAACGTGATCGCCTGTTCCCGCAACGGTGCCATCCACGCCGGCGAGGACTACACCGACCCACACCGAACATGGCTCGCGGAGAACACCAACAAGAACGGATTCAGCGGGTCGCTCAAGGATGCTGTGGCCGACGCGGACGTCTTCATCGGCGTCTCGGCGCCCAACCTTCTGACGGGCGACGACATCGCGACCATGGCCGACGGTGCCATCGTCTTCGCGATGGCCAACCCGGACCCCGAGGTGGACCCGACCGAAGCCGCCGAGCACGCCGCCGTCGTCGCAACCGGCCGCAGCGACTTCCCGAACCAGATCAACAACGTCCTCGCGTTCCCCGGCCTGTTCCGAGGCCTGCTCGATGCAGGAGCGTCAGACATCACTCAGAACATGCTCGTTGCGGCAGCGAAGGCGATTGCCGACTGCGTGGACGAGGAGGAACGGAATCCGAACTTCATCGTTCCAAGCGTCTTCGACCCCAATGTGGCACAGGCCGTGGCCGATGCCGTCGAAACCACCGCACGGGGCGAATCAGGGCGCTGAGACTAGCCCGCCCCAGCCGCCAGCAGATACATCGAGAGCCCAGGAGGCAAACATGACCATCACTCACAACACGCCGGACAATCTGGCCGTCGCGGACGAGATCCTCACCGACGAGGCCCTCGCATTCGTCGAAGCCCTCCACGAGAAGTTCGCAGATCGTCGCGAAGAACTCTTGGGAGCCCGCGAGACGGATCGAGAGAGGGCCGTGGCCCGGGGCTCGTTGGATTTTCCCGAGGAGACGCGTCAAGTCCGCGAGAGCGAGTGGAAAGTGGCTCCGGCACCGGACGCGCTGCGCGATCGCAGGGTCGAGATGACCGGGCCCGCGAGTCCACCCAACATGGCCATCAACGCGCTGAACTCAGGAGCCAAAGTGTGGCTCGCAGATCTTGAAGATGCCGCGAGCCCCAGCTGGTACAACCAGATCGACTCGGTCGCGAACCTGCGCGACGCGGCGCGGGGAACTCTCCGCTTCACCTCGTCGAAGGGCAAAGAGTACACGTTGCGCGAGGACCAGCCCAGAGCCGTGGTCGTTGTCCGCCCACGCGGCTGGCACCTCCCGGAGAAGAACATCACGGTCAATGGAAAGACCGGCTCCGGTTCCCTGACCGACTTCGGGCTGCACTTCTTCCATACCGCGCAACAGCTGCTGGAGAACGGCCACGGGCCGTACTACTACCTGCCCAAAATGGAGTCCTATCTCGAGGCTCGACTCTGGGAGGACGTTTTCACCTTCGCCGAGAAATACCTCGGCCTCGACCACGGCACCATCCGAGCCACGGTTCTCATCGAGACGATTCCCGCCGCGTTCCAGATGGACGAGATCCTCTACGAATTGCGCGATCACGCGTCCGGGCTGAACGCGGGACGCTGGGACTACTTGTTCTCGATCATCAAGTACTTTCGAGACGCCGGTCAGGAGTTCATCCTGGCCGACCGTTCCTCGGTCACCATGACTGCGCCCCTGATGCGTGCGTACACCGATCTGCTCGTGCAGACCTGCCACAAGCGGGGCGCATTCGCAATGGGCGGGATGGCAGCTTTCATTCCGTCCCGCAAGGACGAAGAGGTCAACCGAGCAGCCTTCGAGAAAGTCCGCAACGACAAGACCAGGGAGGCCCACGACGGTTTCGATGGCTCATGGGTCGCGCACCCTGACCTGGTTCCTGTGTGTCAGGAAGTATTCGACGACGTCTTGGGCGAGAAGCCCAATCAGGTGGACCGGCAGCGGCCCGATGTTAAGGTGACCGCCGAGCAACTGTTGGACGTCCCATCCGCAGGGAACCAGCGCACCGAGGCCGAGCTGAACGACAACCTGTACGTCGCGATCCGGTACATCGCGGTGTGGCTTTCCGGCAACGGCGCCGTGGCAATCCACAACCTCATGGAGGATGCCGCCACCGCGGAAATCTCACGCTCCCAGGTCTGGCAGCAGATCAAGAACGGCGTGGTCTATCACGACACAGGCAACACCGCGACTCAGGACCTGGTCTCGACGGCGCTGGACCGACAGCTCGAAGTGCTGCGCGGCGAGATCGATTCCGAGAAATACGAGAAATGGTTCGTGCCAGCGGGCAAGCTGATCCAGGACATGGTCCTGCGCGAGGACTACCCGGACTTCCTGACCCTTCCCGCCTATGAGCTGATGGAAGGGATCAAGTGAGTCGCCGCACCGCCATGGCAGATTCGGAGTCGGACGAGGTAGGCAGCCTCTCTGGGGACTTCACAACACGGGCCGACCATTTGCTCGCGGGCACGGACTTCGATCTGGCCCGTTTCTTCCCGGGCGATTCCGGCACCCGCCAGCCCGTCCACACGTGCTATGTTCCCGCCGACCTGGTCACCGAACGAACCCCCGCCGAGTGGGGGCGCGCAGCTCTACGAGCTGCGGAGGAAGCCGGCGGACTCGAATCCCTGGCCGAACTCGCGGGAATCGACAGGACCCACGCGCGCGACGTCGTCGACCGGGTGGCCGCGAAACTACGGGCTGAACCGATCGAGGACCTTCGTCTGGACCTGGAGGACGGGTTCGGCGACCGACCGGATGCGCAAGAAGATGCCGCGGCCGCAGAAGCGGCTCGGACCGTCGCACGATTCGCGTTCAACCGTCACCACGGTTCGGTCCCGGCCCCAGCATTCACAGGCATCCGCTTCAAGAGTTTCGAGTCGACCACCCGGGCACGAGGACTGAGGTCCCTGGACCTGTTCCTGACCACGTTGGTGCAGTCGGGTGGGCTCGAGGAGGCCGGCGTGAGCGCGGACGGGCTCCCGCCCGGCCTGGTGCTGACGTTGCCCAAAGTATCGAGCGTGGAGCAGGTGCAGGTCATGGTCGAAGCGTGCCAAGCACTCGAGGATGCCTTGGGACTGCCCGCTGGCCGCCTGCACTTCGAGATCCAGATGGAGACCGCACCCATGATCTTGGGTCTGGACGGAAGGTGCCCAATACCGGACATGCTCCATGCGGCCGAAGGACGCGTGACCTCCTTGCACTACGGCACGTACGACTATTCCGCCTCGCTCGGCATATCCGGCGAATTCCAGTCCCTGGATCACCCGGCCGCCGACTACGCCAAAGCAGTCATGCAAGTGGCCGTGGCCGGAACCGGTGTACATCTTTCGGACGGCTCGACCAACCAATTGCCGGTGGGCGAGGCCGACCAACGCAGGCAGGCCTGGGCCCTGCACGCGCGCCTGGTCCGCCGCTCACTCGAGCGCGGCTATTACCAAGGCTGGGACTTGCACGCCTATCAATTGCCCACGCGCTTCCTCGCCAACTACGGGTTCTATCGGGAAGCATTCGCCGACGCCCTCCGACGCCTCGTGGCCTATGCCGGACGGTCCGTCCCCGGCATCCAGGCGGCGGACGTCGCCGATGAACCGGCGACCGCGCGAGCACTTGCTGTCTATGTACGGCGGGGGCTCCTCTGCGGCGCGGTGAGCGAGGACGAGCTGCGTGAGGTCGGACTTGATTCAGAGACGCTCCGTTCCGCCGCCTCCCCGGGTTCCGAAGAGGCACCACAGACAGGAGTAGCACGATGACCGATCGCAATTACTGGGCAACCCGAGGAGGCCATCCTCCCCAAACCGATCTCCTGACCGACCGGGCCATGTTCCGGGAATCCTATGCTGTCATCCCCCGCGGTACCCAACGCGATATCGTCGCCTCCGTCCTGCCGTTCTGGGACAAGACACGCCTGTGGGTTCTTGCGCGACCACTCACGGGATTTGCCGAGACGTTCTCCCAATACCTAGTGGAGGTCTCTCCCGGGGGCGGATCGGACCGGCCAGAAGAAGACGTTGATGCCGAAGCCGTCTTGTTCCTCATGGAAGGCAATCTCGAGCTGTCACTTGCAGACGGACGCCACGCGCTGAACTCGGGCGGTTACGCATTCATCTCTCCGGGCGAAACATGGGCGGCTCACAATCGCGGCACCGATGCGGCGCGCTTCATGTGGATCCGCAAACGGTATCAAGAGGTTCCAGGGATCGAGAGGCCGACGTCGTTCGTGACCAACGAGCAGGACATTGACCCCACACCGATGCCGGGCACAGAGGGACGCTGGGCCACGACCCGTTTCGTGGACCCAAAGGATATGCGACATGACATGCATGTAACCATCGTGACGTTCCAACCAGGCGGAATCATCCCGTTCGCGGAAACCCATGTGATGGAACACGGTCTCTACGTGCTCGAGGGACAAGCCGTCTACCGACTCAACGAAGACTGGGTCGAGGTTCAAGAGGGTGATTTCATGTGGTTACGGGCGTTCTGTCCGCAGGCCTGTTATGCCGGTGGCCCCAAGCCTTTCCGTTACCTCCTGTACAAAGACGTCAACCGTCACGCGCCCCTCACCCTGGGAGGCCACACGGGCCGCTGAGCTCACGATGGTCATCCCGGACAGCCCACGCACCACTCCAACGCCGTCGTCGGGCAGCACACGTCGCTGCCCCACGGCGGCGTCGTGCTTTAAGAGGCTCCGTCCTCAGTGATCCCGCACTGAAGAAAATCCACAAGGACGGTCGAGATTATTCGGTTGACGCACGTCACATCGTAACCTAGGGTTTTCATACAACAGAAGTTAGATTCCGTATCCCGAAAGTTTGGATTCGACGGAGATCCCTACCGCACAGGAGGAACACCGTGAACTACACCGTCAACGCGTCGATCTTGCTGACCGACCTACCCCTCAAGGATCGCCCGCAGGCCGTAGCCGACGCCGGATTCACCCGCGCCGAGTTCTGGTGGCCATTCCCGACACCGACGCCCTCGAATTCCGAGATCGACGAGTTCGTGAATTCCCTCGAAGCCGCAGGGGTTCAGCTGACCGGCCTGAACTTCTACGCGGGCGACATGCCCGGAGGCGAGCGCGGCGTCCTGTCCCAGCCCGCACGGGCCGAAGAGTTCCGCGCCAATATCGAACCTGTCCTGAAGATTGCCCGAGCAACCGGGTGCACAGCGTTCAACGCGCTGTACGGCAACCGCGTGGACGGCGAGAATCCGGCCGCCCAGGATCGCTTGGGCGTCGAGAATCTGCGGCAGGCGGCGGACGCCGTGGCCCAGATCGACGGTGTTGTCCTGCTCGAACCGGTCTCCGGCACCGATGCGTACCCGCTCAAGACAGCGGCGGATGCGCTGTCCATCATCGAGAAGGCCGGACGAGACAACATCAGGCTGCTCGCGGACTTCTACCACCTGGCCGCCAACGGCGACGACGTCGCGAAGGTCGTCGAGGAGCACGCCGCGGACTTCGGTCACATCCAGATCGCGGACCACCCGGGCCGCAATGAGCCGGGCACGGGGAAGCTGCCCCTTGAAAAGTGGCTCGAGCGCTCCGCCGAGCTCGGCTACGACGGCGTCGTCGGCCTGGAGTACAAGGCATCCCACAACGACCCGTTTGCGTGGTTGCCGCGCGAAAGCCGGGCCTGAACCTTCGAACCCTCAACCGACACCGCAGAACCTTTAAGGAGAACGATATGACCAAGATTGCAGTCATCGGATTGGGCATCATGGGCCTCCCCATGGCGAAGAACCTCGTGAACGCTGGGCACGACGTCGTCGGCTACAACCGCTCCCCCGAGAAAGCCGAGAAATTGGCCCAGGCCGGAGGAGCCGCCGCAGATTCCGTAGCCAAGGCGGTTGCGGGAGCCGAGGTGGTCATCACCATGGTCCCGGACTCCCCCGACGTCCAGAGCGTCGTCGAGGGCGATGACGGTGTGTTCGCCCACGCGGCTCAGGGCGCGCTGTGGATTGACGCCTCGACGATCCGTCCGGATGTGGCCGGCTACCTGGCCCACGCGGCCCGCGAGGCCGGCCTGCGCCCGTTGGATGCCCCGGTCTCCGGAGGTGAACAGGGCGCGGTCGACGGGGTTCTGTCCATCATGGTCGGCGGCGAGGAGACCGACTTCGAGGCTGCCCAAGAGGTCCTCAATGTGGTCGGCAAAACGATCGTGCATGTTGGTCCCTCGGGTTCAGGACAGACCGTCAAGGCCGCCAATCAGCTGATCGTGGCCGGCAACATCGAGCTGCTGGCCGAAGCTGTGGTCTTCCTCGAGGCCTACGGCGTGGACACGGACGCCGCACTGAGGGTACTCGGCGGCGGTCTGGCGGGCTCGAAGGTCTTGGACCAGAAGGGCCAGAAAATGCTGGACCGCAACTTCGATCCCGGATTCCGTCTGGCCCTCCACAACAAGGACATGGGCATCGTCACGGCCGCGGCTCGAGAGGCTGGCGTGACCATTCCCCTCGGCGGTCTCGTGGCCCAATTGGTCACCGCCCTGGTCGCGCGGGGCGACGGAAGCCTGGACCACTCGGGGCTGTTCCGACTCGCCAACGAATTATCAGGCCGCGACAAGAAGTAGTCCCGACGCCTGCGGGCTGCGGGGAACTGAACAGAATTCAAGGAGAACATCATGAGCAAGATGCGTACGGTGGACGCCATCGTCTTGATCCTCGAGAAGGAGAACGCGACCGAAGCGTTCGGTCTGCCCGGCGCGGCGATCAACCCTCTTTATTCAGCGATGCGCGCCCACGGCGGTATCCGCCACACCCTGGCCCGCCACGTCGAGGGTGCCTCCCACATGGCCGAGGGTTACACTCGCGCGGCTGCGGGCAACATCGGCGTCTGCATCGGCACCTCCGGGCCGGCAGGAACGGACATGATCACGGGGATGTATTCGGCATCGGCCGACTCGATTCCGATTCTGTGCATCACCGGGCAGGCTCCGGTCGCCAAGCTGCACAAGGAGGACTTCCAGGCGGTCGACATTTCGTCCATCGCCGAACCGGTCACCAAGATGGCCATGACCGTCTTGGAGCCCGGGCAGATCCCTGGCGCGTTCCAAAAAGCTTTCTATCTGATGCGTTCGGGCCGGCCCGGTCCGGTTCTGCTCGATCTTCCTCTGGACGTTCAGCAGGCGGAAATCGAATTCGACATCGACCTGTACGAACCGATGCAGGCCAGCCGTCCGGCGGCAACCCGCGCCCAGGCCGAAAAGGCCCTGGACATGCTTTTCGCTTCCGAGCATCCTCTGATTGTCGCAGGTGGCGGGATCATCAACGCCAATGCCTCTGACAAGCTCGTGGAGCTCGCCGAGCTGTTGAGCGTGCCGGTGGTCCCCACCCTCATGGGCTGGGGAACCATGCCGGACGACCATCCCCTGATGGCCGGCATGGTCGGGATACAGACGTCGCACCGCTACGCCAACGCGACCTTTCTCGAGTCCGACTTCGTTCTGGGAATTGGCAATCGCTGGGCCAACCGACACACAGGATCCATCGACAAATACACCGACGGCCGCACTTTCGTGCACGTGGACATCGACCCGACCCAGATCGGTCGCGTCTTCGCCCCGGACCTCGGCATTGCCTCGGATGCCGGGGCCGCCTTGGACGTCCTCGTCGAGGTCGCCCGCGACCGCAAGGAGCAGTTCTCCGTGCCCGACTACGAGGTGTGGGCCAAGGAGTGCGCACATCGAAAAGGGCAGATGCAACGCAAGACCCACTTCACCGAAACTCCCATCAAGCCCCAGCGGGTCTATCAGGAGATGAATTCGGCCTTCGGCACGGACGTCACCTACGTTTCGACGATCGGGCTCTCACAAATCGCCGGGGGCCAGTTCATGCACGTCTACGGACCGCGACGTTGGATCAATGCCGGTCAGGCCGGCCCCTTGGGCTGGACCTGCCCCGCGGCACTCGGAGTGGTGCGCGGCCAACCCGGTCAGACCGTTGTCGCCCTGTCCGGTGACTACGACTTCCAGTTCATGATCGAGGAGCTTGCGGTGGGCGCGCAGTTCAACCTGCCGTACGTCCACGTGGTCGTCAACAATTCCTATCTTGGTCTTATCCGCCAATCCCAGCGCGGATTCAAGATGGAACAGAATGTGTCCCTCGCCTTCGAGAACATCAATTCTCCGGAGACCCAGGGCTACGGCGTGGACCATCTCAAAGTCGTCGAGGGACTTGGGTGCAAGGCCATACGCGTCACGGACCCCGAGAAGCTCCATGATGCCTTCACATCGGCGAAGTCGCTGGCCCAAGAGCACCAGGTCCCGGTGGTCGTGGAAGCCATCCTGGAGAAGATCACCAATATCTCCATGGGCACCGAGCTGGACAATGTGACGGAGTTCGAGGAGCTGGCCGAGAACGGTACGGACGCGCCCACGGCCATTTCGGTCATGGACTGACCGTCCGATACCAACACCATCGGGTGAGCCGCGTGTCTGTCGGATTCCACGCAGATCCGCGGCCCGCCCCAGAATTCTCAGGGAGGTAACGGTGCGAATCGTGGTGGCACCTGACAAGTTCAAGGGGTGTGTGACGGCCCGTGAGGCGGCCGAGTACATCGCAGCGGGAATCCGCGAGGCCAGGCCGGATGCAGACCTCGTCCTGCTCCCCGTGGCCGATGGCGGAGAAGGAACCCTCGACGCCGCCGTGGAGTCCGGCTACACGCTCCACGAGGCGACGGTGACCGGGCCGGTGGGCAGCCGCGTGTCCGCGGCGTGGGCGCGCCGTGATGACGACGCGGTGGTCGAGATGTCCCTGGCCTCGGGATTGGCCGTGCTGCCGCACAACGCCACGGGCGAACCGATTCTGGCGCCACGCGAGGCCACGAGCCGGGGCACCGGTGAATTGATCGCGGCAGCGCTGGATTCCGGATGCACAAGAGTCATCCTGGCTGTGGGCGGCAGCGCCACCACAGATGGCGGTGCGGGCATGATCGCGGGACTGGGTGCCCGGTTACTGGACGCTTCCGGCAATGAACTGCCAGACGGCGGTTCATTCCTCGCGAATCTGGCGACGATAGATCTCGCCGGCCTGCACCCGCGAATCAAGGAAACCGAGTTCGTACTGGCAGCGGACGTGGACAACCCGCTGACCGGCAACCGTGGGGCCGCGGCAGTCTTCGGTCCGCAGAAAGGCGCGACCAAGAAGGACGTCGCGGACCTCGACTCCGCCCTCGGCGTCTTCCGGGACAGGCTCGCGGAAGCCTTGGGCAAGTCCGCTCGACGGGCCGCGGGCTCGGAAGGGGCCGGTGCGGCAGGCGGCGTGGGCTACGCCGCCCTGACAGTACTCAAAGCCACACGAAGGCCCGGCATCGACGTCGTCCTCGATTTGGTTTCCCTCCACGACGCTGTCGCCGAGGCAGACTTCCTGATCACCGGAGAGGGAAGCTTGGACGAACAGAGTCTCGCCGGAAAGACACCCCTTGGCGTACTGAAGGTCGGGCAGGACCACGGGGTCCCCGTGGTGGCGGTATGCGGTCGCACCACTTTGCCGTGGCGCATTCTGCACGAGACAGGATTCCACGCGGTTTATGCCTTGGCCGGGCTTGCACCGGATGCCCCGACCTCGATCCGCGAGGCACCCCGGTTTCTCCACAAGGTAGGGAGAACGGTCGTCACGGAACATGGCATGGCTCGGGCCGAACCGTCCCCCAATAATCGGCCCTGACAAGTAGTTTTAGTCGGGACGACGTCCGACGTCCCCTCTCACGGAAGGATTCCATCATGAACGCACATCCCAAGCGCTCCACGCCACGCGGTCCGGATCGAGCCGATGAACGCACAGATACAGAGTCCGATCGTGAGCGGTGGGCGGTAACGCCTGAAGAGAACGCCAAAAAGGCCGCCCAGACCGTTCGGAGCAAGATCGAGAATTCCGCCTCAGAGCCAGAACCGCAGAACTCACCGCACGACGTCGCCCAGGAGAATTCCCAGCGTTCGGTGACCGACGGTCGTCAGTCCGATTTCGGTTCCGCGCGCGCGGAACAGATCAAACTTGCCAACAGGGCCAATAACCCTGAGCGAGTGCGGGAGCTGATACGCGCGTACAAGTCCGAGCACAACTTCGATGACGTCGAATCGGAAGACATGAACCGGGGCGCCGCCACAGCGGACCGGCAGTCCCGGTACGACCTTGTGGTACGCGGCCGCCAGGTCTCGTGCGGCGATCATTTCGCCCCTCGAGAGATCGCGGTCAAGGACGGAAAGATCGTGGCGATCGAGCCGCTGGGGGCGAACCTCAACGGGACGCGTGTGGTCGAGCTGGAGGAGGACGAAACCCTCATCCCAGGCCTGGTGGACACTCACGTTCACGTCAACGAGCCTGGTCGCACCGATTGGGAAGGGTTCGCGAGCGCTACGCGGGCGGCCGCCGCCGGTGGCGTGACCACAATCGTGGACATGCCGCTGAATTCCGTGCCCGCCACGGTCAACGCTGCGGCACTCGAATACAAGAGGTTGTTCGCCCAGCGCAACGTATTCGTGGATGTCGGGTTCTGGGGAGGGGCCGTTCCCGGAAATAAAAAGGATTTGCGCACCCTTCACGACGAGGGCGTATTCGGTTTCAAGTGTTTTCTGCTGCATTCAGGTGTGGACGAGTTTCCTCACCTCGATGCGGATGAGATGGAAGAGGACATGGCCGAGGTCAAGACGTTTGACTCGTTGATGATCGTTCATGCCGAAGACTCCCGGACCATCGACAGGGCTCCGAGTCCGAATGGGGACGTCTACGACAGGTTTCTGAAGTCCCGGCCTCGTGGTGCGGAGAACATCGCGATCGCCGAGGTCATCGAGCGCACCCGCTGGACCGGTGCCCGCTCGCACATCCTGCACGTCTCCTCCTCCGACACGTTGCCTATGATCGCTTCCGCCAAGCGCGATGGCCTGGATATCACCGTAGAGACCTGCCCTCACTATCTGACTTTGCTCTCCGAGGAGATTCCGAACGGCGCCACCGCCTTCAAGTGCTGTCCACCGGTGCGTGAGGTGGACAACCGGGAGAAGCTGTGGGAAGGCCTCGTGGACGGGACCATCGACTTCATCGTCTCGGACCATTCGCCCTCGACGCTGGCGCTCAAGGACCTCGGCAATGGCGACTTCGGCGTCGCATGGGGCGGAGTTTCGTCCCTGCAGTTGGGTCTGTCCCTGATCTGGACCGAGGCGCGGCGGCGCGGGATCCCGTTGGCGAAGGTCCTCGAGTGGATGTCCCGGAGGCCGGCCGAGCGTGTGGGTCTTCGGTCCAAAGGTCGTCTGTCCCTGGGCTACGATGCAGACTTCGCGGTTTTTGCGGCGGACGAGAGTTACGTCGTGGATGCCGCCAGGCTCAATCACAAGAACCCGATCACCCCCTATCAAGGCAAGGTAGTCTCGGGGAAGGTCCGCAAGACGTTCGTCGGGGGCAAGCTCGTAGACTACAAAACCCCGACCGGCAGACTGATCAACCGCGGATCCGCGTGAGTCGGCGCTGCGAACGCTAGGCATCGACGCCGGCTAGCTACCGAAACAGACAAACCATCAATCATCAGGAGAAAGCATGTCACGCGAACTCGTTCCCGGCGATCCCGCCCCCGCCCTCGAACTTTCAGCCCACGATGGAAGTACCGTGAACCTCGGTGCCCAAGGCGGAAGCGACGTGGTGGTGTATTTCTTTCCCAAGGCTTTCACCCCCGGGTGCACCAGCGAGGCCTGTGATTTCCGGGACAACCTGGCTGCCCTCAAGGGTCGGGTCTACGGGGTCTCCGGGGACAGCCCCGAAGAATTGGCGCGCTTTGCCGAGGAGTACAGCCTGCCGTACACGCTTCTGTCCGACCCGGATCACGCAGCTGCCCAGGAATGGGGCGCGTGGGGTGAGCGCACTATCAATGGTGAGACTTCCGTTGGTCCCTTGCGATCGACCTTCGTGATCGACGCGGCCGGGAAGATCGTGCGGGCCGAATACCGTGTCGATGCGGAAGGTCACGTGGCCCGGTTGGTGTCCGAGCTGCAAGGGTAACCGGGCACGTAGGTCTACGGGACGCTACCTGGTTCGTAGCGTCTCTATGGATTCCTGTGTCCGCGACGGTTCTGCAGCACGACGTGGTTGCCAGTCTCTGCCCGCGGGCCAGGAGAGGCTGAATACGCTGTGAATGCAACCGATCACCGCCGCAATATCCAGTCCGGTTCTCCTGGAGCATTTCATGAATCCAAGTATTCGTGGGACGGAACGGTGAGGCAATGGCTGTACAAACAGGTGGGCCGGAACGAGAATATCGGCACGAACCAAACACCGCGCAGGACTTCACGCCTATTGCGAGAGAAACAACCGGCACCAAGGATGGCATCGAGATGACTTCAGGAACACCATGGGACATCGAGGCCTACGACGTCGAGACATATTTGGACCAGATCGGCGTGGCCGGTGCATACCGAGCGCCTCTCAACCTGGAACTAGTGAGTCGAGTCCACAGCGGTCACGTTCGGACATATCCGTTTTCCAATGTCCAAGTGCTCCTGGGTGATCATCCCGGCGTGACGGCACATGCAGTGCAGCAGTCCATGGTGGACCATCAACGTGGCGGTTATTGCTTCGAACATTCGCAGCTTTTCGCGGGTGTCCTGCAGCGATTGGGTTTCTCGGTGGAGCTCTTTCTTGGACGCGTGCATGCACCCGATAACTCACGAACGCATCTGAGCGTTGTCGTCACTTTGGACGATCATAGCTACCTGTGCGACCCAGGCTTCGGTTTCAGTCTGCGCGAGCCGATGCTCATTTCCGAGAACAACGAGCACATCGAAGGCGACCGTACCTTCACTCTGATCAAACATGGCTCGGCCGCGTCTGAGGTTTGGGAACTCCGGCGCGATGGCGAGCCTCAGCATTTCACGGATCGGCTGCCGGTGCTACCCGTTGATGTCCGCTCAGGCCACTTGGTCACATCCACCGCTGGCTTCGGGCCGTTCACTGATCATCTTATGGTGATGCGACATACCGCCGAAGGCCACGTCACCGTCACCGAAGAGGCTCGAACCATCCGATCTGCCGGGCAAAGCACCCGGAGAGAAAAACTGGACCCGGTGGATACCGCCTCCGCTGTGGAAGCACTGGGCGTGCACATGACCTCTTACGAGAAGGAAAGACTGGCGGAGAGGATCACAGACATGCAACACCGACCGGGGGCGCCCTCGACTCGGAAGGAGATCTAGAGCGCGCAGACGGCAGATGCCTCCCGAATCGGCCAAGGCACTCGCGCCCCGTACCCTCGACGATTTCAATCAGGTGAACTCTCGGTGAGAATGGTGGGACGACCTGTCCTCACGATGAATCGAAGTTCTATGAAAGACGCACTGTTGCTGATCGATCTCCATGCCGGATTCTTTACGTCCGAGACCCTGAAATTGGCTCGAAAGAATCTTGTCGAAGCTTCCAACAAACTCATAGCAGCAGCTAGGGACAACGGAGTCCCTGTTTTCCTCATCACGACCGAACACAGCCGAGATCGGTCCACATGGACCCTCAACATGCTCGACGACGACCAGGGTTATCTCTTCCACAACGACCCCTCGGCAGAGCTGGTCGAGGGACTCGACACTAAGGACGTGACCCGGGTCGAGAAGACCCGTGACAGCGCCTGGTTCGGCACCGACTTGGACTTGAGGATAAGGAACCTTGATGTTGATCGCGTGGTGGTCGCGGGGGTTTCCACCCATGGATGCATAGCTCAAACGGTGCGGGACGCGTACGCACGAAATATTCGGACGGCAATTGCCAGCGATGCCATAGCGGATGATCGTGAAAGCTACCAGGACATCATGCTGGAGCAACTCGTCGATGACCGGCAGACCCAGTTGCACGCCGTGGACGAGGTCATACAGATGTGGGCGTCCGATCACTGAGCGGACATCAGCGGCCCTGAAACTTACAGAGCGAACGATGGCCCCGTGCCTCTGGCCTCGTCATCCAAGATGGTTTCGAGAACCCGATGATCACGTACTACAGCACTTTACTGTATTGAGGATCTCCGAGGCCGCGACAAATCACTGTGAGCAGCATTATTTTCCCCTCTGGTTTCCGGCGTGAACCGTATAGTAACCAAAGTGGATCTAACCCTGCACCCAGGCACATTCTGTTTCTATCGTGTACTCAGCAGATGAAATCAGAATTGGCTCACTACGTGGTATTTCACGGGGCTGAACAGCGGAATCCGCGATATCATCGAGAGGCACAATCGGCGAATTGCCGGTAACATGACGCCGACAACGGGCGGGCGTCACGGTATTTCACGGAATTCTTCAGTATTTCACCAGTAAGGCACAAACGCTTTCAGACGAGCCAGTTTTCCACCACTCATTTTCCTTGAAGGATATTTCAACCAAAAATCAGGGAAAATGCTTGCAAACTCGGTCCGGTCGGAGTTATATAGTTAGTGAGGCGCACAGCTGTAAGAAGAAAGCTCCCATATTGGAAAGGGCATGATTATGGCTGACAAGAACAACCCCGGACAGTTCGGAAACCGCAAGGACACCGAAGAACAAGCCCATAAGGGCGGCGAGGAGAGCACCGGCAGCTTCGGTGACAAGAACTCTGCTGACGCGCATAAGGCCGGGAGGGAAGGCGCTGAGGCCCAGTCCAGGGAGGACAAGGCCAAAGGCGGCCGCCATAGCGGCAAGTAGTCCAGCTAAACTTCGCTAGCTGACATGTGGCCCGACGAGGTTCTGCGCTCAGAGTTCTTGCACAGCATCCGTCGGACCCACCGCTTTGAGGTCTGGCCCGCCTGCTAAGAAGTCGGATACGGTCAAGCCGTTGTATCCGGCAGAGCAAAGGAGCTCACCATGCAATATGAAACCCAACCAGTCACAGAGACAATCCTGACGATCCCACCCAAATACATACAGAACGAGTCTCAGTGGGCTCGGCAAATCTGCGTGAGACATCGGTGGCGGTTGTGTGCCGAAACAGGAGAGATCTGCGACAGTGACGGAAAGATTCTGGCCGATGGGCTAAACACCCTGACCGCGGCCTTGGTCGGTCTCGGGTGGATTGTCCCCAAGGAAGAGGGCGAGCTGAGCGCCGGTATTGCTTGGCATCTGATTCCGGATGAAGCCGAAGCCGCGACCGAAGAACTCAGGAAGGCCGCGACAAACAAAATTCCTCAGCCCAGGCCAGATGCGGCCGCCAGCCGCGAAGCCGAATGACAACCGGTCAGGCACCGACTGAGCGAGTACAGACATCCTATGTTTGATGAATGGGCGGGAACGATGATCGGCTAGGCCGGACGCCTGGTTTGAGCCGAGCCTTCGTTTGTCCATCGGGGGCGAAACCCGTGGTTAGCCAAGACCCCATGGATACGGCCTATTCCGTGACTACTCTCCTGAGCGTTGGTGTCGTCACAGCGCATGCGGCCCAGACGGAGCAGACGCCGAAGACAACGGTGGCAAGAATGACCACCATCGACGTGGGCTGGGTCATGAATTCGGTGCCTATGAGCTGAAACAACGTCACCATCGATATCAGACCTGAGATCACCACGACTGCCAGCAAAGGCCTCATCACTGACTTCCGGCGGATGCGACCGAGTTGCGAGATCGGCATCCCCATCCGTGACAGAGCGATGTACAGGTCCCTACGGTCCAGAACCTGAGCCGTTTGGTTGATGCCGACGGAGCAAGCAACCATGATGAAGGAAATCACCAGAGTCACGATGACTCCGGTCTGGATGTCTTGCGTCAGTTGCACTTCCTGTGCATCGGCGTGGGGGCTGTCGGCCGACGCCGTCAGGGAAGCCCCCGATCCCAGAATCACTGCTACATAGACACTGAATCCAATGCTGCCGACCTGACGCCACATTTCTTGAGGGGATTCGAGAACGTTCCGTGCAGCGATGAGTTGGTCTGCGGTCCGAGCCGTCTTCGCGTGAATCGTGCCTATGCCCTTCAGAACAAGCGGTCCCATCAGATGGACAGCGAGGAGGGGAATCGACAATGCCAGAGCGATGAAAACCATGATGAGGGCTCCTCCGATACCTTGCTTGGCTCCGGCGAAGACCGCCATGGCAACCAGGAACAAAATACTGGCTGCGACAAACCGCAACCAGCGCACACGGCGAGGTACGGAACGCGTGCGGATGCTCAACGGCGTTATCTCCACACGCCTCATGCCGGAAATCGAGCTTCCTACAGCTAGTGCCAGCACCAGTGCCGCGGCCGGGAGCAGCCATCCGTAGCCCATCCACAAGCCGGATGCACCAATCTCATGCCCAGTCAGGTGGATGAGACCGATGAGCGGCATGAGTGCTGCATAAGCAACGGCTCCCAGGACGATTCCGGCCAGAGCCAGAAGTCCGGATTCCGTTACTGAGACCAGACGGAGTTGGGCCCCCGTCGCTCCGAGAAGACGAAGCGTTGAAAGTCTTTGGTCGCGTTGACGAGCCATGAGCCGACCCGCTGAAGACATCAAAGTGCTCATCGGCACCAGAAGCAATAGCACGGCCAGGAAGGCACAGAATTGATAGAGCAAGCCGTTGGGCCCCGTGTCGCCCATCAAGAACTTGGCACCGCCGATAACGATGAATGCCACGGTGCTGGTCAGCATGAATGCGACGACCGGAAGGCCCCATGTGCCCTTATCTGAGAACGTTTTTCTGAGGAAAAGAAGGTTCATTGACCCCACACCCCCGTACCGTCGTCGACGATGTGACCGTCCCGAAGACGGATGGTGCGGGAGCATCCGGCAGCCACCGCCGGATCGTGGGTCACAATGATCAGTGATGCTCCACGGGAGATCGTCGACTCGAGCAATGCATTCAGGACATGTTGCGACGTCTCGGAGTCCAGGGCGCCCGTGGGTTCATCGGCAAAGACGACCTCCGGGTCGGTGACTTGGGCACGGGCAATCGCGACACGTTGCGCCTGACCTCCGGACAATTGTCCGGGCCGTCGGCTCTCCAGGCCGTGGAGGCCGAGAGCGGAGAGCCACTGACCGGCCGACCGTTCGGCCCGCGCTCTTGAGACGCCCGAGGTCATCAGTGCCACGGCCACATTTTCCGCGGCCGTGAGCTCTGGCAGGAGGAGCCCTTCCTGAAACACGAAGCCGATCCTCTCCCGACGCAGCCGCGCTCTCTGCCTGGCGGAAAGGCTCGTGATCTCAATGCCTGGTCCGCCCCCGACACTGTTCAGAAAGGCAGAACCGCGGTCGGGCGAGATGATTCCCGACAGGACGTGCATCAACGTGGACTTTCCTGATCCCGACGGGCCCATAATGGCGACGGACTCGCCCGCACCGATGGAGACGGACGCGTTGTCCAATGCGGTCGCCGACGCGTAAGACTTGCTGAGGCCTTGAGCTTGAATTCGTGGTGGTGCGTTTGAGGTCATGTTCTGAACGCTAGTCCGCAGAAGAACTCACGTGAGGTGAGACAGGGCTGATTTCGGGGGTACCGCGGCCCATCACTTCTCGGTATACCCAGCTCTAAGCGACCGCGCGGTCGGCGCATACGTGGCTTACGGAGCCTCCGGATCAGGCCGTTCATCCCGTGAGGAGGCCCTTTGCCCCTTGCGCGACGGGCGTCGGCACCCGGCCGTAGGTCGCGAAAAGCCCCCGGCCCAAGGCCGGGGGCTACAACATCACCACAGCTGTCAAAGCCAGCCGTTGACTACTTCTCGGAGCCCTTCTTCTCCAGCTTGGCGTCCACGCCCGTTTCTTTACGCTGCTGCGGCGTGATCGGTGCGGGAGCCGCAGTCAACGGGTCGAAGCCATTGCCTGTCTTCGGAAAAGCGATGACATCGCGAATGGAGTCGGTGCCGGCCAACAATGCGACCATACGGTCCCAGCCGAAGGCGATTCCACCGTGCGGGGGCGCTCCGTATTTGAAGGCCTCGAGCAGGAACCCGAACTTCTCATTGGCTTCCTCCTCCGAGATGCCCATGACTTTGAAAACGCGTTCCTGGACGTCACGGCGATGGATACGGATGGAACCGCCACCGATCTCGTTGCCGTTGCACACGATGTCGTAGGCGTACGCCAGAGCCGAGCCCGGATCCTGATCGAACGTATCCAGGAACTCGGGCTTTGGGGAGGTGAAGGCGTGGTGCACAGCGGTCCATGCCGAGTTGCCCAGGGCGACGTCGCCGGAGTCCTCGGCCTCTTTCGCGGATTCGAACATCGGAGCATCCACGACCCACACGAATGCCCAGTCGCCGTCTTTGATGAGGCCGGTGCGGTGACCGATTTCGACGCGAGCAGCGCCCAGAAGGGCCCGAGAAGGCTTGGCCTCACCGGCAGCGAAGAAGATGCAGTCACCGGGTTCCGCGCCCGTTGCCGCAGCCAGACCCTCGCGCTCGGCTTCGGTGATGTTCTTGGCGACGGGGCCGGTCAGGGTGCCGTCTTCCTGGACGAGGACATATGCGAGGCCCTTAGCGCCGCGCTGCTTTGCCCATTCCTGCCAAGCATCGAGGGTACGGCGCGGCTGCGAAGCACCACCGGGCATCACGACGGCTCCGACATACGGTGCCTTGAAGACGCGGAACGTCGTGTCCTGGAAGTATTCCGTCAGCTCCGTGAGCTCCAGGCCGAAGCGCAGGTCTGGTTTATCCGACCCGTACTTCTCCATCGCTTCGCGATATGTCATACGGCGAATGGGACGAGGGATCTCGACGTCGATCAACTTCCACAGAGCGGACACGACCTGCTCTCCCACGTCGATGATGTCGTCTTCCTCAACGAAAGAAGCCTCGATATCCAGCTGGGTGAATTCCGGCTGACGGTCGGCCCGGAAATCCTCGTCACGGTAACAGCGCGCAATCTGGAAGTACTTTTCGATTCCGCCGACCTGCAGAAGCTGTTTGAACAACTGCGGAGACTGGGGCAGCGCGTACCACGAGCCGGGAACCAGGCGTGCAGGCACGACGAAGTCACGGGCACCTTCCGGGGTGGACCGGGTCATGGTGGGCGTCTCTACCTCGAGGTAACCGTCCTGATGCAGCAATTCACGGACGACCCGGCTCGCGTCCGAACGCAGGCGCATGGCCGCCGCAGGGGCAGGACGGCGTAGGTCCAGATACCGGTGGCGCAGGCGAGCTTCCTCGCCCACTTCGACGTGCTCGTCGATCTGGAACGGCAAAGGCGCCGCGGTATTCAGCACTTCGACCTCGTTGACCTCGACCTCAATTTGGCCGGTCACCAGATTCGGGTTGTCATTTCCCTCCGGACGGCGAGAGACCACACCCGTGACCTTCAGAACGTACTCATTGCGCAACGCATCGAAGTCCGCTTCATTGTGGAACACGCACTGGGTAACGCCTTCCCGGTCGCGCAGATCCACGAAAGCCACGCCCCCGTGGTCACGACGGCGGGCTACCCAGCCGGCCAGCGTTACGGTCTCTCCGATGTTCTCGGCGGTCAGTTCACCGAGCGTATGCGTGCGTAGCACTCACGGTCCTTTCGACGTGTCGGCGGGTTCTCCGCCGGACTAGTTCTGTGCAGAGTCTACCCGGCCCTCTCCGAGCTCAGAGCCGGACCCTGCACCATAAAGAATGGGGGTGATTTCAGTCTTCGCCGGCGACGACGCGCGGATGAAGATCTTTCTCGGGCGGATTCCAGGTGCTCGGGTCCACGGCCACCTGCTCACCGGAACGAATGTCCTTGACCTCGTGGGTCGTGTTGCCTGCATCGTCAGTACCCAGGAACCAGACGAATGGTATGCCTCGGCGGTCCGCGTACTTGATCTGCTTGCCGAATTTCGCGGCGTTGGCCGAGACCTCACAGGCGATCCCTCGGGACCGGAGGTGCTCGGCGACATCCTGGGCAGCCGACCAGGCTTCGTCGTTGGTCAGAGCAACCAGCACCGCGGAAGGCACCTTGCGGGTGGGGCGAGCCAGATCCTGGGAGAGGATTCGGGAAACCAAGCGAGTCACGCCGATCGAGAGTCCTACGCCGGGGTAGGTTTTCTTCCCCGTCGAGGCAAGGGATTCGTAACGTCCGCCGGAGCAGATGGAGCCCAATTGTTCGTGCCCCACCAGGACGGTCTCGTAGACGGTCCCGGTGTAGTAGTCCAGGCCGCGGGCGATCGACAGATCTGCGATGACCTTGCCCGGCGCACGTTTGGACGCTTCCTCGATGACCTCGGTCAATTCGGCCAAACCCTGGTCGAGGAGTTCGTCCTCCACACCAAAAGCGCGGACCTTCTCCGCAAAAGAGGTGTCTTCTGCGGTGATGGACGCCAAATTCAACGCGGCACGAACCTGCTCGTCCGTGGCCCCGAGCTCGTCCTTGAGAAGCTGACCCACGGCGTCGGGGCCGATCTTGTCCAATTTGTCGATCGAACGCAGGACCCCCGCAGTGTCGGACAGTCCGATGCCGCGATAGAAGCCTTCGGAAAGCTTGCGGTTGTTGACGCGCAATTTGAATTCCGGAATGGGCAACCGAGTCAGGGCATCCACGACGATCAGCGCGAGCTCCACGTCGTATCGGAACGGCAGAGATTCCTCTCCGACGACGTCGATATCCGCTTGCGTGAACTCGCGGGCTCGACCTTCCTGTGGCCGCTCCCCCCGCCAGGACTTCTGGATCTGGTACCGCATGAACGGGAAATTCAGGTATCCCGCGTTCTCCACGACATACCGGGCGAATGGGACGGTCAGGTCGAAGTGGAGTGCGAGTTTCTCCGCTTTCTTGGTATCCGGGTCTTCCTGGAGGCGAGACACCGCGTAAACCTCTTTGTCGATCTCGCCCTTTTGGAGGAGCTGATCGATCGTTTCCACAGACCGGGTTTCGACGGAGGAGAATCCGTGGAGTTCGAACGTATGTCGCAAGACGTCCAGCACGTGGTTCTCCACGACCCTCTCTTGGGGTAGCAATTCCGGAAAACCTGACAGGGACGCCTTACGGGCCATGTGCCTCTCCTCGAGTTTTTGAGCATGCAGGCGCGCACATCGCGCACAATCATCATTAAGACTAAACCTTGGCGAGGACCCAAGCGAACCGAAAAACGGGGCCCAAAGGCCCCGACGAGGCATAATTGCCTCATCTTGTCGCGAAACACCCCATTCACGTGACGCGCGCCCCATATATATTGGTGTCCAGTGCCCATGAAATGTCAGGGCGCCGTCGCACATCGATACACCAGGGTCGCACAGGCCCTCCCACGAAAAGAGTTTCAGCGGTGACCGAGAAGAAGCCCGACGACAAGCCCACTCCGGCTAACCTGCCCGGAGCCCCGACCGCGCCCAAACCTGCCGCTCCTCTTACGCGGCCGTCCCTGGAGGAGGCGAAGAAGTTTGGATCCGTCGGCGAGGACGGACACGTCTACGTGGAAGTGCGCGGAGAGAACATACCGGTAGGGGCGTTCCCGGACGCCACCGAAGACGAGGCCCTCGCCTACTTCGCGAGGAAGTTTGCCGAAGCCGAGACCCAGATTTCCTTGTTGGAGAATCGAGTCTCCCAGGGCACCGACGCGACATCGGTCTCCCGAACCATTGGTAGCCTTCGGGAACAGGTCGCTGCACGGGGAATGGTAGGCGACATAACCGATCTGGAGGACCGTCTCGACGCTCTGGAACAAGCAGCGAGCCGTCTTACGGAGGAGCAGGAACGGGAGGCAGCGGCCGCGAAGGAGCGTGCTCGCACCGAACGGGAAGCTATCGTCAAGGCGGCCGAAGACGTCGCCGAGCAAGACCCTGCTCAGACTCACTGGAAGAATTCCAGCGCCCGGATGAACGACCTTTTCAATGCCTGGAAGACCGCTCAGAAGGAGAACAGACTCCATAAGTCGGTCGAAGACGAACTCTGGAAGCGCTTCCGCAACGCACGGACGACCTTCGACAAACATCGCCGCGCCTACTTCTCCCAATTGGATCAAGACAACGCGAAGGCCAAGAAAGCCAAAGAAGGCCTGATCGCGGAGGCCGAAGCTCTTTCCGGGTCGACCGACTGGGGCGAAACTTCCATCAAGTACCGCGAGCTCATGGATCGTTGGAAGAAGGCACCACGCGCGTCCCGCAAGGAAGACGACGCCCTGTGGGCCCGTTTCCGCGCGGCCCAGGACGTCTTCTTCAACGCCCGCGCCGCCGCCAACGAGGAAGCCGACCGGGAATTCGCCGAGAATTTGAAGGTCAAGGAAGCCCTGCTCGAAAAGGCGCGCGCTATTCTGCCGGTCAAGGATCCGGATGTCGCCAAGGCCAAGCTCGCTCCCATCCTCGATGAGTGGGATCGGGCCGGCATGGTTCCTCGCAATGACCTCCGCCGCGTCGAGAACGAGCTCAAGAAGGTCCAGGACGCTATTTCCGAGGCCGAACAGGCCGAGTGGGAAAGAAGCAACCCGGAGACCCAGGCCAGAGCCAACTCGATGGTGGCTCAGCTCCGGGAAGCCATCACTGGGTTGGAAGACGAACTGGCCACGGCGCGAGCAAAGGGAGACTCCAGGGCGATCGCCAAGGCAGAGGAAGCCCTGGACGCACGCCGCAAGTGGCTCGACCAGGTCGAGTCAGCCTCCTAGCCGCAGTTGAGGCGTTCTGTGCCTCATGAAGCACGGGTTCGGGAATTTATCCACAAATTTCCGAAACCCGTGCTTTTTGCGCTTTTCGTACGGTGAGATGGGTCGTATGCACAACGATTCCCCGACCGAATGTACCGTGTCACCCCGACCTGAGACTCTGTGGGAAGTTCACTTTGCGGAATTGGGGTGCCCACCGGGCATCCTCCTCGCCGGAGTACATCTGACCGAAGCCGAGGCGCAGACGTTGGCGGCACGAGGACTCCTTGCGCCTATTCTCCACCGTGTTTACAGCAGTTCCGCACCATCACCGCAGTTGCGAGGATACGCGGCCGGCCTTCATCTGAGAGCCTTGAGCCGGCGCCGGTCCGTACTCCACCGACTCACCGCGGCTTGGATCTACGGTTGTGCGGCTCCGCCCCGCTATCTCGAGTGCACAGTCAACGGGAACGATGGCCACAAGTTCGGCGCTCAGGAACTGCGCTACGTCCGTCACCGTTACCTGAGCTATTCGCGGTTCGAGGTAAACCGAGTCGGGCCCGTACTGGTAACCACTCCCCTGCGGACCTGCGTGGACCTTGCGGCTTTCGACGCCACACCCGCTGGGGACTCCGCCTTGGCGACCTTCATACGAGCGCCCTCACTCGGCTGTTCACCGCGTGTCCTGTGCGCGGCTCTGGCTGCGGTCCCACGGCTCAAGTTCCGAAGGCAAGCGATCGAGCGTGTACATCAGCTAGCGCCCAAGGTCTCCTGATCCCCGCCACAGCCTCGTTCAGGACGCAGGTTGGGTGGGTGTCGGACGAGAACCCGTGATCCGGTAGACGTCGTACACGCCGTCGATGCCGCGGACAGTATTAAGCACATGGTCAAGGTATCTGGGATCGCCCATTTCGAAGGAGAACCGGGAAATAGCAAGCCGTGACACGTTGGTGTGAACATTCGCCGAGAGAATATTGACGTGGCTTTCCGACAGCACCCTGGTCACATCCGAGAGCAAAGACTTGCGGTCCAAAGCCTCGACCTGGATTTCGACCAGGAACACCGAGGATTTGGTCGGTGCCCACTGCACCTCGATGCGCCGGGGGTCATCCTGTGCCTGCCGCATATTGGGACAATCCACACGGTGCACCGAGATGCCATTGCCGCGGGTCACAATTCCCATGATCTCGTCCGGAGGCACGGGCGTGCAGCAACGTGCCAATTTGGTGTAGACGCCATCTGCACCTTGGACCACTACGCCCGAATCCGCGAACTTGGGACGCGCATGCGTCGTAATGGAGGTTTCTTCCTCGAGGTCTTCTTCCTCGGTTCCAGAAGGACCGCCCAAGAGATCGACAAGTCGGTCGATGACGTCCTGGGCCTTGATCTGGCCTTCCCCGACGGCCTCGTACAGGGCGGCGACGTCGTCCTTGTGTTGTTCCTCTGCGACCGACAAGAGGAGTTTGCTCGTCAGAAGCCTCTGCAAAGGCAGGCTATGGCGGCGCATTGACCGCGTGAGGTTGTCCTTACCTTTCTCGATGGCCTCTTCGCGGCGTTCCTTGGTCAGATAATGCCGGATTTTGGTCCGCGCCCGTGGACTCGCGACGAATTTGAGCCAGTCCTCGCTGGGGCCGGCGTCCTCGGCCTTTGTCGTCAGAATCTCAATACGGTCACCGTGGTTGAGCTTCGAGGACAGGGGCACAAGCTTGCCATTCACCCTCGCGCCGATGGTGTGCTCGCCGACCTGGGTGTGTATCGCGTACGCAAAATCGACCGGTGTCGAGCCGGCCGGAAGGGAAAGAACGTCCCCCGCAGGTGTGAACACAAAAACTTCCTGGGCGTTGACCTCATAGCGCAGCGAGTCCAGGAATTCTGACGAGTCACTGGTCTCGGATTGCCAGGACATCAACGACTGCAACCACTTCAGCGCGTCGGCGGAGTCTTCGGTGCGTTGCCCTGAGGAGGAAGCTTCTCCACGGGCGGCGGCTTTGTACTTCCAGTGGGCAGCAATGCCGTATTCGGCTTTCTGGTGCATCTCGTGCGTACGGATCTGCACCTCAACGGGGCGCCCGGATGGGCCGATCACTGCGGTATGCAATGACTGGTACGTGTTGAATTTGGGAACCGCAATGTAGTCCTTGAATCTGCCCGGGAGAGGTTTCCACACCTCATGGATCGCACCGAGCGCTGCATAACAGTCGCGCACGGAATCCACGAGGATCCGGATCGCAAGGAGATCGTAGATCTCGTCGAACTCTTTGTCCCGAAGGATCATTTTTTGGTAGATCGAGTAATAATGCTTCGGTCGCCCCGTGACCTCGCACGAGATGTTGGACGCCTTGAGCTCGTCCATCACCCCTGTGCGGATTTCCTGGAGCTGCCGTTCGCGCTCCGGGGTACGGTCCCCGACCATCCGCACGATCTCGTCGTAGATGCGAGGTTCAAGGGCCGCGAAGGAGAGATCTTCAAGCTCCCATTTAATGGTGTTGATTCCCAACCGGTGTGCCAATGGGGCGAAGATTTCCAGCGTTTCTTTCGCTTTGCGGGCACTCGACTGCGGGGACACGAAACGCCACGTTCGTGCGTTGTGGAGACGGTCGGCCAATTTGATGACGAGAACACGGATGTCCTTGGCCATGGCGATGACCATTTTGCGGACCGTCTCGGCTTGGGCGTGTTCCCCGTAGGTGACCTTGTCGAGTTTGGTCACGCCATCGACGAGTTCGGCGACTTCTTCACCGAAGTCTGCCGTGAGCTCCTCCAGCGAGTACTCCGTGTCCTCAACCGTGTCATGCAACAACCCGGCAATGAGCGTGGCCCCGGAAGCACCCAATTCCGCCAGAATCGTAGTGACGGCAACCGGGTGAGTGATGTACGGATCGCCGCTCTTGCGCTTCTGCCCGGTGTGGTGCTTGTCCGCGACGGCGAAGGCTCGCTCGATCGTGGAGAAGTCCTCCTGCGGATTGTTGGCCTTGACCGTTCTCAGCAAGGGAACCAGAACCGGCGAGACCGGTTTGCTTCTGCTGGCCGCGGTCGAGTCGCTGACGCCTTCCGTTGGCTGGTTCCCGTTTTCGGCCGGGATGACGGAAGCTTTGGGGAATGCCCGGCGTTCGGGTGTCCTCGTCGACGCCGACATAACCCTATGAGTCCCGTGGCTTTGTTGATCATCGGATGATGCCATGATGAACCTCCTGACCGTGTAATGGACTTAGTTTAGTCCTCCCCGAGCGCTGAGCCGATTCGAAGCAGCCGGGGCCTCTCTGAGCGAACGCAAAAACGCCGGCGCGGCTTCACAGCCGCACCGGCGTCGCACTTCGGCGGTGGCGTTCTCAGACGACCGCACCGTTATCCGGTTTGTCGTCACCGCCCGGGTCCAAACGGGGTACCGGATTGGTATCCGTGGTGACATCGCCGTGACTCTGCGGGGAACGGCCCGCTGCCGAGGAGCCGGACCGGCTCGCGCTCGAGGACCCGGAAGATCGGGTTTCGCGGCCGGTCTCGGATGCGGCAGCTGTGTCCTCCGAGGAGGCGACACCCTCGACGAGCCTCGCCTGTTCCTTGATCGGCTTCTCCCCCTGACGCAAAACGGCATAGAGGGGGGCGGAGACGAACAAGGTTCCCAAGGTGCCCATGATGATGCCGATGAACAAGGCAAGGGACAGATCCTGCAGTGTTCCCGCACCGAGCAGGAAGGCCCCAATGAACAGGATCGAGCCGACGGGCAGGATTCCGACGACCGACGTATTGATCGACCTCACCAGGGTCTGGTTGACCGCCAGGTTGACCTCGTCGGCGAAGGTCCGCTTCCTGTTGCTCCGGTATCCCTTGGTGTTCTCGCGAATCTTGTCGAAGACCACGACCGAGTCGTAGAGCGAGTAGGAAAGGATCGTGAGGAATCCGATAATTGCCGACGGAGTCACTTCGAAGCCCACCAACGCGTAGACGCCTGCCGTGGTGATGACGGTGAAGAGCAGGCCGGCGATGGCCGACAGAGACATCTTGACGGTGCGGAAATACAGCGCCATGCCGATGGTTGCCAGCACGACGAAGACGATCAGCCCCCAGGTGGCTTGACGGGTGACACCGGCGCCCCATGTCGGACCGACGTACGAGGAGGTCACGTCGTCGGGTTTGACGTCGTAGGCCTTCTGCAGGGCTTCCTTGACGGCGAGCGTGTCGTCATCGCTCAACTGTTCGGTTTGCACGCGAACGGTTCCGGCGGCAATGCGAGTCACCTCGGTCTCGGCCGCGCCCGCGTGCTTCGAAACGGCGTCCTTCCCGGTCTGGATATCCGTGTCCTTGGCATCGGAAACCGTGAACTCGGAACCGCCCCGGAAGTCGATGCCCATTTTGAACCCACCCGTGAGGACGGGGATCAGAAGAGCGATGATGACCAGTACCGCGGAAATTCCAAGCCAAAGCTTCTTCTTCGGAATAAACGGCAGGGAAGTCTTGCCCGTATAAAGATTGCTACCGAACTCTGCGAACTTAGGCATTGTCGGCTCCTTCAGGATTTTGGCCGGGGTTCTCTTCAGGGGATTCGGCCTGGTGCTCCTTCGACTTCAGAGCCTCGGCACGGCGTCTTTCGGCGATGGTGAGGGGACGGTCCGGTTCTTCCCCGGCTTCGTCCCGGCGGCGCTTCCGACGCGGTGAATCTTCAGGGTCGCGGAGCCGGCCCGCTCCCCGGTACAACGGGACGTACCCGAGGGCGTGAGCATCCAGCCCGGAGAGTCTGTGTCCTTCCCCGAAGAACTTGGTCCTGGAAAGCAGAACCATCATCGGATGGGTGAACCAGAAGATCACCATGAGATCGGCAATCGCCGTGAGGCCCAGTGTGAACGCGAAGCCTCGCACGTTACCCACGGCCACGAAGTACAGCACGACGGCGGCCAGGAGGTTGACGCCCTTGGACGCCCATATGGTCCTGCGCGCTCGCATCCACCCGTGGTCCACCGCAGAGGGCACACTTCGTCCGTCCCTCAAACCGTCTCTGATGCGTTCAAAGTAGACGATGAACGAGTCCGCCGTCTGCCCGATCGCGACAATGAGACCCGCGACGCCCGCGAGGGAGAGTCTGTAGTTGACCCCCCAGCCGAGCAGTGTAATGGCCTCGTAGGTGACCACTCCCGCGACGAGCAGGGAGGCAATCGTCACGAATCCGAGTAGTCGGTATTGGAACAGCGAGTAGACGCAGACGAGCAGCAGACCGATGATTCCGGCGATAATGCCCATCTGCAACTGGTCCGTACCCAAGGTCGCCGATATCTGTTGCTCGGACTCGATCTTGAAGCTGATCGGCAGCGCCCCGTATTTCAGCTGTTCGGAAAGGCCCTTGGCGTCATCCTCGGTGAAGTTGCCGGTGATCTGAGCCTGACCGTCGGAAATCACGTTCTGCGCTCGAGGAGCCTGCAGTACTCCACCGTCGAGCATGATCGCGAAGGACGCCTTGGGGTCGTTTTGGTCCTGGCCGTAGAAGCCGTAGAGACGCTGGGTCACGTCTTTGAAGACGTTCTTCGCGTGATCGGTGAACGTGATGTTCACGCCCCACTGACCCGTGCTCACGCCGCCGCCGGACTCGACCTGTGAATGGCTGGCATCCTTGATGTCAGAGCCATTGAGCTCGACAGGACCCAGAATGTATTTCTGTTTGCCGTCCTGGGAGCAGGCAACGACGGCTTTCTTGGGATCGAGTTGGTCGTCTTTACCCGGATTCGCGGTGCAATCGCGTTGCTCGTACTGCTTCTGTAACTCGGGGGTGATCCAATTGGAATCGGATCCGTTGGTCGGTTGAGCGTCCGGGTGAGGGAGTTTGGACTCTTCCGTGCGTTTGTCCTGCGGCACGGCCGCCCCGTCCCCCTCGGCCAGAACCGATCGGAAGGACATCTGGGCCGAGGCCTGAATGAGATCCCGGGTTTCCTGACTCGGCGTATCAGGCATCGAAACGACAACGTTCTTGCCTGATTGGGTGCTGACCTCTGCCTCCGAGACGCCGGCACCGTCGACGCGCTGACGAATAATGTCCACGGCCTGGTCGAGCTGGTCCTTGCTGATGTCGCCGCCCCCGTTGGTGGCCTTGGGAGACAGGATCATCTCCGTGCCACCGGACAAATCCAGGGCGAGCTTGGGTGCGGCGGAACCACCGAGCTTGGTGGCCGACAGACCGACGACCCCACCGAGGACCACCACGATGGCGGTCAACAGGAGCAGGGCCTTTCGGGCACCCGACATTCGTTTATTCCGAGCCATAAGGATTCCTGAGGATCATAAGTCGAGGTGCCCGCCGCCGGCGGACACCTCGAGAAGTGGGTTGAACTTAACGGGACGAACCGAAGTTGTCGTCGCCTTCAGGGCGGTCCTCGCGGTAACCGCTCTGGCTCTCATCGCGGAAGCCCTGTGAGCGCTCGTCCTGAATCGGCTCACCGTTCAAGCGCGGATCGTTTTCTGCAGCAGGAGCCGAAGAGCCGAATCCGGGGCCGGACTGCGACGCCTCACCCTGGAATTCTCCGGTTCCCTGCTGGGGCTGGTCGGTCACGCCCTGCGCGGCTGCGGCACGAGCGGCCTCAGGGGTTCCCGGGACCTGACCGTTCTGATCCAGGACCGTGGTGACGGCACCCAAGTGAACCGTGATTTCGGTCTTGGGAGCAACTTCGATGACCGCGCGATTGGCCTCACGGTCGATCGACACGATGGTTCCGAACACGCCGAACTGTGTCATGACGCGTGTGCCCGGCGTCATGGCTTGCTGACGCTCTTGCATCTGCTGACGTGCCTTCTTCTGGCGGCGCATCGGCAGGACGAGGAATACGATGACCACCACCAGCATGAGCCCCAGTAGGAGGAAGTTGGAGCCACCGGCTCCGCCTTGCTCGGCGGCCTGAAGGCTTCCTGATGGATTGATGGTGGAAAGTAACATGTGTTCCTCACGTAATTGATCGTGACCGCCCCCGTGCAGGCGCCCGATGAGGACGGGAGGGCAGACTTAGGCAAGTCTAATTGAAGAGTCTGAATATCCCGTCAAGACTTCTCGGCTCATTTTTCGGGTGGCTCCAGGTCCAAGTGCTCCCAGGCAGACGGCAACGCCACTCGGCCTCGGGGCGTCCGCCCCATGAGGCCTTCCCGCACGAGGTAAGGCTCCGCCACGGTCTCCACGGTTTCCGTTTCTTCTCCGACCGCGATGGCCAAGGTCGAGAGCCCCACCGGTCCCCCGCCGAATTTGTGAATCAAAGATTCGAGAACCGATCGGTCAAGACGGTCCAAACCCCTCGAGTCGACCTCGTACATGTTCAATGCAGTCGCCGCGGTGCGCGCGTCGATGTCCTCGACCGCGTGCACCAGAGCCCAGTCGCGAACTCGCCGCAACAAGCGGTTGGCTATACGCGGGGTTCCCCGGGAGCGCGAGGCAATTTCGTGGAATCCTTCCGTGGTGATCTTGAGGTCCAGCAAAGAAGCCGACCGACGGAGCACGAGTTCCAGTTCCGCGACGTCGTAGAACTCCAGATGACCGGTGAACCCGAAGCGATCCCGGAGAGGACCGGGCAGCAGCCCCGCCCGTGTAGTCGCGCCGACGAGCGTGAAACTGGGCAATTCCAGCGGAATCGAGGTCGCGCCAGCGCCTTTCCCCACCACAATGTCCACCCGGAAGTCCTCCATGGCCATGTACAGCATTTCTTCCGCGGGACGAGACATCCGATGGATTTCATCGAGGAAGAGGACTTCGCCCGGAGTCAGGGAGGAGAGTATGGCGGCGAGATCGCCCGAATGCTGGATTGCCGGTCCGGAGCTGATCCGAAGCGGCGAGCCCATCTCTTCCGCGATGATCATGGCAAGGGTCGTTTTGCCGAGGCCAGGAGGCCCTGAGAGCAGAACATGGTCCGCACTCTTGCCACGAAGCTTCGACGCTTCCAGGACAAGCGAGAGCTGCTGGCGGACCCGTTTCTGTCCGACGAAATCGTCAAGAGCTTTGGGCCGCAAAGCCGCCTCGATGGCTTTGTCCTCAGGTTCGATTTCCGCGTCTACCAATCGCTCCTGGCCCGCACGCTGCTGACCGGGTAAATTCTGCGCGTCGTTCTCCGGGAATTGCTGTGTCATAAGTTCCTTTCCACGGAGCTATTTGGAGCGGTGGCCCATGCCGTTGACCCTGCCGAGACTTGCGAGAACCGCCCGAAGCGCCTCGGCAACATTCATGGAATCCGCCTCCGGTTCTGCTTCGGCGAACGAATCAACGGCTCCAGTGGCGTCTTTCTCATGCCAGCCGAGACCGATCAAGGCATCCAGAACTTGGGGCCGCCATGCCGGTCCTGGGGTCGAGGCCCCCTGGGGTGTATTTCCCGAATTCTGATCCTCCTCGGCATCAGGCAGGACGAGTTTGCCCGCCAGCTCCAGAACAATCCGCCTGGCCCCCTTGGGCCCGATTCCGGAAACTTTGCTGAAGGCCTTGTCGTCGCCGGATGCGACGGCTCGCGAGACCTCGACGGGTGTGTACACGGACAACACCGCCAATGCGATCCGTGGGCCGATTCCGGAGACCGAAAGCATGGTCGTGAAGACCTCCCTCTCGCTGTCGTCCCGGAAGCCGAAGAGCGTCAACGAGTCTTCCTTGACGATCAGGGAAGTCTCCACATGCGCACGCTCACCGAGACGCAAGGTCGCAAGGGTTCCCGGAGTCGCCTGAACCAGCATTCCGACACCTCCGACCTCGATCACGGCCTCGTGGAGGCCGAGGTGGGTCACTGTGCCGGTCAGAGAAGAAATCATACTTCCATCTTATTCGAACAAAGTTACGAAAAACATTCAGCGGCGAGTCTGTGGACGGCGAACGCCCGTCCTCGGGCCCGATTCCGACCTCATCGACTGCGCCGTGACCGTTCTTCGGCCATTTTCCAGGCACGCTGAGCGGGGGTCATGGCACCGCTTGTGGCACCTGCTGGAATCGAGCCCTGATGGGTCTGAACACCAGTACCCATGTTGATTCCGGTGCCGATGATCCCTGACCGCCATCCGTGACAGATGGCCAGGGCCAAAGCGTCCGCGGCGTCGGCCGGTTTGGGGACTTCTTCGAGTTCCAGAATCCGGGCGACCATACGACCGACGGATTTTTTGTCGGCTCGACCACTGCCGGTGACCGCCGCTTTGACCTCTGAGGGGGTGTGCCACGCAACCGGAATGCCTGCCGCCGCGGCCGTCGCGATCACCACCCCGGAAGCGTGGGCCGTCCCGATCACGGTGTTGACGGATTCCTGGGCGAATACCCGTTCGATCGCCATCACATCGGGCCGGTACGTATCGATCCACCCTTGCATCGCTCGTTGGATATGCAGTACTCGGGTGTCGAGAGAATCGGCCGCCTGAGTGCCCGCGACGCCGGCATCGATGTAGTGGGCTTTCCGGTTCCCTGACATCTCGACGACGCCGAAACCGCATCTGGTCAGGCCGGGGTCCACGCCGAGAATGCGCAGAGGACCGGCAGAGGACGTCGATTCGACGGCCCCCACCGGTCCCTTTTTCTCGTGCGTCATATGCTAGTTCCCGATTCGACTAGTCGTCGGCTTCGAGTTCTTCCATGACCTCGGCAGAGATGTCCGCATTCGAGTAGACGTTCTGGACGTCGTCCAGGGCTTCCACCGCATCGGCAAGGCGCAAGAACTTACGGGCGCCCTCTGCGTCCAGGTCCACCGTCATGGTTGGGCGCCACTGAGGGTCATCGTTGTTGTATTCGAGTTCGGCATCGTCCAGCGCCTTGCGAATCTCGGGAAGGTCGGTGGCCTCCGAGATGACTTCGAAGAATTCGTCTTCTTCCTTGACCTCGTCGGCACCAGCATCGAGCACTGCCATGAGGACGTCATCCTCGGTCAAGCCATCGCTCTTGGCGACCTCCACGACTCCCTTGCGCTCGAAGAGGAACGACACCGAACCGGGGTCCGCCATGGTTCCGCCGTTGCGCGTCACGGCCACGCGAACATCCGACGCTGCCCGGTTCTTGTTGTCGGTCAAGCACTCGATGTAGAGAGCGGATCCCTGAGGACCGCGTGCCTCATAGAGAATCTCGGAATATTCAACGACTTCACCGGTGAGGCCCGCACCGCGCTTGACCGCGCGGTCAATGTTGTCATTGGGAACCGAGTTCTTCTTGGCCTTGGAAATGGCCAGGTCCAGAGCGGGGTTACCGGAAATATCCGCGCCGCCCATGCGAGCGGCAACCTCAATCCCCTTGATGTACTTGGCGAAGGCTTTGGCGCGCTTGGCGTCGATCGCCGCCTTCTTGTGTTTGGTGGTGGCCCACTTGGAGTGACCCGACATAGATGTGCTCCTCGGATGTAGACAATTTCGTTGCGCGGCCGGAGAGCTTCTCCCCCGAGTCGACCCTGGCACGGTTTCCTGTGAGCTCGCGCGCCAGGACGGAACCAGGGCATCAGGCCGCGAATAAACCTGGTCCCATTGTAACGACGCGCGCAAACCTCTCCCGCCGGGACTTGCTGATCCCTAACGACCGAGCTCGGGACGATGCCGCTTCAATGCTCAGCGGGGTCTGGATGCGGCGACTTCGCGTGCCCGGGTTGCCAAAGAATCGTCGATCTCAACGGGATGGAAGGAACCGAATTTCGCCTCAGCCGCATGGCGGATCAAATAGTCGGAGATCCGGGGATTCTTGGGAAGCAGAGACCCGTGCAGATAGCTGCCGATGACGTGATGGACGCGTGCGCCTTCGCCATCGTCGTCCAGGTTGTTCCCCTCCCCCTTGGTCACCGTTCCCAAACGCTCGACACTATGACCCAGGAACGTGAGTCCGGAGTGGTTCTCATAACCGACGATCGTGCCGAACTCTTCCGACTCGATCACGATGTTCCCAATCAAGCGTTCCTCTCCTCCGACGGTGTGTGCGTCGAAGAGTCCGATTCCGTCCAGGACCTCGCCCCCGACGGTCCGGAACTCCTTGCCGAACAGTTGATAGAGACCGCAAATGACAAGCATCGGGGTCCCGGCCTCGGCCTTGGAGCGAAGCACTGGGGCAATCCGATGAAGGTCGTCCTGAATCACGGTCTGGCCCGAATCCTGGCCTCCGCCGCCGACGAGGATGTCGAAGTCCTCCGGGAAAACATCCCCGGGGTTGTAGTCGATGATCTCGGCGGCCAGGCCATGCTGACGAGCTCGCCTGGCCAGCGACAGCACGTTGCCCCAGTCCCCGTAGATGTTCATATCCCGCGGATACAGTTGAAGGATTTTCAAGGTCTCGGTCATCCGATATCAGCAACCTCGGTCGTCTTGGCCAGCTCGCGGCGCAGGGCGAGCATGGACGTGTAGGTACAGAAAACGCGCATCGGCTGATCCCCCGAGCCGCGGACGAATTCGTCAAGCGCGCTCGAGAGATCGGTGTTGACGGCGCGCACGGGTACGTCGTCGTGCTCGAGGCGCAGCGCCATATCGTACGCCCGCGTTCCGGAGACGACGTCGACCCCGCTGGATTGCAGCGACTCGAAGTCGACGTCCCAAAGCCAGGACACGTCCCGACCATCGGCGTACTCGTCGTTGATCGTGATCATGGTCGCGTAATCGCCGCCGGTGGCGGAGGCTAGGGAGAGACGGAACCCCGCCGGGTTCTTGACGAGTAGGAGCTGAAGCGTGCGGTCACCGATACGAACCGACTCTCCGCGTCCGAATGCCGGAGTCACTTTGGACAGTTCGGACAGCAAAGCATTCTCATCGGCTTCCTCGCCCATGACCTCGAGGGTCAGCGCCAACGCGCCGGCAGCGTTGTAGATGTTGTAGATACCGTAGAGGTTGATGTCCGTGGTGACTTCACGGTCGCCGATCAGCACATGTGTGCTGGTGCCCTCGAAGGATGTGAGGGTCACCGACGCATCCGGCAGATTCTCTGCCTGTTGCGCAGGCCTGTTGTCCCGCATTTCGTCGTCGGACGGGAACCGGGATCGCAAGGAGGGGGAAAGGCCGTAATAGGCCACGTCGGTCCCCTTTCCGACATCCTGCGAAATGCGGCGGATACGCGGGTCCTCGCGGTTCAGTACCACGGTTCCGGTGGTTGCCTGGGCGACCTTGGTCAGCATCTTGCGGGTCGTGTCGATTTCGCCAAAACGATCCAATTGATCGCGCATCACGTTGAGGAGCAAGGCGTACCTCGGCTGAATCAGCTTGACGAAGTGAACCGCATGCGCCTCGTCCAGTTCGAGCACGGCAATATCGGCGTCCAGTTTGCCCTTCAGGTTCATTTCGCCCAGAAGAGCTGCCGCGACGCCGCGGACGAAGTTCGACCCCGTACGGTTCGTGAAGACCTTGAGCCCTTGGGACTCGAGGAGCTGGACGGCCATTTTGGTGGTCGTGGTCTTGCCGTTGGTGCCTGACACGACCACAACGCCGCGCGGGAGCTTGGACAGTTCACGAGCGACGAATCCGGGATCGAACTTCTCCATGACCAGCCCGGGGAAAGCAGATCCTCCCCCACGAAGCTTGGATACGTATCGAATGCCTTGGCCGATCAGGCGGGTGGCGGGTCTGAAGATGACAGGTCTTGGCATGGAATCAATCCTAACCCGTGCCTTTCCGCAATATTTGCCATGATGGGGTGATGAATTCGACGCATACGACGGCGCCTCACTGCTTTCCCGATTCGCCTTTCATCTGGCGCGATCTTTCATGGCCCGAGCGACAGCCCGTGGTCAGAGTCGAGCCGTACGTCGACAATTCACCGAGCGGCGAGATCGTATCGATACCATTACCTCCCGGCAGCGTCCTCAATATCCGGTTGCTCGCAGAGGACGAGGACAACGCGGGTCTATGGTGCAGCGGCTTCGCCCATGGTGAGTTCGACGTCGACGCACGGCCGTCTTTCCGGACCGTCCCCTGCCCACAGGGGAACCGCATCACGAAGGGACAGCAGTGCCGGTTGTGCATGCACTTGGACAAATTTCGGCCCATTCACCGCGCTCACAGAGGAGCGGAACTGTCAGAGGTCGCGCGCGCCTACATCGGCCGTCCGCATTGGTTGTACGTCGCGACGTTTCCCGATGGCACGTCAAAAGTCGGCACCGCGCACGAAAGATCCAAGGTCACACGCCTCGATCAACAAGCGGTCGCCCGAGCCAGCTACGTCGCCCTCGCCGATGACGGCTTGGAGGTCCGGCGACTCGAAGACGCAGTGACGCAGACCGTCAAGCTCACTCAGCTCAAGAGAGTCTCGGCAAAGTACAAGGCATGGCTGAACCCCGAGGACCCGGAGGAGCTGACAAGAATCCACGACCAGATCGCAGCCACGGTCCGCGAGGAGCTGTCTGCATGGGACGATTCGAGCTACCGCGTGGTGACAGAGCGGTGGACGCCAGGCGGCGCGATGCTGCGAGCTTACGAGCAGCTGGGCACGACGCAATCCCGGCCGCTGCAAGGATACGAGGCGTGGACCTCCGCACCTCGGCGTTTCCTGGCGGATTCCGGTACCGGCCCGTTTCTTTCTGGATGTGCCGAAAACGATCCCGACACGGCCGGATGGTTGCTCAATACGGCCGTACTGAAAAACAGGATGTGTGCCGTCTTCCTCGGCGACGACGGACCGGTGAGCTTTCAGGATTCGCTGTTCTAGGAGGCACCGTGATGGAATCCCACGATTCGCAATCCTCGTGAACCGTGGGTGTCATGCCGCTTCTTGGCATGTCCGTAATGCCTATGGTGGAAAACATGAGTATCAATGAGTCAGCTTCCACCCATTCCATGCCTGGGCTTCCTATCCGTACGATCACGGCCTATACCGGTTCCGCGACCGGTAACGACGCCGTGTACACCGAGGCGGTTCGCCGGCTGGCCGTTGTATTAGCTCAGCGAGGCATCGGCGTCGTCTATGGCGGAGGCAAGGTCGGGCTCATGGGGATTCTCGCGGACTCCGCCCTCCATGTCGGAGGCACAGTTCACGGGGTTATGCCTCAATCTTTAGTCGAAGGTGAAATTGCGCACGCAGGGCTGACGACCCTCGACGTCGTCGGAGACATGCACCAACGGAAGAACAGGATGGCCGAGCTCGGTGATGCTTTTGTGGCCTTGCCCGGTGGAGCCGGAACACTCGAGGAACTCTTCGAGACATGGACCTGGCAGCACCTTGGACTGCATTCGAAACCCGTTGCGCTCTACAACGTCAATGGCTTTTGGGACCCCCTTCTCGACCTTCTCGACCACATGGTCGAAGAAGGGTTTCTGCGGGAGAATCTGCGGCACTCGCTCATTGTCGAATCTGAACCTGAGCTTCTACTTGAGGCCCTGAGTACTTGGCAGCCTCTCGAACCCAAATGGGCGAGCTAGCAATCAGCTCGTGGGGTCATTGGGGTTAATCAGGTCTTTCGGCCATGCTTCCGCGACGATGCGACGGATCTGGTCCAGAGTCTGAGTGACGGTTTTGGTTCCGGCGACGATCGGCAAGAAATTGGTATCACCGTTCCACCGGGGAACCACGTGCTGATGGAGATGCGCCGCGATTCCGGCCCCACCGACTTTGCCCTGATTCATGCCCATGTTGAACCCGGCTGCGTTGGAGGTTTCGCGGAGAACCCTCATGGCTGCCTGCACGCAGGCTGACATTTCTGCGGTCTCAGCCGAATCGATTTCGTCGAATTGAGCCACGTGACGGTACGGGCAGACCAACAGATGCCCCGGATTGTAGGGATAAAGGTTCAGGACCACGTACACGTGTTCTCCCCTGTACACGATCAGCGATTCCTCATCGCTGCGTTCCGGGGCGACGCAGAACGGACACGAATTCTCCGTGTAGTCCTTCTGGCCCCCGCTGACGTAGGCCCGGCGGTGCGGTGTCCACATGCGCTGGAACGCATCGGGCACGCCGGGCAACACGAAATCGTCGGTCGAGTAGTCAGGTTCCTCCGTCATGTCTCCAGCTTAGGTCGTCCGCACGCCACGATGCGGTTCCGTACGTATTGAGCCTTCATGACATCGACGCATTTATTCAGGTGAGCACGGGTATAAGTTGGAAATCATGCGATCCCTCTCCGAGACCGAGATCAGAAACAGCTTCATCAATTGCAGCCAGGGTGAGGCTCAACGGCTCCACCTTCCCACCGGCCTTTCCCACATTGAGTGGGAGTCACAGGCATTCCTCGGATGGATCGATCCCAAGAGCCCGCAACGCGGCTACGTGGTCGCGGAGACCGACGATGGGCCCAAAGGCATAGTTCTCCACAGGACGCCGCAGCACGGTCGACCCACAGCCCAAATGTGCCAGTTCTGCATGACGCTGCATGGCGGCAGTGGCGTGTCGATGTATTCCGCTCAACGTCCCGCTACGAAGAAGGAACGCTATTCCTCCCTGGGCACGTACTTGTGCTCCGATTTGGGGTGCTCAGAGTACGCCGTGAACAGAAAACGGCCCCTCGGCATTCGGCAGATGGAAGAAACCATGACCATCGAGGACCGTAAGGATCGCACCGCCAACAACGTGGAGCGTCTCATCAACCGGCTCAAAGAGCGATCCATGCCGTGACGCTCGGTGCCGGATCTCTTGGTGCCTAGAGCCAGCCCCCACGGAATTCCTCGAGACACAGAGACCCTCTCTGGATTGTGAACATTCTCGCCCGATACTCTGCGGCACGATGCATCAGAAATCTCAGGTTGGCCCTCTCGACGGCGTCTGGCCGAGACGAGGTTCCCGAAACAACGAGGCATGAGGGAAGCACGCCACGACGGTCCAAATGTTCCATGGCCAATTGAGTGTGATTCTGGGTCCCCAGGCCAGGTCGGCAGACGAGAGCAAGGCGTACCCTTAGGTTCCCCGCGGCTACTCTATCGGCGCGCCGACGCAGGGTCTCGACGACCTCGACCACTGTCTCGCCTTCAGGGGTCAAGGCCACCGTGACTCCCCCGGACCCTTCGATCACCAGCGTTGTCGAAGTGCTCAGGTGCGAGTTCCAGCGTGCCAGGTGGGATTCCATCGAAGGCAATTCGACATCCGTCGAATCGGACCAGTCCAGCGCGTCTCGAGGCGCCATCGCGGGGCCGAGCCTTGCTCCTTCCGAACCGGTCAACCCTTTCGGATGTCCCATCAGGTCGAAGCACTCCTCGACGTCTCCGGGCTCCCCTGGCTGCAGACCCGTCTGGACTGGTTTGTCGATGTGGACTTGTCCCGTTCCTCTCAAGATTTCTCCCGCGAATACCGCCGTGGTCCACGTTTTGCCGACCTCTGTGTCGGTCCCCGTGACCACCCAGATCGAGGTTTGTGGAAGGGAGCTCGTGGCGCAGGGATCAGAAGGTGTGATCACGAATTCTCCGCAATGACGTGTTGTGGGGATTGGAAAGACAGAAGCGTCAGCCACGAGGGTGCGACACCGCTCGGACGCAGACCGGGCAGGCTGCGGGCCAACTCGTGGATCACGAGCGAGGACTCCTGTTCGGCGAGCGCCGCACCGAGGCAACGGTGGATTCCGTGTCCGAAGGCCAGCCGGTGGTCCGGCAGTGCGTCGCCTGAAAGACGGAGGAGCAGGTGATCGCCGGGTTCCGTGTGCAGTCCGGGCCGGTCGGTCGGAACCGCTGATTCCCGCCGCCAGGTGGGAACCGATGAACTCCTGCGGAGGGTCTCGCGGATGAGTTCCTCGGCCGCGCCCGGTCCGGATTTGGGGTTCCCGAGTTCCGTCCAAAGAGAGCGATCACCGAGTGCCCGGTGGAGAGCCGTGCTGATCAGCATTCTGGTGGTCTCCTGCCCGGCGATGACCAGGAAGTATCCCAGGGAGACAACACGTTCGACGCTGATTCCGGCATCGAGCAGGCTCGCGAAGAGGTTCTCACCGCCGCGCGATTCTTGGACAGCGCTCCTGAGCCAGACGTAGAACTCCGCAGCCGAGCGAGCCAACCGTATCTGTCGGGACCGCTCGGGCCATCCCCAGAACAATTCGAGGGAGTCCGCACTCCACCGTTGCAATTCGGGGGACCCGGGAGCGGGCATTCCGGAGAGCATCTGCAGGCTCCGGGCGGGGACGGCGAAGGAAATAGTGCGGGAAAGGTCCACCGGCCCCGAGCCGAGGTCGGCTTCCAGTTCTTTGATGCTTTCTCGGCAGATTCGACGGATGTCGGGAAGTCTGCGTCTGACCGTGGCCGCCGAGAAGTACGGGGTCGTGACCCTTCGCACCCTTCGATGCAATTCGCCTGTCGCGGAAGCGAGGACCGGAGGCAGTTGGAATCCGACCTTGGCCAGGATCCGTCGAGCGGCCGGGTCCAGAGGGACGTTGCTCGTCAGCGCGTTGTCCGGGAGGAATGACCGGGGATCGCCCATGACTTCTCGCACCACGTTCGGGTCCTCGACCAGGATCTGCCGGTGACGGTGTTCGGGCGGACGAGCGTCCCGCGCGGCGAAGGGACAACTGTCCGTGATCCCCCATGCCCGTTCGACCGAGGAAGCGACGTGTTCGAGCGCGATGACGAGCTTGTCCGGCCGGTGGTCGGCATGAACGGACAACCTGATACGGGAGATGTTGTCGGGAACGCTCGGGGGCCGGAAGACTCCCACTCGGATTCCGGCCTCGTCCAGTTCCCGGGCTACCGCGAGTGCGGATGCCGCGGAAGGCATGCGGAGGGACAGGATGGGCCCGTCTCCGCCGTCCAGCACGCGTTCGACGGCGGAGCGTCGTCCGAGCACCGTCCGGGCGAGGCGGCGCCGCTCCTCGAGCCTGCCCGCGAGATTCTGTTCGGCGGCGGCGGTGCAGGCGTCGAGGGTGGCCGCAGCCACAAGCGGCGACAAGCCGGTATCGAAGACAAAGGGACGGGCGGTGTTGACCATGTGGTCGCGCCACAGGGCGGCTCGGGTCTCCGAGCCTCCGAAGAGGATCACGCCGCCTTGTCCCGCGAGCGCTTTGGAGAGGGAAGCCGTGACGATGACCGGTACCGTCACATCTCGCTCCCGACTCCATAGCCCGTGTCCTCCGGTGAGGGTTCCGTCCGGAACGGTGGCGAAGCTATGGGCCTCATCGACGACCAGAAGAGCCCGGTGGGCCGCGCAGAGTCCTGCGAGCGCGTCCAGGTCGGTCGCGTCCCCCAGAACGGAATACACCGACTCCACGACGACGGCGATGCGACCGCCCGGTTGTGCTTGCCGTGCGTTCTCCAGCGCATGCGCCAGCTCGGCAAGGTTTTGATGAGGGAAGAGTTCGTGGCGGGACGTCGCTGCTCGCGCTGCGTCGCGCAGGCTCGCGTGCACGTGCTCGTCCATCAGTAGTGTGGTTCCCGGGGAGTCAAGGGCACCGATGACGCCCAGGTTGGCCAGGTATCCCGACGAGAAGACGAGCGCGTCCGTCGCTCCCGCCAAGCGCGAGAGCGCCAATTCGAGCTTCCGGTGTGCCGGGTACGTGCCGGCGACGACGCGGGAGGACCCCGCGCCTACGGGTGCGGGGTCCCGACGACCGGGTAAGCCGCGTGAACCCAGACCCAGATAGTCATTGGAGCGGAAATCCATCAGCGTCGCACTCGATTTTGTCGCAGGGGGCGCGTCGGCCGTTCGGTTCAGATTGCGCCGTTTCCGTACGCGTTGCCGGTTCTCGGCCCATTCGTTCCAATCGGTGTTCATCCGTGGACCTCGTCAATCGCTTCGATGATCCCGTGGCAGATCTGCCGCGTCTGGGGGTCGGTGGTGATGTAGGGCGGCATCACGTAGACCAGCCGCCGGAACGGTCTGATCCAGACTCCCCGTTGCACCGCGGCCCGGGTCACGGCTCGTACATCCACGTCACAGTTCAGCTCGATGATGCCTACGGCACCCAGAACTCTCACGTCCGCGACCGAGTCCAGATTCGTGGCCGGTGCCAGACCGTGGGCAAGTGATCGTTCCAGGCGGGGCACTTGCCGTGCCCAACCGGACTCCTCGTCTGTCAAAAGTTTCAGGGAGGCCAGGGACACGGCGCAGAACATTGGATTGCCCATGAAGGTTGGGCCGTGCAGCAACGCGGCCGGCATTCCGTTTCTCCCTTCGGAGACTTCTTTCGCGACCCGTACGGTCGTGAGAGTGGCTGCGCCCGTCATGGTCCCGCCGGTCAGGGCCTTGCCCAAGCACATGATGTCCGGCTCGATTCCGGCCCACTCCGATGCCGTCCATCGACCGGTTCTGCCGAATCCGGTGGCGATCTCGTCGAGGACGAGCAGGCATTCATGGGTGTCGCACGCGCGGCGAGCGACGGCGAGGGCTCGTGGGTCGTACACGTACATGCCTCCGGCCCCTTGAAGCACGGGTTCGAGGATGACGCCGCCGATACGGTCCCGGTGGTCGGCCAGGGTTCTTTCGAATTCCTCGGCCCACGTGTCCAGGGCTTGGTCGTCCCAGTTCCATGAACCGTGGTCGACATCGTAGTGGCCTCCGGGCGGCCTCGGGGCGAAGATATGTTGTGGCGCCAGTGGACTGAACGCGTGGTGCATTCCGTCGACAGGGTCGCACAGGCTCATGGTCGCGAAGGTGTCTCCGTGGTATCCGCCGCGAACCGTCAGCATCCGGTTCCTTTCGGGTCGGCCGACGGCGGCTTGGTACTGGATGACCATCTTGAGTGCGATCTCCACCGCTATCGATCCGGAGTCCGAGAAGAAGACGTGTTGCAGGCCTGAGGGCGTATTCGCGACGAGGCTCTCGGCCAATCGGACGGCCGGTTCGTGGGTGAGACCCCCGAACATCACGTGAGGCATGATTTCTGATTGTCGTCGTAGAGCGTCGATCAGCTTCGGGTGCGAGTGCCCGTGGACCATGGCCCACCACGAGCCCATTGCGTCGATCGCGTTATGTTCCCGCCCGTCGGCATCGTTCAGGTGAAGCAGGGCGCCCTCGGCGGATCGAACCGAGTACAGTTGTTCCTCCCCGACCGGCGAATACGGGTGCCACACGCGGCGAGCGTCCCGGGAGATCAGGTCCTGGGCATCAACCACGGCCGCGCTCCGCTATGAGGGATGCGCATGGTCCGGGATTCATCAGACGACGCCGGGACTGGTGGCGACACACGGTCTGCGGGTTCCTCGGGCTGTGTTGCGGTGATGGCATGAAAGTACGGTAACCAGTTTTTGAACGGTGTTCAAATACCATTCCGAATTCTGTCGCATCTCGGCCTGGTCAAGATATTTTGGCCCATTATCCCCTGGAGGCCAACGTTCCCAGGATTTCGTGTAACCAGTAAAAGGCGCCCTTACCCGGTTGCGGTCTCGGTGTAGGCGGCATCGAAGAACTCCTTTTCCAAGCGGACGGCCGCCGTCCAGCGCTCATTGAGGGCCACGGTGTCCACGGAGGTCTGCGACGCCGCACGATTCAGCTCGTCGACGAGGAACTGGCACCACTCGCGGAAGGCCTGGCCCCGATGCAATTCAATCCACCCACGATGCAGCTGGCTCTCCGGCATGGTCAGATCCCGTTCTCCCCAGTCCAGATAGAGGCATTCGGCAACGACGAGCATGACCAGGAGTTCGGCGTAGGACGCGCTACGCACGGCGCCGCGCATAAGATCCTTGAAGCTCGACGCCGGGGCGTTCAGCTCCGGGTCGAGGCGTTCCTTCTCGGGCACGCCCAGCTCGTCGAAGGAGCGGATGAAGTAGCCATCCTCGTCACTGGCGAGCATTCCGAGCTGACGTGAGAAACGCAGCTTGGCACCGATAGTGTCCGCGTGGGCGACGCAGGCCCCCACCATGGAGATGAACTCGTCGAAAAACTGGTAGTCCTGCTTGAGGTACTCGGCAAGAACCTCGTCAGCGATGGTCCCCGAGAAGAGCTCTCGCACGAACCGGTGATCGACGGCGGCCTCCCAAAACCCCGCCGACGGTCCGTGTCGCAGGCGGCCGACCGGGGTGTCCTCCGGCATCGGGATGACGGATTCCACGGCCTGGATGTGGGGTCGGCCGGCTGAGTTCCTATGCGGGTTCATGAGGTCACCTCATTGTCGGGTCGATTGGGGCCTGATTGACGGTGACAGACCGCCTATCGCGAGTCACCATGCCTAAGCATGTGTTGTGTCGAACACAACCTACCTCGGGCATCCACAATGCGCCACGTGAGTCCAGGACCAGAACGAACCGCAGTGGGGTTTGGCATGACCCCTTCCGACATCTATCGAGTTCGAATCGTATCTTCACCCATTGGCGAAGCCGTATTCAGTCCCCGATACTTAGCGAGTAATCCAGCTGAGGTGTCACGAAGCATTAGGAGAGTTGGTGATGCAATTCGTGTGCTCAAGCACGGCGGCCTCCTGCTGGCTGCGGGAATGCTTGCTTTCGACCTCTCAGCAGTGCCCGGTCTCGACTTCATCCCCTGCCCCGGACTCTGGTGCTCAGCGCGAGTACCCGCTTGTTGCAGAAAGACCTCGGGCCGCGGAGCGGCGTGGGGTAGCCGGCGTGTGCGAAGGGCCGGGCGGGAACCCACCGTAAGATTCCGGCCCGACCCTTCGACATCGGCCGCTCGTAGTCGGCGCGTGTTTCTAGGCGTCCTCGGCCTTAGCGTCCTCCGCCTCTCCGACCGCGGCCTTGGACACCGGATCCGTGTTGACCCGATTCTGCACGTGCTCGACGATGCGTGCGACGGCGGCCTCGACCGCGACGCCGTTGTCCTGCGAACCGTCACGGAACCGGAAGGACACGGCACCGTTCTCGGCGTCCTCCCCGCCCGCAATGAGCACGAAGGGAACCTTCTCCTTCGATGCGTTGCGAATCTTCTTGGGGAAACGATCGGTTCCGTAGTCGACCTCGACGCGAATGCCCTCTGCCTGGAGCTTCTGGGCGATCTCGGACATGTAATCGTTGAACGCTTCGGCCACCGGGATACCGATGACCTGAACCGGGGAGAGCCAGGCGGGGAATGCCCCCGCATAGTGCTCGGTCAGCACGCCCATGAACCGTTCGATCGAACCGAACTTGGCCGAGTGGATCATGACCGGCTCTTGACGGCTGCCGTCCGCCGCCTGGTATTCGAGGCCGAACCGGGCTGGTTGGTTGAAGTCGTACTGCACCGTGGACATCTGCCACGTGCGGCCGATCGCGTCCTTGGCCTGGACGGAGATCTTGGGGCCGTAGAACGCAGCTCCGCCCGGGTCCGGAACGAGTTCCAGACCTGTTTCGCGCGCGACGTCCTCCAAAACGGCCGTGGCTTCTTCCCATTGTTCGTCCGTGCCGATGAACTTGTCCTTTTTCTCCCCCTCGGTCTCGCGGGTCGAGAGCTCGAGGTAGAAATCGGTCAGGCCGAAGTCCGTGAGCAGCGAGAGCATGAAGTTCAGGAGGTGGCGCACCTCGCCCGGGGCCTGTTCCTTGGTCACGTAGCTGTGCGAGTCGTCCTGCGTGATCATCCGGACGCGGGTCAGCCCTTGGAGCACACCGGATTTCTCGTCACGGTAGACCGTGCCGAATTCGAAGAACCTCAGGGGCAGCTCGCGGTAGGACCGCCCACGTGCCTTGAAGATCTCGTTGTGCATCGGGCAGTTCATGGCCTTGAGGCGGTAGTTGCCGTTGTCCAGTTCCATCGCCGGGAACATACCGTCAGCGTAGTACGGAAGGTGCCCGGAGGTGTAGAACAGGTCCTCCTTGGTGATGTGCGGCGTCCCGACGTACTGGAAGCCTTCCGCGAGGTGCCGGTCGCGGACGTAATTCTCCATCTCGCGCTTGATGACACCGCCCTTCGGGTGGAACACGGGCAGGCCCGGGCCGATGTTCTTCGGGAACGAGAACAGGTCGAGTTCCTCGCCCAGGCGACGGTGATCGCGGCGTTCGGCCTCGGCGATGCGCTCCTTGTACTCGGTGAGCTCTTCCTTGGTAGGCCATGCGGTTCCGTAAATGCGCTGCAGCATGGGGTTCTTCTCGGAACCCCGCCAGTAGGCTCCGCCCGAACGGGTCAAGGCGTATCCGTTGGCGATCAGCTTGGTGTTGGGCAGGTGGGGGCCGCGGCAGAGATCCTTCCAGACCGTCTCCCCCTTGCGGTCCACGTTGTCGTAGATCGTGATCTCGCCCTCGCCGACCTCGACCGAGGCGCCCTCGGCGGCGTCGGCTCCTGAACCGGGGCCCTGCGAGAGTCCGAGGAGCTCGAGCTTGTACGGCTCGTCCTTCATCTCCTCGACGGCTTCGTCGTGGGATACGGAACGACGCCGGAAGGTTTGGCCCGACTTGATGATCTTCATCATCGACTTCTCGAGCTTCTTGAGGTCCTCGGGCGTGAAAGGGTCCTCGACGTCGAAGTCGAAGTAGAAGCCGTCCGTGATGTACGGGCCGATGCCGAGCTTGGCGTCGGGACGCATGCTCTGCACTGCCTGTGCCATGACGTGAGCGGCCGAGTGGCGCAGGACCTCGAGCCCCTCGGGCTGGTTAATGGTCACGGGGACGACGACGTCGCCGTCCGCCACCTCGGTGCTCAGGTCCTTGAGGACGTCGTTGATCCGGGCGACCACGACCGTGGCGTTGTCGGCGAACAGGTCCGCGGCGGTGGTGCCCGTGGTCACCTGCTGGGGCTCGCCGTGGACGGTGATCTGCAGGTTTTCGGCCGGGTTCTCGGCCATGGACACTCACTCCTTGTGGTGGTCGGCGCGCGGCGATACCTGGGACACGCGCAGTGGAAATAGGCACCCGGCGGTCGATGGGAACACGGCGGGTCGTGACGATTCTACCCACAAGGGACTTGCTCGTGCTTCCCGCCGCTGAGGCCTCGCACCAACTCGTGACGTGGGGCATTGCGGGTCGCTCGGTCGGGGCGCCGGCGTCGGATTTCTCGGCCGCGATGCCGGGCATCGGGCAATCCGTAGGGGCGTCCGCTCCGAATCAACAGTGCATGTAGAAACGACAAGCCTCTTGGAGAGACAACATCATGCTCGCGCTGATTCTGCTGGGCCTTCTGGGCGGTCTGGTCACCGGAATCTCCCCGTGTATCCTGCCCGTCCTGCCTGTTATCTTCTGGACCGGGGGCGCGGATTCCGCCAGGTTCGACGACGACCCCTCGCGGCCTCGCACTTCACGGTGGCGCCCGTACCAGGTTGTCGGCGGTCTCGTCCTGAGTTTCTCCGCCGTCACACTGCTCGGCTCGCTCCTGCTCGGTGCCCTGCACCTGCCACATGACCTCATCCGCTGGTTCGGCATCGGCTTCCTGATTCTTGTCGGCCTCGGAATGATCGTTCCCCGCCTCGAGCAGCTGATCGAACGACCGTTCTCCTGGGTCCCCCAACGCCAAGTCAACACCCGACGCGGCGGATTCCTCATGGGCCTGGCCCTGGGCGCCGTCTACGTCCCCTGCGCCGGACCCGTGCTGGCCGCGATCACCGTCGCGGGCGCCACGGGACGCATCGGTCCCGACACCCTCACGCTGACTCTGTCCTTTGCCGTCGGTACCGCCGTCCCGCTGCTCTTCTTCGCACTCGCCGGACGCGGGCTTGCCGAGCGATTGAAGGCCTTTCGGCGTCGGCAACGAATGGTTCGGACCACCGCGGGCATTCTGGTGATCGCTTTGGCCGTGGGCCTGGCCCTCGATTTTCCGGCCGCCGTCCAACGCAGCGTGCCGGACTACACCGCGTCGGCACAAGAACTGATCGATCACGGAACCCAACGCCACAGCGGGGCCGCCAGCGGATCGGAAGTTTCCGGGAAACCGGGAGGGTCCGGCGACGTCGACCATCTGGCCAGCTGCCAGCAGAACTCCGGCGCCAGGGACGGCTGCTCGCCCGCTCCCGAACTGCGAGGCATCACGGGGTGGCTGAACACCGAGGGCGGGAAGCCCGTTTCCCTCGAATCCCAGCGCGGCAAGGTCGTGCTGGTCGATTTCTGGGCCTACTCGTGCATCAACTGCCAACGCACGATCCCGCACCTGAATGCGCTGTACAGCAGGTACAAGGACGCCGGATTGGAGATCGTGGGCGTCCACACCCCGGAGTATGCCTTCGAGCACGAGACCGACAATGTTGCCGCGGGCATTCGCGAGCAGAAGATCGCCTACCCCGTGGCCCAGGACAACGACTACGCGACTTGGAAGGCTTACGACAATCACTACTGGCCCGCGCACTACCTGGTCGACGCTTCCGGCAGGTTGCGTGCGTCCAGAACGGGAGAAGGCGGCTACGACGTCACCGAATCCCAGATCCGCACCCTGCTGAAGGAAGCGCATCCCGGGATCCAGCTTCCCGCACCCGTCGAGTCAGGTGCCAACCACGACAACGACGACGAGTCGCACCGCACCCCAGAAACCTATCTCGGCACGGACCGCGCACAGTCCTATGTCGGCGAAGGAACCTACTCGGCGGGAAATCGGGCATTCTCCGACGGCGACCCCACGCGCGACGATTCCTTCACACTGTATGGAAACTGGAATCTTTCCGGGGAAAGCATCCGACCCCGTGATGAAGCAGCCTCCCTGAGCCTCAACTTCACCGCGAAAATCGTGCAGGTTGTTGCTTCGGGGACCGGAACCATCGACGTCGAGACCCCGAACGGCCACCGGCAAGTGCGCCTGGATGACCAAGCCAACTCCTATGACCTGATCAACGAGGCCAAGCAGGAGTCCGGGCAGATCAAGGTCACGGTAGCACCGGGAGTAAAGCTGTACTCCTTCACCTTCGGGTAGAGATCAATGATCCGGGTGGACCAGGAGCGGAATGATCCCGGCATCGATACGGTTGTGATGTGCACGATCGTTTCTGCCGATCGCGCCCGTGCAGCATCCCGTCCGGGCGCGGCAGTCCGGAAGAGAGTTATGAGGCCGCGGTGAGCAATGTCGAAGCAGACCCCCAGGAGACCGTGTGCGCCTCGAATCCGGAGCGCGGTCGGTTCTCGGCAGGATTGCGCGACGGGGTCACGGTGGAACGGTGCGAGGCTGGCATCGTCGAAATCCTCGAGCCCCGCAAAGTGCCCCTGGGCGGGCCGCGAGCGATGACGGTGCTGCGCACCCTGCCTCAGAGGGCCCGGTCGCTCATCGGCGCCTGGTGCTTCGTGGACTCCTTCGGCCCGGACGACGTCGCCCGCACGGGTGGCATGAAAGTGGCCCGGCATCCGCACACCGGCCTGGCCACGGTCTCGTGGTTGTTCGAAGGCAGCATCGACCACCTCGATTCCGCGGGCCACTGGGCCACGGTCAGGCCGGGTGAGGTTAATCTGATGAATGCGGGCCGGGGAATCACCCACTCGGAATTCTCCTCGGCGCAGACCACGACCTTGCACGGGCTCCAGCTCTGGTATGCGCTTCCGGAGGCAGCCCGTTTCTCCGAGCCGGACCTCGATTCATTCCGCCCGGACACCATCCGAGGTCAAGGCTACGAGGCGTTGGTGTTTCTGGGGTCTCTGCTCGGGCAGAGCTCCCCCGTCCGCACGGCCCTCCCCCTGACGGGCGCCGAGCTGCGTCTCGAACCCCACACCGAAATCCAGATCACCGTTCCGGAAGACCACGAACACGGTCTGGTCCAGGTCAGCGGGCCCGTGTGGGTCAACGACGTTCCCGTGACGCAGAACGCAATCGGGTTCGTCCCCACCGGTCACCGGTCCATCAGGATCAGCGCGGGGGCGGAACCCGCGCTCGCCTTGCTCATCGGTGGCGAGCCCCTCAACGAGCAGATCGTGATGTGGTGGAACTTCGTGGGACGCAGCCACGAGGAGATCGTCCGATGGCGCAACCGGTACATGCGTGAAATGGGCTTCGAAAATGGGGGCGAGGATGAGAGCGAGCGGGGCGCTCCCGGCTCCTTCACCTCGGCCTCCGCGTCCATGGACGAGGCCGGCTCCGATCCCGCAGAGGAACAACCCCGGCTCCAATTCGGCCATTTTCCCCCGGACACTCCCGCACCCCTGCCCGCCCCGGAGGTTCCGCATACACGTTTGAAGCTCCGCGGCTGACACGGCGTCGGCCGCTGAGGGAAGCACAGAAGGAGGAGCAGCCATGACACAACCTACGTCAGACGATCCGCATATGGTTCGTGGCCGGCAGGAAGGCCGGGAGGCCTTCGAAATTCACGTCGACGATTCCGGGAAGGCCGCCGGATTCACACAATTCGTGGATCATTCGGGACCGAACGGCGAACGCGCCCGTATTTTTCCGCACACCTTCGTCGACGAGAAGTTCTCGGGCCAAGGCCTCGCCTCCGCCCTGGTCCGCCGGGCCCTGGACGAGAGCATCGAGGAGGGATCCACGATCGTTGCCGTCTGCCCCTACGTCAAGACCTGGATCCGCAGACACCCCGCGTACGAGGAATTCTCGACTGCGCCGACCTCCGAGCACCTTCAGGCCCTCGACTGACGTTTCCTGCTCGGCCCGGTGGGCGGGATGGCCGCACGAGGTGGCCTGACCGACCGGCCCGTTTCACTCCTCTGCGTCCCTGCCCCATCACCTCCCGAATCAGCCTGCTTGCTTCCTGAGGGCCGACGGCGGAAAAGGCAGCGGCGTCTCCCCCTCGACCAGCGCGGTCAGGTCCCACGCTTGAAGCGCCGTCAGCGAGATTCCGCGGGGGCCCGTGCGTCGGGTGGTTCCGCGGATCAGGATCATCGGAGTTCCGAACAGGTCGGGCCCCGAGAGCTTCTGCGCTTCGTCGAAGAACGCCGTGTCCACACACCCGGTTCCGTCGTCGAGGGAAATGAAGACCACGCGCTTGCCGTTCTTCATCGGCGGCGTCATGGTCGAAACCCGCACGCCCGCAACCCATACCTCGGACTTGTTGCGCATCCTGATCAGGTCGGCCGCGCGGGTCAGCGGCCACGTCCTGGTCTTATCGCGGTACCCGACCATCAAGTGCGCAGAGACGTCCAGTGCCAACAGGTCCAGTTCGGTGCGCACGGTCGAGGTCACGTCGCTGGTATCCCTGCTCTCGTACGGGGTTTCGAGGTGGGCGCCCAGAGGCAGGGAAAGCTGTACCGGCACGGCACCGGCTTCCCCTGAACGCGCCCCGGTCTCGGTCGGCCGGGGAACGACGTCGTCGTACCCACCGCCGGCAGCACGTACGACGCCGCCGCCCCCGACCCCCTGTTGCCAGACGCCGCGGAAGACCTCGACATCGAGAGCGCCGACCGCGGCGAGCCGGTCGAGCGTGGGCTTGTGGGGGCGAGCGCGCGCTTTCAGATCCGCCACGGAGACGTACGGTGCCCGGGCCGTGATTCTGTCGATTTCGGCCCCACTGATTCCGGACAGCTGGGTGAGGGGAAGCCGGATCCCCCACCTCTCGGCGCCGGGGCTCCTCCCGGTCTCGGCCCCGCGGCCACTCGCGACTCCCCGGCCGAGACCCCGACCCACACCCGCACCCACGCCCAGATCCGAATCCGCCCCAGAATCCACGACGCGTTCCACACGGTAGTTCCGACCGGATCGATTGACGTCCAGGGGCAGCAACTCTATGCCCAGGCGCCTAGCCTCGGCGAGGATCAGACGCTGGGGGTACATCCCGGGGTCGTGTTCGAGCAGCCCCGTCATGAAGTGCGCCGGATAGTGGGTCTTGAGCCAGGCCGATTGGTAGGTCGGGATCGCGAAGGCGGCACCATGGGCCTTGCAGAATCCGAAGGATCCGAAGGCCGCGAGCGCCGTCCAGGTCTTGTCGATGACTTCTCGGGAGTAGCCTCTGCGGGCGGAGTGGAGGCGGAAGTGTTCTTCGACGTCGTCCTGGGCCGTGCTCCCCAGTTTCCTGCGGAATTCGTCCGAGGAGGCGAGGTCGCATCCTGTCATGGTGCTGAAGACGTTGAGGATCTGTTCGTGGAAGACCATGACCCCGGCGGTTTCTTCCAGGTAGGGCACGAGGTCTTCCTCGATGTAGTTGGGGGTTGCGAATCCGTGGCGGGATTCGAGGTATGGCCGGACCATGTCGGATTGCATGGGGCCGGGGCGGAAGAGGGAGATGTCGATGATGAGGTCGCCGACGCTCGAGGGCTGCATCTTGCCGATGAGCTCGCGCTGACCTGGGGATTCGATCTGGAAGCAGCCGAGGGTCTGGGTGGATTGGATGAGGTCGAAGGTTTTTGGGTCGCGGGTGTCGATGGTTTCGAGATCGGGTTTGTGCCCTTCGGTGCGTTCGATCTCCTGGAGCGTGTATGCCATCGAGGACTGCATGCGGACCCCGAGGATGTCGAGTTTGAGTAGGCCCATGGGGTCCATGTCGTGCTTGTCGAATTGGCTCATGGGCAGCCCCATTCCGGAGGGTTGCACCGGGGTGCGCCGGAGGAGCGAGGCGTTGGAGAGGATCACGCCGCACGGGTGCATCGAGAGGTGGCGCGGGAGGCGGTCGAGCCTTTCGGTGAGGTCGATGAGCAAGTTGACCTTGGGGTCTTCGCGGGCTTCCCGACGCAGTTCGGCCAGTTCGGGTTTGATGTCGAGGAGTTCGCGCAGTTCTCCGGCGGGAACGCGCCAGATGGTTTTGGCGATGCGGTCCGTCTGTTCCGGGGTGAGGCCGATGGCGCGGGCTGCGTCTCGGACTGCTCCGCGGGCGCGGTAACCGTTGTGCATGGACATGAGGCTGACGCGGTGGTCGCCGTAGTGGTCGAAGACGAGCCGGTAGATTTCGTGGCGTCGCGCGGATTCGACGTCGATGTCGATGTCCGGCAGGGTCGATCTTTTGTCCGAGAGGAATCGTTCGAAGACCAGCCCGTATTCGAGGGGGTCGACGACCGAGATATTCAGGAGGTAGTTGACCAGGGAGGACACCCCGGATCCGCGTGCCGCGTGGCGGATACCCAGGGATTCGATGAGGCCGGAGACGTGGCCCACGGTCAGGAAGTAGGAGCAGAATCCGAGGTTCTCGATGGTACGCAGTTCCCGGTCGAGGCGTTCCCGCGGGGTTTCCCAGTCGCGGCGGGCCAGGCCGGGTCCGTGGACCTTCTGGTCCTTTTCCGCCCCGTAGACGCGTTCGAGGGCTGCTTCGCAGCGGGCTCTGAGTTCGGCCGCGGGCATGCGCGTGACTCCGGTCAGGTGCGCTTCGGGCACGGTGGGAGTCCCGTACCCCATGTCCGTGGCCGGGTCGATTGCGCACCGGTGCGCGAGTTCAGCGGCGAGGGCGGTGAGGTCCGACGCGGTGATGCCGGCGTCCGCGGCCCGAGCGATCTCTGCCGCGATGGAGCCCATGTCCTGAGCGGGTTTGAGCCATCCCTGCCCGTTGACCTGTTGGATTCCCTCCCCAAGCGCGGTGAGGCTGCGGGCGGCGTCGAGGACGTCCGCGGTCACGGCCTGGTCTTCCGTCGCGTAGCGGACGGCGTTGCTGACGACGGCGCCCACTCGGCTTTCCGCCGCGATCCCGAGCATTCGTGCCGCATGCGCCACGCTCCGGCGCTCCCCCGGCCTGGTCAGGTGGTTGACGAGGTTGACGCGCAGCCGGCGTTCTCCCACGAGTTTGCGCCACTCCTTCAGGCTGGCCCGGGCCGCGCGGTATTTGCGGGCTTCCGCCAGCCTTCCGTAGTCGGATTCCGGGCCGAGAAGGACCGTGAAGCGGCCTTCTTCCATCGCGACGGCGCGGCCGAGATCGGCGGCCGTGATGCGGGGCCGGTCGCCCAGGCGGGTGGGCCCTGTGCGTTCCCTGGTCCTGTGCGCCCGGGTGATGATCTGGCAGAGGTCCCCGTATCCGGCCCCGGCGTCGTGACCGTCCGCGAGGAGAACGATGCGGCCGATGATTTTCCGGTCCGAAGGGTCTGCGAGCGCGAGGTCCACTCCCAAGACGGGTGTGACGCCGTGGTCCATGCAGGCACGAACGTGTTTGACGGCCCCGTAGAGACCGTCCCGATCGGTCAGCCCGAGGTGAGTTGCACCGTGCCCCACGGCGGCAACGACGAGCTCAGCCGGTGCGGAGACGCCGTAGTGCGCGCTGTATGCGCTGTAGGTGATCAAGTGCGGGAACTTCACGCCTCAATCGAACATATATTCGAATATTAAGTCAAAACAGTACGCACGGGTCCGTGAGCACAACGGGCCGCCGTGCGGAAGGTTGGAGTCCCTCCGGTTGTGGCCGGTTTCGAGCTCATACTCCCCCTTCGCGATCCCAGGCGTTATCCGTGGAACGGCTGAGCACATGCTTGCGTATGCGTTCGCTCGGCGTCTTCTCGAAACTATCGACAACTTCGATGTAACGGGGCAACTGATACTTGGCAAGACGCGGTGCAAGCCAGTCGGACAGGGTCGCTGGACCCGATTGCGCTCCACATGTCAGCACGACGAAAAGCTTGATCTCCTGCTCCCCCAGATCAGAGTGAACCCCAACGACAGCGGCATCTTCGACCTCGGGGTGCTGGGCGACTACGTGTTCGATCTCCCACGCGGAGACGTTCTCGCCTTTGCTGCGCAAGCTGTCGGTGAGTCGTCCGTGGTACTGCAGTTCGCCATTGGCCGCGATTGACCCGACGTCATGCGTATAGAGCTTCCCGCCACGAAGTGTCTCGGCGGTGGCTTCGGCAGCCCGGAAATAGCCCCCGAAGAGGGCACCCGGGGTTTCGGAACTGATGACGATCTCACCGCGTTCGCCGGCAGGAAGTTCATGCCCTTCTGAATCGCAGATAGTTACAGAGAACCATGGCAACGGGCGGCCGATAGTTCCTCCGACCGTACCGTCCGAGGCGGTGGCGATGCTCGACCCTTCTGTCATTCCATAGGTCTCTCTCACCTCTACTCCGAATCTGCTCGAGAACTCCGCATGGATCTCAGCAGTGCAGCCGCCACCCCAGGCAACACGTACCGTATGGTTCAGATCCAGCTCGGAATCCGGCTGCTTGAGAAGCATCTGCAGGATCCCGCCAAGATAGTGAATATGCGTCGCTCCCGCATCGCGGGTCTGCTGCCAGAATCTGCTGGCGCTGAAACGCGAGACAAAAGCGAGCTCGATCTCCGACAGCAGTGGCAACAACAAAACTTGGGCCCCACCCACGTGATAGAGCGGCTCCCACAGGAAGTAGACGTCCCCGTCTCCTCCCGCTGAGGCGATCAGCGCACCATCAGCGGCGATGCGCAGCATCTCATGAGTGACCATGACGCCCTTCGGCGGACCAGTAGTGCCCGAGGTGTACATCAGCGCGAGCAGGTCACTCGGTCCCGGAACCTCGTCTTCATTCCCGACGGGCCTTTTCATAGCCCTGGAGAGTTCGTCGTTCTGGTTCCGGTCAGCTTTGCGTTCCACAACGCGCACAGGGTATGAGGCCCCGCAATCCTCCACAATGCCCGCAAGATCTTCTTCGACAATGATGATGCGAGGCTCCGAATGGTCGACGAGGTAGGCCAGACCGTTCCCCCGCTGCTGCGGATTCATCGGCACCCACACAAATCCTGACCGGGCGAGGGCGAAGACCGCGATCACTGCATCACGGGAATTGCGCAACATCAAACCGACACGGTCACCGCGGCTGACCCCTTGGTCGGCGAGCCACCCGGCTAGCGACGAGCTCCCTTGGTTCAGCTCCCCAAACGTCACGGGTGCGCCATCGAACCGGGCATAGATTCGATCTGGATTCGACAAAGCAATGTCCTGCAAATTCTCGGCAAAACCGTGGGCGTGGTGCATTGGAGGGGTTCCTTGGTGACTGTGAGGTGAAGCAGTTGTGGTCATAAGTCAATAAACCTCGGTGCGGTTGAGAGGGAGGTTCTTCGTCTCGCGGAAGAGGAAGATGACGACGAAGGCCGATACGACGGCCAATGCCATGAGATAGAAGCCTGGTGCGAGCGATGTCCCCGTACTGGAGACAAGCCACGTCGCAACGAACGGGGCGGTACCTCCGAATAGGACATAGGCCAGGGAGTACCCGATTGCCGAGCTCGAGGACCTAACCGCAGGCGGGAACATTTCGACGAGGGCCGGAACATTGGCGGTTCCGATAATCGCGACGAGGATGGCCAGTACCGAGCCGCCCAGGATCGCAAAACCGAAGCCCAGAGGCATGAGAGCGAACGCAGGAACGGTGAGGATGACGAACCCGATGCAGGACGTGAGCAGCATTGCTTTGCGGCCGAATCTGTCAGACAGCATCGCTACGAACGGGCACGCGGCCGAGTAGGCGAGCATCGCAATCACGTTCGCGAGCATTGCCTCCGAGGAAGAGTACCCGAGACTCGAACTCATATAGGCAATCATGTAACTCGACATGAGGTAGTAGCCCACCGCGTTGGTGATGCTGTAGCCGAACAATGTGAGGATCTGCCGCTTGCATACGCGGATGGCCTCCCGCAGAGGGCGCGCAACCGTCTGTTTTTGATGTTCGAGAGCCCTGAATACCGGGGTGTCATCGACATGTGCACGGATGAACAAACCGATCAAACCCAGCGGAGCAGCGACCCAGAACGGAATCCTCCACCCCCAGGAAGCGAGGGCCGATTCGGAAAGCGTCGAGGTGATGAGTACACCGAGCCCTGCCCCGGCCACCGAGGCGATTCCGACGGTGAGCGGAATGACGCTTGAGAAAAGCGCCCTCTTGCCTTCCGGGGCGTACTCGACGATGAAAGACGCTGAACCCGTATACTCTCCACCCGTTGTGAAGCCTTGGATGGCTCGAAGCACGAACAGCAGAAAGGGAGCCCAGAGTCCGATGGTGGCATAGGTGGGAAGAACGCCGATGACGAAAGTTGCGGCGCTCATCAGCAGGACGCACAGCGCCAGCATCCGGTTTCGACCGATCCGATCTCCATAACGGCCGAAGAAGGCGGCGCCTATCGGCCGGGCGACGAAGCCGCCGGCGAAGATCAGCCACGTGGCAAGCAACGAAGCCACAGGATCGCCGCTCGGAAAGAACAACGAAGAGATCGTCACGGCCATCACAGCGTAGGCGGCCGAGTCGAACCACTCGACGAAGTTTCCGATCAGGGCGGCCCAGGCGACCCGTCTGAGACTTCGTCGGCCCGGACTCGGCGCAGGATCCATGTTCGTATCTTGGTGCTGAGCAGTCACAACGTCACTCCCGAATAATAGGCGTTCCTTGCGCCGGACGGACACCATTGGCCGTCGTAGCGTTCGAGCATTTCTCTTATTTCTTCTTTTTGGCGAGGAACCGCTCCATCTCACGCTGAGGCTCGCCCGATGCATAGGCTGCACGATGGGCAGCCTTGGCAGCCGTGACCGCTTCGACGAGGTTGTCCTCTTCGAGCTCGCGGATGCGCCCCTTGGTGATCGCGAGAGCACCCTGCGGGTAGTCGGCGATCCTATGGGCCAGCTCGATGGACTCCGAGAGGGCTTCACCGGCTTTGGACAACTTGTTGAGCAGTCCGAGGCCCTTGCTTTCGTCCGCGTCGACGAGCTCTCCCGTGAGGGCGAATTCCGTTGTCTTCGACCGGCCGAGAATGCTCCACATCGCCCACAAACCAGTGATGCTGGGAATTCCGGACAGCACTTCGGGCTGTCCCAAACGGGCACCGGGATCTCCGACCCTGAGATCGGTGGTCAGGGCGAACTGGAATCCCGAACCGGCCGCGACTCCATTGACCGCCGCGATGGTGATCTGGTCCAGGTCCCGCACGGCACGATAAAGGACATCGAAGCTGTCGATCCAAGCGTCCGAGGCGGCGTGGTCGTCTGGGTCCATGGCTGCTGACTCGGCCAGGTCTTGACCGGCGCAGAATCCACGACCCGCGCCTGTCAGGACTACGGCCTTGCAGGACGAGTCGTCCTTCAGCTCGTGCAGTGTCTCGATCAGCGCACTCCGCATCGAACCGGTCCATGCATTGAGTTTTTCCGGACGGTTGAGCGTAATGATGGCGACCTCGCCATCGCGTTCGGTGAGGATCTCTGACGACATTGTGTTTCCTTTCTTCGATTCAAGGTCAATCTCAATGTGACCAGCAAGGAAACGACGTCGTCCAACACCAAATTGTAATGTGGTCGATATCATGTTGATATTGAATCCATGGATGTTAGGCATCTGCGATATTTTGTCGCACTCAGCGAAGAGCTTCATTTCCGGAGAGCGGCGGAACGTCTCCACATGGCTCAGCCTCCGCTGTCGCAGCGCATCAAGGAACTCGAACATGAACTCGGCGTCGAGCTCTTTCACCGCAGGAGAACGGGAGTAGAGATCACCGAGGCCGGTGCGCTATTACTCGAACACGCTCGTGAAGTTCTCGATCGCGTCACGGACGCTGAAGAAGCAATGCGACGGATACGCCCTGGAGCCAGAGGCGAGATTCGCACCGCCCTGCCACCGGACACGGACCCGGCAACAATTGCAGTACTCGTCGAAACCTATAAACATCTGGAACCGGGCGTCCTCGTCAACATCAGCGAACGCCATACTGACGAACAGCTCCAATTGCTGCTCGATGGTGGCCTCGACGTTGCCGTAGTCAGACATCCAGTCAGTACCGTCGGCTTCGAATCGAGTCCGGTCTTCGCCAGGCCCGTCGGGGTATTGCTCAGACGAGACCATCCACTGGCGACCGAGGACGAGTTACACCTCAGCCAACTCGCAGGTCAGCATCTCATTCTGTTCCAGAGATACATGGCCTCCGCTCTCTACGACGAGATCCTGACCACCTGCAAAGACGAAGGTTTCCTTCCACCGTCCATCCGGAACGCTCGCAACCGCGATTTCGCCTATGGACTCGTCCTAGCGAATCGGGGAGTATATTTTCAGGCGAAACCATGGTCGTCCCCTCCCGCAGAGCTGATCTGGCGACCGCTGGCCGGCGAGCCGTTGACCTGGAGGACCTCCGCACTGTGGGCAAGGAACAGTCGCACCCAGGCCACCGACGCACTTGTTAAAGCGATAGTGACCTCCCTTGAGAAGAGCGGGCACATGTTGGTCTAGTGGCGTGTCGCGGATTTAGCCTGCTCGCCCGGTCAGTGTGGGCGGACTAGACGGGTCAAGGAGCTTGCGTAGTTATCGGACGATGATGGGGAATCCCTATAAATGACAACTGGCACCGTGACATGTGGGCAATGAAATACTGACCACATGGATGCGTCTTTCGAGGATTTCATCGCCGAGGCCGAGGTCGCCCATATCGAGGCGTGGGACTTCTCCTGGCTGGCAGGCCACGCCGCCGAGGAGCGTCCGCCGTGGCGCTATGCACATATGCTGGGCCAACGCCTCTCCGCCATCGAAGCATCCCTCGATATTCAGACCGGAGGCGAGGTCCTTGCACACGTCCCCGCGGTTCCTCGGCTGGTCGTAGCCACAGAATCGTTTCCGCCCAACGTCGCCAAAGCAACGGAGCTGCCCCACTCCCGTGGGGTCACCGTGGTAGCGGATCGGGACGAACCGCCGCTGCCCTTCGGCGACTGCGCATTTGACCTCGTGACCAGCCGTCATCCCGCCACCATTTGGTAGGACGAAATTCGCCGAGTACTCCGTCCGGGAGGCAGCTACTTAGCTCAGGATAAGGAGAAAATCATGTCAATGTCAGATATCGACGGAAAGCTCTCGCAAGGATGGGGAGGCAAGGCACCCAACGGTTGCCACGTTAACGTCCTGCTCGCCCGGCGGGGATCACCCACGGCGGCTGGAATCGCCCAGGTCTTTACATCGCCATCGTCCGGGTTCACGCCGATCTTGGCCTGCCTGGGACCGGATCAGCCCTCCTATGTCACGGTTAATCCACCGACCGTGATTCTGAACAAGACCCCGGCGGTGACCGACCTCGAGCAATCGCTCGTTTCCGGAGCTGCCCAGGTCGGGATATCACAGGGAGTACTCGATGCGGTCGCCGAAGACCTGCTTGAGGCTGACCAGGAGACCGTGGTTCTGGTGTCCTTGTGGATCGATCCGGAAGCCGCGGACGAAACCGAAGTGCGCCACTCAAGTCGCGAAGCGACTTTGTCCGCGCTCCGTGAGGCCGTGAATGGACAAGGTCAAGAAGATCGTCTTGGCCTTGTAGGCTCCCGTGAATCCGTGACCCACCCCTTCTATAACGGCAACTAATCGCCCGCGCTGTGCCTACCCCGCGTGTTCGCATCCGCGGGGTAGGCACAGCATTTAAAGGCGACGGACGGGCACGAACCGGTATCAAGGCAAATCCGATGGCTGCCTCTCAACTGCCCACATGCCGGGACGATCCGTGATTCCAAACGTCAAGGATCTTCCGGTGTCCAATAAGAGCAGACCTCAAGCAATACGAGTGGTCGTTCTCTATACGACAAGCTTCAGACGCTGGGAGACATAGCTACCGAGGAGATCTGTAGACTCCCCCTAGGCAACATCAGAGGAGAAAACGTGAAGCCCAACGGTAAGGGTAATGCCGCAAACCTCTTGGCCTCTCTCGAGGCCGACCCCGTTATCGCTAGCATCAAAGACGAGGAGTCACTTTCCGCGGCCCTGCGTTCCGAACGCGAAGTGTTCTTCATACTTTATGGAACACTCATCGACATCGCTGGAATCGTGGATCGGGTCAAAAACGCGGGCAAGCTCGCCCTGGTCAATATCGACTTCATAGAAGGAATCTCCTCGCACGACGAAGCCGTCCGTTGGTTCGCTTCTACGACAGCCACCGATGGGATCCTGTCCTCAAAACCAACGGTCGTACGCGCCGCTCGAAAAGCCGGGCTGATCGGTATACAACGATCGTTCCTCGTCGACTCGATCTCCTATCGTCAGCTGCCTCGCACGATGAAACAGGGAGAGCCCGACTTCGTGGAAATCCTGCCGGGTTGTGTTCCTCGAGTCATCGAGTGGCTGCGCGATGACCTTTCAACCCCGATCATTGCTGGCGGACTGGTCTGTGAAAGGCGGGAGGTCAACGCCGCGCTCGAAGCCGGCGCACTGGCCATCGCAACCTCGGACCAAAAAGTGTGGAAGATGTGAGGGACTCCAACGGCGCACCTGGACGTCTTTCCTCCTCGCCTGCTACGCTTACATAAAATTTCATAAGCCAGGATTTTCCTGGCCGTCACGTTAGAGAACAAGAGATCAGTGGCGTCAGTCCGTTCGCGGAATGACTACGCCCCTGGTCTCTTTTTTTGTGCCTTCTCGTGGCTGCTATCGACATAAAGCACACGACCGACGGACGTATCGGTCTTCCACAAAGGAGTGGTCCCATGACTCAATCCAGCAGGATGATCAGCTTTGTCATCCTCGCCATGACGGGAGGTGTCATCTTCCAAGTCGCTTACCTACGGTTTCTGTTCCTCGAGGATGGTGCCAAGGCCTTCGAACTCACTCTTCAGCAATACGGATCCGTGACCTCTGTTTTCGGGACTGTAGCGGTCGTTATGTACTTCGTCGGTGGCTGGTTTGCTGACAAATTCTCGCCCAAGATGCTTATTGTCGTGGCCCTGCTGGGAACCGGCGTCCTGGACCTCTACGCCTCGACTGCACCCGGCTACTGGCCTGTACTAGTGGTTCATATCCTGTTCGCAGTACTCGGGACAGGCTTGTACTGGCCCGCCTTGGTCAAATCCGTGAGTCTTCTGGGCTCAGAGGACCAACAAGGTCGACTCTTTGGTTTTCTCGAGGGCATCCGTGGCCTGACCACCACAGTCATCGGGCTGATCGGATCCGCGATCGTCGCCAAAGCCGTCGTTGCCAGCGCGGGAGTAGTTACTCTGATTCGCATATACGGGTTACTGTGCCTAGTGCTCGCGGTATGCGTTTACCTGGTTGTCCACCAGGGCAAGGACCAACTTGATAAGGCGGAACGCCAAGCGGTCACGCTGCGACAACTACTCGCCGCGGCCACGAACAAATACACCTGGCTCATCGGTGGAACCGTCATGATGATGTATTGCTTCTACACCCTCATGGGCTACCTGACTCCACTGTTGCAAGACGGGTTCGGTGTTGCGACGGGTCTCATCGGAGTGATCGGTGTCCTTCGCACATACGTCTTCCAATTTGTAGCCGGTCCGATCGGTGGAGTCCTCGTGGATAAAGTGTTCCGGTCCACTCCACGATTCTTGCTACTGACCTTTGTAGTTGTCGGTCTAACCGCCATCGGATACATGGTCTTGCCGCAGCACAACAGTCTGGTATGGGTCGCGGTGGCTCTGATGATCGTCATGAGCTTGGCCGTATTCGCTGCTCGTGGTGTCTACTGGGCGTCGATCGGTGAGCTCGGCGTATCCGTCGAGCAACGCGGTGGCGTCATTGGCCTTGCCTCCGGACTCGCGTACCTGCCCGATGCTTTCTTACCAGCTTTGGCCTCATGGTGGATCGGCGATGCATCCAACCATGTCCCTAGTCACGGCGGTTTCACCGCAATGTTCCTCGTACTCGTCGTTGCCGCAGCCGTAGGCATAGTGCTGTGCGTGCTCACATTGCGGATATATCACCGCGAGCTCACCTCCGGCATCTCAGCGCCCGCGTAAACAGTGCCCCGGACTAGCTGGGTAAACCATCTCCTGACGAATATCGTGCGCTGTGAAATCTCGAATACTTACAAACCCGACCCCTACGATCCAAAGGACCTCACCATGGAAATAACTGATTTTTCCCTCGATCACTTTTCTCTTCAGGGAAAGGTCGCTCTCGTGACCGGAGGCAACTCCGGTCTGGGACAAGCTTTCTCCCTCGCACTGGCCAAAGCAGGAGCAGACATTTTCGTACCGAGCATCGTCGATGACGATGGCACGACCCGACACCTCATCGAGGAAACCGGGCAAAAATATGAATTTTTCGAAATCGACATAACATCCGATAAAGCACCAGAGCAGGTAATCTCTACCGCGATCGACCGTCTGGGCGGTCTGGATATCATCGTTAATTCAGCTGGAATCTCCAAGTTGGCAAACGTCGAGAACTTTGATCGCTCACAATGGGATCCGATGCTTGATCTCAACCTGACGGCCCCCTTTGCCCTTTCCCACGCGGCCATCGAACATTTCACTGCACAGAAATCCGGCAAGATCATCAACATCGCCTCACTGTTCGCTTTTCTCGGCGGCCAGGGGTCCCCGGCCTATGCGGCAACCAAGCACGGAATCGTGGGGTTCACCAAGGCCTACTGTGATGAACTTGCCGGGTACGGCGTTCAAGTCAACGCGATCGCACCCGGCTACTTCGCGACCGCCATCACCACCGCGACCCGTGCCGACCCCGAGGCCAGTCGTCGCGTTCTTGAGCACATTCCAGCAGGTCGGTGGGGCGAGGTTGCCGACCTGATGGGGACCGTCGTCTTCCTCGCGTCGCGAGCGTCCAATTACGTCAACGGCCACGTCCTGACCGTCGACGGCGGCTACCTCGTCCGCTGACTGTTCCGGCCTAACACATCTATTCCCCACACCAAGAAAGGTCCACTAGATCATGATCGACTCACGCTCTCCCCTCAACCGCCAGGAAATTCTTGCCGAACTAGGAAATCGTCTCCCGTCCGAACGCATTGAAACGAACGAAACCGCTCTCAAAGAAGCCAGCGTTGACCGGTTCAAGAAGTACCAATCTGTACACGAGATCTTCAATGCTCCGCTGCCGGTTGCCATCGCTTATGCGACCTCCACCGAGGACGTCGTCGCCATTCTTGAGCTGGCGGACAGGTACCTGATTAATGTCGTACCCCGCAGTGGGCGCACTGGAACCGAAGGCGGCCTCGAAACCAGCGTTTCGAACACCATAGTCCTCGATATTTCCAGGATGAACCAGGTGCTTTCGGTGGATCCGGAAAATATGCAGGTTACGGTCGAAGCCGGTGTCCAACTCCAAACGCTTGAAGACCAACTCCGTGAGCAGGGACTGACGACAGGACATTCGCCTCAGTCCAAACCTTTGGCTCAGTACGGCGGTCTGGTCGCAACTCGAAGCATCGGCCAGTTCTCAACCCTGTACGGAGCCATTGAAGACATGGTCATGGGCCTTGAAGCCGTGTTCCCGGGTGGGCACACTGCCCGGATCAAGTCCGTTCCGCGTCGAGCCGCTGGCCCTGATATTCGCCACGTGCTGATCGGCAACGAGGGCGCGTTGGCAGTGATCACCGAAGTGACTCTCAAAGTATTCCGCTACTTTCCGGAAAACGATGAATTTCACGGAGCTCTCGTCGATGACATGAGCACCGGCGTGGCGATCCTGCGCGAAGTCATCACTAACGGCTTCCGACCATCTGTAGCCCGTTTGTACTCGCCAGAGGACGCCAACCAGCACTTCTCCCACTTCAGCGAAGGCAAATGCGTCGTCATATTCGTAGCTGAAGGCCCCAAGAGCATCGTCGAGGCAACCAGTACGGAGATTAGAAGAGTTCTGGGACAACACGTTCACCAAGACGTGGACCCAGACCTTATCGAGGAGTGGTTCCAAAACCTCAACTGGGGCCCGGACAAGATCGAAGCCGAGAAGAAGGCGATGCTTGATAATCAACGCCTTGGATACACGACGGAAGTATCAGCCAGCTGGTCCCAGGTCACTGACCTTTACGATGCGGTAATCCGTCGCATCCGAAACGAGTACCCCTATGCCAAGGATTTGACCATGCTCGGTGGTCATTCCTCGCATAGCTACCAGACTGGTACCAACATGTACTTTGTCTACGACTACCACATCGATGCATCGCCCGAAGAGGAGATCGAAAAATACCACATTCCTCTCAACGCCATCATCGTTGAGGAAGCACTTCGCCATGGTGGATCGATCGTCCATCATCACGGCATCGGCAAATATCGTTCGCCATGGACCCAGCAAGAGCATGGAAGTGCGTACCAGATCCTGACGGCTCTCAAAAACGCGTTCGACCCAAATGGCGTCATGAATTCGGGGACCATTATTCCCGTCGAGGGCGCTATTCAGGCAGCAGCAGCGCACCCTGACCAACAACTGGACCAGTGGGCATCAGAGAACCGAGGCCGCGAGGATTCAGCTTCATGACTTGCTACATAATGGGAATAGACAACGGTTCGCAGTCATCGAAAGTAACGATCTATGCCGAAGACGGCAGGCCTTGTGCGGAAGGTAGAGTGCCGCTTCCTGCGACCGATTCGCCTCGCCCGGGAACTGTTGAATACCCTGACGACGTTTTGTGGGACTCCATTGCAGAAGCCAGCCGGCGTGCCGTCGCTGGCTTTGAAGGTGACCTGCAGGAGATCAAGGGAATCGGTCTGTGCACGATTCGCTTTTGTCGCGTTGTCCTGCAGGCCAACGGATCTCTTGCCCAGCCAGTTATGAGTTGGATGGACGAACGTGTCAGCCGTCCCTACCACCGAGAATCCAATGACGCCGCGTACGTCACCACCTCGTCGGGCTACATAACGCACCGCATGACTGGGAATTTCAAGGATACGTCGGCAAATTACCAGGGGATGTGGCCGATCGACACCGATACCTGGGAATGGACCGGCGACGAGTCAGGCTACGAGGCGACTGGTATCCCGCGAAACATGCTTTTTGAACTGGTTCAGCCGGGTGAGGAACTCGGCCGGCTCACGGAGGCTGCGGCAACGGCGATGAGCCTTCCTTCAGGAATACCAGTCATCGCCACCGCTAACGACAAAGCGGTAGAAGCGCTGGGAGCCGGCCTCCGCGATCCATCAGATCTGGTGATTTCGACTGGTACGTATATTGCTTCGATGGCAGTCGGTACCGATAACGTCAAGAAATCGGAGTCATTTTGGACGAATTTCGCTTCGGAACCTGGGCTTTATTTATATGAAAGCAACGGCATCCGCCGTGGCATGTGGACCGTAAGCTGGATGCGCGATTTATTGGGGCCTGATGCCGCTCATGCCGCGGTTGCTCGTGGAGAATCCGTTGAGCAGATGCTGGGACGTGAAGCCGCAGCAGTCTCGCCGGGGTCCGACGGGCTCTTGACGGTACTTGATTGGCTCGCCCCAGTGGATGAGCCTTACCGCAAGGGATCGATGCTCGGTTTCGATGCACGGCACGGCCGAGGACACATGTTCCGATCGATTCTTGAGGGCATCGCAATGACCATGAAGCAGCGGGCAGACGAAATGTCCGAAGAACTCGATAGGGGGTTCCAGCGCATTGTCCTGACTGGCGGCGGGTCTTCTTCTGATTTACTGGTCCAGATCATTGCGGACGTCTTCGGTCTACCGACTGTGCGCATGACTGGGGCGAGTGCCGCCAGCAGAGGCGCCGCGATCTGTGCCGTGGTCGGTACTGGACTCGCAAACTCATTTGATGCCGCGACAAAACAGCTCGCAATCACCGCGGATGAAGTCCTTCCCAATCGAGACAACGCCCAGACATATCACGAGCTCGGTAGGGTGTATCGAGATATTCGTGCTGCAACGGATCCTCTGTACGGCAGAACCGCCAACCTCTTCGGATGACCATGCGGAAAGAACGGCTCCACCTAGGTACATCTCAGGCGCTGCCCCAGTAGCGTCGAAGTCATTTCCACGTCTTGGCTCCAAGACTTCAGATTTCCTTCAATGCCCTGACTCCAGCTGTAGAGAATTCTCGCTCACCAGAAACGGCAAGTGCCCCTGTGGGGTACTTGCCGTTTTTTGAGTTAAGTATTGTGGACCCCCATTGTCCAAGACCGGCTCGCTGAACAGCTCGGTAGGCCGTGGGTCGCGCTATCCCGAACAGCTCCGTGCTCCCAGCGGCCTTTTGCCTTCCCTCCCCCGTAGAACTGAACCACATGTATTTCCTGGCTCGGTGAGAGTTTCTGCTTCTTGCTCCGCAGCCGTACCCACCATGTTGAACAACAATCCCCGTAGGGTCGTGCGCGTCCTAGCGCCTGCCCCAACGTTCAGTGTCAGGCCCTGGGTGGTCAGTTCGGCCGCGATTTACCTTGTTGGGGAATTGGAGATCGAAGGAGCCATGACCATCCAGGGCGGCACGGCTTCGCTGAAGACATAGGGCCGAGTCTGCGGCATAGTTACCTTTCGTACTTGCGATGAGAATGCATTTTCACTGCTCCTAAGTCTCGCTCGGCCGCGGAAGGGCACCGGCAGGAAACGGAAAAACATCCGAAGTAACCCACCGTGAAGGCTTGCCCCCCCCCTCAGGCACCGCGTCAGAGCACGCCATCCAACCAATGTGCTGAAACCCTACCCAATGACCATACGAGTCATTATGATGACTTGTATTGAAGTACGTCGACGGGGAGGCTTCATGATGGCCGCGGCAAAGAAGTATCAGCGAGTGCAACAGGCCATTCGCCGCGACTACGGCCAACTCCGCGCCGGCACTTCGCTCCCTTCCGAAGCCGAGCTGTGCCGCCAATACGAGGTCAGCCGCGTGACCATTCGTCGAGCGATAGAGGAACTCGTCGATGAATGCCTCCTGACCAGGCAACACGGCCGCGGAACCTTCGTGAGCGCGCAAGGTGCTTCACCAACTCACCCGCCCGAGGTAGTCGATTCCCAGGGTTTTTATGCGCAAATGACGGGCCAGGGCATCAAAGTCACGTCCAAGGTCCTCTTCCAAGGGATCACCACCTCGTTGAGCGGCCTGGCCAGTTCCTTGGGTCTCTCACCCCAAGAGCCCCTCCTTCGCCTAGATCGCGTTCGCTCGGTCGAAGGCCGCATCGACCATCTGACACGTAGCTGGATGAGCGCTCGGAAATACCGCGGCATCCTCGACCATAACTTTGCCCAGGAATCCTTCCAGGCGGTCCTTTCCGAAGAATTCGGCTTTACCCCGCGCTGGGGAAGAGCCAATGCCCAGCTCACCGACGTGACCCGGGAGGAGGCCGAACACCTTGGCATTCAGGCAGCCGATACCCGATTGCGCACCTTCATCACTTTCTACGCCGACGACGAGACGCCCGAGGTCTGCACCGAAACGATCTACGCCGACAAGCAGGCATCTCCCCAGTTCCTATTCATTAGCAGGTCTTAACCCGGAAGGAATTATCTGATGCTCAAGGAAGAACTCACCCTCGATCGGGTGCTCGTCGACGTCGTCGCCTCGTGGCAGGAGGCGATTCGCAGAGCGGGCCAGCCTCTCTTCGAGGCAGAAGCCATCCGCGAATCGTACATTGATCAGGTCATCGCGAACATTCAGGAGCCGGGCGGGACCTACATGGACCTTGGTTTTGGCATAACCCTCGCCCACGCCAGGCCCGAAGCTGGTGCTCTCAAGACCGCGTTCTCGGTGCTCACGCTCCGTGATCCCGTCAACCTCAATGACGACGAGGCACACCCCGTCCGCACGGTCATCTTCCTCGCCGCGGCCGATGATTCCGCACACCAGGAAGCCCTCCGCGACCTCGCGACAATCCTGCGGGATGGGAACAAGCGCGACGGTCTGACGCACGCTAACGATCCTCACGAAATATTAAAACTCCTCACGGCCAACTAACCGGCCAAACCACCTACGAAAGGACATCACGATGAAATTCATGGCAATGTGCAGCTCCGGTTTGGGCAGCTCTTTCATGGTTGAAATGAACATCCAGGCGGCACTCGACAAGATCGGGGCCAAGGACGTCGAGGTCGATCACGCAGACCTGGGTTCGGCAGGTCCCACTGACGCCGATGTCTTCTTCGTTGGAAAGGACCTCGAGAACTCGGTTTCAGGCTTCGACGACGTCGTCATCCTGGATTCGATCATTGATCAGGACGAACTCGACCTGAAGGTCAAGGAAACGTGCCTTCGACTTGGCATACCGCTAAGCGACTAGGCGTGAAAGGGATTCCATTATGAACAGCACGCTCCATGTATTCGTCCAAATCTTCTCTGAACCATCTATCCTCGTCGCGCTGATCGCGTTGGTCGGGCTCCTTCTGCAGCGGAAACCCGGCGCAGACATCATGAAGGGCACGGTCAAGACCTTCGTCGGATTCCTGGTCCTCTCGGCCGGTGCGGCGGTCGTCGTAGCTGCTCTCGACCCCTTTGGAGACATGTTCTCCGAGGTCTTTGGGGTTCAAGGCATCGTCCCCAATAACGAGGCGATCGTCGGGCCGGTGCTGCAGGAATACGGCACCGCCGCAGCGTTGATCTTTTTCTTCGGAATGGTTGTCAACGTCATCCTGGCCCGGATAACGCGGTTCAAGTACATCTATTTGTCCGGGCACGTGGCCCTGTACCAGTCGGCCATGATAGCGGTGATCCTGATCGTCGCGGGCTTCAGCACATGGGAGGCCATCCTGTGGGGTTCGATCGCAGAGGCCATCATCACCACCGTTTCGCCCGCGGTCGTCCAGCCCTTTATGCGGCAAGTCACCGGCAAAGATAACGTGGCACTGGGTCACACCGGTGGCTTCGGCATCGCACTTTCAGGCCTCGTTGCTCGGCTCACCAAAGGTGACCCGGAGAACTCGACCGAGAAGCTGAAGGTACCCAAGTCCCTGGGCTTCGTGCGCGACTCGACCGTCGTCGTGGCCCTGTCTATGGGGATCATATTCATCGTCGTGGCCCTGTTTGCTGGGCCCAGCTACGTTCAAGACAACATCTCGGATGGGCAGAACTACATCCTCTGGGCGGTCATGTCGGCCGGTCAATTCGCCGCCGGCGTGTTCATCATCCTGGCCGGCGTCCGCGTGATCCTGGCCGAGATCGTTCCGGCATTCAAGGGCATCTCGGAGAAATTGGTTCCCGATGCCAAACCCGCTTTGGACGTCCCCATCACCTTCACGTTCGCGCCGAACGCGGTCATGGTGGGATTCCTGTCCTCGCTGGTCGCAGGCCTGATCGGAATGGGCGTGTTGGGCATGCTCGGCACCGCCGTGATCATCCCCGGTATCGTCGCCCACTTCATGACCGGGGGCGCCTCGGGCGTTATCGGTAATGCCGTCGGCGGACGCCGCGGTGCGGTTCTGGGCGCCTTTGCCAACGGCATCCTGATCACGCTGGTTCCTTTGCTGCTCCTACCGCTACTCGGCGACATCGGCAATGCGAACGCGACCTTCGGCGATTCCGATTACGGCGTCATCGGCCTCTACCTCGGCTGGCTCGGCATCGGCGGCAAGGCATTCATCATCGTGGGCATCCTGGTCGCTCTGCTCGCCCTGTTCGGCACGAGTTTCGGCATCGGGCGCGCCGCAAAGAAGCGGGAAGCACGCGACCACGCGGCGGAAGGCAGCGCAACCTCAGATTCCTCCGAAACTCGCTCCTCCAACATCGCGGACTCATCCGATTCCGCTTCCTAGCAGCGGCTTCTAGGAGACACATCAGGCACGGACGAACGACGCCGCCCGCTCCACTATTGGACTGGGCGGCGTCGTTTTCTCATGTTTCAGGCACGTCAGCACGCTCCGGACATGCGGGCCAATGCAGGCAGAGGCGGTCGCGGTCAGGTAAGAGCTTCTGCGCTCGTCCTACTCGGCGGCCGTCTCTTCCAACGGCATGACTTCGGAGTCAACGTTTAGCTGCATCTGCAAGCGGAACCGGACTTCCTCACTGAAAACGGCGACTCCCCCGACGGCCGCAACGGAACCGGCCAGCCACCCAAGGGTGCCTCGAGGGGCTCAACCGCGGGTCAGTGGCCGTCCCGTGATGCGGAAGCAACACCGGGGCCCCACCAGGCCTTGTTCTTGAAGTGCTCCACGGTTTCCGGCTCGGGAACGCACTCATTGGTGATTTCCCCGATGCCTTCCACACGAACCGTGACCTTGTGACCAGCTTTGAGCCAGAATCGGCGGGGCTTCTTGGACATACCCACGCCGGCGGGGGTTCCGCAGGCGATAATGTCCCCGGGCTCCAGAGTCATGAAGGTGCTGAGATACGAGACGATCTGAGCCGGGGTGAAAATCATGTTGGCGGTGGTGCCGGATTGCATGACCTCCCCGTCCACGAGGCATTCGATCTTGAGCCCCTGAACCGGATCGACCTGGTCCCTGGAAACGATGTGCGGCCCGAAAGGCGTGCTGTAGTCCCAATTCTTCCCCTGGAACCATTCGCTCGTTCGACCCTGCCAGTCGCGGACGGAGACGTCATTGAGCAGCGTATAACCGGCGATGGCCCCGAGCGCGTCTTCTTCATTGACACGCCGCACAGACCGACCGATAACCACACAGAGTTCGGCCTCGTAATCGATTTTGGTTGACTCCGGAGGCATCGCAATGGGGTCATCCGGACCCACGAGCGAATTCGAGAATTTGGTGAAGACGGTGGGGTATTGAGGCAACTCCGCCCCGACTTCTTCGGCATGATCATGGTAGTTCAGCCCGACGCAAAGAATCTTCCCGGGCTGCATGGGCAGCACATCGATCATCGAACGCACATGAGGCAATTCGCCCTGGCCGAGATTCGAATAGAACTTCTCCCGGGCCTCGTCTGAGCCTTCTCTGAACAGGCTGCTGTCCACCACGCTGGCGGGACCGACATCCCGCAGATAATAGCGCTTGCCCGCAACCTCCACCCAGGTATACAACCCGGTCTGCTGATCGAACAGGCTCTCGACGTACGCGCGCCCCAGTTTCATCGCTCAACCACCTCACGTGACAGAAAACTCCGTTTCAGGCTACAGGTTCTCCACCACGTTCCATCCACCCGTGACGCGATTTCTTTCCAGATGCAGGGTCCTCAGCTCGTCATCCTTCACCGCGCCCCGACGACGCCGAGCCCCAGCCGGAAGATCCACCGTCACCTGGACCTGCCACATCTCTCGATCCACCAGGTACGGACACAAATCTTTCGGGGCGCGGTCGACCTCGGTCCACCACGCCCGTCGCTCGTACCACCGGACAGGGTCTGCCGCTACCCTGTAGCGATGACCGTCGATCTCCACGCGCAGGGGTTGCCCGGCCGTCGTCGTCATAACCTGAGTGTTGAGCACAACGCCTCCTAGCTCTTATTCGAATATATATTCGAATCCTAGGAAGGGCGACTGACAACTTAAGCGAGTCAGCTTTCCAGGACCTCCGAGACCCTCGTGATCGGCGCCTCGGCAGGAGCCTTGCGGGTGCTCCGGCGGATGGCTTCGAAGACCACGACCACTAGGACGTTCGCGACCAAACCGATGATCCCTTCGCTGATGGCCCAAGGCAGTGTCCACCAGAAGGTGTATCCGATCACGATCGCGAGCCCCACGACCGCGCCCGCCAGAATCGACGAGGCTCCGATCTTCTTCCGGAGTAGCAATGCGGCCGCGATCGCGGGGGCCAGCTGGTCCAATCCAGAGAAGGTCAGGAGCAAGAGATTCGCCAAGAGGTCCGGCATTACGATCGAGAGGAATAGGGCCAGACCGGTCGCCACGACGACCGTGATCTGCGTGATTGTGAACTGGGCTTTCTCGGATCGGGCACGCGCCAGGTTGCGGGAGACCAGAGTGCTGATGGCAATGAGCAACGAGGCCGAAGGGACCATCGCCGTCGCGATTCCGGCCACGGCGGCAACGCCCATCAGCCAATCCGGGAACATTCCCGAGGCCAGCTCCAGCAGAGAACTGTCCGGATCCGCGTTGCTTCCCAGAACCACCAGAGCCACATACCCCACGACCAGGGGCATCACGATCAAGGTGTTGTAGAAAGGAAGCCACAGGTAGTTCCGTCGGAGCACCGTGGAATTCCGCGCGGACATGATCGGGGGCCAGTTGTGCGGCATGGTCGCAAAGGCCACGCCGATGGCGCTGATCGCCATGTTGGAGATGTACCAGGGAATCCCGTATTCCTGTGTGCCATGGACCGAAAGCATCTCCGGCATCTTTTCCCGAACTATCTCGAAAGCATTGGTGAAGCCGCCGGTGTAGTGGATGGGAACCGCGATGCAGATGACAAAAAGCATCACGATCATCAGTACGTCCTTGAAATACGCGGTGGTCGCCACTCCCCTCAGCCCGGACCACAGGACGAATGCCACGACCAGGACGAAAGCGATCACCATCGACCACGCACCCATCGAATGGTTGCCCGTGACCAGCTGGACGATCAGGCCAAGCCCCGTGATCTGGAGCTGGAGATACGGCAATAAGAAAACGACGCCCGAAATCGCCACCAGAATTCCCAAGGCGCGTGAGGAATACGCGTCTTCCAGAAAATCGGCTTGCGTGAGGTGTCCACGGGAGCGGGTTATGCGCCAGATCTTGGGGGCCAGGAAATACAGCGCGAGATAGCCCAGCGGGACGTAGGGCATCGAGTAGAACGATGCCGCCCCGCCGGAAACCACGAGTCCGGCGGTTCCCAGGAAAGTGAAGGTAGTGAAGACCTCTCCGGCTTGCAGCAGCCACGTGGTGGCTACGCCGAATTTATGCCCGCCGACGGTCCACTCCGCGAGGTCGAGATCGGGTTTGCGTCGACCCATGAAGCCGAGCAGAGCAATGACGAGGATTCCGCCCAAGGCGACCCATGCGATGGTGCTCATGACTGCTCACCCCGGTTTTCCTGTGCTTCCGCACGCCGCACGGCTTGGTGGTCGAGGAGTTCTTCGTAGGAAGAATCCGTCCGAGTGAATTCCACGATCGCCAAGACCAAACTGATCATCAGGCTTCCGGGGATGCAGGTCCACCACATGATCGTCGGCAGGCCGAGGAACAGATGGGGTCCGTTGAGGATGGGCAGCCATTGGAGGACGAACGCGGCGAGCACGGGAGCCAGACACACGCACCACCACAGTGTCTTGCGACCGGTCGATGCTTTCCGCCGACGGCCCGCCGTGGCTTGCTCGGAGGCACTCATCAGGACTCCGTTCGCGCGGTCAACAGACGTTGACGCTGATCGGGGTCGGCGGCCATGTCGATCGCGGTCCAGCACATCGCCGTACCGCCGTCGATCACGGCCCGGTCGGCGCTCGGGCTGACGCAGTATTGGGCGAATTCGGGCTGGTGACATGTCGCACCGTCCGCCTCAACGTAAATGCTGGGGTGTATTGCCGGAATTTCGAGGGATACGTTGGCCATGTCGGTCGATCCGGCCTCGCGGATGCGCTGGTCCATCGGGGCGTCCGTGAATACCCGTCCGAGGGCTTCCGCGTTGCGCCGGTAGGCGGCAACCATGGGATCGTCGTTGCGGAATTCCGAGAATGCGGGCCATTCGTCTTTGATCTCGACGTCGCAGCCTGTGGCCACGGCTCCGGCTTCGAAACAGCGGATCATTTTCTCTTTGACCCCGCCCGGGCCTTCGAGCTCTGCGATCGTGTTGGCGCGAGCGTCGTAGAGCAGCGACGAGTGATGTGGCACCACGTTGGGAGCATCGCCCGCGGAAGTCACGATCCCGTGCACGAGTTCGCCGGGCCTAAGATGTTGACGCAACAGGCCGATGGCGACCTGCGCAACGGTTGCGGCATCCCCAGCATTGATGCCCTGGAAGGGAGCCATGGCCGAGTGAGCAGGACGGCCGGTGTACTTCACTTCCAGATCCACGACGGACCGTGTGAGGTGGCTGGCGTGTTCTTCGCTCCCTGGGTGGACCATCATGGCGGCGTGGACGCCGTCGAACACTCCCGCGCGCAGCATGAAGATCTTGCCTCCGCCGAATTCTTCGGCAGGGGTCCCGAAAACCTTGACGGTGATTCCGATCCGATCGGCCACCGAAGCGAGTGACAAACCGGCCAGCACACCTGCGGAAGCGATGATGTTGTGCCCGCAAGCGTGCCCCACCCCGGGCAGCGCATCGAGCTCGGCGCAAATGCCGATGATGAGCTCGCCACTGCCGTAGCTGGCGACGAAGGCGGTCTCCAGGTCGGCGACTCCGGTTTCGATCGAGAATCCGTGATGCTTCAGGAGATCGACCATTTTCCGGGAAGTTTCGACCTCTTCGAAAGCCACCTCCGGTTCCGCATGGATGCTGTGGCTCAAGGACAGCACCTCGCCGGAAACACTCTGGGCGGTTCGTTGGGCGGACTTCTTCGTCTCTTCGACGTCGGCGACGACGCTTTGCGCAACCACTGCGCCTCCTCGAATCGTGATCTGAAACATAGTCAGACTAAGCAGGAGGAGTGCGGCGACAGAAATGCCTCGCCGTGGCAGAGCAATTATTACCTCGACACGACGTGGGCGGGAGGGGATTCATCCCCGCCCCGCCCACGCGAACCCGCGTCGGTCGGCCTATTTCTCTAGGTGGTCCTGGTGCCGCCCATGAGCCCGGGTCAGCAGATCCCGGAATTTGGCTTCGGAGTCGATCAACTGGTCCTTTGTGCGATCAGGAAGTCCCGCAAGTTTCTTCTGGTATTCCGTGAGCCGCCCGTGCAGCTCGGAACGCTTCTCCTCCGAGGCGTCCTCCGGCAAGTCGAGATAGTCGCTCGCGGCCTTCTCGGTGCCGCTGATGATGCGCAATGCGCGGCCCTTCGGGCTGTACAACGAAACCAGGACCGTCAGCACCAGGACCCCGATGATCACGCCCAGTGACATTCCGATACCGACCTCGATCACATGTACCGGCTCGCCGTCGTTGATAAAGGGCAGATTGTTCTCGTGCAACGCATGCAGGATGAGCTTCACACCGATGAACGCCAGAATGATGGACAGGCCCCACGAAAGATAGATCAGACGATCGAGCAGACCGTCGATGAGGAAGTACAGCTGGCGCAGTCCCATGAGCGAGAAGGCCGTGGCCGTGAAGACGATGTAGGGCTCTTGGGTGAGACCGAAGATCGCGGGGATCGAGTCGAGAGCGAATAAGACGTCGGTGCCGCCGATGGCCACCATGACCAGAAGCATCGGCGTCATGACCTTCTTGCCATTTTCGAGGGTGAACAGTTTGTCACCGTCGTAGTTCTCACTGGTGTGCATGAAGCGTTTGGCGAGCCGAACAATAATGTTGTTCGCCTCGTCGTCGTCTCCGGTGTCCGCGACCTCACCCTTGATCAGGTTCCCGGCGGTCAGCAAGAGGATGATACCGAACAGGTAGAAGACCCAGGCCCAAGCGTTGATCGCGGCCGCACCCACGAAGATGAAGGCCGTTCGGGCGATCAGGGCGAAGACGATGCCGAAGAGAAGCACCTTCTGCTGATCGGCTCGGGGCACTTGGAACGAGGCCATGATGATCAGGAAGACGAAAAGGTTGTCGACCGACAGTGCTTTCTCGGTGATGTACCCGCCGTAGTATTCTGCGGCGAACTGACCACCGTCGAAGGCCATGATCACCAGCCCGAAGAGCAGAGCAATACCCACGTAGACCGCGGACCATACGGCCGCTTCCTTGATCGTGGGTTCGTGCGGCTTGCGCACGTGAAAAAAGAAGTCGTAGGCCAAAAGGGCCAGAATGACCACGAGGGTCACGACCCACTGAATAGCGGTAATCTCCACAGGAACTCCTTGTGCGTGCGTTGAACGGCACAAGTCTCTCCCCCACGTGTGCCGACGGCCGATGCCGCCCTGTGACGTGGTCCGTGCCCGGCCAGGCTTCTGCGCCTGACGTATTGACGTGCACGGTCTTGAGGGATACTCCCTTGCTTCACTAGACAACCCTACGGGAGGCCAGGTCCTTAGTCCATGTGCTCCGTGCCTCGCCTCCCGGACGATCTCATTCCGCCGGGTTCTCTCGCGCTTCCCGCCGCAAGGCCCTGCCCTTGGGGCTGTAGAGCGACGCCAGCACCGTGATGGCAAGCACGCCCACGATCACGGCCAGGGAGATCCCTGTGGTGATCTCGAAGACGTGTACCGGCTCGCCGTGGTTGATGAACGGCAGGTTGTTCTCATGGAGCGCGTGGAGCATCAACTTGATTCCGATGAAACCGAGAATCACGGCAAGACCCCAGGACAGGTAGATCAAACGATCCAGGAGCCCATCGATAAGGAAGTACAGCTGACGCAGTCCCATGAGCGAGAAGGCCGTGGCCGTGAAGACGATGTACGTCTCCTGCGTGAGGCCAAAGATCGCGGGGATCGAATCCAACGCGAACATGATGTCGGTCAGGCCGATCGCGACCATGACCAGAAGCATCGGCGTCATGACCTTTTTGCCGTTTTCGACGGTAAAAAGTTTGTCACCGTCGTATTCGTCCGTTGTCTTGAGGAAGCGCTTCGCCAAACGAACCATCACGTTATTGGCCTCGTCGCCGTCCCCGCCGTCCTTGACCTCGTCCTTGACCAAATTACCCGCGGTATAGATCAGGAACAGACCGAAAACGTAGAACAGCGCGGCCCATCGATCGATGGCCGCGGCACCGATGAAAATGAAAAGCGTTCGCGCGATCAGTGCGACGACAATGCCGAAGAGCAAGACTTTCTGCTGGTCGGCCCGAGGGACCTTGAAAGAGGCCATGATGATCAGGAAGACGAACAGATTGTCCACGGACAAGGCTTGTTCCGTGACGAATCCTGCGTAGTACTGAACGGCGAAGTCGCCACCGTCCCAAAAGAAGATGAAGAGCCCGAAGAGGAGGGCAACCGCGACGTAGAACGAAGTCCACAGGGCGGCTTCCTTGATCGTGGGCTCGTGAGGCTTGCGAACGTGGAAAATGAAGTCGTAAGCGAGCAGGGCCAGGATCACGACGATCGTCACGATCCATTGAAGAGATGAAACTTCCACAAAGCCTCCTTGTGGGCACGGAAAACCTCACAAGTCTCTCCCGCCGCTCACACCCGTATCACGGGGGCTGCAGCCTCGTGCCCGGCCAGGCTTCGGCACCTGACGTGCTGACGTTCACGAGATCGAGGGGATACTCCCTTGCTCAGAGTGCAACTGTACAGGCATCCCCGCGCCTTCCGAGCAGGTTTTCGGCTCGAGTGCGCCGCATTCGGGATGATTCGGTACCCTATATAGCGAGGTCACCCACCGATTTCGAGAGAAGGTCACCAGTCCCATGAGCACTCCTTGGATCCGCGCCCGCCGCTACATCATCGGAGCAATTTTCGTCGCCGGAGCCGCATTCTTCGTCTGGAGCATTCCCAGCGACGGAACCGTCGGCCAGTTCGTTGACTGGACCATCGGGTTCTTGCTCGTATGGGCCGTCCTCCTGGCCCTTGCCGGAATCTACGCCGCCGCCAAACCAACCCGCGCCGAAAAGGAAGAACTGCAGCACTTCCAAGCCATCGAGGGTTCCCACAGCGCCGATCGCGCGCAGCTGTCCAAATAGATCTTCCGATAGAACGCACGAGAAACCCCCGGGGGCAGAACCCCGGGGGTTTTGTGTACGACCCCGAAACCCGCTTCTAGAGCCGTGGCTCCCACCCCAGTGCCGGGCCGATCTTCGTCGCACATTGTTCGAGAATGTGCCGCCAGTCCGAGGGCTCGAGTTCGAACGGCAGCTCCACGATGAATTCGTCTGCGGCCTCGAACGAGGGATCGGATCTCAGCTGCTCGACGATCTGTCCGGTGCTTCCCATCCGGTCCATCGCTATGATCGTCTTCTCCCCCAAGACCTTTCGGGTTCGAGGCGTGCGACGTTGGACGTATTCCTCGTAGCGAGCGCGCTGTTCAGGTGAGGTCTCATCGGTCGGGACGACGACGCGCGCTTGCGCAACCCGGCCGGGCCTCTGCTCCGGCAGGGCCTCACGATAAGCACGGATCAGAGCGGCCTGGGCGGCATCGAAATCGCGGATGCCGTTCTCCGTCGAACCGATGTTGCTCACCAACAAGCCCAGACCCGTCTCGCCGGCCCATCGTGCGGACTTCAACGACCCTGAACCGTAGGAGAGCCTCTCGACCAGGCCCGGACTGAGAGGCTGAACCGTCTCGGAATCGAAGTTCCCGCCGAAGCCTTCGTACGGTCCGACGTCGCGGATCTTCTTCCCTTGGAGGAGGCCGATCAGACGCATGATCCTCTCGTACCCGTAATCATCCGCTTCCCAGCCCGGACCGAATACGGTCCTGTTCACGGCGTCATCGAAGCGCGGCGGGTGAACGCTCAGCCCGGGACGGAGCCTCCCGCCGGTCAGAAGATCAGCAACCCCCAGGTCCTCGGCCAATCGGTACGGATTCTCGAATTCGAGGGGAATCACTGCGCTTCCGAGCTCGATCCTCTCTGTGGCCTGCGACAACGCACCGAGCATGACGCCGGGAGCCGTGACCCCGTACTGCATGTGGCGTGTACGCAACCACCCCGAGTCGAACCCCAGGGTCTCGGCGTGGCGAAAAAGGTCGATCGCATCTGCGAACCCCTGGGACGGGTTCTCCGGGCTGAACGGAGCGATGTGGAGGAATCCGAGGTGTTTGAGGGGAGAACCGTTGGCAGGCATGCGACTCCTTGAGAACCGGAAACAGTGCGTATCTACATCTCAACCGTGAGCGTACCGAACTATTCCGCCTGCCTCCTGCGGAAGGTCACGAGATGTAATCGGCCCGAAGCTTCTTCTTGTTGAGCTTGCCGACGGAGGTCCTGGGAAGTTCGTCGACGACCACAACCTTGTCCGGCAGCTGCCATTTGGCGAATCTGGTCAACAGCGTGGACCGGACGTCATCGGCCTCGACAGATTCTCCGCCGCGTGGGACCACATACGCCACGGGGCGCTCATCCCATTTCTCGTCCGGAACCCCGATCACGGCCGCCTCTGCAATACGCGGATTGTCCAGGATCGCGTTTTCCATATCGATCGAAGAAATCCACTCACCGCCGGATTTGATGACGTCCTTCAGGCGATCGGTCAGTTTGAGGTATCCGTTCGCGTCGATCACCCCGACGTCACCGGATCGCCACCATCCGTCGGCGAATGAATCCGCTGATTCGGGACGATTGAAGTACTCCTGCGTGATGAACGGGCCTTTGTAATAGACCTCGCCAGCGGACTCGCCGTCGTGCGGGAGCTCCGTGCCGTCCAATGCGACGATTTTGATGTCCGTACCGGCGCTCGGCAGACCCTGCGAACGCTTCAGATCCCACCATTCGTCGTCGCTCAGCCCTTCGAGCGAACGCTTGCGAATCCAGTTGATCGCCACGATGGGCGAGGTCTCCGAGGCGCCGTAACCATGGACGATGTCAGCGTTCGCGGTTTCCTGGAAGCCTTTCATGAGCGCGAGCGCAGGTTCGGAACCGGCCACGACCACACGCAACCCTTCGAGATCCACGGCTTCGGGGCGGTGGCGGAAGTATTCGAGAATCGGGGTCCAGATCGCGGGCGAACCGTTGGAGATCGTCACCTCTTCATGGACCAACGCTTCGGCGAGGTCTTCGACTTCGGTAGCCGCATATTGGCCGGGCATCACCAGTTTCGAGCCCGCCAAGACGGCCGCGTGGAGGAATCCCCAGGTCATAACGTGGAACATGGGGGTCACCGGCATCAAACAGTCTCGATGGGTGAAGCTCAGCGACGTGTGGAGCGCCCAAGCGTGGAGACAGACGGCGCGGTGTGAGTAGAAGATCCCTTTCGGACGCCCGGTGGTTCCGGTCGTATATCCGGCATAGGCCGCGGTCGCCTCCTCGATCTCCTCCCAGGCATACTCCTGGGGCTGAGTGGACATGAGGTCTTCGAGGTAAATCGGGTTCGCCAAATTCGTCGATATCTCGGACCCTCTCCGGTCCGAGAGAATGATCCATCCCCTGACGTCTCCGGTCCCCTGGATTCCTTCTGCGATCGGCAGGAGGGATTCGTCGACCACGACCCACTGCGCCCCCGAGTGCTTCACCACGTACGTCAGATCTTCGCGGGACAGCTTGAGGTTCAGTTGCAGATGGGTTGCCGCGAGTCCCGGGAGGGCGAAGTACAGTTCCATGTGCCGTCGCGAGTTCCAGTCCATGACGCCGACGACGTCGCCCGCCTGGACCCCTGCTTCGGCCAAAGCGTGCGCCATTTGAGATACGCGCTTGATTTCGGTCGCGTAATTCGAACGCTCCCATGTACCGGCTGCTCCCTTGTAGACGACTTCCGTTTCCGGGAAGGTCCGCGCCGCGTGCCGGAGCATGGTCGTCACATTGAGTTGGTAATTGTCAGCCATGGTTGACGGATGTCCGTAGAGCAATGGTGCCCCTTTCCTCGGCGCCACGTGCATCACCTATGATGTGACCCACGCCCTAAATTTTGTCCAACTATACGGGTTGATGACGCTGTGCAGTCCCTTCGAGACTTTCCTGCTTTCACCAACAATTCATAAAGCCGGTACCTCTTCTTTGATGCCAGCTCCCTTTCCGCCCCCGGCGGTCCCCTAGCATTCACCAAGTCAGGTGCGAATCAGCGCACTCCCCGATTCAAAGGAAACGCCGATGAACTTCGATGGCTTCGACAGCCCGAGAACACGCAGGTTCCAGCGAAAAGTCACCCTCCTCTCTGCGGGCGGGGTGTTCCTGGATGGCTTCGATCTGACGATCATCGCCGTTGCGATGCCGATGATCGTCGGCGAATGGGGCCTCGATGCCGGCGAAAAATCCATCCTGACCAGCAGCGCCATCATCGGTTCCTTCATCGGTGCCGTATCACTGGGCAACCTAACGGACCGGTTCGGACGGAAAGCGATGTACGTCATCGACCTCCTGGCGTTCGTCCTGTTCGCCGTCCTCACGGCGTTTTCCCCGAACCTCTGGTGGTTGGTCGTCTTCCGTTTTCTGCTGGGCATCGGCATCGGCGCGGACTACCCGATCTCCGCGACCCTGGTTTCCGAGTTCGCGCCGAAGAACGGACGCGGCAAGCTCTCGACATCTCTCGGGGCCATGTGGTTCGTCGGGGCCGTGGTTGCCTACCTCGTCGGTCTCCTGACTTTGCCTTTGGGCGACTTCGCTTGGAGAGCAATGCTCTTGATCGGCGCAATTTTCGCCCTGGTCGTCTTCATTTTCCGTGTGACGCTTCCGGAATCTCCACGGTGGTTGGTCGCCCACGGCCGGTTCGAGGACGCCAAGGACGTCGTCGAGAAAGTCACCGGGGTGCGCCCGAGCCACCACGAGGTCGAGGCCGAGGCCACCCGCCCTGCTCACGCCCCCGCCCGCACGGCACGTCTACTGAGTCTCTTCACGGGTCGCCAGCGGAACAGGACGTTGTTCGTCTGTGGATTCTGGTTCTGCTATGCCACGGCCTACTACGGGATTTCGATGTACACCCCGACCATCCTTGCGCCGTTCACTCAGGGAAACCAGGTCGCGGTCATCGTGGGTTCCGGAATCGTGGCCGTGCTGGGGTTGGTCGGATCCGTCATCGGCATGAACCTCGTGGATTCATGGGGAAGGCGCCCGCTAATCATCACGTCCTTTGCCGGGCTGACGGTATCCCTTGCGGTTCTGGCACTGACCGTGAACCCGCACCTGATCTTCCTGATCGTCCTGTTCAGCGTCGCGGTTCTCTTCGCAAATTCCGGAGGCGGGATCCTCAACTTCGTCTACCCGACGGAGCTCTTCCCTACCGAGCTCCGAGCCACGGGATCCGGATTGGCGACCTCAGTAAGCCGTATCGGTTCGATCCTGGGCGTCGTCGCCTTTCCGAATATGGTCGCCGCGTGGGGCAACAACGTGGCTCTGTGGGTCTTCGCGGCCGTAGGGTTGGCGGGACTGCTGATCTGCGTCTTCATGGCCCCCGAGACCAAGAATCGCGGCCTGGAAGAAATCAACTCGTAAGGAGCAAGCACATGTCTGACCGGGACAATGCCGGAACGTCCCAGGGATTCGCGACCACCAGTTCGCGACGGGTCATTCCGGACGCGGCCGCTCCCTTCCGCCGTCTCCACCCCGGTCCGGGCGAGCCGCATACCGCGCGCACGGACCTGATGCCGGCCAATGCCGCCTGGCCCGACGCCGGCACGCAGGTCCTGGGCCTGGTCCATTTCACCGATTTTCAGCTGGCGGACTTGGCCTCTCCCGCCCGACTCGAGTTCCTGCAGAAGCTCGACGGCCAGCCGGACTGGAAGGGGATGATTCCCTCCTACCGGCCTCAGGAGTTCTTGCAGTACCACGCGATCGAAGGCATGGTTCGAGCGATGAATTCCCTGGTCGAAGCCCAACCGGATATTTGGGACCTGGCGCTCACGACCGGCGACAACTCCGATTCCTCGCAACGCAATGAGATCGAGGCGTACCTGCGGTCTTTGACGGGCGGCGTCGTCAAACCGGCCGCAGGATCACGGGAGTTCCAGGATGCGCCGGTAGGGATGGACGATCCGCAATACTACAACCCGGAGCCGTCTTCCCGTGACAGGTACAAGACCGAATTCGGGTTTCCCGACGCTCCAGGCGCGTTGTCCGAAGCAACGAGGTCTTTTGGGACGGACGGCTTGGGTTTGCCCTGGTTGACCTGTTTCGGGAACCACGACTGCTTGGTCCAAGGGCGGGCGTCGCTTCCCGGGGGTTTGGACGATTTCCTGTCGGGGCCGCGCAAGCCGATTGAGCTCGACGCCGCTTCGGTCCCGGAGGGCGCCAAGACCCCGGCGTACGTCAACGATCCGATGTGGTCCACGCGCGGACCCACGAAAGACATCGACCCTTCGGATGGCCGAACCGTATGGAGCAAAAGTGACTACGTCAGAGCACACCTCGACTCTCCCGGTTCGCCGCGCGGCCACGGATTCACGGATGTCAATTTGCACGACGGCGTGACCTACTACGCCCACGATCCGAACGACGACGTGCGGATCCTGGTGCTGGACACCACCAATACGGCCGGTCACGTGGACGGATGCGTCGACGATACGCAGTTCCGGTGGCTCCGGGATCAGCTCGACGCGTCCGCCGCCGAAAGCCGGATCGTAGTTCTGGCTTCACATCACGGGCTGTCCACGCTGAACAACGACTACGGGATCGGCGATTCGCGAGGCACCTTGCATCTGGCCGACGACGTCGAGGCCCTACTTCATTGCTACCCGAACGTGGTCCTGTGGCTCTCCGGCCACACGCACGTCAACAAGGTGACGCCGCGACCCGGACGCGCACCCGAGAACGGGTTCTGGGAGGTCTCCACGGCCTCCATTTCGGAGTGGCCGGTGCAATTCCGAGGAGTTCAGATCTTCGTATCCGACAGTGTGGTACGCATCCGGACGACGATGGTCGACTCGCAGATCCCCGAGTCGCCGACCTCCACGCGTGGGCTCGAAAACCTGGCGGCCTTGCATCGGGAGCTCGGCGCAAACGACACAGGTTCCGTCGGTGGACTGCATGCGGAGGGCACACGGGATGATCGCAACGTTGACCTCCTCGTAGCCATCTAGCGCACTTGCGTGCCTCACGGCGCCCGGCCTGCACGGTCGAGACCGTGAGCGTATCCTTAGGCCAGCGGCAGACGATCGAGGGGCGAGACCTCACACCTTCGAGGAGTCGTGATGCATCCGGGATCGAATAATGGCCTCCGCGCTGCTCTCCGCCCAGCGGCGCATGGCGTCGATGGGCTCGGCCAGACTCCGGCCGAGTTCCGTCAGCTCGTAGTCGACCCGCGGAGGCACGGAACCGGCCGCATGGCGAGTGACGAGACCGTCTCGTTCCATCGATCGAAGGGTCTGTGTCAGTACCTTTGGGGTCACTCCCCCGATGCTGTCCCGTAACTGCGTGAACCGCATCCGCCCCTCTCCCAGGCTGGTGACGATGAGGGGCGTCCAACGATCGGTCACGTGACGGAGCACGGTCCGCGACGGACAGTGCGGGTCCATGATGTCGAACTCGCGTTCCGGGGAAGAGACATTTGTAGCCAAAATTGCTTTCCTTAGTTTCCTTGAGGTACTCGGTATCAAAAAGATACTCTTTGGGTACGTGGTCGGCAAGAGCCGCCGGCACATCTACCAGCAAAGGGTTGAATCATGAAGATCGCAGTCATTGGAGCCACAGGAATGGTCGGATACCGCACCGTCGCGGAAGCCGCTCAGCGGGGACATACCGTGGACGCGTATTCGCGCAGCGGCAAGGAGGTCGAAGGCGCTCAGTCGGCCCGCGCGCTGGATCTCGCGGACACTGCCGCGGTCACCGAGGTCATTGCCGGACACGATTACACCGTCATCACCGTGGTCAGCGGCCGCACCGGCGACTACGCCGACGACATCAAGAACCACCGCAATCTGTTGGCGTCAGGGCCAGAGGGCAAGTTCCTTGTGGTCGGAGGCGCCGGCGCTCTCTACGCCGACGAGAACACTATGCTCAAGGACACGGAGGGGTTCCCGGCGCAGTTCAAGACGGAAGCTGATGCTTTCGCGGAGGTCTACCGTGACTACGTGTCCTCACACGGTATGGACTGGACGATGCTGGCTCCCGCGCCGATGATCGCCCCGGGCGAGCGAACCGGCGCATACAAGACCGAACTGGACCGGCCCGCGGGGGACTCGGTATCCGCCGAAGACTTCGCGGTCGCAATTGTCGATGAGGCCGAATCGCAGTCGCATCAGGGCAAACGCTTCACCGTGGCGAACTAGTACCGCTTGGGCGTTCTCCGACGCCCCCCCCTGAGGGCCCGGTCATCCGAACCGGCCCTCAAGACGTCCGCGCGTGATCCCACCGTCAGATCAGGCGTGACCCGCCTGCTGCATCTGGCGCAGTTCTTTCTTCAGGTCAGAGACTTCGTCACGCAATCGAGCCGCCAATTCGAATTGGAGCTCGGCCGCGGCGTTGCGCATCTGCTCGTTCATTTGCTCAATCAGTTCCAGCAGGTCCTCGGCAGGAGCCGCCGCCAGACCGTCCTTGCGAATTTTCTCGACGGCAGCCAACGTCGCGTTGTCCCGATCGGCGTCGGCGGACTTGGACTTCTTGCCCTTGCCCTTGACCGGAGCCGTGTGATCATTGGCCGCGGCGCGCTTGGCCAAGAGCTCCTGGGTATCCTCTTCTTCGCGGGCGATCTGATCGGTGATGTCCGCGATGCGTTTGCGGAGCGGCGTCGGATCGATGCCGTGCTCCTTGTTGAACGCGACCTGGATTTCCCGACGACGATTCGTCTCCTCGATCGCCGTCTCCATCGAATCGGTGATCTTATCCGCATACATGTGGACTTGACCGGACACGTTACGGGCAGCACGGCCGATGGTCTGAATGAGCGAGGTCGTCGAACGCAGAAACCCTTCCTTGTCCGCATCCAGGATCGCCACGAGCGATACCTCCGGCAAATCCAGGCCCTCACGAAGAAGGTTGATGCCGACCAGGACATCGAATTCGCCCAGACGCAAGGAACGCAAGAGTTCGACGCGCTTGAGGGTATCGACGTCGGAGTGCAGGTACTGGACCTTGACCCCGTGCTCGACGAGGTAATCCGTGAGATCCTCGGCCATCCGCTTGGTCAGCGTCGTCACCAGGACGCGTTCGTCCCGGTCCGCTCGTTGCCTGATCTCGTCCAGGAGATCGTCGATCTGCCCCTTGGTCGGTTTGACGACGATCTCCGGATCCACGAGACCGGTTGGGCGAATGATCTGTTCGACGTACCCGTCCGCTTGAGACATCTCGTACTTGCCCGGGGTGGCCGACATGTAGATCGTCTGGCCGATGCGCTCCAGAAATTCGTCCCATTTGAGGGGACGGTTGTCCATCGCGGACGGCAGACGGAAGCCGTGCTCCACGAGCGTACGTTTGCGGGACATGTCTCCCTCGTACATGCCACCGATTTGGGGCACGGTCACGTGGGATTCGTCGATGATGAGCATGAAATCGTCGGGGAAATAATCTAGCAGACAGTGCGGGGCCGAGCCGGCCCCACGTCCGTCGATGTGCCTCGAATAGTTCTCGATACCGTTGCAGAAGCCCATCTGCTCCATCATCTCGAGATCGTAGGTCGTGCGCATTCGCAGCCGCTGCGCCTCGACGAGCTTGTTCTGGTCCTCGAGTTCCTTGAGACGCTCCCCCAGCTCGTTATTGATGTCTTCGACCGCACGAGCCATGCGTTCCGCACCGGCCACGTAGTGCGAGGCGGGGAAGACGTACATCTCATTCTCTTCCCGGATTACCTCGCCCGTGAGCGGATGAAGAGTATGAATCGACTCGATTTCGTCCCCGAAGAACTCGATGCGGATCGCATTCTCCTCATACATGGGGATGATTTCGACGGTATCTCCACGAACGCGGAAAGTACCCCGGTGGAAGTCCATGTCGTTGCGTGCGTACTGCATGTTGACGAACTGACGGAGCAGGTCGTCGCGGTCGACTTCGTCCCCCTGGCGGAGCGTCACCATCTGGTTGACGTACTCCTCAGGCGTGCCGAGACCGTAAATGCAGGACACCGTGGAGACCACGACGACGTCGCGTCGGGTCAGCAACGCGTTGGTCGCGGAGTGTCGCAAACGCTCGACCTCATCGTTGACCGAAGAGTCCTTTTCGATGAAGGTGTCCGTCTGGGGAACATAGGCTTCGGGCTGGTAGTAGTCGTAGTACGAAACGAAGTATTCGACCGCGTTATTGGGCAAGAGCTCACGAAGTTCATTGGCCAACTGGGCCGCGAGGGTCTTGTTCTGGACCATGACCAGCGTGGGCCGCTGAACCGCCTCGACGAGCCAGGCCGCCGTCGCGGACTTGCCGGTACCCGTGGCACCCAGGAGAACGATGTCCTTCTCGCCGCCTTCAACTCTTTCGGTCAATTCGGCGATGGCCCGTGGCTGATCACCGGCGGGCTTGTAATCGGAAATGACCTCAAATGGCGCGACGACGCGGTTGATCTCCTGTGCCAGACTCATACGCCCCAGGCTACTCCGATTCGTAAGAATGTTCGATAGATCCGCCTGAGGCTGATGTCTTCTCCTTCCTACGGCGGTCCTCCCCTATGCGTCCCGGTTCTTCCCACGTCGGGGTGCCGGCCAGCACTGTCTACGACAGGCCGGTTCGCGAACCGTATGCGGAGTAGTCAGGCAGCGTCAGATTCATCAACTCGGAGGATGCCAGGGCATAAGTTACCCGGGCCTAGACCCCGTCGGTGCAATGCAGTTGACCGTTGATCGTGGCACCGCCAACGTTGGCATGATCGGCCTTTATCCCATCAGCGGTGTATTGAATCCCCTCCGGCTGCTTGGCCTTATATGGCCTCCCCTGCTGCTGGGGTTTGTACATCACGAACAAACCGCCCTCGTCCTCGACCTTGAGCAATGGCGGCTGGTTATCAACGCTGGCCATCAGGTGTCGAATACTGCCATCGCCGGAAGCACAATGAACCACGTTCGGAGTGAACTGCTGTTCACCGTCGCCGGTGGTCACGGTCAACGAACCCGGGCCTGCCGGCGCAGACTCCGACGCCCCTGTCGGGGTGGGATTCTCAGCCGGACTCGAGGAAGACTCGCTGGACGAGGCGGAACCCTGCGTCGGCGACCCAGAAGAGCTGGCACCTGTCGAACCGCCACACCCGGTGGCAAGGAGAAGAACGGCCAGGGACGGGACGGCTACTTTCGGCAAAATACGCATGCAACCACTGTATTTGCTGAGAGTTCCCTGGGCCATTCACCTCGCTGTGGCAAGAACCCTGGCCAGACGGGGGCTGGCGTACAACCCGACGTCAAACAGGAGAACACCACATGACTGGGCCAGGACCTGGATTAGGGCAAAGAACAGAACGTAGCTAGATTTTGCGTTGGGCAAACCGGCTCCTGGGGCAGAGCCCGAGCTCAGCTCTGGTCGATGAACTCTTGCTTGTACTGTCGGACGACGTCGTCGAAGTTGTCGTCCCGGACGAAGCCAAGCTCCAGGAGACGATCCACCGCGAACTCACCCGGCCAGGAGCACACGATGTCCATAACCTGTTGGTCGGGTTGATCGGTGACCAGGGCCCTGGCCCGTGAGCCACCGACGCGTTCGAGCGAAGCAAGCATCTCGGAGACCGTCACACAGATGCCGGGGATGTTCATACCGCGCCACGCACCGATCTCCTCTCCCAAGATTTCCAGCGCGTGGACGAGGTTGGACACGGCGGCATCCGGGGAAGAGAGCCACATCCGGGTTTCATGGGGTACCGGGCACGCGGACTCGATTCCGTTCAATGGTTCCCGAATAATTCCCGAAGCGAAGGACGACGCCGCAGAGTTCGGCTTGCCGGGCCGGACCGAGATGGTCGGCAGACGACAGATCCGGCCGTCCACGAATCCCTTGCGTGAGTACTCATTGACCAGCAGCTCCCCCATGGCTTTGAAAGCCCCGTACGTCGAATCGGGCTGTTCGGCCCAAGTGTCCTCGACGATTTCCGGCATCTGACCACCGAAGACGGCCAATGAACTCGTGAACACGAAACGGGGCCGATTGCCTGCCCTCCGGGCCGCCTCCAACAGTTCGCGCGTCCCGTCGAGGTTCACCCGCAGAGCCAAATCGAAGTTCTCCGCCGACCCGCCCGACAGCACCGCGGCCAGGTGGTAGACGGCAACCGTGTCCTCGCCAATGATCTCGGCCAGCAGGTCCGGGTCGGCGAGGTCCCCGACCGCCGAGCTCACCCGAGCGTCCTCGCTCCGATTCTCGGCTAAGTCCAGAGACACGATGCGATCGAAACGAAACCCAAGGTTCCCAGCATCCTGTCGCTTCAGCAGCTCCGCAATGACCCTGCTCCCAAGGAACCCTGCGCCCCCGGTCACGACGATCTTCATTCCGTTTCCTCTCTGACGGCTCCCATGGTCTGGCGCATGTGCGACCTCATGGCCTCGCGCGAGCCCTCTTTGTCTTTGTTTTCCAGCTTTTTCAAAATCTCTGTATGCCAATGGATCGCGTCGTTGCGCACTTTCCGCGTCGACGAGGTCTCCATGCGCACGGCGCGCAGAACCTCTTCCAGCGGACGGTAAGTCGCGGCAAGATATTCGTTGCCTGCGGCCTCAATGATTACCCCGTGAAATGCGATGTCCGCTTCTACAGCGCGAGCGACGTCGGGTTCGCCGTCGCTGTTCTCGACCTCGACCATAATCTCGACCTGCTCCCGCATGAGCTTCAGCTGTTCGTTAGTGATCCTCGCCGCGGCGAGTTCGGCTGCTCCGATTTCCACGATTTCGCGGACCTCGGTCAACTGCTCCACGAGGTTTCGACTCTCGCCGCGCATCCGACCGCGCAACTCCATCAGCTCCACGTTGAGTAGATCCCAGTTCTCGACGGGGGCAATCCGATTCCGTTTGCCGTGTTTCACCGTGATCACCCCTCGCCCGGCGAGCGTCTTGATCGCTTCGCGAATGGTCAGTCGGGAGACGTCGAGTTCGTCGGCCAGGACGCCCTCGGGCGGCAATTCGTCTCCCACGGACACGACACCTTGGGCAATCCGGTCCAGGATCGATCGACTGACGTGGTCGGCGAGATTCTTCACCACTGGTGACTCCTTGGAAGACGCATGTGTGAACTGGTTGACAGTATTGCACAAAAAGCTACACTTATCAGATATCTGATCACAGCCAGTGATGGCTCGCGTCACTCTGGCCGGAAGTAGAAGTCGATGGAGATTTCATGTCCCCGGTAACTCTCGTCCTTTTGGGATTGGCCGCTGTCGTCGTCATCCTGGCGCTCATCATCAAGGCAAAAGCCCACCCGTTCCTCGCATTGCTCCTGGTCTCGGTCGGCCTGGCACTGGCCGCCGGAGTTCCTCTGGACAAGATCGTCCCCATGCTGGAAGACGGCATGGGCTCGACCCTCGGGTCGGTTGCTCTCATCGTGACGCTCGGTGCCATGATGGGTCGCATTATCGAGGTCTCAGGCGGAGCCGATGTCCTGGCCAAGATGTTGCTCACCAAATTCGGTCCCAACCGAGCTCCTTGGGCACTCGGGGCGGCCGCTTTCATCTTCGGCATCCCCGTGTTCGTCGATGTCGCCCTCATCGTCCTCATGCCGATCATCTTGTCGGTCGGACGCCGCCTTCAAGGCAACATGCTCAATTACGCTCTCCCCACCGTCATGGGCCTCCTGACGGTGCACGTGGTGCTTCCTCCGCACCCGGGCATCGTGGGCGGAGCGCAGGTCATGGGCGCGAATATCGGCATGGTGCTCCTCCTGGGACTGGTTCCGGCAATCATCATGTGGTTCGCCTCGCAACTGATGATCCCGTTCATCACCCGCCGTGTATTTTCTCCCGTCCCGGCTATCTCGGCGGCGGAGATGCAGGAAGCCGGTGAGGATTTCGACGAGGAATCGACCCAGTCTTTCCCGAAGGTCGACAATCCGCCGCGCGCTTGGGTCGTGATTCTCATGATCCTGATCCCGCTGGTTCTGATCATGTCCCAAACCATCACCTCCATGACTCTGCCTGCGGACAACGGGGTCGTTCAGTTCTTCTCCTTCGTGGGGGCCTCTCCGATGGCTCTCGTCATCGGCGTCGTCATCGCAACCGTCGTCCTCGGCTACCGTAGAGGCTGGGGGCTGACCCAGGCCGAGGACGTCATCAACTCCTCCCTTCCGCCGGTAGCAGCGGTCATCCTCATCACCGGAGCCGGTGGCACCTTCGGGCATGTGCTCCAAGAAACCGGAGTCGCCGACGCCGTCGCCAATGCCCTGGCCGGTACGGGTCTGCACATCTTGGTGATGGCGTGGTTGATGTCAGCCCTGATTCGCGCGGCCCAGGGTTCCGCAACCGTGGCGACCCTGACCACCGCGCCACTCGTCGCGCCTCTGGTGGCATCGCTCGGTCTCGCTCCGTTGCAGGTAGCACTCGTGGCGGTCACCATCGGCATCGGCTCGATGGCCCTCTCCCACGTCAACGACTCCCTGTTCTGGGTGTGGTCCCGATACAACCAGGTCAACACCGCAACGGGGCTCAAGTCCTACACGGTTCTGACCACGGCAACATCGATCGTCGGCTTCTTCGTGGCCCTGGTCATGTGGCCGGTGGTCTCCGCCCTCGCCTGATTTCTTCTCCGAAGGAGTTTCACCATGCTTAATTCACCCCGCCGATTGCTCGTTCTCGACGACGACCCCACCGGTTCGCAATGCGTCCACGATGTTCCCGTCGCCTTCGAACAAGACCCCGGAATCCTCACGGGGTCTTTGGAACAGCCGGGTTCCACGTGCTTCACACTCACCAATACTCGGGCCTTGGAAGAGAACGCCGCGGTCTCGCTGAACCGCAGGACTCTGAGTGAATTCTTGGAAGCCTCGCCCCAGAGTGATAAGACGCCTCTGCACGTGGTCTCCCGGTCGGACTCCACCCTCAGGGGTCACGTGGTTGCGGAGCCCAATGCGCTGGCCGACGTTCTCTCCGAGCACGGCGTCGACGTCGACGCGTTCCTGTTCTGCCCCGCGATGATCGAAGCGGGCCGCTTCACGGAAGGCAATGTCCACTACGCCAAGGTCGACGGGGCAGCGCGAAGAGTCGAGGACACAGACTTCGCACGGGACGCAACGTTTGGCTACCATCATTCCGACCTCACGAAGTTCCTCGAGGAAAAATCCGACGGTACGGTCCAGGCTTCCGAGGTCCTCAGCCTCTCGCTCGACGACATCCGCTCCGGAGGGCGGGAAAAAGTTACCGAGATTCTCGCCGGAGCCTCGAACAGAACGTGGGTCGTCGTCAACGCGACCGATTACTCGGACATGGAGGTCGTCGTCGACGCCGTGACCGAATTGGAAGCTCGTGGACATCACTTCGTCACACGGTGCGGTCCGTCTTTTGTCCGCCCTCTCGCCGGTCAAACCGAGCCCCGCATTCTCGGGCCGTCGGACATATCCCTGAGCGGCGACAGACAACGTCACGGCCTTGTGGTGGTAGGCTCCCACGTCGGCCTCACCACGCAACAGCTCGAGGAAGTTCAGCGACGCGGGAGCCTGACCGAAATCGAAATCGATGTGGAACAGCTTCTCGATCCGAGCCGACGGGACCACCACCTGAACCGGACGGTCCAGACGATCCGAGAGGGCCTGAAGAACAACGACGTCGCCGTCTACACCAGCCGGAAACTCGTCTCGACTTCGGACCCGGCCGAGTCCCTCGACATTGCCAGAAGCGTCTCCGATGCGGTGGTAGAGGTCGTGGAAAGGAGCCGCGATGCTCTCCCAGCCTGGATCGTCGCCAAAGGAGGAATCACCTCCCATGAAGTTGCCCATCGGGGCCTGGGTATCCGCCTCGCGAGGGTTGAGGGCCAGTTCTTCCCCGGTCAGATTTCGCTCTTCAAACCGGAACACGCTCCCGAGAATGTTCGAGACTGCCCTTATGTGGTCTTCCCCGGAAACGTGGGCAGCCGCGATGCTCTCGCGGACGTCATCGAGCGCCTCCAGGCCGCCTCACGCTGAACAATCGCCACGAATCACAGAACGGACAACATGAATCAGAAAAGTTCCATCGGTTGGATTGGACTGGGCGCGATGGGCGCCCCCATGGCCACGGTCGCGGCCCGAGCAGGCCACGCGGTCACGGCATTCGATCTGAATCCGGCCGTGCTCGAATCGGTCGCACCGCTCGTTGATACCGCGAGTTCGGCCCGTGAGGCTGCCATGGGTGCGGACGTTGTCGTCATCATGGTCGCGACGGGACCTCAGTTGGATGCGGTGCTGTTCGGCGAGGACGGCATCGCTGATGTTCTTTCGTCCGGGACCACGCTCCTCATCATGTCCACGGTCGGCCTGGCCGCTGTGCAGCGTGCTGCACGGGCTCTGGAACCGTTGACCCAACACATCGTCGACGCGCCCGTCTCCGGCGGCGTTGCCCGTGCCGGCACGGGCGACCTTCTCATCATGGTGGGCGGCAGTGACAAAGACGTCGCTTCCGTCAAGCCCCTGCTGGACGCCCTGGGTTCGAATTGCCCGGTGGTCGGACCGGAGCCGGGCGACGGCCAGAAGTTCAAGGTCGTGAACCAATTGCTGTGCGGAGTGCACATCGCCGCCGCGGGGGAAGCCCTGGCTCTCGCGGATTCGATGGGGCTCGACGTCGCTCAGTGCCACGAAGTGCTCAATGGCGGAGCCGCTCAATCCTTCATGTTCCAGGATCGGGGATCTCGTATGGTCAACGAGGAGTTCGACGAAGCCCGGTCCGCCCTGAATATTTTCGTCAAGGACATGGGGCTCGTGACCGACGCGGCCCGGGCCGCAGACCAGCCGGTTCCGCTCGCTTCAGCGGCGGAGCAGGTGTACTTGAGAGGTCGCCGGGAAGGGCTCGGCCGCAAGGACGACTCCGTGGTCTACCAGATGCTCCGTGAACGGGACCGCTGAGCCCTAACCGTCGGTCAACTCCCCCCACAGGCGATCGACCTGTGCGGCGGTCTCTTCCTGGCTTCCTGAATTGTCGATGGTCCAGGTCGCTACGGCCCGCCGTTGGTCGTCGGTCGCTTGGGACCTGATGCGGGCTCGGGCGTCATCCTCGCTCATCCCACGCGTCGAGACCAACCGTTCGATCCGCACATGCTCCGGAGCCTCGACCACGATCACACCGTCGAATTTGTCTCCCTGGCCGGTCTCGACGAGAAGCGGAATGTCCTGGACGATGACGCCGGAGAACCCCGATTTCGAGGTCGACTCATCGACCAGGCGCTTCGATTCGGCCCGGACCGCTGGATGCACAATCCCGTTCAAGCGTTCGCGCGCGGAGTCGTCGCCGAACACGATACGGGCCAGCCCGGCCCGATCGAGTGAACCGGATTCGTCCAGGACGTCAGGACCGAACTCTTGTGCTACCTCGTCCAGAACCGGCGAGCCGGCGACCATGAGCTCACGGGAGATCGCGTCGGCGTCCACCAGGACGGCCCCGTGGTCCGTCAGCAATCGCGCGACGGTCGACTTGCCGGAACCTATGCCGCCCGTCAGGCCCACGTGCTTGACCGAATCTGTCATTGGTCGCTTCCTCTCCTACCGCGTGCTTGCGTTCCCCACCTTATCCGTCGGCGGGCACGGTAATCCGAATCGACCGGAATAGACTGGATGAGTGACCGATTCTTTCGAAACCCGCGCCCGCATGTACACCGTCCTGTCCGGAAACGGGCCGGTCGAGACCGTGCTGGAGATCAAGAAGAGCGAGTTCATCGGACACGTGGCCCGCGTCGAAACCGAGGAGCAGGCCCGCGCGTACATCGAATTGTTGCGAAGGCGGTACCACGATGCACGGCACGTATGTTCGGCCTTCGTCCTCGGAGCGGACCGTGAGATCCAGCGTTCTTCCGACGACGGTGAACCGGCAGGTACCGCGGGGATCCCCATCCTCCAGGCACTGATTTCCCACCGAACCAGGCAGGACGATGAGTCGGTGACCGATCTGTCCGACCTGTGCGCGGTGGTGGTCAGGTACTTCGGCGGAATCAAGTTGGGTGCCGGCGGTTTGGTGCGAGCCTATACGGACGCGACCGTACGGGCGCTCGACGCCGCGCATTTTGCATCCAGGCAGAGACTTCGGCAGGGTCGGATCGACATGCCTCACGCGGAGGCTGGCCGCCTCGAGAATGAGCTTCGCGCATCTGCAGTCGCGGTTCTGGGAACCGACTACGGCGCTTCCCATGCGACGCTGAATATCGCGGTCACGGACACAGAAGCCCAACTTAACGAGGCCGAAAACCTTCTCGCATCGGCGTCGTCGGGGGAATTGAATCTGGTGTGGGGCGGCACGGAATGGGTCGATCGGTAGATAACGTCCTTCGCACCGCGACCGCTCATTCGGCTGGAGGATGCATCCAGTGAAAAAGACAAGGAGCGGAACTGTCTCTTCCGCCGGCCGTTGAGTTTTGCCCCGGGAACGCGAATGGCCCCTCACCGTACGGTGAGGGGCCATTCGTCTCAGCAATCCCGCTACGGGAGCTTTACCGGTTTAGTTGTTGCCGGTGAGCTTCTCGCGCAGTGCAGCCAGTGCCTCGTCCGAAGCCAGTGTGCCGGAATCGGCTGCCGGAACCTCGGAGGAGTAGCTGGACGGAGCCGGAGCTGCATTCGAGGAGGAAGACGACGAAGAGGAGGAAGACGAAGCCGAACCGGTTGCGGCGGTTGCTGCTGCGTCGGCATCTTCGGCCAGGGCCTTGCGGACCTGCTCCTTGTGGGCTTCCCAGCGAGCCTGAGCGTCAGCGTACTGCTGCTCCCAGGTTGCGCGCTGAGTCTCGTAGCCCTCGAGCCATTCGTTGGTCTCGGGGTCGAAGCCCTCGGGGTACTTGTAGTTGCCCTGCTCGTCGTACTCCGCGGCCATGCCGTACATGGCCGGGTCGAACTCGGTGCCGTCGGGATCGACGCCCTCGTTGGCCTGCTTGAGGGACAACGAAATGCGGCGGCGGTCCAGATCGATATCGATGACCTTGACGAAGAGCTCATCTCCGACGGAGACGACCTGCTCGGCCAGATCCACGTGGCGGACAGCCAGCTCGGAGATATGCACGAGGCCCTCGATGCCGTCTTCGACGCGAACGAACGCACCGAAGGGAACCAGCTTGGTGACCTTACCGGGAACGACCTGACCCAGCGCGTGAGTGCGGGCGAAGGTCTGCCACGGATCTTCCTGGGTTGCCTTGAGCGAAAGCGAAACACGCTCGCGGTCCAGATCCACCTCGAGAACCTCGACGGTGACTTCCTGACCGACCTCGACGACCTCCGAGGGGTGGTCGATGTGCTTCCAAGACAGCTCGGAAACGTGAACGAGTCCGTCCACGCCGCCCAGGTCCACGAATGCACCGAAGTTGACGATGGAGGAGACAACGCCCGTCCGGACCTGCCCCTTTTCCAACTTGTTGAGGAACGAGGAGCGAACCTCGGACTGGGTCTGCTCGAGCCATGCACGGCGGGAAAGGACCACGTTGTTGCGGTTCTTGTCCAGCTCGATGATCTTGGCCTCGATCTCCTGGCCGATGTAAGGAGCCAGGTCGCGAACGCGGCGCATCTCCACGAGGGATGCGGGGAGGAAGCCACGGAGACCGATGTCCAGGATGAGGCCGCCCTTGACGACCTCGATGACGGTGCCGGTAACGACGCCGTCCTCTTCCTTGATCTTCTCGATGTCGCCCCAGGCACGCTCGTACTGAGCGCGCTTCTTGGACAAGATCAGACGGCCTTCCTTGTCCTCCTTGGTTAGGACGAGAGCCTCAACCTCATCACCAACGGCAACAACTTCACCGGGATCGACGTCGTGCTTGATGGAAAGTTCGCGGGACGGGATGACGCCTTCGGTCTTGTACCCGATATCCAGCAGAACTTCGTCGCGGTCAACCTTGACAACTTCGCCAGAAACAAGGTCGCCGTCGTTGAAGTACTTGATGGTCTCGTCAACGGCCTTGAGGAACTCTTCTTCGGTTCCGATGTCGTTGATCGCGACCTGCGGGGTGTTGGTGGTCATGTAGTAGGGGCTCCGATGTGGATAGATTACTTACTCGGTCGACTCCGACCCGCCTTGCGGCGGTCTAGGGACGAAGCCGAACATTTATTGGACTGCGCGCACATGGTGCGCCCACTAAGTGTATGGCTTGACGCAAGTCGGGTCAACGCGTAAAAGCCCAAAACACGCCGATGTCTGCGGAACCTCCCGGAGGATTCGGCGAATGATTGCTTTCCGCGAGAAAGATCCGTCTCGTGGGCGTCGTTAGAAACCGAAATCGCAGTACGGTTCGCTCTTGACCGCGAACATTTCTGCGGCTTCTTCGGCCCCTTCTCCGAGCACCACTCCGTACTGAGCCTCAAGAGCGCAGCCCCGGAATACCGCAGAGGCCAACCGGTCCGCGGGGAAACGCACCCTGGCGGCAGAAGGCGAGAGGGCACAATCGTCCTTTGCGTGGTCCCCACGCTGGCCCGGTGTCCCCAGACCGTCGGCCGGAGTCACCTTTGCCGCACCGTTGCGGATTTCAAGGGCATAAGCGCCGGTGATCAGACCCAGCGGATCATCAACCAGCAGGACGATCTCGCCGTCACGACCGTAATAACGTGCCTCGAGAACCTTGACCACGTCCAGAATACGGGTCCAGATGAGATCGGCCTCGCCTTTGGACCTCACGGCCCTGGGATCCTGCAAGATCGAGGACAATGCCATCCCTGGAGCGTCTTTGAAGTCGACGACGTCCAACAGATCCACCGTGAAAAGGTGGTTCCATAGACCGACCGAAGCGGCTGACGTGGCGGCTTGGAAGTCCACGATCTTCGCCCTAGGAGGGTCCGACTCATACCCCTGGTGCTCAAGGACCAAGAAGCCCTCGGGCCCCGAAACCCCGCTATAGACGAAAGCCTCTCGGTTACGCGCCACCTCGATCGAGTTGTTGTGCAGATCGACGATTCCCAGGGTGTCCTTGATGTGAGTCCGAAGCCGATTCACCTGGCCCGGGCGGATCCGCACTATCCTCTGCGCCAGCTCTTCCGCGAGCCCCAACATTTTGAGCGGTTCGGCTTCGAGGACGCTGCCGCGGATCGCTCCGGTCGACTCCAATGCGCTGGCCAGCACTTGCGGGCGACGCCGAATATCCAACTCGTAGTCGCAGAACCGAGTGCTCACCCCGTACCCGAAGCGTCCGTAGATTCCGCCTTCCGAAGCGGTCAACGCCGAGAGAGCAAAGCCTTCACGCTGGGCAGTCTGGAGTTCTTCGGTCATCATCGTCCGCAGGAGACCCCGGCGCCGATGGGAGGAAGCAACACCTACACCCGAAATAGCCCACGTTCCAATGGTTGCAGCGCCTACGTTCATGGCCCGGGGAAAGCCGACGATCGTCGAAACTGGCCTCGGGGTCGTACCGGCCCATTCGGGTGCCGGATCTGTCTCTTCGTATCCTCGGTAGACGAATCCTTCGTGCTGATACTCCTGTGCCTGGTAGTCCTGCACGTCTCGCGTTCCCGGATCTTCGTGGAAGCCGCGTTGCACCCGCCCGTGGAAACGCCGGTAGGCCTCGGTGGCCTTGCCATCGGCACCGAGTGCTTCTCTGATCTCAAAAGGCTTCAAACTCATGTGGTTCCTCTTCGATTGACGGTTCAGCTAGTGAGCGGCGTCGTTCCAGGAGCGTCCGTGGCCCACCTGGACCTCGAGGGGCACGCGGAGTGTGACGGCGTTGGACATTTCCTCGCGGAGAATGGCCTCCGCCGCCTCGTATTCCCCTTCGGTGACCTCGAGGATGAGTTCATCGTGGATCTGAAGCACCATTCGGGTCGAAAGCTTTTCCTCGCGCAATCGCCGGTCAACGCCAAGCATCGCGATCTTGATGATATCGGCGGCCGAGCCCTGGATCGGGGCGTTGAGCGCGGCACGTTCCGCATTGTCCCGCACTTGACGGTTCGAGGAATCCAAGTCCGGAAGGTAGCGCCTGCGGCCGAACATTGTCTCCGTGTAGCCGACCTTCTTGGCCTCATCGACTACTTCACGCAAGTATGTGCGCACTGCGCCGAAACGTTTGAAGTAGTTGCTCATCAACCCGCGCGCCTCGTCCACGGAAATGTTCAGCTGCTTCGACAGACCGTAACTCGACAGACCGTAGGCCAGCCCGTAGCTCATGGCCTTGACCTTCGAGCGCATTTCCGAGGTGACGTCTTCCGGGGCGACACCGAAAACCTGCGAACCCACGAATCGGTGGAGGTCCTCCCCCGATTTGTAGGCGTCGATCAGACCCTCGTCCTGGGACAGATGTGCCATGATGCGCATCTCGATCTGGGAGTAGTCCGCCGTCAACAGAGTCTCGTATTCGGCACCGCAGACGAACGAATTGCGGATCCGTTTGCCCTCGGCCGTCCGGACCGGGATGTTCTGGAGGTTCGGATTGATCGAGGAGAGCCGTCCCGTAGCCGCCGTGGTCTGGCCGAATGTCGTGTGCACCCGATTCGACGCCGTCGTCGCGTCCTTGAGCGCGGTGACGAATTGCTGGAGCTTGGTGAACTCGCGGTAGCGCAGGAGATACCCCATGAAATCATGGCCCTTGGTGCCCGGCTCGAGTTTGGTCATGAGCTCTTGCAACGAAGACGCGTCGGTGGTGTACCCCGAGGAGATCTTGCGCGTCTTGGGCAGATCCAGGGTCTCGAACAGGACCGTCTGCAACTGTTTGGGCGAGGAGAGTTTGACGGCTTCTCCGACCACCTGATCCGCGTTGCGTTGCGCGGTGTCGATCTCAGCCTGAAAATTCCCTTGCAGGGTGTCCAGCTCTTGCACGTCCATCGCGATCCCGTTGGTCTCCATGTCGAGCAGGACATGAGACAACGGGACCTCGATATCATCCAAGATCTTTTTGGCCCACCCGTGCTCGGCCAGGCGTTCGGCTATTACATCTGCGGCTTCGTGCATCAGCCAGGCAGCAGAGGCGAAACGATCGAGGCTTACCGAGGTGTTCTTCTCCCTCGTTTCCTCGGATTCCTTTTTCAGCGCCGCGGCGGTCGGTTTCTTGAGTTTGGTACCGAAATCGTAAGTCGTGAATTCGGCAGCAAGTTCCTGAGGGCTGTATCCGCGTGCTCCGGGGCGCAGGACGAAAGCTTCGAGGGCGAGATCCCGGCCGGCGTCGGGAAGCTCGTAACCGAGCTCTCGCAACGCCTTGACCAGCTCTTTGAGGTCGGAGACCAGCAGGTCGCCCGCGCGGTCGTTCAATGTGGAAGACAGAGCCTCGGTCAGATTGGCATCGGCCTGTTCCAGACGCACAGATCCGACGGACTCACGCGTGGCCAGGAACAGGACATCGCCTGCCCGGTAGTCCTGCTCGAGCGTCAGAGCCAGAGATGTTCCCGGCTCGGCGACGACCTGCGCCAGTTCGTCCGGCGTGAGAATTTCGTGACGCCCGGGTATCTCGATCTGAGGTTCCGGTTCGGCCTTGACCAGGTCCACGCGGACCCGCTCGCGGAGGCGGTTGAATTCGAGCTCGTCGAACAGTTCATCCATCGCCTCGAGGTCCGGCTCCCGACGCTCCATCTGGGCGAAGGTGACGGGCAAATCGACGTCGCGCTTGAGCTCGTTGAGACGGAAGTTGCGACGGACGTCATCGAGGTGGGCACGGAGGTTCTCTCCAACCTTCCCACCGATCTCGTCCGCGTGGTCAATCACGGACTGCAAATCCCCGTACTGATTAATCCACTTGCTGGCCGTTTTCGGTCCAACCTTCGGTACGCCGGGCAAATTGTCTGCGGTTTCCCCCACCAGCGCGGCGACGTGACGGTACCTGTCCGGCCCGACGCCGTATTTCTCCTCGATGTCCTCTGCCGTCCTCGGCGGGATATCGGAGATCCCCTTGGTCGGGTAGAGCACGTGAGTGGTCTCAGAGATGAGCTGGAAAGCGTCCCGGTCGCCCGAGACGACGACGGTATCGGCATCCGCGTTCTCGGCCAATTTGGAGCCGGTCGCGATGATGTCGTCGGCTTCGAATCCTTCGACCGTGATCCACGGGATGTTCAGGGTGTCCAGTACCTTTTGGATGTACTCGATCTGCCCGGAGAATTCCTCGGGGGTCTCGGCACGTCCTCCTTTGTATTCGGTGTACTCCTCGGACCGGAATGTCGGCCCGCTCAGGTCGAAGGCCACGGCCACGTGAGTGGGTTGAAGCTGGCGGACCATGGTGAGCAGCATCGACGTGAAGCCGTGGATTGCGTTGGTGTGCTGCCCAGCGGAGTTGGAAAAACGGTCCACGGGCACCGCAAAGAATGCACGGAATGCCATGGAGTGGCCGTCGATCATGAGGAGTCGTTTGCGCTCCCCTGCGTTCTCGGCGGGATCGGCGGGCTCAGGGGTATGCTCGGCCACGGTGGCCTCCTCGGCGGGCGTTGTCTCGGATGCGGAAGTCACCTACCAATCCTAATCACAGGCAGTGACGAGTTTGAGCGAGACGATGACGAATAACCCCTATACCGATTCTCTGATCAGGGCAGGAGTGCCGGAACAGTACCATTCACGCTTCGCTCGGAACGGTTTGGGCGGTTTGGCGGAGAAGTTGGGGATCGTCTTCGAAACCATGGGCCCGGACCTCATGGTCGCCAAGTTCCCGGTTGAGGGGAATGAACAACCGTTTGGGCTCCTCCACGGCGGGGCGCATTTGGTTCTGGCGGAGACTCTCGGTTCTGTTGCGTCAGGTTTGGCCGGAGGAGAGGGCAAACAGCCCATGGGCGTGGATATCAATGCAACGCACCAACGTGCCGCTTCGAGCGGATGGGTCACCGGCACGTGTACGCCGATCCACGTCGGGCGAACGCTCTGTATCCATGAGGTCGTGATGACCGACGATGCCGGCCGTCGCCTCTCGACGGCACGGATCACGAACTTGTTGGTCGACCGCCGCTAGAACCGAGATCGCACGAGCCGCTTGACGCATAGCGGGCTACGGCCCTGGCAATCGCTGATCAGGTAGCTCAAGCGACCTGGGAAACGATGGTCTCCGCAACTTCTCGCATGGAGAGCCTACGATCCATCGAGGTCTTCTGGATCCAGCGGAATGCTTCCGGTTCGGTGAGGCCCATTTTGGTGGTGAGCAACGATTTGGCTCGCTCGACCAACTTCCGGGTTTCGAATTGTTCCTTGAGACCGGTGACTTCTTTCTCGAGTGCCTTGATCTGCTCAAAGCGGCTGACTGCCACCTCGATCGAAGGAATCAGGTCATTCTCGGTGAACGGCTTGACCACGTAGGCCATTGCCCCCGCCTCCGTGGCCCGATCCACGAGTTCTTTCTGGCTGAAGGCGGTCAACAACACCACGGGGGCGATGCGTTCCTTGGCAATCACTTCTGCGGCGCTAATGCCGTCCATCTTGGGCATTTTGACGTCCATGAGCACCACGTCGGGCTCATGTTCTTTCGTCAGTTCCACGGCCTCTTCCCCGTTGCCGGCCTCGGCAACGACGTCGAACCCTTGGTCCTTGAGAATCTCCACGATGTCGAGCCGGATCAGGGCTTCGTCTTCTGCGACGACAACCCTGCGCTTGTCGACCTGCTCCGCTTCCGGAGCGGGCACTTCGAGGTCCAGATTCTCCTGATCGGGCGTCGGCTCTGTCACCTTGTTCTCCTCTAACGTCACGTAGTTGTCCGTGCCGCCGTGCGGCTCGGACTTAAAGTCCTTACTCAAACGCTAGTTTACGTCCAACTGGTCAATCCGTGCTCGTCAGAGTGGCTGCCTGTGAACATTGCTTCACGCCAAGGGGCAGCGAACGCAGAGAACAGAGCCCGGTGCCGCTTCGAACGAAGCGGCACCGGGCTCGTGATCCTACCCAAAAACTTGAGTCGGCAGAGTTATTCGCCGGAGACGGCGTTGGCGAGCTGTTCGAGAGACTCCTCCAACTGCTCCTGGGAAACCAAGGGCATGCCCAGCTCTTCGGCGGCCTTGGGATCCATCTTGGACCAGTCGTAGGTCAACGTCACGTCGGCCGATGACGAGCCCGTGGATTCCAGGCTCCAGGTCCATTCCCAGCCCGGAGGCTCCTCACCGGCAGGTGCCGTCTGCCAGGCTACGAGCTTGTTCTCGTCGAATCCCGTGACGTAATTGTCCGTCTTGTAATCGCCGCCCATGTGCGGGCCGTTCATATTCATACGGAAGACGTCGCCCGTCTTCTGAATACGGTCGGTCTTGTCGTCGGAGACGACGTAGCCTGATCCGTCGAATTCATGGTGGCGCTCCGGATTGCTCAGGAGGTCGAAGATCTTGTCGGATGGCTCGTCGATGGAGCGGGAAACGGTAATCGAAGTCGTCTCGGACATATGGTTCTCCTCTGCTTGACTGCAGTGGCTGCCGCGTCGGAATGACCTTCGGCGGAAACCTGGACACCATCAACCCTAGTGGCCGTCACCACGCTTGACGATCAGCCAAGAGCTGATTTCCAGGGCGAGAGCCTCGGCGACTGCGGCAGTGACGGGGTCCGCGGGGTGAGCCGCTGCATTCGGCTGACGCATCGGGATGAACCAATCGGACAGCCGATACCCCCGGGACACGACAAAAAGAGTTCGTGTCAGATGCGGTTTCCGGCGTGTCCTGCCCATACACTTCGAATGTCCCTCACTTCACTTGGAGCCACCCATGTCTTTGCATAGATCCCCCCTGCCCGAATTCGCTTCCCGACACGGTCGCGGAATGCGAATCGCAGGCGCCGGCGTCGCCCTTGTTCTCTCCCTTGCCGGTTGCGCAACGGGCGCTTCTTCCGAAGCCGCCGCGGAGTCATCGGCAGCTCCCTCCACGACGCCGATCGTTGAGGTCTCCGATGTCCAAGCAACCGGCGACGACGCCCTCACCGCACTTGAAGCCCTACCCGTGAAGGGCAAAGCGCCGAAGACGGGTTACAAGCGCAAAAAGTTCGGCCGCGCGTGGGCTGACACCGACCAGAACGGATGCGATACGCGCAACGACGTTCTGAGCCGCGATCTGTCCGCGGTGTCCTACAAGCCCGGCACACAGGATTGCAAAGTGACCTCGGGCAACCTGGTGGACCCTTACACCGGCAAGGACATCGCCTTCACTGCCGGCAAGTCCACCAGCAGCGCGGTCCAGATCGATCATGTGGTCAGCCTCTCGAACGCATGGCAGACAGGCGCTCAACAACTGACCAGCAAGGAGAGGAAGCAATTGGCGAACGATCCGCTGAACCTCCTCGCCGTCGACGGCCCCACGAACCAAGGCAAGAGCGACGGTGACGCCGCCACCTGGTTGCCGTCCAACAAACAGTTCCGATGCGATTACGTTTCGCGGCAGATCGCGGTAAAGACCAACTACCATCTGTGGGTCACGAAGGCCGAGAAGGACGCCATCGAAGGCATTCTTGAAGGATGCCCCGGGGAAGTCCTGCCGTCCGGTACCGATGCTCCGGAGGTCGGGCAAACGGCAGACCCCGCGCCGGAGGAAGTGCCTGCATCAGAGCAACCGACACCCACCGAAGCACCGGCTCCGGCTCCCGCTCCGGCCCCGGCTCCCGCTCCGGTCGAGCCCGCCGCACCTGCACCCGCGGAACCCGCTGCACCCGCGGAACCTGCTGCACCCGCCCAGGAAGGTGCCTACTACGCGAATTGCACGGCGGCTCGAGCCGCCGGAGCAGCACCCCTGTACGCCGACTCCCCCGGATATCGGCCAGCCCTGGACCGCGACGGCGACGGCGTCGCATGCGAGACAAAAGGCTGATCTACTGCATTTCTCCTGGTGGAATGGGGGCCCATCACCTTCTTCGGAGGATTTCGCGGCGGCAAACAGGGACCCATCGAGTGCTTTTGATCGCATATCTATATATTCAGCATTTGATCGTATAGCTATTAAATTTTTGACTATCAAAACTTCTTCCGTAAAGTAGATTCGCCATATGGGCGAATACCACTGGAAGGATTCCATGAAAACACATGCCAAAAATATAGTTTCCCGAAGGGTCCTAGCGAAGGGGGCGATGTGGGCAGCACCCGTAGTGGCAGCAACAGCTTTTGTACCTAGTCACGCAGTTTCCAACGCACAACCCACCCCACGGGTCAGCGGGAATATGCAGGTAAAGAGTGAGTGCTTCTTCAATACCGACAACATCATCCGGATTTCCAACGTCGCGAACTACCCCAGAGGGGGATTTTGGGTCGAGGAGGCACAAGCCTCAAGCAAAGCCACCGACGCCAAGATAATATTTTACTTCCCCACGAACCTCGGCGACCTTAAGTGGAGAGCGCAGCGGAACAACGGTTTATGGTCGACCCCGACTTACGATTCCACTGCACCCACAATTAACGGATTCAGAGCCTATACCACCACCTATCACGGGACCTGGGAGTACAACGGGAGAAACCGCATCTTATTAACCACTTCCGGGATGGAGTTCGTGGCCAATGGGCCTCAAAACCTTTGCAGGGCCACAGTAACTACACACGCCATAAGATCGGTCAAAGTCGACGGAGTGGTGCGCACAAAAAAAACAAAGAGCACACTTACTTAGTCCCACAAATAGGCGTATTTCAGGACAGTACGACTCAACAAATCACTATATCGCTACGGTCCGTTTGTCGGAGCACGAGGCCTGCACAAAACTGGCCTCTGGCTCCGACATATAATTTCCCAAATCGAGTTTCGGTCAGACATACAACCCAAGGGGCGAACGGGCTAGAAGGTATTCGAGCAATCGAACAGCATGGCGGATCGACCTTGCGGTCGTCACTTCCCTCCCCGTGGCGTGCCGACGCGCAGCCGACCTCGGAGTTTACCCGCATGGCCCAGCGAGCGCGTTTCTCCCTCTGACACGGAAACTGACAGCCCGATATTCACGGCGTGAGCAACAGCGAAGCCTAGGAGTCCCGATTCTAGACCTCCCGGACGCGACCTCCCCCGAACACGCACCCCTGACACCCCATAATCAGAAGATCCGCATTGTGGCCTGGATTACCCGTAAATTTAGTTATTTATGCAATCAGAATTTTAATAAAAAGATTCCTGTTCTGTACATTGCCGGGTGGTCGGCCTAGATTGCCGTGAGTAGCCATCACAATCTTCGCGCATCAGAGAAGAGCAACGATGTCCATCGTTTCCACCGCGGTCGTCGCTTCCACCGCGTCGCAGATCCTTGGCGCGACCCGCAACCGCGCCTAGAGCTGGCGTTCGAAGGAAATCGGAACCTAGATCGCGATCTCACCGAGGATGCGCTGAACAACCTGGGAGACGCCGCCTCGAACCTCGGCACGTACTCCTTCGAACGGACAATCACCGCTATCAGATCGGGCCGGCGGGAAAATTGGCCCCTCGCTCCAGAGATCTCGTCGGTGCCTGAAATTGTTTTCGAATTCCTTCGAACCGACAAGATGGACGGCTGGCTCTACGTCCGAGAATCCGACGATTACCCCCTCCAGGCGCTCCGTCAGGCGTTCATCGCCTCATGTGCGGCTCATCGCACCTCCGAGGCGCTGGCCGCGTTCATCGTGACCATTTCCGGCTTCGACCTCTTCAATATGCACACCGCTTTCTGGGGCTTACTGATCAGATGCGTGACATCGCGCTTCCTCGAGCCTGGAGATTATTCAACCGCGCTCGACCCGTCGGACCCCGCCAAGGCATCTCCGTCGAGCAGATTGTCCTCGAACGAGAAAAGCGAATCCCAGCGGGAACCGTGCGCCGGCAGCCACAGCGGTATCCGCGAATGCTGGAATCAACCCCCGCTCCCCCAAATCGGCAGTCACTGAACTTGTCCCGACCCTCTGAATCCTGAAAACCCGCAAACTGAGTCCCACCGAACGGGCCGGCTTCCTACGGGGGCCCGCCGTGGCCTCGAATCTCAGCCTCATGCGGCACCCGACGCTGTCTCGAATCACCGCACCGCGTCGTCAGTCGACACCAGATATTCCTTGCCAGGGACCTGGCCACGTATCCGCTTTGGTCAAGATCGCACTCAGCGCGATTCTGATTCCGGCGGTCAACGAGGACTCCGTGACGAACACACGTCAGGTGACTCCTCGACCGGACCATCGAATGCCACGCCGCCTTCCCATCACGTTCAATAAACCAACAGTGAAGTTATCAAAATTCCTAAAGTCAAAAATTGACAATATATAATGTCTATTCTATTTGTGAACGAGCCACACGACACACCAATCACACCATTCCCAACATTCAGGGAAAGTTAGATTATGCTCATTCTCGCAGGCCCCGCCTGGCGTGGCCAAGGCCCAGCACATAGCTCGGTACGACAAATACAGCATTGGAGTTGATGTTTATGAAATGGAAAATCACTTCGGCAATTTTCTGTCTGACCCTTATTGTTCCCATTGCGACGTCCACGCCCACACAGGCTTACACCCAGTTCGAACCAGATAGCGTTCACGATCAAAACAGTAAGACAACCGTCTACACCGAGGAACCGTCCCTTGAAGACCCCACCATCGACCGTCACGGAGTAACCTGGCCAATATTCGAAACGCCCCGACACCATTTTAAAGACATAACTTTCCCCATGATCATTAAGGATTCACCCGATCTTCGCCAGTTCTTCTTCTCAAATGAATTTCAATACGCCGAGGCCGACAGCACCGGGTATTTCGGCCTGCAACCGATGCAACCGGCCAAGGACGGCCATCGCCAAGTCTCCGTCCGGTTCAGTTCCTTCAACGAAAACGCCGCTCCGGTTGACACCGATCTCTGTCGCCCCGGGGCCGACGGTGATGATGGTGTGACCTGCGCATCGGATATCCCATTCACCCCAGGCGCACAATACGATTTGACTCTGACTTTCACGAAAGAGGACCACACCTTCCGTGGCAAAGTCATCGACACCGTTACCCACAAGGAATACAGCGCTGGCGCCTACAGAATCTTAGATGAGACAGCAGGCATATCCTCCACCGATATAGAATCCTGGCACGAGGACTACCGCCGACATCCCCAAAAAGGAAAGTGCAACTCAAAAGCGTTCCCCTACTACGAAGTATTGCTTAAACGCCCCCAGGCAACCACCGAGGACGGCACCAAAGAGACAGCAGTATTCAAGGATCTCAAGCTCAAATTTCAAGACATCTGCCCGAACGGGGACCATTCCTCCGTCAACCCAGATGGCACGGCCACCTGGCGTCTCGGATTCAAATAGATTCAGGGCAATCAAAACAAACTGGCGTGAATAAACGCCTCATGGGCTGAATTCCGTTTGAGAGAATCGGACCCAACCCCATGTTCTACCGAGCAGGGCCCTTCCCCACGTCCGGCAAATTTTATGCAAAACTGAACCACCGCCGTCAGGCTGAGGGGTCTCCCGCGCGCTCAACGGGCCAGGCATCACTTTTGATTGCAGATTCGGCCATTGGATCGCCCTCATAACACAGTGCCCCAAATCACCAAAATATATAGGCAACTTGGGGTAATATATTACCGTCGTCTCGGGGAAGTCGGCTATGTGTCAGCTTGACTTCCATGTACCGAGTCGACATCTCGTGTGATGCCGGGTCCCCTCCTCAGCGCGTAGAGAGGAGGGGACCCACCGACACAGTGTCAATTTGGCGATTTACCACCCTGTTGGCTCATGTTAGGGCCAGATTGGCACAAAAGACCCCCTTGCGCCAAACGGTGCATGGGGGTCTCTTTCATTGGCCAACCCCATGCTGTCAGGGTCCCTTGAAATCACCGCCACCAAGACCACGTTCTGGTCTACAAGCGCCTGAATCCAGGCCATATTTTCTGTGCCACACATGTCCACTCACGCGGTTTGCTGCGCCTCAATTCCGTGTGGTTCCGGAGTCAACATCGCACCGCGTCGCCCGCTGCGACCGTCGTCGAACCGGCAGAGGCTTTCGGTCGCCGTCGCCTCAAAAGGCATACAGTCTCCATTTACTCGGCACACTGCTTATACTCAGATTATTATCCCTCTACACCTAGGAGACACCAAGTGGGAACCTACCCCAACGAGCCTCAGAGCAACCAGTCCCCCAACCAGCAATGGCAAGGACAAAACGGCAACTACCAACCGCCGAAGAAGAAGCGCAAGGGTCTATTTGGTTGCCTCGGCTGCCTCGGACTCATCGTGGTTATCGCGATCATTGGGGCAATAATCTCCGCAATAGCAGGCAACAACTCGAGCGATTCCGGCAACAAGACCTCCAGCTCCCAGTCCGCTGCCTCATCCTCTGAGACACAAGCGCAGTCCACTGCCACTGATGAAGCAGAAGCCCCCCAGGCGACCAGCGAAGCCAGCACACCGAGTGAGGAATCGACTCCGTCGGACAATTCCGGCTCATCAGTTCCGAAGGAATACAAGTCGGCACTGAAAAAGGGGGAAACTTACTCAAAGATGATGCACATGTCGAAGCAAGGCATCTACGATCAGTTGACCTCAGAGTACGGTGAGAAGTTCTCCCCGGAAGCCGCACAGTATGCCATCGACAACATGAATGCAGACTGGAATGCCAACGCACTGGCAAAGGCCAAGGACTACCAAACTCAGCAGAACATGTCGCCTGAAGCGGTCCGCGATCAGCTGACTTCGGAGTATGGCGAGAAGTTCACGCAGGAGGAAGCAGACTACGCCGTACAGCACCTCGACCAATAGGCACGTTCAACACAAAGACCCCCACCCACCAATGAAGGTGAGTGGGGGTCTTCAATATTCAGGCGTTAGACAAGCTCAGCAACGGTCTGCCCTGAAGCAGCTCGATCCAGGTTGAGCTCAGTTGCCGGCAGAAACTCTTCAATTCTTGCCTGGACGTCTCCGTCCTTGAACCGGACGACAACGCTCGCAGCGTGTAAGTCGATGCAGTGTCTATCAAACTCTGTTGGGGTGGTTTCGCCCATATAGCGTCCTGACCAGCTCGCTCACGCCAGGGCCTCTTGAGGACTCGATGTTGTCACCGTGACGAGCAGTCTACCGAGTCGATGTTGGGTCGATCACGCATGTTGGGAAGTCTGTTGAGGACACCGAAAATCGGGTCAGCCCTGACGATGTACGGTTTCGCACGATCCCGGCCAAAGGGAGTGGGAGAAGATCCTCGAACTCGCAGAGCCGCCCCCATACCGGTTGCATGACACGAGCCATACGGCGACGACGGTGATGTTGGTGCAGGGCGTCCCGGCCCATGTGGTGTTGGAGGTTCTCGGGCATTCGACGATTCAATTGACGATGAATACGTACTCGCATGTGGTGCCGGAGCTGTCGCAGGTGGCGGCCGAGGCGATGGATCGAGCGCTCGGGATGTAACCGCGTGACTAACTGCGTGACTAACTGAAACGAAAGAAGCGGACCTTGTGTAGTACTGTTTGTACCGCACAAGGTCCGCATAAATAAAGGGAAGTGCCCAAGGTGGGACTTGAACCCACACTCCGTGAGGAACCGCATTTTGAGTGCGGCGCGTCTGCCAATTCCGCCACTTGGGCATTCGTCGGGGCGACCCTCATAGTCACCTTCGAACCACGATTACTTTACACAATCAGGCCCTCAACGTGAAATCGCCGGTTCACGGTGACGCAACGCGGATGAGATGGCGGGGAAGGAGAAGAGATCTCCCGCCCCGCCGTCGCGCAAGTCATCGAAGGCGTTGAGCGCTTAGTGCTGGTACGGGCCCAACTTTTCGCGGCTCTCCGGGGTGCGGGTGCCGTCGTCATCGACATCCCCGACCCTGTGGACCTTGACCATGTTCGTCGAGCCGGCGACTCCCAGAGGCGAACCGGCGGTCAACACGAGCAATTCGTCCTTCTTGACCAAATTGCGGTTCAGAAGATACCGGTCCACGGCTTCCGTCATACTGTCCGTATCGCTGTACTCTTCCTGCAGCGCCGCATCCACGCCCCAGAAAAGCGCCATGAACGCACGGACCTTGGGATCCGGGGTGAAGGCCAAAACCGGCTTGGAGGGTCGGAGCCGGCACAAACGACGAGCCGAATCTCCCGATTGAGTGAATGTACAGATGTAGTTGACGTTCAGCTGGTCCGCGATGTTAACGGCCGCCAGAGTCACGGCGCCGCCACGGGTGCGCGGGCTCGAACCAAGCGCGGGCACACGGTCCATACCGTGTTGCTCAGTTGACTCGACGATACGGGCCATCGTCTGGATCGTAATGATCGGGTACTTGCCCACTGAGGTCTCACCCGAGAGCATCACAGCGTCGGCGCCATCGAGAATAGCGTTGGCGCAATCCGAAGCCTCGGCGCGAGTCGGCATCGGGTTGCTGATCATCGACTCGAGAACCTGGGTCGCCACGATGACCGGCTTGGCCCAACGGCGGGCCAACGTAATTGCGCGCTTCTGCACGAGCGGGACCTCTTCGAGCGGGTACTCGACGCCGAGATCGCCACGGGCCACCATGATGCCGTCGAATTTGTCGACGATGTCCTGAAGGTTCTCCACCGCCTGCGGTTTCTCGATCTTGGCGATGACCGGCAGGTGCAGGCCTTCTTCTTCCATGATCTCGTGCACGCGCACAATGTCGTCGCCCGACCGGACGAAGGACAACGCGATGATGTCGACGCCGGTGTTCAGCGCCCAGCGGAGGTCCCGCTCGTCCTTCTCCGTCAGTGCCGGGACCGACACGGCAACACCCGGGAGGTTGATGCCTTTGTGATCCGAGACGGTGCCGCCGACCACGACACGAGTGGTCACGGTCGTCGCGTCAACCTGCGTCGCTTCGAGACGAACCTTGCCGTCGTCGATCAGCAGGGCGTCGCCGGGGCGAACGTCGCCCGGAAGACCCTTGTAGGTCGTTCCGCACATCTCTTGGTTGCCGGGAACGTCCTCAATAGTGATCTTGAACGTGTCACCCTGGGCCAGATCCACTGGCCCGTCTGCGAAGCTCTCCAGGCGAATCTTCGGTCCCTGGATATCGGCCAGGATCGCAACGTTCTTTCCGAGAGTGTCCGCGGCGCGGCGCACGTTGTCATAGTTCTGGGTGTGGACGTCGTGGTCGCCGTGGCTCATGTTCAAGCGGGCGACGTTGAGTCCTGCGGAGATGGCCTCCGAGACTTTGTCGTAACTGGAAAGGGCGGGTCCTAAGGTACATACGATTTTTGCGCGTCTCATGCCGTTAACTGTAGTTCTCTTAAAGCCACATGAACAGTAAGGCTCGGTTCGTGACTCGCTCAAGTCCCGTTTACTCGCCCTGCCCCACAAAGTAGACCCAGATCACGTCCGACGCTCGCAACCCCTGGATATTCAAGGCAAAATAGAGTAAGGAGCCCGGAGCCTACTGCTTCAGGCCGCCACGGGGTGGGCGACCCACCGAACCCAAAAATCCCACACTGTCCCACACACTTGGACACGCGTTTCGATACGCCGATCCACGTCCGAAAAGTTAGTCTTGAAGGAGCATTATTTAGCTCCACTGCATGGGCCAGGAGCCTTCGCAGGGGCGATATACGTCTGACACAGGCGCAGATACAGGAGAATTCATGACCACGACCCTTGTGCTCTACGGATCGCACTACGGATACACTCGCTCCTACGCCGACTGGATTGCCGAAGACACCGGTGGGCGCGCAATGGCTCTGGACCAGGCTACCCCTTCCGCCGTCGACGCAGCGGACACCGTGATCATCGGAGCCAGTGACTATGCCGGAAAGCTCACGGCTGCGGACCGTGTCCACGATTTCGCGGAATACCTACGCGACAAAAAGCTGGCGTACTTCACCGTGTCGTTCTCAGGGGATGTCTCCCAACCGAAAGAGAAGCTCGACGGGGTGCTTGCCAAAAATCTGGGAGACGCTTATCGGCCAGGTGCCCCGACCGCGCATTTCCGTGGGGGTATGGACTATTCGGTGCTTTCCCGCTCGCACAAGACCGCCATGATGGGTGTCAAGACCTTCCTCAAGTCCAAACCCAATAAGACGGAGACCGACCGCCAAATGGTCGAGTGCTACGGCGGATCGGCCGACTACCGCGACCGCTCTGCCATCGCCCCCTTCGTCGACGCCGTCAAGGCACTCTGACTCGTCTTTCCACGGCCCGGTGCAAATCACCGGACCGGATCATAGAGGACGGCCCCGAACCCACGGCGTGGGTTCGGGGCCTCCCTGCATCTGGGCCAGGGTTTCGCTACAACAGATCGATCGGACGGTCGGTCGGAGCCACCGGTTCCGGCAACAGCGTGCTGCCGACCAGATGACGTTCGACCGACGCGGCGCATGCCCTGCCCTCGGCAATGGCCCATACCACCAACGACTGGCCCCGACCGGCATCCCCGCACGAGAAGATGCCCGGGACGTTGGTCATGTACTCATCGTCTCGTGCCACATTGGAACGAGGATCCATTTCGGCTCCGGCCTGCTCGGCGATCGCCTCAGAATCCTGCCCCGTGAAACCAAGGGCCAGGAAGACGAGGTCGGCCGGAATGATCCGCTCGGTGCCTTCCTTTGGCCCCCGCTTCCCGTCGTCCTTGTACTCGGTTTCAGCAACTTTGATGCCGGTGACCCGGCCATTCTCGCCCACGAATTCAATGGTCGAGGCGAGGTAGTTGCGTTCGCCGCCTTCCTCGTGCGAACTCGCGACCTCGAAGAGGTTCGGGAACATCGGCCACGGCTCGTGCCCAGCACGTTCCTCCGGCGGCTTCTTACCAATGGCCAATGTCGTCACCGAGGCGGCCTTCTGCCGATTCGCGGTACCGATACAGTCCGCACCCGTATCGCCGCCGCCCAGGATCACCACGTGCTTTCCTTCGGCGTTGATCTGGTCCGGAACTTCATCGCCGGCCCCGACCCGGTTGGACTGTACAAGGTACTCCATCGCGAAATGAACACCGTCGAGATCGCGTCCGGGAATCGGCAGATCCCGTGGTTTGGTCGCCCCCGTTGCCACCACGACGGCATCATACCGACGCCGCAATTGGTCCCACGGGATGTCCCTGCCGATCTCGACGCCCGCGCGAAAGCGAGTACCCTCGGCGCGCATCACATCCAATCGACGGTCCAGGACGGACTTCTCCATCTTGAAATCTGGGATCCCGTAACGGAGCAGTCCCCCAATACGGTCTTCCCGTTCGTAGACGGCCACGGTATAACCGGCTTGGGTCAATTGCTGCGCTGCGGCGAGCCCCGCAGGCCCGGAACCGACCACGGCTACCGTCTTGTCCACGAGCCGCTCCGGCAGGTGAGGCTCGATGAGCCCCTCATCGAAAGCTTTCTCGCCGATCGTGTACTCGATCTGTTTGATCGTCACGGCCGGCTGGTTGATGCCCAACACGCACGAGGACTCACACGGAGCCGGGCAGACCCTGCCCGTGAACTCCGGGAAGTTGTTGGTCGCGTGCATCCGCTGAACCGCCTCTGCGGTCCGTCCCTGCCACATGAGGTCATTCCACTCGGGAATCAGGTTGCCCAGCGGGCAACCTTGATGACAGAACGGAACGCCGCAGTCCATGCAACGGGACGCCTGCTGTTTCAGCGTGGCCGAGTCCTGTTCAACCTGGACTTCTTTCCAGTCCATGATGCGTACCGGAACCGGCCGCTTGGGGCGGTCCACACGTTGTTCGTACTTCAGAAAGCCGCGGGGATCAGCCATGCGCGGTCACCTCCAGAATCTCTTGCCAGACCGGATCTCCATCCGGATCGTTGCCCTCTGCTTCGGCCCGTGACCGGATCACCTGAACGGCCGCAAAATCGCGCGGCATCACACGCGTCAGGCGTGCCATGGAACCTTCCGGATCCGCGAGCATCGTATGTGCCACCTCGGATCCTGTCTCGGCGTAGTGCTTTTCGAGAAGTTGGGTCACGAGCTTTTCGTCGTCCTCGTCCAAACCGGAAAACGTCAGTTCGCCCGATTCCCGAGCCGCTCTGTTCACGTCGGCAAGGTCCAGGTCCAGCACGTACGCGACGCCACCGGACATTCCCGCACCAAAGTTACGGCCAGTCTGTCCGATGATCAGAGCCACGCCGCCGGTCATGTACTCGCACCCGTGATCGCCGATTCCTTCAGCAACAGCGGTTGCGCCCGAATTTCTCACGAGGAATCTTTCTCCCACTTGTCCGCGCAAGAACAGCTCACCGCTCGTCGCGCCGTAGCCGATCACGTTTCCGGCGATGACGTTGTCTTGGGCGTTGAAGAGGGCATCGGCCTCGGGCCGGACAATGACGCGTCCGCCAGAGAGACCCTTGCCCGTGTAATCGTTCGCGTCCCCGGTCAGCCTCAGGGTGATGCCTTGCGGTAAGAACGCGCCCAACGATTGTCCCGCTTGCCCGTGCAAATTAACCGTGATGGTGTCATGGTCCAGGAAGTCAGGCCCAAAGGTTTTGGTCACCGTGTTGCCGAGCATCGTGCCTACCGCACGGTCGGTGTTGATGATCGAATGATCAATGGATACCGGTGTACGTTCGGTCAAGGCCGCCTCGGAAAGACGGATGAGCTCATTGTCCATATGCTTCCCGAGCTCGTGATCCTGAGGACGCATATTGCGAATGCCCTGGTTGCCGTATTCATCCGCCGTCGAACGCAGGATGTGCCGAAGGTCCAGCCCCTCGGCCTTCCAATGCGCAACGGCCTTGCGAGTGTCCAGGACTTCGGCATGGCCAATGGCTTCGTCAAGGCTCCGGAACCCCAGTTCGGCAAGGTATTCCCTCACTTCCTCGGCAATGAATTCGAAGAAGTTGACGACGTGCTCAGCCTTGCCTTGGAACCGCTCCCGAAGCTTCGGATTCTGCGTCGCAACCCCCACTGGACATGTGTCCAGGTGGCACTTGCGCATCATGATGCACCCCTCGACGACCAACGGCGCGGTAGCGAAGCCGTATTCCTCGGCTCCGAGAAGAGCGGCCACGACGACGTCGCGCCCGGTCTTCATCTGGCCGTCGGCCTGAACCACGACTCGATCCCTCAAACCGTTGAGCAGCAGTGTCTGTTGCGTCTCTGCCAGACCGAGCTCCCAGGGAGCGCCGGCGTGCTTGAGGGAGTTCATGGGGGCCGCTCCCGTGCCGCCGTCGTGACCGGAAACCAGTACGACGTCGGCCTTTGCCTTGGTCACGCCGCTGGCGACCGTCCCGATACCGATTTCGGAGACCAGCTTGACGTGCACCCGCGCCTCGGGATTCGCGCGCTTGAGGTCATAGATCAGCTGCGCGAGGTCCTCGATCGAATAGATGTCATGGTGCGGAGGCGGAGAAATGAGGGAAACACCCGGTGTTGCGTGGCGGGTCCGCGCAACCCACGGGTAGACCTTGGCGGACATAAGCTGCCCGCCTTCTCCAGGCTTCGCGCCCTGAGCCATTTTGATCTGGATGTCCTTGGCGTGGGTCAGGTACAGGCTCGTCACGCCGAAACGCCCCGAAGCCACCTGCTTGATCGCGGAGCGTCGCTCAGGGTCGAGCAGCCTCTCCAGGTCCTCGCCGCCCTCACCGGTGTTGGATTTGGCGCCCAGTCGATTCATCGCGATCGCGAGGGTCTCATGGGCCTCTTGGGAGATCGAACCGTAGGACATTGCACCGGTCGAGAACCTCTTCACGATGGAGCTGACGGATTCGACTTCTTCGAGCGGCACCGGGTGGCGACGCCCGTTGAAGTCGAGGAGTCCGCGCAGAGTCATCAGGTCCCTGGACTGGTCGTCCACGAGCTTGGTGTAGGACTTGAAGACGTCATAGCGGCGAGTCTTGGTCGCGTGCTGAAGCCTGAATACCGTGTGCGGGTTGAACAGGTGTGGCGCTCCGTCACGACGCCAGTCGTATTCTCCCCCGGTCTCCAGGTCACGATACGGAACCTTGACCCCATCCTGAGGGTAAGCGCGATCGTGCCTGGACTTGACCTCATCCGAAATGACGCTCAAGCCGACCCCGCCCATTTGGGAATGCGTGCCTGTGAAGTATTCGTCCACGAGCGCCTGCGAAAGCCCGAGAGCTTCGAAAGTCTGGGCGCCGCAGTACGAACTCACGGTCGAAATACCCATTTTGGACATGATCTTCTGCAATCCCTTGCCCAAGGCTTTGATGAGATTGCGCGTCGCCTGTTCGGCACTCACGTCCTTCAGATCTCCCGTGCGGACCAGTTGCTCAACGGATTCCATGGCCAAGTACGGGTTCACGGCGGAAGCGCCAAAGCCTACGAGCGCCGCGACATGGTGGACCTCGCGCACGTCGCCGGCCTCCACGACCAGGCCGACCTTGGTGCGTGTGGCAGAGCGCAACAAGTGATGGTGAACTGCCGCGGTCAGAAGGAGCGACGGGATCGGTGCCCAATTGGCGTTCGCATTGCGATCCGACAAGATCACGTACTCGACACCGCGGTTGACGGCGGCCGAGACCTTCTCGCAGATTTCGGACAGTCGGGACCGCAACGACGCCGCTCCCCCGGCCGGATTGTATAGCCCACGCACCTTCAGGGCCGTGGACATACCGTCCTCGTCCTCAATGTGCATGATCTTGTCCAACTGATCGTTGTCGATCACCGGGAAGTCAAGTTCGAGCTGCCGTGTCCGAACGTAGTCGTTGCGCAGCAAATTGCCGTTAGGGCCCAGCGAGCTCCGCAGCGACGTCACGAGTTCTTCGCGGATAGAGTCCAAAGGTGGATTCGTGACCTGTGCGAAGGACTGGATGAAGTAGTCGAAGAGCAGCCGCGGCCGCTTCGCGAGGACCGCAATCGGCGTGTCCGTGCCCATAGCGTAGATTGGCTCGGCTCCCTTGGCGGCCATAGGTCCCAGAAGGGACTTGAGCTCCTCGTGGGTGTAGCCGAAAATCTGCTGACGCACCAAGATCGATTGCGCCGAGGGATTGCGGTGCTCACGTTCCGGAAGGTCATCCAGCGTGAAGATATTCTGCTGTGCCCACTCCTTCCACGGATTGCGCTTGGCGATATCGTCCTTGACCTCCTGGTCAGGAACGATTCGTCCCTGCTTGGTGTCCACCAAGAACATGGTCCCGGGCGAAACGCGGCCCTTGGACACGATTTTGGTGTCTCCCAGGTCCACGACACCCACCTCGGAAGCGAAGATGACCAGACCGTCGTCGGTCTCCCAGTATCTGCCCGGGCGCAGTCCGTTCCGGTCCAGTACCGAACCAACCAGGTCGCCATCCGTGAAGGTTACTGCGGCAGGACCGTCCCACGGTTCCATGAGTGTCGCGTGGTACCGATAGAAGGCGCGCCGGTCCTCATCCATCGTCTCGTGATTCTCCCAGGCTTCCGGGATCATCATCATGATCGCTTCAGGCATCGAACGGCCCGAAAGCATCAGGAGTTCAACGACCTCGTCGAAGGACTGCGAATCCGAAGCTCCCACAGAACAAATCGGAAACAGCTCTTCCGGATGCCGCCCCAGTACTGGGGACTTGAGTTGAGACTGCCGTGCCCGCATCCAGTTGCGATTTCCCTTGACCGTATTGATTTCGCCGTTGTGCGCAATCGCCCGGAATGGCTGTGCCAACGGCCATGACGGGAACGTATTCGTCGAGAAACGCGAATGTACGATCGCGAGACGAGTCCTGAACAGCGGATCAGAAAGGTCCGGGTAGAACGGCTCGAGCTGGGCGGTCGTCAGCATGCCTTTGTACGTGATGGTCCGTGTCGAAAACGACGGGAAATAGATCCCCAATTTGTGCTGGGAGCGTTTCCGCACGCGGAAAGCCTTTTGATCCAGCTGGCGACGTTCCTGCTCGGGGTCCAGGTCGACGAGCGGAATGTGCCCCGTGAAGGCTTCCGCAGTCTCTTCCGTGACCGCCTCGGAGACGAACATCTGCACAAAATACGGCATGACGGCGCGTGCCGAAGCTCCGACGACGGTTTCGTCGACGGGAACGACACGCCAACCGAGCACCTGCAGCCCTTCGCCCTCTGCCATTTCAGCCAAGGCTTCCTGCAGGTCATCGGCATTCACGCCATGGGTTGGCAAAAATGCCGTTCCGACCGCGTATTTACCGGACTCGGGCAGGGAGAAGTCTACGTTCTGCCGGAAGAATTCATCGGGCACCTGGGTCAGAAGCCCGGCCCCGTCTCCCGTGCCTTCGTCCGCGCCGACGGCTCCGCGGTGCTCAAGCGAGCGCAAGGCCGTCAGTGCCTTGTCTACGACATCGTGGGTCGCGTCGCCGGTCAGGCTCGCAATCATCGCCAGGCCGCAAGCGTCCTTTTCGAAGTCCGGGTCGTAAAGCCCCTGTTTCTCGGGGATATCCGCGAACGTGGTGAACGGTGAGCGCGCGTGGCCGTGTTCCTTGACGGAACGGGTCATCTCGAAGCCAGTCATACTTGAAGCCTCTCCTCCTCGTGTCAGTCCGTGAACTCAGGATTGGGCCTCGGCCCTCTTGAGTTCCTGGGCTCGCGCAGCGGAATACGCGGAACCACGATCAGCGGCTCGAAGAATCGGTTCCTGAAGGAAACGGGCCAAGCATTTGGGTATAGCTATGGCACCGTCAAGGAAAAGAAAGGTGCTCATCGTGTCCGCAACGAGCGCTTCACCTGGGGCATCGCCCAACGATTCAACGGTGGCCGCTTCATTGCAGCAATCACGAGACAATACCGGCGTTCTCGGTGTGTTGGCGCCGGTTCGATAAAAGTTCCTGCCCGTGATGCAGGGGCAGGGACTACGACTTGCCTATGTGTTGTCTCGCAAAATTACCACGACGAGGGTGGGCGGCGTCATAGATATCCACAGTTTGGAATGTGTTACGGGGAAAATTCGACTCAGTTTCTGGTCGCGAACACGAGAAAACGGGTTCCCCTTGAAGGATGCTCACGGCTCGCGGACTCAGCCGCACGCGGCCACGTTTCACTTACGGTGTCAGCGCGTCGGATTCTTCCGACGGGCTGATCTCCCCAGTTCGCCGCCTCCGTCGTAGGGATACGACCGCGAGCATCACGAGTGCAAGCACCACCAGGAATCCGGAGGTCCACACGTGAATGCGCAGGCCCAGGAACACATCGGATTCATCGATCCGCAGGAACAGTTCGATCAAGAAGCGGCCTATTCCGTAGTACATGACGTACACCCAAAAGACCTGCCCGCGCGTGCGAAGAATCCGTTGGGAGAGCCACAGTAAGACCAATCCACCGATGATGTCCCACAGCGATTCGTACAGGAAAGTCGGGTGGAATAACGTCCCCGGCGCATACTGGGTCGGGAAGTTATGGCTCATCGGGTTGATTTCGAGGCCCCACGGCAGCGTGGTCGGCTTCCCGAACAGCTCTTGGTTGAACCAATTGCCCCAGCGCCCGATGCCTTGAGCGATGAGGATGCCCGGTGCCGCGGCGTCGGCGAATTTGGCCAGTGAAAGCCCCATCCTTCGGCACGCGATCCACGCTCCAAGGCCGCCGACGGTTACGGCCCCCATAATTCCGATTCCGCCCTCCCAGATCTTGAGGGCATCCACAGGATTTCTGCCGGGGCCGAAATAGTCACCGGGGGCAGTGACGAGAACGTGATACATGCGCGCTCCGACCAGGCCGAACGGTATGGCCCAAATCGCGATGTCCCAGATCCTCTCGGGGTCCTCCCCCATGGACTGCCATCGTTTGGACGTCAGCCACAGGCAAATCACGATGCCTAGCAAGATGCACAGCGCGTACGCATGAATGGTCAAAGGCCCAAGGTGGAATCCCGACCAGGTCGGTGAAGGGAGGGAAGCGATCGGCGTCACGAGACTCATACGGACGTGTCGCCGCTGCCGGCCAATTCGCGAGTCAGGGTTCCGACGGCCGCTGGACCGCCAGTGCCCAAGGCACGCACCAGGGCTGTCCCCACGATGACTCCGTCGGCGTACTTTCCGATCTCTTCGACGTGCTCGCGTCGGGAAACTCCCAACCCGACGCACACGTTTTCAGCCCCGGCCGTACGGATATCGGACACCAATTGTTCGGCAACGTCCGAAACCGAGGACCTTGCGCCCGTCACTCCCATAACGGAGACAGCGTAGACGAACCCGCTGGATGCGTGGGCGATCATGTCCAATCTTTCGGCCGACGACGAGGGCGCGGCCAGGAATATCCGGTCCAGTCCGTGGGTCTCGCTGGCTTCGAACCATTCCCCCGCCTCATCCGGTACGAGGTCCGGTGTAATGATGCCGGCGCCACCTGCTTCGGCCAGCTTGCGAGCGAATTCGTTGACGCCTTTGCGCATGACCGGATTCCAATACGTCATCACGACCACGACCGCGTCCGTCTGCTCCGTAATCTCCTGGACGGCGCGGAAGACGTCGTTGACCTTGAAGCCATTGCTCAGGGCCACAGCCGTTGCATCCTGGATCACCGGCCCATCCATCACCGGGTCCGAATAGGGTATTCCCAATTCGATGATGTCGGCCCCGTTGCGCCCCAACTCAATCCCGGCTTGAATCGAATCCTCAACCGTCGGATATCCGACCGGAAGATAACCGATGAGCGCCGGACGACCTTCTGCCCGGCAAGCCTGGATGCGTGCGCGTACCTTCGAGCCAGGATTGGGCAGCGGAAAGGTCTTCGTCCCAGCGCTGTACCGGTTCGGGTTCTTGGGAGATGTTGTGGTCATTTCTGCTCCTCCGCGGCCTCATCCTGACCGTTGCCGGATTCCTGGCTCCTGAGGCTGGCGGCGTTGACTTCTGAACTTGGGATGGCTTTGCCGAGTCCGAACCATTCGACCGCAGTATCCATGTCCTTGTCCCCGCGGCCGGAAAGGCATACGGCGATGATCTTCTCGCGGGCCCCTTCCGGATCTTCCTGCTTCCACTGTCCGGCCAGGCGCAGAGCTCCCGCCAGGGCGTGGGCGGACTCGATGGCCGGAATGATGCCCTCCGTCTCGCACAGCGTGCGCAAGGCATCCATGGCCTCGGTATCGGTCACGGCTTGATACGAGGCGCGCCCGATCTCCGAAAGGTACGCGTGTTCGGGTCCGACTCCCGGGTAGTCGAGTCCCGCCGAGATCGAATGGGACTCGATGGTTTGGCCATCGTCGTCCTGCATGAGGTACGTGCGCGCACCGTGCAGGACCCCAGGCCGACCCAAGTTGATCGTGGCGGCGTGACGGTCTGTGTCCAGACCGTCTCCACCCGGCTCCAGACCGTACAACTCAACCGACTCGTCATCCAAAAAGGCGTGAAACATCCCGATGGCGTTGGATCCGCCACCCACGCAGGCGGCAACCGCGTCAGGGAGACGGCCGGTCCTCTCGAGAAGCTGTTGACGTGCTTCCGTACCGATGGCGTCGTGGAAATACCGAACCATTGCCGGGAAAGGATGCGCACCGGCGGCCGTACCGAGGAGGTAATGGGTGTCCTCGACGTTGGCAACCCAGTCCCGCAATGCCTCATTGATCGCGTCCTTCAAGGTCCGCGACCCATTCTGCACCGCGATGACCTTGGCCCCGAGCAGCTGCATGCGGGCCACGTTGAGCGCTTGCCGGTTGGTGTCGACCTCGCCCATGTAGACCACGCATTCCATGCCGAAATACGCCGCCGCGGTGGCCGTGGCAACCCCGTGCTGGCCTGCCCCGGTTTCGGCAATCAGACGGGTCTTGCCCATCTTCTTGGCCAACAGGGCCTGGCCCAATACGTTGTTGATCTTGTGCGAACCGGTATGGTTCAGGTCCTCGCGCTTGAGAAAGATACGAACTCCGGCGCGCTCGCTCAGCCGTTCAGCTTCGGTCAGCAGGGAAGGCCGGTTCGAGTATTCCCGGGACAACCGCTGGAACTCATCGAGGAAGTCGGGATCCGCTTTGGCCTTTTCGAAGGTGTCCTCGAGCTCGTCCACTGCGCGGATCAGCGACTCAGGCATCCACTGGCCCCCGAACTGTCCGAAATAGGGCCCGCTCGCGTTCTTCAACGAGCCGTGAGGGGCCTCCAAGAAGGTCTCGGCTAGGTCTCGGTCCTGTTCCGATGCTGGGTTATTCGCCATGTTCTGCTTCCTTTTCTCCCAGGTAAGCGGCGCGTGCTTTGCGTCCCTGGTTCTTGAACTCGCCGACTGCTTCCCGGGGATCGGAATGCTTGACCAGTGCTTCGCCCACGAGGACGGCTTCTGCACCCTGACTTCCGTAGGTTGCCACATCACTCGGCTCGGCCACACCGGATTCGGCCACGATGACCGGCCCCTCCGGAAGATGGGATGCAAGGTTCGCGAAATGCTGTTTGTCCGTCTCAAGAGTCTTGAGATTGCGGACATTCACACCGACGATACGAGCCCCAACGGCCGCCGCGCGCTCGATCTCCTCGACGGTGTGGGCCTCGACGATCGCGTTCATCCCGAGGCGATGGGTCAGTTCCAGGTAATCACGCAATTCGTCGTCGCTTAGGGCGGCGACGATAAGCAGAACGAGGTCGGCGCCATGTGCACGGGCCTCCCAGATCATGTAAGGATCGACCGTGAAATCCTTGCGCAGGATCGGGATGGAAACCTCGGTGCGAACCGCGTCGAGGTCCTCCAAGGATCCTTTGAAACGCCGCGATTCGGTGAGAACAGAAATTGCGGCCGCTCCCCCTGCTTCGTATTCGTGCGCGAGATCGGCAGGTTCTGCAATCCGGGAAAGATCTCCCGCGGAGGGGCTTGCTCGCTTGACCTCCGCAATGATCTCGACGGTCTCTCGGTCGGGACCACGCAAAGCCGACACGGCGTCCCTCGCGGGGGACACCGAGGAAACCTTTTCCTTCAATTCATCGAGGCTCACCGTCCGACGGCGCTCCTCGAGGTCCTCGCGGACTCCGGCAATGATGTCGTCCAAAACTGTCATGAAAGCGGTGATCTCCGGTCTACTGCGCTTCGTGGCATGCTGCCACGCTGATCATAGAGAACAGCGCCCCTCTGATGATTTCACGTATCAGGGAGCGCTGTCTGACTTCAATGCTTACTTGTGGCTCTTGGTCCGTGAGCCGAGCTTGCCGAATCCGGCGGCCTTGAGCACACCGCTGACGATGAAGCCCACGACGATGATGGCCAGGCCAACGATGACCCACGGAGTGTTCCCCACGACAAAAGCAACGCAACCGACGGTCAAACCGACCACGACCAGCACAACCAGGGCCCATGCGGAAATCGTGTTGCCGTGACCCTCAACGGCGATCGGTGTGAGTTCGAGTTGTTGTTCAGAGCTCACTGGCCCTCCTTTGGTGAAGCAATCAGCGCGGTACAAACGCGCACTACGGTGTCATTCTATGCCATGCGGGGCACGGACAAACGATGTTTCGCCTCCGCTACCGCGTGGGATCTTCCCCTTCGGAGAGCGAATCCCAAGTGTCGATATCGTCGGCGTGAGGGTTCTCACCTTTCTGGACCGAATGTTGCGACTCCCGCTCATACCGACGTGAGGTCGTCTTCCAATGGCGGCTGGACCACCAGAGCCAGACCGCGACCAGAACCGTGGCAATTCCGAGGACAAAGGTCAGCCACGGCCACACCGTCACGACGTAGCTTCCGCCGGGACCGTTGGTCCCGGTCGCCTCACCGACCTTCGTCATTGCCGCGTCCTGCGGGTTGATCGCCGCGGTCAGGGCCGCGATCGCCATGCCTGCACCGGCCAGAGCGATGACTGCACAGATGACGGCACGCAAGACTTTGCCCGCAATCCGGACTGCAACAACGCCGGCCAGAGCGACCAGGCCGAGCGCGGAAACCGCTGGGGCGGCATCGGTTCCTTTGACGTCCACGTTGACCTGCGAAAGGACACTCGAGACATTCGCGTGGATCCATGGGAACAGGGTCGTGACGAACGCGAGAATCGGCACCAGGAGGCTCGTCAATATGATGCGTCCGGAGCCCGCCTTCTTCGTGTTCTCATCGGTGTTCCCGGCCACCTCGGCGGTGGTCTTAGACCCTTCGGCGGGATCCTCGCTCATATTCGGTCCTCCTCTGCCAGGCTCATGAGGTTACGAGCTCGAAGCACGGCTCGTAACGGAGCAGCAGCCTTGCTGACGGTTTCATCGGCCTCGGTATCCGGTACGGAATCTGCCACAATACCGGCCCCGGCTTGTACATACGCACGCCCGTTCTTGAGCAGTGCGGTGCGGATCGCGATCGCCATATCCATGTTTCCGGCGAAATCGAAGTAACCCACCACGCCACCGTAGACGCCTCGGCGATGAGGTTCGTAATCGTCGAGCAATTGCATAGCCCGTGGCTTGGGTGCTCCGGAGAGCGTGCCCGCCGGGAAGGTGGCCCTCAGGACATCGTAGGCATTCGCGTCCTCCCGTATCCGGGCTTCAACGGTCGAAGAAATGTGCATGATGTGACTGAAGCGCTCGATTTCCATGAATTGTGTCACCGCCACGGTGCCCGGGGAAGCAATTTTGGACAGATCATTGCGGGAAAGATCCACGAGCATCAAGTGTTCCGAGCGTTCTTTCTCGTCCGCCAGGAGCTCTTCCGCGAGCGCGACGTCGTGCGCATGCGTGTCTCCTCGCGGCCTCGATCCGGCGATTGGGTGCGTGGTTGCCCTGTCACCGCTGACGGTCACGAGGGCTTCCGGCGAGGACCCCACGATCGAATACGGTTCTCCGTCCGGATCCTCGAATGTGTACAGGTACATGTACGGCGATGGGTTGGTCTGTCTCAGGACGCGGTACACATCGAGGGGCAGGGCATCGGTCTCAGCCTCGAATCGTCGAGAAATGACGATCTGGAAGATGTCGCCGTCGTGGATCGCGTGCTTTCCCTCGACGATCGAGTTCATGTACTGCTGACGGCTCCACGTTTCTGTGATGTCTTCCTCGAACGGATTGGCTGGAGCGTCGTTGTCCGACAGGTATGACACGGTGGTTCGTCCCAAGGGCTCCGCCAGATGCTTCAGCATGGAGTGGACGCGGGAGACGGCGTCATCGTAGGCCCAATCCACCCGCTCCGAGGTGCCGTCCCAGTTGATGGCGTTGGCGACCAAAGTCACCGACCCGTCTTTGTGGTCATGGATCGCCATATCGGAGACCAGGTTGAGGGCGAATTCGGGCAGGTTGAGGTCGTCGGTCGGCGGGTGCGGCAGTTTCTCCCAATGCCGAACCGTATCCCAGCCCAAGTATCCGACCAGACCCGAGGTCAGGGGCGGCAAATCCTCGAAGGGTTCTGTGTGGAGCATCTCCAACGTGTCACGTATGGCATCGACCGGACTGCCGTTTGTCCTCGCACCCTCCGGCACCGTGCCCTGCCAGAATGGCTTGCCGTCTTTGGTGGTCAGCGTTGATCGTGAGGATACGCCGATGAACGAATATCGCGACCACTGGGCTCCAGCATTTGCGGATTCGAGGAGAAAAGTGCCAGGTTTCGCCTGCCCGTCCCGAGCGACGAGCGAACGGTAGATTCCGATGGGCGTCAGCGAGTCGGCGACGACTTTGATGCTCACCGGTACGACGCGTCGCTGAGCCGCGAGCTCACGGAATTCCTCTCTGGTGGGGCGAATCTGCCCCGGCAGTTCTTGTTGCTGACTGGTCATGGTTGCGTCCTTACAACAGTTGGTGTTGAGGGCTCAGGCTTCCGCGTCTCCGACCACCGCAGGAAGCTCACGCCCGTCGAAGCAAGTGCGGGTTCCGGTATGGCATGCGGCCCCGATCTGGTCCACCCGCACCAGTAATGCGTCTCCGTCGCAGTCGAGAGCCACGGACTTGACGTATTGGCGGTGCCCGGAAGTGTCTCCCTTGCGCCAATATTCTTGGCGAGACCGCGACCAGAAAGTCACGCGTCCGCTGGTCAGGCTCCGACGGAGTGCTTCGGCGTCCATCCAGCCAAGCATGAGGACCTCTCCGGTGTCATGCTGCTGCACAATGGCGGCAACCAATCCTTGTGCATCGTATTTGAGGCGCTCTTCGATCTCTCCGGAGAGCGCCGTGTCCTGGGCGCGCGACTGAGTCATCATCAAGCCTTTACTCTACCGTGTGGTGTCCCTTTGGCACCCGACGGTCTTAGGATGAGGACATGAGCGCGATCACAGATCTCAGAAACCAACTCGTCGAAGTCCTTCAAAAGACCGGTCCGGGAAAGCCCACACTGTGCGAAGGGTGGAACACCGAGCACATGGTGGCGCATTTGCTCCTCCGCGAGACCCGGCCCGACATCGCGGCAGGAGCCGTTCTGTCCCCGCTGGCAGCGAGAACCGAAAGGAAGACCGAAGAACTTGCCGAGAAGCTGACCGACGGTCGCCTGTACATGGAAGCGGTCGAGAAATTCGCGCAGGCGAAAGCTCCCAACCGAATGCACGGAACCGTGGACGAGGGAATGAATTACGTCGAGTACGTGGTCCATCGAGAAGACGTGCTCCGAGGCTCTCCCGCTGCGAATGAAATGAACGGCGGCGAATCCCGGATCGATCACGAGGACGAAAAGATCTGGAAAACGCTGTCTTCGCAGGGAAAAATGTTCTCCAAGAGCTACCCCGACGGCCTCACGATCGTCGGCACCGACGATCAGGGCTCACCCGTTTTCGGACGGGAAACGCTCCGAAAGCCAGCCGAGGCATCCAGGGTCAGCGGGCTCGTGCAAAAGGTCGTCAAGGCTCCGAGTACGGGCGAACAGGTCACGATCACGGGAACGCCCCTTGAAATCCTTCTGTATCTGTTCGGCCGCCGAGAAGCCGCCGAGGTCGAGGTCGAATACTGAACAGATTCCCGCCCAGTTATCGGACCTCGAACCCCGCCTCTCGAATCGCGTTCTTGACCTCGTGAATCGCACTGTCCGGCCCGAAATGGAAGATCGACGCGGCCAGTACCGCATCTGCCCCGGCCCGTATGGCCTCCGGAAAATGCGCGGGTTCGCCGGCGCCGCCCGAAGCGATCAAGGGGACATCCACGACGTCCCTGATCGCCCGGATCATCTCCAGGTCGAATCCGTCCCTGGTACCGTCTGCGTCGATGGAGTTCAGCAAGATCTCCCCGACCCCGCGTTCGGCCGCGTCGCGGGCCCAGTCCAGAGCGTCGATCCCCGTGGACCGTCGTCCGCCATGAGTCGTCACTTCGAAACCGGATGAGGTTTGATCAGTGCGTTTGGTATCGACCGACAGCACCAGCACCTGGTTTCCAAAGCGTTCGGCGATGGCGTCGATGACCTCAGGATTGTTGATGGCGGCGGTATTGATCGAGGCCTTGTCCGCGCCTGCGCGCAGGAGCCGGTCCACGTCTTCGGGTGTGCGGACTCCTCCGCCGACGGTGAGCGGAATGAAGACCTGCTCGGCCGTCTGGGCGACGATGTCATAGGTCGTCTCGCGTGCGGACGAGGACGCCGTGACATCCAGGAATGTCAGTTCATCGGCTCCAGCGGCGTCGTAACGCTTCGCCAGCTCGACCGGGTCTCCGGCGTCCCGAAGCCCTTCGAAATTCACTCCTTTGACCACGCGTCCGGCGTCGACGTCCAGACACGGGATCACACGCACAGCTACAGTCATATTGCTTTTCCTCCTCGGACCATCGGTCGTTCAGAGCCGGGCCGCGGCAATCGGCGACACCAGAATGGCACGGGCTCCGACCTCGTAGAGGCTGTCCATGAGTTGGTTGGTCGAACGCTGGGGAACCATTGACCGCACGGCGTACCAGCCCTGGCGTTGCAGCGGCGAGACCGTAGGCGCTTCGAGCCCTGGGGTGATCGCGGTGGCCGCTGCCAGATTCTCTTCGCTCACGTCATAATCCATCAGGACGTACTGTCGGGCGACGAGCACGCCGCGCATCCTGCGGGCTAGGACCTCCAAGCCCGCAGCGTCTTCGAGACCGCGCCTCTTGATGAGCAGGGCTTCTGACCGCATGATGGGTTCGCCGAAAATCTCCAGGCCCGCCGCACGCATGGTGTTTCCGGTCTCGACGACGTCCGCAATGGCATCGGCGACACCCAGGCGGATCGAGGATTCGATCGCGCCGTCCAATCGAACGACCGACGCGTCGATCTTCTTTTCGGCCAGGTAATTGCGCAACAGGCTGGAATAGCTTGTCGCAACCCGCTTTCCCTGCAATTGTTCGATTGCCGAGAACTGCCCCACAGGCCCCGCGAAGTGAAAGGTCGAACGAGCGAAGTCGAGACCGAGAGCCTCGTCTGCATCGGCCTCCGCGTCCAGAAGCAGATCCCGGCCGGTGATTCCGACATCGAGGGTCCCGTGCCCCACATAGACCGCGATATCCCGGGGCCTCAGGTAGAAGAACTCGACCTGATTGACGTCATCGACGATGGCTAGTTCCCGAGTGTCTCGTCGCTGGAGATATCCGGCTTCGGAGAGCATGGTCTGTGCGGCCTGAGAAAGAGCGCCCTTATTGGGCACGGCTATGCGCAACATGAAAGTCCTTAAGTCCTTGCGGAAACGATCGTTCCCGTGGTCCGATGCTGGTTCAGAGGTACTTGTAAATATCTTCGGGCTTGAGTCCGCGGGCAATCATCAGGACCTGAAGATGGTAAATCAGCTGTGAGATCTCCTCGGAGAGCTCCTCGTCGGTCTGGTATTCGCCGGCCATCCAGACCTCGGCGGCTTCCTCGACCACTTTCTTCCCGATCCCGTGGATTCCGGAATCGAGTTCGGCGACGGTCTTGGAGCCAGTCGGCCGGTCGGTGGCTTTGGTGGTCAGTTCAGAGAACAGGTCTTCAAAGGTTTTCACTTGCCCAGGGTACCCCGCAGCCCTCACACATGAGCGAGTGTTACCGCTGTCTGCACCGCGGCGGCCGTGGCTTCGTAGCCCTTGTCCTCGCTCGAGTACTCCAAACCAGCGCGGTCGAGAGCCTGCTCGTCGTCGTCGCACGTCAGAACGCCGAAGCCCACGGGTGTGCCGGTCTGGACGCTGACCTGGGTCAGCCCTTCCGTCGCCGCCGCGCACACGTACTCGAAGTGAGGGGTGCCTCCCCGGATCACGACGCCGAGCGCCACGACGGCATCGTGTTTGTCCGCAAGACGACGCGCGGCAACGGGCAGTTCGAAGGACCCCGGTACGCGAACGAGTGTGGCCGACTCGTCGAGACCCGCATCGTGGAGGGCCCGTTGGGCCCCGTCCAGGAGGCCATTCATGACCTGCTCATGCCACGATGCGGCTACCACGGCGACTTTCAGCCCTTCGGTCTGAAGTTGGCCGAACGCCGTGCTGGGTGTTCCGATTCCGCTCATGATGTGTCCCCTTAGAGGTCTTCAGTTGGTTGGGTGGGGAGGCCGTCGGAATCTCGAGGCGCGCCCCCTTCGAGGTTTGTCGGAGCAAGCACCAATCGATGGTGCATCCGATCGCGTTTGGTCGCGAGGTATCGGGCGTTCTCGTGCCGGGGAGGGACCTCGTCGGCTTCCAAGGACCGAACCGTGAGCCCGAGCTCCGCAAGAGCCTCGCCTTTTGCGGGGTTGTTGGTGATCAGACGCAGATGCGTGATCCCCAGTTCCCGGAGTACACTCGCCGCCTGTCGATAGGCCCGTGGATCCGCGAGGAACCCCAAAGCCAGGTTCGCCTCGACGGTGTCCATGCCTTCATCCTGCAGAGCGTAGGCCTTGAGCTTGTTGACGAGTCCGATCCCCCGGCCTTCATGACCTTTGACGTAAATGAGCGTTCCGCCTTGGGCTGAGATCTGTTCGAGGCCTTGGTGGAGTTGGGGACCGCAGTCGCATCGGAAAGATCCGAAGACGTCGCCGGTCAGGCATTCGGAGTGGAGCCTGACAAGAGGTGCCGGATTTTCTCCGTCGATTGCGCGCCCCTGGTCGTCCACGGCGGTCGCGCTGAGCAGCTCGTGCTGATCCGGAAAGGACCAGGCCCGCATCTCGAAGTTCCCGTGAGGTGTGGGTACGAGGACAGGACGGGATGAGTCGACGGGGTCGTCATCGTCATGTGGAGGCTGGCCCATCATGCCTCCACGCTTTCGGCATCCATCTGGTTCAGCCTGGCGGCCAATGCCTCGATCGAGATCATCGGCAGACCATGGCGATCGGCGAAGGCCCGCAGATCGTCGAAGCGCATCATCGTGCCGTCATCGTGAACGAGCTCGGCAATGTACCCGACCTCCGGTAGTCCGGCGAGCCGGGTCAGTTCCACAGCGGCTTCGGTGTGGCCCGCTCTGGTACGCACGCCACCGTCGACCGCCCGAAGCGGCAGAATATGTCCGGGCCGGGTCAGGTCATCGGGTGACGAGCTCGATCCGGCCAGAACGTTGAGGGTTTTGGCTCGGTCCTGAGCACTGATCCCGGTTTCGACACCGTAGGCCGCATCACAGGTGACGGTGTAGGCGGTGGCTTTTGGATCCTCGTTGTGAGCCACCATAGGCGGCAACTCGAGTGCGTCGGCACGCTGGGCCGTCATCGGAGCGCACACAACACCCGACGAATACCGCACCATGAATCCGAGGCGAGCTGGGTCGGCCAAAGCGGCCGCGCCGATGAGGTCCCCCTCGTTTTCCCGGTCCTCGTCGTCGACGACGACCACAAGACCTCCCCTGGAAATCACGCGGATGGCTTCATCAATCGAATCGAATGTCTCCTGGGTTCGGCCGAGCAACGAGGGGGAAGATGCGGTTCCGATCTCCGCCGGCGCGGTCCCGAATTCGTGGGCGCGCAGCAGGTATTTCGCCACGGCGTCGGTCTCAAGGTTGACGGTGTCTCCCGGTTGGCTCGTACCCAAAGTTGTAGCGCGCAGCGTCGTGGGGATGACACCGATTTCGAACCACTGTTGCTGCTCATCGGGTCGGCTCACGGCGGTGACCGTGAGCGAGATGCCGTCCAGTGCGATGGACCCTTTCTCGGCGATCTGCGGGGCCAGGGCCGGAGGCACGGTCACGCGGATCAACGACCAGTCGGGATGCTCCTCGATGGACTCTATGGTCCCCGTCCCGTCCACGTGGCCCTGGACGATATGGCCGTCGAAGCGTCCATCGGCGGGAAGGCACCTTTCCAGATTGACGCGTGATCCTTCTCGTAACGCACCCAGATTCGTACGGACCAGTGTTTCTCCGATGACGTCGGCGACGAAGAGATCCTTTCCCGCCTCGGTCCGGGTAGCTGTAAGGCATACACCGTTGACGGCCAGCGATCCCCCTTCTGACAGATCTGAGGCGAGGCGGCCGGCACGTACGCGAAGGACCGCGGAATCCTTGTGCGTTTCGATCTTCTCAACCGTTCCCAAGGTCTCGATGATTCCGGTGAACATGTCTACTTCTTTCTGTTGGCCGCAGGCGCGGCGGCGAGGTGGGTGAGGGTGTCTTGTCCGAGAAGCCGAATTCCGGAGGTGGTTCCGTCGGCCTCGGAACCGGCGGCGTCCACCGCCAGAGAATGGGCATCACTGAGAGTCGCGGTTTCCAAGCCGCCCACGGCGGATCGTCCCGTACCGAAGAGCATTGGGGCCGTGTACCAGTACATTTCGTCGACCACGCCGTCGGCGAGGAACGCAGAGACGATTCCTGGACCGCCTTCGACAAGCACATGCCGCGCGCCGTCTCGGGCAAGACGTTCCAAGGCTTCTCGCGGGGACCTGGTGTCGAGCTTGGTGAACCCTGCGTCGAGGTGTATTGCCGCGTACTCCGGCACGTGTCTCAGTCCCATAACGGCCCGGCGCGGTTGATTCTCCTCAAGCACACCGTCGCGAGTTCGCGTTGTCAGTCGAGGATCGTCGGCAAGGACCGTACCGGTGCCGACGAGAACCGTGTCAACACGGTTGCGTATCCGATGCCCGTGGTTGCGGGATTCAGGACCCGTGATCCATTGGCTCGTGCCGTCCTGGGCCGCCACGAATCCGTCCAGAGACGCGGCCACTTTGGCCGTCACGAAGGGGCGTCCAGCCCTTTGGGCCTCCCACCATCGGACGTTGAGGCGATGGGCTTGATCCGAGAGCAGACCGGATCGGACGTCAACTCCGTGACGCGCGAGGAATCGCCCGCCCCCGGAAGCATTGCTCGTGGTGTCCGATTCGGCGTAGACCACCTTGCGAATCCCGGAGTCGAGGATTGCGTGTGAGCACGGACCAGTGCGACCCACGTGGTTGCAGGGTTCCAGAGTGACGTAGAGGGTGGTTCCCCGCATGTCGGTCCCTTCCGCTCGCGCCGAGGCGATCAGGTCGGCTTCCGCGTGCGCCGACCCCCTGCCCAGATGCCGACCGGTGTGAAGGATCCGGCCGGATTCGTCAACCAGAACGGCCCCGACCAGGGGGTTCGCACCCCGTGGACCGCACAGCGCGACGTCGAGGGCGGTCGTCATGGCCCGCTGATCCGATGCATCGAATTCCGGGGCCATCACTTGGAATCCTTGTCGACGTCCACGGTGGGGTCCGGGAAGCGGGTTTCGACCTGGACCCTGTGCTCACGATTCCTCGTGCGCCACCAGATAAAGAAACCAGTCAGGGTAAAGCAACCGTAGAAGAGATACATCAGACCTGAAGCGTAATAGCCGACCGAGAAAAGCAACGGTACGCCAACGATGTCGACCGCAACCCAGATGAGCCAGAATTCGACCCAGCCACGGGCCATCCCCCATGTCGCGAGGAGAGAGCCCATGAAAATCCATGCGTCGGACCACACGGGTTCGTAGGAGCCGAGTGCTCTGAAGACCGGGGTCAGCAGTGCGGTGCCCCCGAATAGCGCGACGACCAGGACCAATCGCTCTTTCCACGAAGCCCACCGAGGCGAAACGGCTGCGTGCCCTTGGGATTTCGCAGCTTTCCACTGGTACCAGCCGTATACGGAGACGATGATGAACATAATTTGACGACCGGCTTGGCCGAGGAGGTTCACGGGGTGCGGTGAGCCGAAGACGGCACCCAGGAATACCGTGAAGAGCAAGAGGTTGCCGGCGATGCCGATGGGCCAGGCCCAGACCTTGCGACGCATTCCGCCGAGGGCGGACGCGAGGCCGAAAAGGTTGCCCAGGACCTCGCGCCAGAGAATAAAACCTCCGCCGATAGTCAGCTGAGCGTCGAAGAGCCACCGCAGAATATTCACTGTTCTCCTTCCGAGCTGCGGAGGCTCCGGGGAGAACACAACGAACGACTCCACGTCCGGCAAGAAAATCGATCTCTGAGGAGAACGAATATTCCTCGACGTGTGCCGCGTTCTGCTCGTGCGCCTTTATCCAGACTGTACTGTCGGTACCGGAATTTCACCGATTCGGCCGCAGATTCCAAGACTCATTCGAGCCGACTGCGGGTCGCGGACTTTCACCGCCGGTTCGGAATTTCACCGACCCCCGGAGCACGATTGCGTGACATTGATTATGGCATAAATGCGTTCCGCGTCGAATCCCCGACGGCACGGGACGCAACGGAACGCAATCCGGCGATCGCAGCAGCCGGGTCCTCCGCACCGTAAACGGACGATCCGGCTACGAAGACGTCTGCACCGGCCTCCACGGCTCGGCCGATGGTTTCTTCCGAAATTCCCCCGTCGACCTGGAGGGCCACCGTGCCACCGGATCCGCGGATTGCCTCCGAGGCGCGACGCAGTTTCGGCAGAGTAAGATCAAGGAATTTCTGCCCTCCGAATCCTGGCTCGACTGTCATGACCAGCAACAAGTCCAGCTCGTCGAGCATTTCAAGATATGGCTCAACGGGCGTGGCCGGACGAAGGGCCATCCCGGCCCGGGAGCCCTGGGAACGCAGTTCCCTGGCCAACTTGATGGGAGCTATGGCCGCCTCCGCGTGGAAGGTTACGGATTCGCACCCGATTTCGGCGTATCGAGGCGCCCAGCGGTCAGCGTCTTCGATCATCAGATGAACGTCGAAAGGAACCGGTGAGACCTCGTGCAACCGTTCGACGACGGCCGGTCCCCAGGTCAGATTCGGCACGAAATGATTGTCCATGACATCGATGTGAGCCGCATCCGCGGTTTCGATCGCTTGCAGCTCTTCGCCCAGTCGAGAGAAGTCCGCGGAAAGAATCGACGGGTTGATGTGGAGATGACTCACGTGGGCCTCCTGATTGCACAACGCTGCGTACGGTTACCGGATCCGCCTTGGGGCGGGTTGTTCTCCAGCCTACCGGGCAGCTCTCATCAGGTGCGGGTCACGGCATGCGGGGCACATTCGACCGACGTATCCTCTGAGGACTGCCGGATTCTTTCGGCCACCCCACGGGCGATCCCCTCGTTGACGAATGCGCCGAGCACGTGGTGGCCAGGGTACTGTCGACTGGTCACAAGCCAAACCTCCCCGATCGGCCCCGCAGGAACTCGCAAGGCGTCTTCTTCAGCGATGCGATTGGCCTCGTGGACTCCGGGAGCCTGCGGGTCGTCGCCGTCGCCCAAGAGGTTCGATCCCAATCTCAGGGTCTCCGAGGTGAACGTCGTGTGCGGATATCTCCCGATCGCTTGCTCGATGAAGGGACGCACCTCGTTTTCGGACGGCAGTACCGCGACGATCGGAGGGATTCGGCTCCCCTTCTGAAGGATCACCGACACGGTGGATGGATCCAGGCGGTCTCTCCGTGCCTGGAGACAAGCGACGACCAGGACCCAGACGAATACGCCGTACACGACGACGGCCGTGACGATCAGCGCGATGAGCTGAACCTGGTTGTCGCCCCACTGTATGTTCCACCCGAAGTGCAACAAAAACGCCAGGAGAACCCAGACGGCTCCGGTGAGCCAGCGTTTGGCTGTCGTGCGGTCTCGCACGAAGAGCGCGCGTCCGATCCCCCAGCCGGAAAGGCTCGTGAAAACCACGTGAAGGCCGATTCCGAAGAGAGTCCGGTTGCCCCACATCTCCAAGGAACCGATGGCATCGCCGTTGGGGTTCAGAATCGCCCCGATAGCACCGTATTGAATATTTTCCACGGCCTCGAAGCCCAGGCCGATCATCGCGCCCGTCATGAGCCCGTGCCAGGGCCGATTGAGTTTCCGAAAGCTGAACAGAATCAGAAGGACACCCAGTGCCTTGCCCAATTCTTCGGGATACGCGCCCGATAGGGACGCGTCCAACGGATACCATCCGATTTTCTGGACCAAGCCGCTCAGCCCTGGCCCTGAGGCAAGGGCCAGACTGACCGCGACACTGCCGCCCCAGAGGAAACTAGCGGCCGACCAGCCTAAACCTGCGCGAGGCCAGGTCGGCAGGAGGCGGAACAGAAGGAGCAAGACTGCGGAGAGGACCACGGCCGAGGCAAGCCCGACCGCCGTCCCGCTGGGTGATGTGAGGGCGGAGATCAGCACGAAGGCGGCCGAGACCAGGCTTCCGAGGCCGATCAGTATCCACAGTGAAACAGGATATATCTTGCTCATGACCGACCTCCCGAGGTCACGTTGTGCCACACGAGATCCGAATACTTCATGCGATCCGGTCCGGAGACAACGACCATGATGGTCTGATCCCGATGTTCGCCGGATCCTTCCAGCGAGATCGCCGTCGCATCGGCGGCGGTGTCCTCGATCTGGCGGGCCTCGGCTCGATGCCTCAGGGGAACATTCTCGTCGAGGACCCGCCAGCCGACTCCGACTCCCCGGATGATTCTGCGCAATGCCAGATCCTGGTCTTCGGCGTTCTCAACCACCGTCGTGCGGATCTCGGTCTGCCCGCAGGTCCATCGTTCGGTCATGGGGTCGTCGAAGTGCTGTTCGCACACCAATTCGGAGCCGTCTCGGTCACGCATTCCTATGGTCCAGCCGTAGTCCTCCGAGCCGAGCTCGACCCGAGACATCACGGGGGCTGCATCCGGGACTGCGGCGTTGATCACGGCGGGGGCCCCCAGCAGGATGACGGCGACGCCGACTATGGCCCACCAGGCCCTTGCCCCGAATCGGGGTTTGATGCGGTATGCGGTTCTCACGTGAGCGTAATTTCCTCTGATGTGGTTCGTCCGAGTGCGAGCACGGCCCCGAGAACGGGTCCGGTCCTCTGGCTGTGAAGTTCCTACTTTTTGCGCAAGAGCGCCAGGAACATTGCGTCCGTGCCATGGACATGCGGCCAGAGCTGAACCGTGGTCGCATCGTCCTGCCCTTCCGCGGGTTCGATGCCTGGCACCCTAGTGCCGGGCGCTGAATCGCCGTCGAGGACCCCCGGTTTGGCGACTGCCCGGACGGCGGCGGCGGTATCGAGGAGCTCGACGTCGCCGGCATCGAGGATATCGAGCAGAACATTCTGGGTTTCGGCCGGATGCGGAGAACAGGTGACGTAAGCTACAACGCCGCCCGGACGAGTGACAGATATGGCCGACTTCGCCAGTTCGAGCTGCAAGGACATGAGATCCGCAATGTCGCCCGGTTTCTTGCGCCACCGGGCTTCGGGCCGCCGCCTCAAGGCGCCCAGGCCCGAGCACGGAGCATCGACCATGACGCGGTCGAAGATTTCTCCGCCCTCGCCGAACGCTTCGACCGCGAGGCTTACCTCCTCGGGGAGGACGGCCGTCAGAAGATTCTGATGGATCTCCCGTCCGTCACCGGTCAGAACCGAATATACGTTCTCCGGGAGGGGCTTCAGAGCGCTTCTGACCAATTCGGCTCGATGCTCCGACGACTCGTTGGCTACCAACGCCGCGCCCCGTGCCGAAGCGAGCGCACTCAAGAGCGCCGCTTTGCCTCCGGGACCGGCGCACAGATCGAGCCACGCCGAGTCCGTTCCTTCCAAGTCGACCGCGGCCAGGGCACGGGCCACGAGCTGGGAACCGGCGTCTTGCGCCCGGACCGTGCCGGACCGCACCGATTCCAAGCGACCCAGATCGCCATGACTGTAGGTCGCGGAACCCTCGACGAGCACACTGGGTTTCGCGTCGTTCTCTAGGGCCTCTCGCAGGTCACCGAATCCCGGCAGCGCGACCAAATGAACCGAAGGGCTCGCGTTGTCGGCCGCCAGAAGATCTTGGATTTCGGTCGGGACGCGGCCGTGGGCCGCAAGGGATTGTCTGAAAGCGCGGACAATCCACACGGGATGCGACTCTTCGATCGACATGCGCTTGATGTCGTCCGTGACATCAGCCGTTAGCTCTGCGATCCATTCCTCCCGAGACTTCTCGCTGACTCGCCGAAGCACGGCATTCACCAGCGTTGCGGGACCGGCGCCGATCACTCCGCGAGCAAGCCCGACGGTCTGATTGAGGGCCGCGTGATTCGGTACGCGCATTCCGAGAAGTTGATGGGCCCCGAGACGGAGGGCCGTGACGATTTTCGGGTCCGTCTTGTCGAGGGATCTGTCGAGGCAGCGCGACAAGATCGCGTCATAGGTTCCGCGTTCCCTGAGCGTTCCGTATGCCAGTTCGGTCGCGAAGGCCGCGTCTCTCCGGTCCAAGCGGTGCTTGCGAATCGCTTGGGGCATCACGAGGTTGGCGTAGGAGTCCTGGCTTTCGACCGCTTGCAGGACTTCGAACGCGACCAGCCGATCCGGGTCCGCAACCCTGCGTCGTCCGCTCGGTGCCGATGCTGAGAACTCGCGCTTTCCCTGGGCTTTTCGGTTTCTTTCCCTTCCCTGGGCATCGCGTCGTGCATTCCGCGTGTCAGGGCGCCCGCTTCGGTTACCGCGGCGATTGTTGCTTTCACTCATTCAAAGATCACGGTCTCCTGGTCGATTTTTCCTGCGCCCCGCGCCCAATCGGCCGCGTTCATCATCTTTTTCCCGGCGGGTTGAATGCGATCGACGACCACTTCGTCTTGCCCGCACGTGACCACAACGTTCTTTTCTTCCAGCCGCGCCGCTCCCGGAACACGGCTACTGGCCATGTCTCCAGGGTCGAATGCGTGCAGGCCTTCCATTTTCAGGCGTTGCCCCTTCAATTCCGTCCAAGCGCCAGGCTCCGGCGTGGTCCCCCGGACATGGGCCTCGACGTCGGAGGCATTTCCAGTCCAGTCGATGCGGGCATCCGAGATATTCAATTTGGGAGCGAAGCTTGGTTCACCGATCTGCGAGGTCGCGACGGCGGTCCCGGAACCGATGCTTCGGAGGGTTTCGGCTAGAAGTCTTCCACCGCTGGTTGCCAATGCCGCCAACATGGTCCCTGCCGTGTCGTCCTCGCCCACCGGTTCAACCAGTGTTCCGTACACGGGACCGGTGTCGAGGCCTTCTTCGATGAGGAAGGTCGAGGCTCCCAGCTCCTTTTCACCGGCCATGAGCGCTCGTTGCACAGGCGCGGCGCCACGCCAACCAGGCAAGGTCGAGAAATGAAGGTTGATCCATCCATGAGGGACGAGCTCCAAGGCCCGACGCGGCAGAATCGCTCCGTAGGCCACCACGGCTGCCACGTCCGGTGCCAGGTCCGCAACGGCAGCGTGAACGGCATCGTCGTACCGATTCCCTTTGATAATGGGGATCCCGAGCTCCTCGGCCCGCTCGGCGACGGGAGAGGCGGTCATGAGTCGCTTCCGTCCGACAGGCGCATCTTGTCTGGTCAATACGCCGACCACGTTCAGGCCTGCGTCGATCAATGCGTTGAGCGGTTCGACCGCCGTGTCCGGGGTTCCGGCATAAAGCACGCGCATCATCCGGCACCTCCCGCGGCGCCGAAGGAAGGACCGGGTCCAAAAGAGGAACCGATTCCGAATCCGCTGGACACGTTGCTCGCGCGGCGCCGCTGCACTCCCGCTGACACCTCACCATAGTCTGCAGAACGAATCACCCTCATGACTCGTTTCTTGTCCTCGCCGACGAGGCGGTCGATGTACAGTTTCCCGTCCAAATGGTCCGTCTCGTGCTGCAGACACCGAGCCAGCAAGCCCTCGCCTTCGACGACGATCGGAGCGTTATTCCGGTCCACACCCGTAACTCGGGCCCACTGGCGCCGTGGTGCGTCCCCGCTCAATCCCGGGACGGAAAGGCAGCCCTCGCCGCCTTCCTGAGGCTCTTCCCGGATCTCGATGACGGGATTGATCACATGGCCCACCTCGCCCTGCGGCCCTTCGACGCCGTACGTGAACAAGCGAAGAGCCACGCCTACCTGCGGGCCGGCGAGTCCGACCCCGTCGACGTCGAACATCGTCTCGATCATGTCGTCGATCAGTCGTGAGAGTTCCGCGTCGAATTCGGTCACGGGCTCGCAGACGGTCCGGAGCACGGGGTCGCCGATCGTGCGGACGGAGAGAACGGTCATCGGATTCCTTTGGTTTCTTCTCTAGCTGGCGTCTTGTTCTGGAATGCGCACCCGAGGCGGCGGCGGGACCACCGGCATCAAGGGCTGGAGAGCACTTTCTGTGAGAGCCAGATCCACCGACCGATGGTATTCCCACACTTTACGGAGGGCGTAGAACTTGAACCAGTTGTGCTTGAGCAGGTCCGGATTGGCTTGCTGAGGCTTGACCTCGGTCTCCCCCAAGGCGACGCCCAGAAGTACGGGCGCGTTCCCGAACTCCCACGGGCCCCACGTCCCCGCATCCGCGTCCACCAGCGCTTCTTCGGCCTTGACCCCGGCGACCAGCTGCATGATGACTTTGGTGTCCAGAGGCTTGACCCGATTCTTGCGGTCCGTTCCTTTGGTCTTGTAATCGATGATGCACACGCGCCCACCGATCCTCGCGACCAGGTCGAGGGTGCCTGCGTAGCCCACGGTTTGGTTCCAGACGGTAACCTCGGCGGCCAGGGGTTCCGGCCGATACAGGTCCCACCATTCGTCGAAGCGGTCGGCCCACGCGGTCTCTCCGTACTGGCGCAGGTGTTCCCTCGCCTCGTCCGTTTCGTGGTCCTGACCCATGACCCGCAGGGCGACGTTCTCGCAATAGTTGTGGATGCGGTCTCCGCGGGCGGCGGCCTGATCACGGTATCTTTCGGCCGCGGCCGCGGCATCGCGAATCACCGCATGCTTGAGGCCTACGGAACGGGAGGCACGCATGGCACGGTCGTCCTCGAGGGCAGCTTTGGCGGCCATGTAACCGTGCCACCCTCCGAGGTCCTGCGCGTACTGCCCGATCACCGTGGTGATCGACGGTACTTCAGGGTCACCCTCGACCGAGCGCGCGTACATGCGCCCATATTCGGTCTGGGTCGCAAGCCTCGGCTGGGTCATGAAATAAACCGTCCTTCTCGCTCACGTTGTGATGGCCTCTGAATTCATCAGGCGGCGACTCCACTGGGTATGGCCCCTAGCACCGGTGCAGGATGTCATCAGGCCGCCTCATGTCAGTCTGCCGCCATGAAGCTCCCTCACCGTGCATTAAGACAACCCATGCAGGCCCATGTCATGCAAAAGGCCCCCGCCCGGATGCTTCCGGCGGGGGCCTGATGCGAGCTGTCTCCAGCGCTCTACGTGCGCGATACTGGGTTCGAACCAGTGACCTCTTCGGTGTGAACGAAGCGCGCTACCACTGCGCCAATCGCGCTCAGCACTCGATTCAGTTTAGGGACACCGGCCAATCGAGTCAATTTGAGAGCCCGAGCCTGCCGGTGACACACAACACAAATTTCCTCGGTGCGGATTTGCGCCCCCGGGCGGGGCAAATAGCCCGGAATACCGCGGGTTCGCGGGGGATTCGGGCGGGACCCCTCCGGATTTTGCATCCCCCTCAAGGATGTGTAGAGTATTCATCTGTCAGCGCGACGGGCTGAAGGAAAGCCCGCCGAAGCTCAGGTTGTGAAATTTGAGATCGTTGAACATGCGGTTGTAGCTCAGCTGGTAGAGCACCACCTTGCCAAGGTGGATGTCGCGGGTTCGAATCCCGTCAACCGCTCGCAGATTGCTTCACATCGTGGGGCATAGGCCCTGAGTCCTTCGATCAGGACATGGTGAGGTGGTCGAGTGGTTAGGCAGCGGCCTGCAAAGCCGTGAACGCGGGTTCGAATCCCGTCCTCACCTCGCAGTACATAATAAAATATGTATCCAGCGCGATTGGCGCAGCGGTAGCGCGCTTCCCTGACACGGAAGAGGTCACTGGTTCGATCCCAGTATCGCGCACAGATAAGGCCCCGGTTCTACGGAACCGGGGCCTTTGTGCGTCCGACAACGGGCTGGCTCATCAGATGCGATCTGATCACGCATGACTGCCCGGAGAGGCCGGACTGACCCACAGGGTTAGCCGATGAGCCCCAACGCACCTTTAAGAATCGCCAAAACCGCCCCTGAACCGGCCAGGATCAGCGCGAGCGTCCTCGCGGTCGACGCCGGTACCCGTTTGACCAGGGGTGTGCCGATTCCTAGCCCCAACAGGACCATGGCGGCAACGCCGACGAAGAGCCACGGCGTCGGCATGGACGCGTGGTGGACGGCCCCTGCCAAGAATTTGGCCGCCAGAGACGTCACCCCCAGTGTCATGAAGACGGGCTGCATGGTCGCGGCGTATTCGGCTTGCTTCCACCGGGTGATCCGGGAATAGACGACCATCGCCGGTGCCGCAACCCCCGCCGTGACATTGAGCAGACCGCCGGCCGCACCGGAAGCGACCGTGAGACCTTTGCCGGACCGTTCGCTTCCCTGGTTGCCAGCAAGAATTACGACCATCCCAAGTAGCACGACGAGACCGACGACCAGTTGCAGGATCGAGCCCGGAGTCAACCGAACGATCACGGCGCCCGGGACCGTGCCGATCAGGGCGCTCGCGCACAGAATCGACCACTGTCTCCAATTGACCATGCGCCACAACGCGCAGGTCAGGAGAAATCCGGAGACGGTGGTCGTGACATTGGTCAGGAAGACGCCATTGGAGCCGCCCAGCGCAATCGCGAAGGCCGGGGCGACCACGAGGCCGACGCCGGTCCCCGAAATCCGTTGCAAAACAGTCCCCAGCAAGACGGCCGGGAGGATCAACCACAGCATGAGGCACTCACCTTCTCCGGTCTCGAGAGCCTCTACTTTTCGACGGGTTCTTCGAGCACTCCCTCACGGGCCAATGCCGTCAGACGTGAGACGGCACGGAAGTATTTCTTCTGGTATCCACCGGACATCATTTCTTCGGTGAAGACCTGGTCGAAGGGAACCCCCGAGGAGACGATCGGCAAATCCTTGTCGTACAAGCGGTCGGCGAGGACGACGAAACGCAAGGCCACAGCCTGAGCGGTAATGGGTTTGACGTTACGCCATGCAATACCCTCGAGCCCTTCGATCAGCTGCCGATAGCGGCTCGGGTGAACCTGAGAGAGGTGTTCGATGAGCCGGTCGAAATCGTCGACGGCTACCTTGTGGCCTCGGTCGAAGCGGGCGGCCACGGCGTCGTCGAATCCATCGTTGTCCACCGGGCGTGGGGCTTCCGGCAATCCACGGTGACGATAGTCTTCGCCGTCGATGCGGATGACGTCGAATTGGTCGGACAAGACCTGGATCTCGCGCTTGAAGTCAGCTGCGGCGAATCGGCCCTCGCCGAGAGAACCGGGCAAGGTATTCGACGTCGCAGCGAGCTTGACGCCCGCATCCGATAATTCGCGCATCAGCCGCGACATCAGAACCGTGTCCCCCGGGTCGTCAAGTTCGAACTCATCGATGCACACCAGGTTGTAATCGGAGAGCGCCTCGACGGTTTTGCGGAACGTCAGGGCTCCCACCAGGTTGGTGTATTCGACGAAGGTGCCGAAGGCCTTCGGACCGGGAACCTGGTGGAAGAGCGAAGCCAAGAGGTGGGTCTTGCCGACGCCGAAGCCACCGTCAAGATAGATGCCCGCTTTGTCGTTTTTCGGTGTGTTTTTGCCAAAGAGCCTCGAGAAGAGTCCCCCGCCCTGTTTTGCTCCGCCGACCGATCGCCCGAATTCTTGCAGAGCTTCGACGGCGTGAGCCTGTGAGGGCTGGTTCGGGTCGGGAATGTACGTGTCGAAGGAGACTTCGCCGAAACGCTCGGACGGTTTGAACCCCTTCAGGAGTTCCTCTGCTGACACGCTCGGACGACGATCGACCAGACGGATAGAGGCTTCGGGCACCTTGCTCCTTAAACAATTTCTCGAGTGCGGTTGCTCGGCGCCGTCTCTGCAGAGACAACGTCCCAGCGAAGCCATGACGGAAGCGTTATGGCCCAAATGCGAGTGTAGCCGCCGAAAACCTCGCCTTCAGCCTCCACCAAGGTATTGAGTATCCGACGACCGAATCCGTGCACGCGAAGCGGAACGATCGTGACACGTTTCTCAATATCGGGAGAGTGAAAGAACGCCGAGACTGCCGCCGTACCGATTACTGGTTGCCTACCATGAACGCAGAGACTCACGTCCCTCGAGAAAGGTCTTGCTTTGTCCAGGAAAAGGAATTCCCCGTCGACAGGCTCCGCCCCAACGGCCGCGATAGCAGCGCTTCAGGAGGCCGGCGTCGCTTTCGAGTTGCATCCCTATGACCACGACGACGCCGCGGAGTCCTTCGGGGCCGAGGCCGCCGAAAAACTCGGACGCGAAGCCGGCCAGGTCTTCAAAACCCTGATGATCACGCATGACAAAGAATTCGCGGTGGCCGTGGTTCCGGTGTCCGGAAGGCTAAACCTCAAGCATGCAGCGGCTGCCATGGGATGGAAGTCGGCGTCCCTCGCGGATCCGGCCGTCGCGGAAAAACGCAGTGGATACGTCGTCGGCGGCATTTCTCCCCTGGGCCACAAAACCCCAGTGACTGTGCTTCTGGACAAGAGTGCCGCCCTCTGCCCCACCGTCCTCGTCTCGGGCGGCAAGCGCGGTCTCGACGTTGAGTTGTCCCCTGCCGATCTGCTGGGCGCCACCGACGGACGTTACGCGGACATCGGAGCCAGCTAGCCTATCTCGGCGAAGCTCAGTAGTCGGCTTGGCGCTTCGACAGCTCCACAGGAGACTCCCCCTCGGCGGGCTCCGTCGGTTGCTTCTCGTAGTACAGATAGTCCGGAAGCCACTCGGTGACGGCGTTTTTCCATCGGGCCGGATCCACGTTCCACTCCTTGGTGTGCCGGGCCTTGTGGAAAGGGACCACGCTCACGAGCCGGTTCCTCGAGGCGAGTTCCACCGACGTGTTCGCCGGAACGAATTCGTCGTCCACGGAGTGAATGATCAAGGTTGGAGTCAGGAGCTCACCGCTTCTGGAGAGCCAGTCGAGGTCGGACAGCAGAATCGGAGTATCCAGGCCAGTCATCATCGCGGCTCGCGGTTCCGCCAAGAGGTCGGCCACGAGCTGGCCTGCCCGCAACGGCAGACGCTGCATCCGCGAGTGATAGCGAATCAGCTCAAACCAATCGACCACCGGCCCGTCGAGCACCAGGGCCCGGATCACGTGCTGGTACTGCGACTTGTCGGCCGCTTGGAGCGCGATCGCGCCGCCCATGGACCAGCCGAACAGCACGACGTCGCGCGCTCCGTTGTCCAACGCGTAACGTATCGCGACCTCGACATCCTCCCACTCGGTGAATCCCAAACCGTACCGTCCGTCTTCCGAAGGCGGAGCATCCCTGTCGTTCCGGTACGAGATATGGACCGTCGGCATGCGCAAGTGCTGGGTCGATTCGAGCGAACGCAGCGTTTCCTGACGCCCCGCGCCCCGACCGTGAATCATGATCCCCCATGTGCGGCAGGTCGAGTCGGCCGGCACCGAAACCACCCAGGCCGGTGCTTCGCCGACCGGCAGCTGAAGAGCGATCTCTGTGTAGTCGAAGCCTGCGCTCGCAGGGGTTTCGTAGATCGCGCCGGACCAGCGCCCGCGTTTGGCCACGGACAGGTCGCCTACGCGGACTTCCTCCACGCTTCTGGTCACGGTCTCCAGCCGAGGCGAATAGGTGACGACGTCGCCGATGAGAGCATGACCGCGGCCCCCGTCGAAGAACAGCATGTAGCGTCCGGGCACAAGAGTTTCGTCGTTGGCCGGCAGAGTGACCGTCGAAGGCGGCATCCCTGCCGCGGGCTCGGCCGTCTCATAACCCACGCCGAGGATCCGCAACGATTCGTTGCCAGGCTTCGGCGGCGTCACGATGGTTCGGGCATAGAAGCCCGCTACGGTTGCCACCAAGCCAACGGCCAATCCGGCGGCACCGGCACCCGCGACCAGGCCCGTACGCAACCCGGACGCCCACGGGCGACGGACCTCGACCGGTGCTTGGGAAGAACCAGGCCGCCCCCGCGATGATGTAGGCACCAGTCGCGCCCGAAAGTCGCTCATTCTCACGTGAATCTACCGGCCTTTCGTCAGCGTGCCTTCTTCATCTTCGTGCCCCTTGGCCCGTCAAACAACTCCCAATGGCCTTTGTTTTCCCTAGTAGTATCGGGAATATGAGCAACTTGCTGGTGGTTACCGAGGCAATACTCGGGCAGACAGAGATCGACAACATCAATATTGTGGCGCCCAAGGAAGGTTCGACGCCTCAAGACGACGTCCGTGTCATCGTCCCGACGGCTCTCAACAAAAGGTTATGGCTGGAATTTTTGGACCAGCTCGCGTTGTTGGACTTTGAACAAGCATTTCACGTGGTCTCCCACGCCGAGAAAGGTCCCGCAACGCTGGAAGCGGATGCCGAAAAGATTCTCGAAGGGTCCTTGCAGACCCTGAGTGATTCAGGTTTTCCTGCCCGGGGCAGGGTCGTCGCAGGCGATCCTCTCCAAGCCATGCGGGAGGAAGTTGCTGATGGTATCGACCAGGTACTCATCATCACCGAGCCTCATCCCGTCGAAGACACACTGAATATCCATTGGTCCAACGAAGCGGAAAAGACCCTGGGGGTGCCGGTTTTGCATCTGTACTGGGGCACAGGACATGTCGATGATTAATAACCCATTCAAACGATCAGCTCTCAACACCGATGGCGCCAACTCGAGCGCCTCGGCAGATGGAACCTCCGTGAACCGTACCGAAGTCGAGTGGCAGGAAATCCTCTCGCCCGAAGAGTACTCGGTGCTTCGCGAAGCCGGTACCGAACGGCCTTTCAGCGGCGAATACTGGGACGAGTTCTCTTCGGGAACGTACTCGTGCCGTGCCTGCGGTGCCGAATTGTTCACGGCCGACACGAAGTTCGACGCCCAGTGCGGTTGGCCTTCATTCTTCGCTCCCTTGGCAGAGGATCGTGTCCGTTACATCAAAGACACGGCTCTGGGGATGGAGCGCATTGAGGTGCAGTGCGCGAACTGCCATTCGCATCTCGGACACGTTTTCGAGGGTGAGGGATTGGGAACGCCGACCGATCTCCGCTACTGCATGAACTCCGTGTCGTTGAAATTCACGCCCGCTTCCTAGGGGACGCGTAACGTGCCCGGAACACCGGGCTCGACCGGCGCGCCTTATCCAAGGTTTTGACGGACCACCGTAGCCTGACTTACGTGACGGCTAGTCAGGACGAAAAAAGCGCGCCGATCCAGTTCAGGGAAGCCCTGAGCTCGCTTCGGCGTGCTCGCTTCCAACCCGAATTGTCACTTTCGAGCATCGACGCCCCGACCCATCTCGCACCCTATGGTGTGGGCCTCGGGGCGGGTGTCACAGATCCGTCGAACCACGATCAGCAACTTGCGCTGGGGAGGTTCATGCTTCTGTACGACCCTCGGTACCCAGAGGCCTGGGAAGGCGACTTCCGGGTCGTCAGTTATATCCGGGCGACCGTCGAGCCCGATGTCGCGGCCGAACAGATGTTGTCCTCTGTCGCGTGGGATTGGCTTCTCGAAGCCCTCGACCGCAAAGAAGCCCGACACAACAGGGCCGGAGGAACAGCCACCCGTGCATTCTCCCAGGGCTTCGGAATTCTCGAAGAAGACAGCGAACGTATCGAAATCGAGCTCCGAGCATCGTGGACTCCGAGGGGGCCAGACATGCAACGGCACCTCGAGGCATGGGCCGATATGGTCTGCACCTACGCGGGCTTGCCTCCGTTGCCGGAGGACGTCGCCAGATTCCCGGGCAGCGGGATCTGAGATGACCCACGTATCGACTGCGCCCCCAGAGCCGGTCGAGGCGAGCCTCTCCGGCCCGTGAACTAGACTGTTTGTGCACTTGCCTTCGGGCACAATGAACCGCGCGGGAGCTTACGGCCCCGTCCCCGACACGAAGAATGGATTCCCGACCCGTGATTGCGCCATGAAAGACAGTTCGGCGAATACCCAGGACGGTACGGAACCAATACTTTACGGAGAAGGGCTCAGCGCCGGCGAGTTGGAAACCCAGTCCGTCGAATCCGACGGTCTGGTCGCGTCCGACCTCGGGCTCACCCCTGAACTGGTGATTCCGCCTACCGTCAAGCTGAATGAACCAGCTGGTGGAGTCCCTGGAGTCATCGACTCCCCCGCAGGACTACGGCGGGCCGCGGAGAGCCTGAGCGAGGCCGATGGCCCGGTTGCCATCGACACCGAACGAGCATCCGGCATTCGCTACGGCCAACGCCCGTTCCTGGTGCAACTCAAACGGGGCGACTCGCCCATTTTCCTCATCGACCCGGAAGCATTCGATGACCTTTCGCTCATCGACGATGCTCTTCGCGGTACGGAATGGATCATTCACGCGAGCACGCAAGACATCCCCAGTCTGCGAATGGTGGGCATGAATCCGGATGCACTCTTCGACACCGAATTGGCGGGACGTTTGGCAGGTCTGCCCCGCGTCGGCCTCGGAGCCATGACCGAAGAACTTCTCGGCTATACCCTGGCCAAAGAGCATTCCGCGGCAGACTGGTCCAAAAGACCGTTACCGGAACCGTGGCTCGTTTATGCCGCTCTGGATGTCGAGCTCTTGGTCGATCTTCGCGAGGCTGTGTCGGAGGTTCTGCGCGAACAGGGCAAGCTCTCCTGGGCCATCGAGGAATTCGACGCCATTTGTTCCGCGCCGGACCCCCAGCCCAAACCGGATCCTTGGCGAAAGACCAAGGGGATTCGCCAGATTCGTTCGGCCCGTCAACTCACCGCTCTCCGTAATCTCTGGTACGAACGGGATTCGCTGGCCCAGAGCAAAGACATCGCACCCAAAAAGCTACTTCCAGATTCCGCGTTGATCACGGCCGCCAAAACGATGCCTCAAACCGTTCCGAAGTTGCAAAGAATCCCTGGCTTCCACGCCAAATTGATCCGACGTGAATCGGTCCGCTGGGTCCAGGCGATTCGGGACGCGGCTTCAGGGCGGGACGAGGTTCCGTACAACGTTCCGAGTGATTCGCCGCCGCCGGTCAAGGCATGGGCCTCCAAACGTCCGGACTCGGCCGAGATCCTCAAGCCCGCCAAGGACGCCGTCGCCGAACTTGCGGATTCGTACGGTCTTCCCCAGGAGAATCTCCTGACGCCCGAGCATCTCCGGCGTCTCTGTTGGGACCATCCCTTCGCGTCTTCCGACGAAATCCCCGAATTGCTCGAAAGCTATGGGGCCCGCGCATGGCAGATCGCGCTCGTGTCCCCTGTCCTGGCCCAAGTTTTCGAGGAATAGTCGGTACCGAGAAGACACGCGTAGTGATACCGCGAGTATCGAGTAGATTGTGACTCACGCTATAGGTAACGTGGTGGGAAACACTGCCTCGAGAGGAACACCATGACCGCTTCACGTCCCGACTACTCCGTTTTGACCGATCGTTGCCCTGACGAGGTAGTCAGTCACGTCTCCCGGGAGATCGTGGATCTCCCCCAAGGCGGCAAGATCGCCGTCCTGACATTGCATAACGATGCCGAACGCCGCCCCGAGACTCTCGGTCCCCGCTCGATCCAGGAATTGCTCAATGCGATCGACGACGTCCGGAAACTCGCCGACGAGGGTTCGGTGGACGGCATCATGATCGAAGGAACCGAGCCGACATTCGCGGCCGGCGTCGACCTGACCCTCGTCGATACCTTGGCCAGAGATCCTGATGCGCCGCTGACCCTCGTCGGGCAGATGGGTCACGATTTCGTGGAATCCATCCGGTCACTACCCGTCCCGACGTGTGCTCGCGTCAACGGAACCGCGCTCGGCGGCGGCTTGGAACTGGCCCTTTCCGCCGACTACCGCGTGGGGCACCCAGGAACCAAGAATATCGGTCTCCCGGAAATCCGACTCGGGCTGATCCCGGGTTGGACGGGCATTTTCACCCTGCCTCGCCTCATCGGTCCCGAAAACGCCGCTCGCGTGATCTTCCAGAACCCGTTGAACAACGGCAAAATGCTCACCTCTGAACAAGCGCGCGAAATCGGAATTCTGGACGAATTGACCCAGGCGAAAGCCGACGATGCCGCCGCACGTACGGAGGCCATCGACTGGTTCGGGAAAGCCATCCGCGAGGAGGTGTCCGTTGAGCGCCCTCATGAGACCGACCAGAACGATCCTTTGTGGTCAGAGGACGGCGACGGAGGCGGCGAGCTACGCGAACGTTTCAACGAGGTTGCCGTAGCCACGGACGGCCTGATCCGCCGCAAGACCTCCGGCGCCAGCGAAGCATGCTGGGTTGCCCTGGACATTTTCCGGAAGGGACCGGTCGAGAACCGGGCGGACTCCCGTCAGCGACAAATCGATGTGCTCGACTCTCTCGCCCGGGGCGACCAGTTCTCTGCGAGCGTCTATTCGATGCTCGAACTGGTCCAGCGCCGGGCCAAACGTCCGTCCATGGTTCCACCGGAAACTGAACCCACTGAGATCAAGAAGGTAGGCGTCGTCGGGGCGGGACTCATGGCGTCCCAGCTGGCGCTTCTGTTCTTGACACGTCTGCAGGTTCCCGTACTCATCAGCGATGTCGAGCAGGCCCGCGTCGACAAGGGTTTGAAGTGGATCACCGACGAGTTGGCCAAGAATGTCCAGAAGGGACGGCTGACCCAGGACCAGTCCGACCGACTGGGCCAGCTGGTCTCAGGGACCACAGACACCTCCGAATACTCCGATTGCGATTTCGTGATCGAAGCGGTCTTCGAGGAGACAAAGGTCAAGCAGGAAGTCTTCGCCAATCTCGAAGAATCCGTGAGGGACGACTGCATTCTCGCTACCAATACGTCGTCGTTGCTGGTCGGCGAGATGATTGAGGGCCTCGAGCATCCCGAGCGCGTGATCGGTTTCCACTTCTTCAATCCTGTGGCCGTACTCCCCCTGGTAGAGATCGTTCGCACGACGTCGACGACGGATGCCGCGATCGCCACGGCCTTCTCCCTTGCCAGGAAGCTGCGGAAGACGGCGGTCGGGGCACGGGATTCTTCAGGATTCATCGTCAACCGCGTGCTCGGCGTCGTACTCTCCGAAGCAGGACGCGCGCTTGACGAAGGCGCCCCTGCCGAACGGATCGTCGAGGCCTTCCAGCCTCTTGGCTTCCCCATGGACTCCTTCGCCCTGATCGACCTGGTGGGATTGCCCATCGGCGTCCACCTTCTGGAGTCTCTGAACAAGTACCAGGGCGAGCGTTTCCACGTCTCTGAGAACTTCAAAAAGCTCAACGAGTCGAAGATCTCCCCCATCTCGAATCAGAAGGGCGGTTTGAGCCCGGAAGCCCAAAATATCGTGGCCGGCGAGGGGGAAGGAAAAGCGGTCGAAGACATTCGGACGAATGTCGAGGACGCACTGGCCTCCGAGATTTCTCGTATGCTGGATGAGGGCGTGGTACCGGATCGGCAGGACATCGATCTGGCCATGATCCTGGGAGCCGGTTGGCCATTCTTCAATGGTGGTCTCACCCGGTACCTGGACCGTGTCGGAGCTTTCGAGCGGACGCGCTGACCCACACCGTGTGGCCACCGAGAGCCCGGGCCAGGGTCAGGTGTTCGATGTGTTCAGGGGTTGGCCCTGCTCCGCGACGCCGCGCCCAGACCCGGGCTTTGGTGTGCCCGGATCTTCCTTGAAGAACTCGGCCGTGGAGCTCAGGTTTCACGGCGCCCCACATCCATGAATGAGGTCAGAATGTCTCACCAGTCCCCCAGTTTGCAGCAATCCCTCGCCGAGACGACGACGGACGACGGCCGCACCTCGTCGGACGACGAATCGGCGGGACGGGCGGCGGCTGAGGGAACCTCGCGACGCCGCGCCATTACCGGCGCTGGGATACTTGCCGGGTCCGCCGCCGTGCTCACCGCTTGCGGATCGGGGTCCAGTGACGATGCGGAGGCAGCGGATATTGACCCGAACAATCCGGTTGACATCGCTGCGGTGGATGACGTGCCCGAAGGAGACGCCGTCAAAGCTTCCGCGGACGGAGTAACCGCCATGGTGGCCCAGCCGACCAAGGGCGTATTCAAGGCCTTCAGTTCCTCATGTACGCATCAGGGTTGTTCCCTGAACGTCCAGAACAAGGCCATTTCCTGCCCCTGCCACTCATCCCAGTTTTCGATCCAGGACGGTTCCGTGCAGGGTGGCCCGGCGCCGAAACCGCTTCCCGAGTACACGGTCAAGGTCGAGGACGGACGCATCAAGCTCAGCTGACGCAGTTCCGCGATCAGGTCGCGATCAGGCCGCGAGGCGACAGGTATTGGACTTTTTCGAGCCGCAACCCTCGACGGGCCCGCGGATCGCTGTGATTACCCCGGTTGAACATCGGCATTAAACGACGAAGGTGCGGGAGGCTCATGAGCCTCCCGCACCTTTTCGGTGAAGAACCTAGTTGTTCCGCACCAGGTTCCTCAAGACGTACTGCAGGATACCGCCGTTACGGAAGTACTCCCGCTCGCCTGGGGTGTCGATTCGGACGTCGGCGTCGAATTCGGTCGTCTTGCCGTCTTCCGATGTTGCCGTCACGTGGACCGTCTTGGGCGTCTTGCCCTCGTTGATCTCGGTGACTCCGGTGATGGTGAACGACTCGGTGCCGTCCAGGCCAAGCGACGAGTGCGACTCGCCCTCCGGGAATTGGAGCGGAAGAACGCCCATACCGATCAGGTTCGAACGGTGAATGCGCTCGAAGGATTCGGCGATGACCGCTTTGACACCCAACAAACGGGTGCCTTTTGCCGCCCAGTCACGGGAGGAACCGGTGCCGTACTCCTTGCCGCCCAAAACCACGAGCGGAGTTCCTTCGGACGCGTAGTTCTGCGCCGCATCGTAAACAGTGCTTTGTTCGCCGCCCTTGGTGAAGTCGCGGGTGAAGCCGCCCTCGACGCCGTCGAGAAGCTCGTTTTTGATGCGGATGTTCGCAAACGTTCCGCGGATCATGACCTCGTGATTACCGCGGCGCGAACCGTACGAGTTGAAATCCTTACGCTCGACGCCGTGCTCGATGAGGTACTTTCCTGCGGGCGTGTCCGATTTGAAGGAACCGGCCGGAGAGATGTGGTCGGTCGTGACCGAGTCCCCCAGCTTGAGGAGGACGCGAGCATTCTCGATGTCCTCCACAAGGTCCGGCTCCATGGTCATGCCGTCGAAATACGGTGGCTTGCGCACGTAAGTCGAGTTCTGGTCCCACTCGAAGGTGTCACCGGTCGGGGTGTCCAGGTTCTTCCAACGATCGTCACCGTCGAAGATGGTGCCGTATTCGGTGTTGTACTGATCGGTTGAGACCGAGGCGTCAATGATCTGCTGTACCTCGGTCGGATCCGGCCAGATGTCCTTGAGGTAGACATCATTGCCGTCTTCGTCCTGGCCCAGCGGATCGTTCTCGAAGTCGAAGTCCATCGACCCGGCCAACGAGTAGGCGATGACCAGCGGCGGGGAAGCCAAGTAGTTCATCTTGACGTCCGGGTTGATGCGACCCTCGAAGTTGCGGTTGCCGGAAAGGACCGACGTAACCGACAAATCATTGTCGCTGACTGCCTTGGACACTTCGTCCTCGAGCGGGCCCGAGTTGCCGATGCACGTGGTGCAACCGTAACCGACGATGTAGAAACCGACGCTCTCGAGCTCCGACATCAGGCCGGCTTTCTCGTAGTAGTCGGTGACGACCTTGGAGCCCGGAGCAATTGAGGTCTTGACCCACGGCTTCGCCTTGAGACCCTTGGCTGCGGCGTTGCGTGCCAGCACGCCTGCGGCCATCATGACGGAGGGGTTGGAGGTGTTGGTGCACGAAGTGATGGATGCAATGGCAACCGCACCATGATCCAACTCGAATTCGCGGCCGTCCGGCATGTCCACCTCGACAGGGTGGGAGTGACGTCCATGAGCCGATGAAGCGGCAGAGACACGGCGCGGACGCTGTTCCTCGGTCACCTCAGGCGAATCGTCCACGGCGGGAGCGTCAGAAGCCGGGAAAGACTCTTCGCCCGACTCGGGCTCCTTCTGGTCGACGTAGTTGTCGAGGTCAGTGCGGAACTGGTTCTTGGCGTTGGTCAGTGCAATGCGGTCCTGCGGACGCTTCGGACCGGCGATCGAGGGAACCACGGTGGAGAGGTCCAGCTCGATGTACTCGGAGTACGCCGCCTCGTCGCTCGGGTCGTGCCACAGGCCCTGTTCCTTGGTGTACTTCTCAACCAGGGCGACCTGGTCCTCGCTGCGGCCGGTCAGACGCAGGTACTCGAGGGTCACGTCATCGATCGGGAAGATCGCGGCGGTCGATCCGAACTCGGGGCTCATGTTGCCGATGGTCGCACGGTTGGCCAGCGGAACCTCCGTCACGCCCTCGCCGTAGAACTCGACGAACTTGCCTACGACGCCCTGCTCGCGGAGCATCTGGGTGATCGTCAGTACGACGTCGGTCGCGGTCGAACCCGCGGGGATCTTGCCCGTCAGCTTGAAGCCGACGACCTTGGGGATCAACATCGACACGGGCTGGCCGAGCATCGCGGCCTCGGCCTCAATGCCGCCCACGCCCCAGCCGAGAACGCCGAGGCCATTGACCATGGTCGTGTGTGAATCGGTTCCGACAAGAGTGTCCGGGTAGGCGCGCAGGACCCCGTCGACCTCGCGCGACATCACGGTGCGCGCCAGGTATTCGATGTTCACCTGGTGCACGATGCCCATTCCCGGAGGAACGACCTTGAAGTCCTCGAATGCGGTCTGCCCCCACCGAAGGAACTGGTAACGTTCGCCGTTGCGCTGGTACTCGATGTCCATATTGCGTTCGATGGCGTCCTTGTTGCCGAACGAATCGATCTGCACGGAGTGGTCGATCACGAGCTCGGCAGGAGCCAGCGGGTTGATCTTGGTGGGATCTCCGCCGAGGGACTTCACGGCCTCGCGCATGGTCGCGAGGTCCACGACGCAGGGAACGCCGGTGAAGTCCTGCATGATCACGCGAGCCGGAGTGAACTGGATCTCGGTGTCGGGTTCGGCTTTGGGATCCCAGCTAGCCAGGGCCTTGATGTGCTCATCGGTGATGTTCGCACCGTCTTCGGTGCGCAGCAGGTTCTCGAGCAGAACCTTGAGGCTGAAAGGCAGCTTCTCTGCACCTTCGACCTTGCTGAGTCGGAAAATTTCGTATTCGGTTCCGTTGACGTCCAACGCGCCCTTGGAACCGAAGCTGTCCACAGTGCTCATTGCTTGGGACTCCTCTCGCCACTGTCATTTCCAGGCGTAGTTCCGCGTCCCTAGGTGAGTCCTAGCGGTTGCGCGCTCAGCATGAGCGCAATTGTTAGGTGTGATGCAAACCTTTAGAGACACAGTGACACTAAGCCTTCTCTTCAGCAGTCTACCTTCTGTGCTCAACGGTGTTCTCATGTGACGACACCTTTAGCCCGTGATGAAAGGTCTAGTTGCGGTGGGGTTCGAAGACCGCGATCGTCTCCACGTGATGCGTATCCGGGTACATGTCCAGGCCCTGAACGCCGGTCAGCTGCCAGCCGGAAGCACGCAGATAGCCCGTGTCCCGTCCCAAGGCCGCCGGGTCGCACGCGACGTACACAATCCGTCGGGGCCCGATCTCCGCGAGCGCTTCCATAACGCGCCGCCCTGCACCCTGTCGGGGCGGATCAAGCACAATGACGTCCGGTCGCCCCTGCGGTATCCGCCCGCCGCGCGAATCTCGGCGAGACCGCCCCGTGCCCCCGGAATCCCACTTTCTCAGCGCTTGTTCCACGCCGGCTTTCGTGGCCACCACATTCGCTTCGCGTGCGCGAGGTGTCCGTGAAGCTCCCTCTGGTCCGAAGTTGAATTCGGAATCCGCGGCGGTCACGGGCGATCCTTCGACGCTCCACACGGTCCCGCCTTCACCGACTCTGTCGGCGAGGGCCGCGGTCAGCAGACCGGCTCCCCCGTAGAGGTCCCACGCTATCTCGCCGGTTCGCAGATCGCTGGCTTCCTCGACGATTCGAGCCAGTCGTTGCGGAGCGTTCTTGTGGTTCTGCCAGAACCCGCCAGCGCTGACTCGGAAGGCAGCGACCGTTCCGTCCGGGAACGATACTTCTTCGTAGACTTCGGGTTCTCCCCGGACCAGTTCGGAATCCGGTTTTTCGCCTCGCTGACGGCCTGATACGGACGCGGGCACGATGACTGCCGAGGCCTCAATGCCTGCGGGAAGGCACGTCGCCAACTCGACGTCGATGTCGTCGACGATGTCCTCGGGTACGGCTCCCTCCTCGGCGGTGAAGAGGATGAGGGGCGGAAGACCTGTTGCCGGAGCGGCGACGTCGACCCTCTGGATATTGCGCCATTCGCCTTCCCACAGGTGCAGGTTGTTGATTTCAGGAACGGCGAACGGGAGCTCACTGACCGGAATGATCTTCGAACCGTGGTACGGGTGCATTCCCAAACGGCCGTTCTCGTCCACGGCCCAGTGCACGCGTGTTCGCCAACCTCCGCTCGTCCCGGAGCCCAGAGGCTCGACCACGAGTTCCCGGAGCAAGGGAGAATCCTGATCCACGCCGCCCAAACGGGTCAGTTGCTCGGAAATGACGTGCGATTTGAGCCGCAATTGCGCCTCCGGGCGGATGTGCCCGTAGTCCGCACCCCCGACGGGGAGCTCGTGCGCGAGCGCATCGGCCAACGGCCATGGATGGTTTCTGCGGTCCGACGAGGGTTCGTGCACCTCGAGGACGTGAGCATGGGCGAATCGATTGCCCTTGCCCATCGAGTCCACTCGGACCCGCAGTCTTTCACCCGGCACGGCATCGCGGACGAAGATCACTTGTCCCTCGTACCGACCGACGCTCGCACCACCGTGCGCAATCGCGTGGGTCGTAACTTCGAATTCGTCTCCAGGTTGGATCACGGCAGATTCTCCTCGTCTTCGTGTCCGAGGCGCCACGGAACCATTGCCGTGACCACCCCGGGTTCTTTCCGTAGCGCCGCCGCGATCTTGCTTCCCGAACGGTGATGCAAAAGCTTGTCCCACCAGTGCTCCAAAACGTACTCCGGGACGTAGACGATCACGACGTCGCGCGGTGAGGCTTTGCGCACTTCTCGCACATGTTCGATCACTGGGGTCACGGGGTCACGGAAGGGCGATGCCAGGATGGTCAGGGGCACAGGTACCTCGTAACGATCCCATAATTCCCGGATTTTCCGGGTACCGGCCTCGTCGACATTGAGCACGAGTCCTTCAATCGTCGAGGGGCGGGTCGCTCGTGCGTAGGCCAGCGCCCTGAGCGCGGGCTTTCGGAGGCGAGGCACGACGACCATGGCGTGTACCCGCGACGGAAGGGCCTTGAGAGGGTTCTTCTGCTTCACGGCAAGCTCCTGGTCGATTTTCCGGTAGTGCTTTTTGATGGCAAGAGTCGCCAATGTAACCAGGCCGACCACCAGAACGGTGACCCACGCGCCCTGAGCCAGCTTGGTGACCAGGACCACGGCCGTAGCCAGAACGGTTGCCACCAAGCCTATCGTGGTGACGACCTGATCCCGGATGAGTCGCCGTCGTGGCTGAGTCTCCAGCACCACCCGGATGTCGTTGCGACGTTTGAGGAAAACGGCGGCCTGCGTCAAAGACATTGAGAAAAGCACGCCCACCACATAGAGCTGGATGAGGTCGTTGACGTCCGCTCGGAAGGCCAAGGTTACGACCAGTGCGGCCACACCCAGCACGATCTCCCCGTTGGCGTACAACGAACGGTTGCTTCGTGCCTTGAAGTGGACGGGCAAATACCCTTGTTCGGCCATGGTCGACGCCAGGATCGGGAAACCGGCGTACGCGGCCGCCGGAGCCAGGAGGAGGAACAGCACGGTGCTGACCAGAAATACGTCGAAGAACAGGTTGTCTCCGGTTACGGCTTGTGCCACCTGCGCCAGAATCGGGATCTGGTGAAAGTCCGCCGGCATGGCGCGACCGGCCACCACGAGTTGCGTCGATTCGAGTGTCACCACTGCGCCGCTGGTCCGTGCCAGGTAGAGGATCCCCACCAAAGCGACGGCCGTCGACAGCCCCATTGTCACGAGACTCCGCGCCGCGTTGCGAGCCTTGGGAGCACGGAAGAATCGAGCCGAATTGCTGACCGACTCAACGCCCGTCAACGTCACTGCGCCGGATGAGAAGGATCGGGCAACCAGGAGCAGCAAGCCGAACCCGGTCAAGGAATTGGATTCCGCTGTCTCAGGGCGGACGTAGAAATCTGCGCTGGGCGCCCGACCGAGGACCCCGAACCAGGACTCCACGATGCCGACGGACAGGACCAGCCCCAGACACAGGATGAACAACAATGCAGGCAGAAGAGCGATTCGCCCCATGAAATGCAATCCGCGGATGTACAGGAAGGTCAGAAGGACCACCAAGACGGCAGCGACCCACATTCGATGCCCCGCAAGGGCAGGTATCAAGGTTGTCAGGTACGAAGAGGCTGATGAGACCGAGACGGCCACGGTCAGCACGAAGTCGAACAACAGGCTGGCTCCGGCCGCCGCGCCGGTTCTGGGCCCCAGACGATCGCTGACGACGTGATAATCACCACCCGAGACGGCGACGTCGCGGATGTTGTAGCGGTACGTGCCGATCACCAGGAGCAGGACGACCGCAACGCCCAATCCGATCCAGGGTGACATGACCACGCCTGCCGAACCGGCAAGGGCCAGGACCATGATGATCTCGTCCGGGGCGTAAGCAATCGCCGAGAACCCGTCCGCGCCGAATACCGGCAGCGCCGCGCGTTTAGGCAAGGCCAGACTACGGATTTGCTCCGTCTCTTTGGGCGCCCCGAAGAGGGCCCGCCGCGCGCTCGTAGGAAGTGATTGCACAATGCCATAGGCTACCCCACACCCCCGTGGGGGTCGCGGTGCATTACCCTGGAGATCAGACCCGCTGGATCGACGATCGAGCGCTTTCACAGTCCCGGCAAACGTCAGGAGCCATTGCACCGTGCCTCACTTCGTGATTATGGGCGCCGGGCGAGTCGGAGTCATGCTCGCCCATTCCCTTGAGGCCGCGGGCCACACCGTGGCCATCATTGATCAGGATGAACGCGCTTTCAGGCGTCTTCGCAAGGATTTTGACGGCAAAAAAGTCAAGGGCGTCGGTTTCGACCGCGAAACCCTCAAACGCGCAGATATCGACGGCGCCTATGCGTTTGCTGCGGTGTCCAATGGCGACAATTCGAACATTCTGGCCTCGCGTGTAGCCCGCGAAACTTTCAAGGTCTCGCACGTCGTCGCCCGCATCAATGATCCCAACCGCGCGGAATTCTTCCAAAGACTCGGCATTCCTACGGTCGCCGCGGTTCGGTGGAGCACCGACCAAGTACTGCGCCGAATTCTGCCCGAGCAATCGATGACCGGTGACTACCGTGAAGCCTCAGGTCGTTTGGTCCTGGCCGAATTGCAGCTGCACGAGGACTGGACGGGGCATCCTCTGAGCGACATCGAGGAGGCGGCAGACGTACGCATCGCATTCATCACCAGGTTCGGCGAGGGAATGTTGCCCGGCTCGGACACGAGTTTTCAGCAGGGCGACGTCGTCCACGCGATGATTCGCACCCAAGAGATGAATACGGTCGCCAGAACCCTTTCTTCGCCACCGGCAGAGCTCGAGGACGAACCTTTCGAACCGCGGCTCAGCCAGCGGGCGTGGGGCAAACCAGCATCGACCGTCGAGCGGACCGATACGGGCGAAAGCCAGCGGGACGCCGGAGAATCAGGGCTTCAACGCGGCGAAGGAGAGGAATAACGTGCAGGTATTGATCGTGGGCGCGGGCTCCGTGGGCTCGTCCATCGCATTCGAGCTACTCGGCCACGGACACCACGTCACGATTCTCGACGAAAAGCCTGAAGCCATCGGCCGGTCGGATCTGCGCGGGGCAACGTGGCTGATCGGCGACGCTTGTGAGCTGTCCATTCTGCGTCAGGCCGATCCCCAAAACGCCGATGTCATCGTTGCGGCGACAGGCGACGACAAAACCAATTTGGTCGTATCTCTCTTGGCCAGGTCCGAATTCGGCGTCCCGCGGACCGTGGGCCGCGTCAACAACCCCAAGAACGAATGGTTATTCGATGATGCGTGGGGTGTGGACGTCGCGGTCTCCACTCCGCGTCTCATGACGGCATTGGTCGAGGAGGCTGTCGAAGTCGGCGACGTCGTCCGGCTGCTCAATCTGCAAACCGGCGGAGCGACGCTGATCGAATACACGGTTCCGACGGACCACGCATTCGTCGGGTGGACCGTCGAGTCCGTCGAGTGGCCCGCAGAAACCACTCTTGTTGCAATCCTGCGCGACGGGATCCCCGTGACGCCGACCGGAGACGACGTACTCGAGGGAGAGGACGAACTGTTCCTCATCACCACGCCGCAGGGAGAGCAAGACCTGCGTTCCTTGTTCAATGCTCAGACCGAGAGCGAAACGGATGAGCAAGATGACGACGTCGTCTCGGAGGAGCCGGGCCTGGACGAAACGGCCCACGGTCAAGAGCTCTAGGTCTTGGCCGATGCGTCTTAGGAGGTTGCCTCGCTCTGAGACCTGGTTTCCGCGGGGCGAGTCATCATCCACGCGAGCCACAGGCAGAACGCGTACAGCGGTATTCCCATGATCAAGCGACTGATGCCCAAGGCCGTCACGTTGTCGGCGAAGAAAAAGGGCAACTGGACCGCCAAACGAACCACGAACATCACGACCAGGATTCCCGTGGCCGTTTGATAGGCCCGAAGCCTGCCGGGCTGGCGCCGCCAGTTCATATCCTCCCCACGGAGCATCCCGAAGACAACGCCGAGCAAGGGCCAGCGGACCGCCATCGAGATGGCCAGACCCACCGCGTAGGCCCCGTTCGTCCAGAAGCCGACGAGGTAGTAGTCGATCGGTTTCCCGCCGGCGTGTGCGAAGAAGGCGCAGATGAGAACGCCGACCGCACCGGAAAAGGCTTGAATCTTCTGCCCACCGGTGATGAATCGGATGATCGAGATGACCACGGCCAGACCGATCGCGATCACGAGCGACGTGGACAGAGAAGACGTGATGATGAAACACGTCAGGTAGGCCAATGACGGCAAGACGGCTTCGACGAGGCCTCTCACTCCCCCGATCGCGTGCATGACGTCGATCTGCCCACTCTCGTCCCGCCGAAATGCGCCTGATTTTCCGTAGGCGGCGGCCATCTGCTGACCGAAGGACGGCGTGCCGTCGGCTTGGTCTCGGTTTTCCGGTCGACGCCCTGGACCGTTTGCGTCCCGTTGCTCCATCGTGTTGATGCTCTCCAGTCGGTCTAAAGCTCTTGATGCCGCGATACGATCTCGTACCGCGGATTGTAAATGACCGGGACGCCGCCGAGGAACGCAAGCATGCCCGAGCACCGCAGTCGCGTCCCCGCGCCGATCCCGGGGACGGTCCTCTGTCCGTGCCAGATCAGTCGTACGTGCGTTCCCGGACCGAGCGGCGCATCGGCATCCTCGAAATGCGGCATGTCCATTGCAATCGCCGAAGTGGGCGCGGCAAAGGAGCCTTTGGGAAGCCTGTGGCGAGCATCCGACGAAACGGTGCGATAGCTCGCGGTGATATCAACTTCGGCTTCGTACTGCGGAAGCGCGTCGACGGGTTGGATGTGTACCTCGTTGACCCTCCCCTCGACAAGCACGCGGATGCGCCGCATTCTCTGGTCCGAATGATCCATCGAACCGTGAACCGGCAAGGGTTTAGCCAATCTGCGTGATCTCCGGTCCTCGCTCCGGCACATCGCTGCTCAGGGTGCGCTTTTCGTCTTCGTTGGGGTCCCTGCGCACGGCGTTGTCGGGTATCTTCAGTGGCAACAAGTCGCGCGGAGCCATCGGATCCTGGCCCCGGACCACCACGAGAGCGCGGAAAATACGTTCCATCTCGCGTGCGGCACTCCTCTTGACGGCAGCGTCACCCGAGAACACCCCGCGAAGGAACCAGCGGGGGCCGTCTACACCCACGAACCGCGCAACGCGGTACCCGCGGTCACCATTGGGCATGGAAGCGGGCAATTTGGCGATCACCTGACGGCCCAAGGCCCCGTCCAGGATGTCGACGACGCCGTTCTGCTCACGCACTGAAGCCGCGAGTTCGGTGCGGATCTCGGACCACAGTCCACGACTCTTGGGCGCAGCGAACGGCTGCACCTGCAGAATCGCTCCGTTCTTTTGGAACGTCACCGAGACCACGGATTGGTTCCTCTGATCGACGTCAATGCGCATGTCCACGGTTTCGTCCGGCTTGATCCGGAGGCCGCCCAGATCGATATAGGAGTCATCGGTTTCGATTTCGGTGACGTCGAACGGGCCCGTGACGGAGCGGTCCGGCTCGTGGGCGATTGCTTCCTCGGCCGCAGTAGCGGCCTGCTCGGCCTCATCGATGTCTTCGTCGTCCTCGGCGTTGATCAGATCACGATCGGGCCGGCTCTCGTCCTCGGTCTTCACCGGGCGGTCTTTCGCGGGTTTTTTCTCCGCGGTATCGGTCTCTTGCGGGGTCGCTTCTTCTTCGGCCTCGCTGGCCTTCTTCTTGTTGCCGAATCCCAGCACGATAGTCCTTTCTAGTCAGTTCCGGTCGAGCCGAATCCTGCCGCGCCTCGTTCCGAGAGCGGCAGTTCCTCAACCACGTCAAAAGTCGCATGCTCGTATTTCTGGATCACGAGCTGCGCGATGCGGTCGCCTCGGTGGACCTCATATGGCACATTCTGGTCCGTATTGAGCAAAGTGACCATGAGCTCGCCGCGATATCCCGAATCGACGGTGCCCGGCGCGTTGACGATCGTAATGCCGAATTTCGCAGCCAGGCCCGAACGCGGATGCACCAGGCCCACATATCCATCCGGCAGAGCGATGGCCACCCCGGTAGGCACCAGGGCCCTTTCTCCCGGGGCCAGCACGACGTCCTGTCGGGAGCGGAGATCGGCACCAGCGTCGCCGTTTTGCGCGTATGCGGGGGCCGGAAGTTCCGGGTCCAACAGAGTGATCTTGACGTCGACGGTCGGTTGCATGAAACGTTTTCCTGGATCGGTGGCTGGTCTGAAATGAACGGTGGGTTCAGCGGTTGGTCCGCCTGGAACTCGCTCGTCCTTAGACACTGTAACGGTTCGGCATGGTTACCACCTGGGTCTGTGGCCAAGATCCGCTTTTCCGTGGGATTCCGCGACCCCGGGTCGGGCTCATGGCGCCCTGCCTTTCCGTCTCTGCCTCCCAGAAGAATCTTTTGGGTCGCGTGCGAGTTCCGGCTTGCCTCTGGCGACGCGTATTCTTGACGTTATGTCTGACTCCGTCTCCCCGAACGCCGACGACGCCGGGTTCGGCTCTTCCTCGGCCGTCGAATTCCACGAAAAGCTCTATCCTTCCCCAGGGGTGTGGGTCTGTGTCGTGGTCTTCGGCTTTGCTTGCTTTGCCGTGGGCGCGCCGATCAATATTCCGATCGCCATTTTGGTGGCGATCGTTCTCGCCGCGACCCTGGGTCTTATCCTGTACGCTTCATCGCCAGTCCTCGAGGTGACCGCGGATTCCCTGCAGGTCGGTCGCGCGCATATTGAACGCGAATATGTGGGAGAGGTCGAGATTTTCCGCGGGGAGAACGCCCGCATTGCCTGCGGACCTGCCGCCGACGGCCGGGCCTATATGAATTTCCGACCGTGGGTGTCCCCCGTGGCTCGTATTCACTTGGTCGACCCGGCCGATCCCACGCCGTATTGGCTCACCAATTCGCGCCGCCCGGAAGAGCTGGCCCTGACTTTGGGCACGGACCCCGAAATGCAGGAGAACCGCACCCCTTCGGTCAATCAGGTGGTCGTCGAGCCCGAGGACGAGGACTCGACCCAAGGATGAGGCCGAGGGGCCTCACGCCGGTCGGGAACGCGTCCCGGGAAGCGTCGCTTTTTCGGACATGCTCCTTGTCGGTGTGTTGCCCCGTCGCCCCACCGCATATTGGTCGGCGGACCGGCTCGTCCGCGGAACGGCTCGTCCGCGGAACCGAGTCCACAATGGTTCTTGGCGGCGGAGCGTCCCGTGAGAGCGCAAAAAAGGGAGGAACTCGAGGTTCCTCCCTTTTGCCGCCATAGGCCGCCTACGTTGCGTAGCTGCCGTCGTCTCAGGCCTCGCACTCCACGCAGTAGAACAATCCGTCTTCTTCGCGAGCAATCTGGGAACGGTGACGAACCAAGAAACACGAAGCACAGGTGAATTCATCCTGCTGCGCAGGAAGCACGACCACGGATAGTTCCTCATGGGACAGGTCTGCTCCGGGGAGCTCAAAACTTTCGGCCGCTGCGTTCTCGTCCTCATCGACCACGTTGGACTGCTGGTCGCTGCGGTGCGACTTCAGCTCCTCGATGGAATCGGAGCTGCTTTCTTCGTCTTGCTTGCGCGGGGCGTCGTAATCGGTAGCCATGTGTGTGTCACGCTTTCGTCGGTATTTCTCGGTAGGCCCACGTAGCCTGCCGATCATCGTGTGGTTCTGCTACCAGCTTGTGCACCCGTTGACCTCGTTATGAAGTATGCGTCGAACTCAATGCCTGCCGGTATCGCGATGATTGTTCACTATTGAGCCCGGTTGTGTCCAGCCGATTTTACTGTCAGCGGATTTGACGAGGTGCAGGGTGTCCCGACGTCGGGTCCCGAAGCGGTATTCTTTGTGGAGAAACGGGCGCGAAAGCACTGGTCGCGAACGCGTCGGAGCGGAATCAATAAGGAGAACTGATGGATCGGCTGACCTTCGTGGGAGTCCAAGACGACGGCGAACACCTCGTTCTCGAGTCTGCGGACGGCGAGCAGCGATACCAAGTTCGCATCGACAATAGCCTGCGCAATGCCGTGGTGAAGGCCCGGCGAGCCCAGGCTCCGCGCGGCCTGAGCGGGCGCGGGGACTACGGTCCACGTGATATCCAGACGCGGTTCCGCCAAGGAGCGACTGTTGACGAAATCGTCGCCGAGTCCGGGTGGAAGCCCGAGCGAGTACGTCGCTACGAATGGCCGATCCTGGCCGAACGCGCGCACATCGTGACCGCCGCACGCAACGTCGTCGTGAGGTCCCTCGACCCCCGCTCTCGAGGACGCAAAACGCTCAACGACCAGGTCGTGGCGGTGCGTGAGGACTGGAATTTCGCAGAGGGCGATGCCCAGTGGAACTCGTGGCAACGCGAAGACGGGCAATGGAACGTCACAGTCTCGGTCAACTATTCTCAGCCGGCCCTCGCTCAGATTCCGTCCGGGGCCGATTTCCCGGCTCGGTTCGTGTACAACCCCGCGAACCAGACCGTGGTCGCCGGCAACGCCGTCGCCGAGTTCTTGTTCGGACAGCCGCATGAAGACGCCGAGGAGCTCGTTTCCCCAGGAAACGAAGACCCGGCGCAGGCCGACTCGCCCGGTGGGCCCACCGAAGAAGCAGCCTCCCCGTCCGATCCGGCAGATGAGGGAACGGGACCCGAGGCCGTTTCTTCCGCGGACCAGGATGCGTCAAGCGCATCGGGAGAGCCGGCGCCCGAGGAAGCCGGATACGAAGAGTCGGCACCGGCGCGGAAGCATTTGCGGGCGGTCGCAGACGATGAGCCGAATGCCACCGAATCGCTCCTGGACGAGCTCGAGGCACGTCGGGGAACCGCGGCCGGAAGCGATCCGGACAGCGACCAACACATCACGGGCCTGACCGAGAAACTTCCCGAACCAGATACCGACGCAGACGACGACAATGCTTCCTCGACCGCAAAGCGCGACGCCGCGACCGACAGCGATCCACGGGGCAATCGCTCACGCGGCGGTCGCCCGTCGGTACCGAGTTGGGACGACATCGTCTTCGGCCAACATCGTCCCAAAGACTAAGTGTGACGAAACCGGCGCACGACTCGCCACGGGGAGGCAGTAACGGTATTTTTAGGTGTTACAGGTAGTCAACGACCTGAGACCGCACGCTATGCACAAAGGTTTTCATGGGGAAAAAGCGTCGTAAGACACGTCCTGGGAGCGGCACTCATTCTGCGCTCCCCCACAACGATCAGGAGCCGAAGGATTCGTCCACAGAGGACGCAGCCGCCTCGGCCCCTGGTTCCGACGCGTCGAGCCGAAACGGGAGCCCAGAAGCAGAGGCCGCAGGCCCCCGGACGGGGAAGGCACAATCCCCCTCGAACAGTTCCGCTGACGAAACGGAATCCTCAGTCCAGAGCACAGATGACCCTGACACGGACGAGACCCAGGACCTCGCTCCGGGATACGAGTACGTCGGACAGCAACCGAACGTTTATTCGCCCGAAACGGAACCGCTCCAGAGCCTGAATGACGAGCTCTTTGCCGATGCAAAGATTCCCCAAACCAAACGCGAGCGTCGCGAACAGGAACGGCGCCGGGCAGCCGCGGCCGCCGAACTACGACGCAGAGAACGTCAAGCTGCTGAATCGACACGTCAAACGGAGGAGAAGTCCGGTCACGACGTCGCCGCCCCGGGGGGAACCGCAGGAGCCCCTGACGTTGCAGGTACTGCAAGCGCTCATCCGTCGACGGCGCCCACCGGCCCAGTGCTCTCGACTGGCGGCGCGGGTTCCACCCGGTGGATTCAGCACGAGAACTCCGCCCCTTCGAAGAATTCCGGCCCGGCCGCGACAGCTCCAGGCTCCGGCCCTGCTTCTGAAGCGGATTCCGACCAGTCGCATTCGTCCGGCAAAAAACCGCTTTTGTGGGCTGGAGCGGCGGTTCTCGCGGTTGCCGTGATCGGTGCAGGCGCCACGGCGGCATTCATCAACCACGACGACGACTCATCAAAGGTCACGGGCAATTCCTCCTCCACGTCCTCGAGCTCTCCCAGTTCCTCGAGTTCCTCGTCAAAGCCTGCTTGGTCGAGCCCTGCACCTCCGCCCACGCCAACGGTCATCGAGCAACAGCCCGAGCCGACCGACCCTTATGGCGAGGTGACGCAGGCGCCTGCGCCGGTGGTACCGACCGAGGCTCCTCCGGCTCAGGAGCCCACGGCCCCCGCACCCACCTCTGCCGAGCCAACGCAACCTGCCCCGACGACGCCGGAAAAGACCGAGGAGCCGACCCAGGCGCCAACTCAGGAGCCGACCCAGGCGCCGACTCAGGAGCCGACTCAGGAACCCAGCCGCGGAACTCCCGAGCAACCGACACAACAGACGCCACCGGCTCCGTCATCGGCCCCCGCGCAAACGGGGAGCACGGCTGCCGATGAGCGAGCTGGGAACGCCGGGCAACCTGAGCAAGAGGGCAGTCCAGGAGCCTCCGGGTCCGCTGGCCGTTGAGTCCGGTCCCATATGGTCCCGAGACATCGTGGGCTCGAGGAACGGGTTTGTCCTCGCGAATGGGCTTAGCCCTTAGCTTCCAGCACCGACCCAGGCCCTGAGGGGAACCGACCGTTCTTCCTCGGTCCACGAACCGTGTTGTCCGACCATCTTGAGTGCCCCTGTGTTGGTGCGCCGCACGTCGTACAGGGCCAGCGAACCGTGTGCGGCAACGATAATGTCCCCGATGCGATGCCTGACTTCGGGCCGTATGCGGTCTCCGAAGTATCCGGCGGAAATCAGCTCCTCCCTGTCGAGGATCCACGCACGATCTCCGAAATGATGAGCCCAGGCTTCGACGAGACGACGACGCACAGCAGCGTCGTCGGGATCCTCGAGATGCAGTTGCACCATTCTCGGCTCACCGGCTGTCAGCCGGACACCAGCCACCAGCTCGGGAATGTTCGAATAGTCCACACGGTCTGCTTCGGGGACATCGACCATTCCGTGATCGGCCGTGAGGAGAATCAAGGTATCGGGGCCAACTCGAGACGAAAGCCTCTTGAGTCCGTGGTCCAGTTCTTCGAGAGCTTCCAGCCAACGCTCCGACGTGCAACCGTGCTTGTGGCCGGTCTGATCCAATTCTCCCCAGTAGAGGTACATGAACGTCGGGTTCCGGGTCTTGAGGATATCCGCTGCTTGGCTCACGCGAGCAAGCGTCGATCCAGCTGCCACGAAGCGGCTCCCGCGCAGCGCCGCCCGGGTCAGAGCGCTGTCTTCGTATGCGGACATGGACACGGTGACGGCGTCTCCGAGACCGTCGATCCGCTCAAAGATCGTCGGATTGGGTTGCCAATGCAGCGGATCCACGGCGGGGTCCCATCCGGAGAGCTGGTTCACGACGACGCCCCGATCAGGATCGACGACGTCGTAGCCGACCATGCCCGTCTGTCCCGTCGGCATGCCTGTTCCGAGTACGGCGAGGGATGCCGCGGTCGTCGACGGCAAGGCGGAATCGAGCTCGCCCAGATCGAGGGATTTCCGGAGATGAGGCGCATGTCCGCCGTGTCGAGAGAGCAAACTGCTCCCCAAACCGTCCACGAGCACCACACACACGTTACGATAAGGCCCTCGTCCTTTGCCGTTTGCGGCAAGGCGCTCGCCGAGGTCCAACGAGTCCGGGAATTCGGTGCTCCGCTCGGACTCCGCGACCGGTCTGTACAGGGACGCCGCCGAGGTCATGAGGTCGGCAATCGATGCCTCCCCGTACCGAGGTGGGGCCGGGAACGCTTGTCCCGTCAGATCCTTACGAGGGTTTTTGCAGCTCATGCCTGGGTCCGACATCAGGAGTGGACGGTTCCGGACAGTGCAGTGTTCGCCCGACGCAGTGCCCGCGCGAATTCTTTGGCATCCTGCACTGCCTGCTGGCCGTCCGCCTCGGCGGAGATGCGCAGGACGACGTCTTCCCTCGCCGCGACGCCGGTGTAGCCGTGGTCGGCGTCGCACTGGGGGTCTGAGCAACCGGCCGGCTGGAGATCGAGGCGATGGCTTCCGGTCCAGGACATCATCAGGGTGACTTCGGCGGCCAGCGCATCAGAGGTGTAGTTCTGCGGTTGCCTGTAGGCATACGAGAGTGTGACCGACGTGAGATTACGAATGGGAACGGTCTCGGTCGAGACGTGGGCGACGACCTGATTTCCGTCTTCGTCCAAGGTTTGGTCATCAACGTGCGTGATCTGAACGATTTCCCCGGCCAAGGCCACCACGGTCACATGGCGGTGAACTTCGGTCTGATCGAAGTGGGTCTCCAAGTGAACCAGGTGTGAGGATGGGATCTGCCCATCCAAGGCATCCCGCACCACGTCGCTGACCAACTGAGGGTAAAATCCCGCGTTGACGATATCGCGGTCTAGGTTCTGCCCGTTGTTTCCTGACTCAGCCATGCACTCGCTTCCGATGGTCTTGTTGACGGCGTGTTGGCCGTCCGGCCCCTATGCAGGGGAATTCCTCGCCCAGATCAGGGCGCTGCATCTATTCTACGACCCGATGCCCTGGCCAGGCAGCCCTCGCCCGTCATGAGCGTGACATCGTCCGACGAGCGCTGTCCGTTCTCTGCTGCGGATTGCCCAGTTTCACGGTGGAATCCAGGACAGTAAGGGTCTGACCGGAAATCATGATCGGGTTGAGTTCGACCAGAGCTATTTCCGGATGTCTGTCCTTGAGCTCGGCTACGCGACGGATGAGGTCTTCGAGGAGGTCCACACGTACCGGGGGTAATCCATCGTAGCCGAAGAGTTTTCTGGATGCTTTGGGCGATCGTACGAGCTTTTCGACATCTCTCTGGGTCAATGGCGGAACACGGTGCGCCCAGTCGTCCAGCAAGTTGACCGAGTCCCCCGACATGCCGAAGGACACGACCGGACCGAGTAGAGGGTCCTCCATTGCACGAATAACGCAGTTCTGTCCCGTGGGGGCCATACTCTGGACCTCGAGGTCGAAGTCCCCGTACGTGGCCAGCGTGCGTCGCATCAGATCGATGTCCCGTACGAGCGATTCCTGGTCTTCGATTCCGAGCCGCACTCCCCCAAGGTCCAACCGGTGTCGCATGGTCGGATCGATCGCTTTGAGTGCGACGGGATAGCCGAGTTTCTCGGCGGCCTCGCAGGCCTCGTTCTTGGTCTCGAATGGCACCGATTCCAGGACGGCGATTCCGTAGTCGCCCAGCAGTTCGGCGGTTCGACGTGGATCCAGTTCCAGCAGCCCTTCCCCCTGGATCTTGGGTTTGAGCTCCTCGATCTTTTCCTCGACCGCTTTGGCGTTCACGCCCTCAATGTCCTCGACGAAAACGTCTTCCTGTGCACGCCACGCCACGTAATCCATCGCCGCGGCGAGCGCCCCGATGGCCGCCCCCGGGCTCTCGTAGCAAGGAACGCCCGGGTAGTTGAAGGACTCGTCGGCTTCTGCAGCCCGGTATTCGCGGGGGCACGGATAAATTCCGCGCTGATACGGGGTAGGCTCCACGACGCCGGTGAAGGCGGCGAGCACGGGTTTCCCGGTTTCGGCTCCACAATCCGCCAGGACTTCGGTAATTTCGTCCTGCCCGACCAGAGGAGAAGGCAGGAACGAGGCAACAGCTGCGTCGACCTCGGATGAGCGCAATGCCGTGAGCACGGCGTCGCGGATCATGTCCAGGGCATCGATGTCGGGACTGGCAGTGTCGAGCACGTGCTCGGTGTGCTTAGCCTCGACGCCGTGGCTCGTGCAGGCGTCCGCAATGACCTGGCCGAGAGCGAAGGCATTGGAGAAAACCGCGACCCGCCGGCCTCGCGGCAGAGGTTGGGACACGAGCAACTGCGCAATGTCCATGAGGTGTTCGGAGGTTTCGGCTCTGATCACTCCGGATTGGCGGAACATCTCGTTGAGGGCTTCCGGCGGAGCGGAACTCGTGCGGCCTGTATGTCCGGGAGGCAATTGGACACCGGTCACATCCGACTTCGCGACCACGACGGGTTTGCTTCGAGCTAGGCGACGGGCGATCCGGGAGAATTTGCGAGGATTGCCGATAGATTCGAGGTACATGCAGCACGCGGTGGTTTCGCCGTCGTCCTCCCAGTACTGCATCATGTCGTTTCCGGAGACGTCGGCGCGGTTCCCGGCTGAGAGAACCGAAGAGAACCCCAGCTGGCGTCTGCGTGCCGACGTGTACAGCAGCACTCCGATGGCCGCTGATTGACTGAAGAGTCCAAGGCCTCCGGGCTGGGGCCTGGCTTCGCCGAGGGAAGCGTTGAGGTTCACGGCCGGATCCGTGTTGATGAGTCCCAAGGAGGCCGGCCCGATCACGCGCATCCCGGAGCTTCGAGCAGTGCGCACGAGAGCTTGTTGACGAGCCCGCCCTCGCGCACCGTCGTCGGCGTATCCGCCCGTGACGATGCACACGCCGCGTACGCCCACGCGGCCGCATTCCTCGACAACGCCCGCAACAGCCGAGATCGGCACGGTGATGATCGCGAGGTCGACGGGTTCGGGGACCTCTGCGATGCTTGGGTACGCTTTCATGCCCGCAAGTTCGAAGGCCTCGGGGTTGATCCCGTAGACCGGGCCGGTGAATCCGCCCTCGACGATATTGACGAGGATCTCGTGCCCAACCTGGTTCCAATCACGGGAGGCCCCGATGATCGCGACCGATCTGGGAGCGATCAAGGAGGACACGGATTTCGCTTCGGCACGGTGCTCGCGGGTCGCCATGACCTCTCGTGATTTTTTCGTGGGGTCGATATTGAAATTGACCATGACGACGCCGTCGTCGAATACTCGCGCCACCTCGAACCCGGCCTCCGAGAACACGTTGAGCATTTTTCGGTTCTCCGGAAGCACTTCCGCCGAGAATTTGGTGATACCTCTCTCCAGTCCTGCTGCCGCAAGATGCTCGAGGAGAATCGATCCTATTCCCCGGCCGTGGTGGGCATCCGAGATGAAGAACGCGACTTCCGCCTCGTGGGGATCGTTCGTCCGGTCGTAACGGCCGATGCCTATCATTTCTTGACCAAGCATGATCACGAAAGCTACGCGGTCATGATGGTCGACGGTGGTGAATCGGGCGAGCTCTTTGGCGCTCAAGGACGATTTGTAGGTGAAGAACCGCAAGTAGATGGTTCGTTCCGACTGACGGGAATACATCGCGGCGAGCGCGTCCTGGTCGGTCGGGAGAACGGGACGGAGGTGGGCGGTTGCGCCGTCACGCAACACCACGTCGGCTTCCCAGTGGGAGGGGTAAACATTCTCTTCGGCCATACTCCCAGTCTAGTAGCGCAAGTCACAGGAGCCTATTGTTCTAGACTGGTGAGGCCCAGAACCGTCAGACCGTGAGGATCCATAGATGGCCCCCCGCCGTAAGTCGTCGAATACTCCCGAGGATTTCCCGCTCGACGTCGTCGAGAACATCGTCGATATCGATGTGTCGTCCGAAATGGAAACGAGCTTCCTCGAGTACTCGTATTCGGTGATCTATTCTCGTGCACTTCCGGACGCACGCGACGGTCTCAAACCTGTGCAACGGCGCATTCTCTATATGATGACCCAAATGGGCCTGCGCCCGGATCGGGGTCACGTGAAGTCTGCCCGCGTGGTCGGAGAGGTCATGGGCAAGTTGCATCCTCACGGGGACAGCGCCATCTACGACGCCATGGTTCGGCTAGCGCAGCCTTTCGCGATGCGCCTGCCTTTGGTCGATGGGCACGGCAATTTCGGCTCGGTCGACGACGGTCCCGCGGCTGCCCGTTACACCGAGGCCCGTATGGCACCTGCGTCCCTCGCTCTGACCGGCGATCTGGATGAAGACGTCGTGGATTTCGTGCCCAATTACGACAACCAGTTCACGCAACCGGGTGTCCTTCCCGCGGCATTCCCGAATCTATTGGTCAACGGCTCCTCGGGGATTGCCGTGGGCATGGCAACCAATATGGCCCCGCACAATCTTCGCGAAGTCATTGCGGGAGCCCGGCATTTGATCGAGCAACCGGATGCGACCCTCGATGAGATCATGAGGTTCATTCCTGGTCCGGATCTGCCGACGGGCGGCAAGATCGTCGGGCTAGACGGCATCAAGGATGCATATGCGACGGGCCGTGGATCCTTCAAAACCCGTGCCAAGGTCAGCATCGAACAGGTCACGGCCCGGAAACAAGGCCTCGTGATCACCGAACTGCCGTATCTGGTGGGCGCGGAGAAAGTCATTGAGAAAATCAAGGACGGTGTCCAGTCCAAGAAGCTCTCAGGCATTTCCGACGTCGTGGATCTCACGGACCGCAAGAACGGCACGCGGCTCGTCGTAGAGCTCAAGAATGGGTTCAATCCCCACGCTGTCTTGCAGTCGTTGTACAAGTACACGCCGCTCGAGGACTCGTTCGGGATCAACAACGTGGCGCTGGTCGACGGCCAGCCCCGGACACTGGGTCTGTTGGACCTGTTGAAGGTTTACGTCGGGCACAGGATCGACGTCGTTCGTCGCCGAACTGCCTTCCGCTTGGGCAAATCCAAGGACCGGTTGCACCTGGTCGAGGGCCTTCTGGTTGCAATTCTCGACATCGATGAAGTCATCGAGATCATTCGGTCCTCGGATCAGACGGCTCAGGCACGAGAGCGACTGATGATGGTCTTCGACCTGAGCGAGGCCCAAGCCAATCACATCCTGGAATTGCGTCTGCGCCAATTGACCAAGTTCTCCCGCATCGAGCTGGAAACCGAGCGGGACGAACTCCGCGCGAAAATCGAAGAACTCGAGTCGATCCTCGCTTCCGATGCCAAATTGCGCGGCGTGGTCTCGGACGAGCTGGCCGAGGTCGCCGAACGCTACGGAACGGATCGCCGCACCGAGTTGGCTGGCTCGGACGATCTGGCGAAGTTGGCCTCCGCGGTGACCGATTCGGGAGCGAAAACTGCAAAGAAGGGGCTGGGTCTTGCTCTGGAGATAGCGGACGACCCGTGTTGGGTCGCGCTCTCCACGTCAGGTCAGCTCGGGCGAACTCCGGGTGGGCCCGGCGGCAGGGAGTCCTTCGAGGACCCCGGGAAACGGATCAAGCACGATGCCCTGCGTTCTTTGGTGCCGGCGACTGCCCGGGGCGAGATCGGGGCCGTCCTCTCCTCGGGACGAATGGTCCGCGTCAACGTCATGGACATACCGCAGCTAGAGCTCTCCGGAAGTGCACCGAACCTCGGCACTGGTGTTCAGGTCAAGGACTTCCTGACCTTGGAAAAGGGCGAGTCGTTGGTCGGCCTCGCGCCACTCAATCAAGTCATCGCGCTCGGTACGGCGCAAGGCGTCGTCAAGCGCGTCAATCCGGACTACCCGTTGAACAGGGACGACTGGCCCATCATTTCGCTCAAGGACGGCGACGAGCTGGTGGGAGTCACGCATGCATCGAATGATGACAATCTGGTTTTCATCACTCGCGAGGCCAAGCTTCTATCCTTCGACGCGGCCAAGGTCCGCCCGCAGGGTCGTACCGCAGGAGGTGTCGCGGGAATCAAATTGGCCGAAGGAGACCGCGTTCTGTATTTCGGCGCCATCGCACCGGGCGAGCCCGCTGTCGTCGTGACGGTTTCCGATTCGGGCGAAGCGCTGCCGGGGACTGTGGCCGGGTCGGCGAAGATCACTGAATTCAGTGAGTACCCGTCCAAGGGGCGAGCCACAGGTGGTGTACGTGCCCACCGTTTCCTCAAGGGCGAGTCGGTCCTTCGGCTTGCGTGGGCCGGCAGGGGTCCGGCCAAGGCCGTCTCAGCGGCCGGCGTCTCCCGGTCCTTGCCGACCGAATACGGTACCCGCGACGGCTCGGGGGTTCAGCTCTCACAGTCGATCGATGCCATCGGACCAGCCCTCGGATCCGGTGCAGAAGACGGTTCGGTGCGAGACGACACCGATGATTCGGTCGACATCACGGCTAGCTAGTTGTACCGATCGGGGATGTTGATTAAACGTGTCAAGGACGCGGCTGATTGCCGCAAGCTGAGTGTGGGCGGTGCTGGTTGTAGTGATGCAACCAGGCATTGATCGCGTCGCGCCGTTCCTGCACTGACCTGTAGCAGCGGGAATAGGCCCAACCATCCGCCTGGGCCCGGTGGAGGCGTTCCACTGTGCCATTCGTCTGTGGCTGGTATGGGCGTGTCCATCCCGAACGGATAGTTAGGGATTCACAAGAGTCGCGCCGAAGGCGCGAACGGTAGGTACTGCCATTGTCTGAGATAACACGCTCGACGGTGACGCCACGTCCGGCGAACCAGTCGACGGCCCGGTGCATAACCCCGACCGCAGTGACTGCGGTCTCATCATCATGCACCTCTGTATAGGCAACGCGGGGGCGCTCGTCGAGGACATTGTGCACAAAGGCGTAACCGAGATTGGGGTTGTGTCACTTGCTCTTCTGCTTGTCAGGCGTCACTGACCGATTCTTCTCCCCTTGCCCGCGGCCGGAATATCGCCATCCACCTCCGTCAGGGATGTTTTCGAGATTCTTCACATCGACGTGCACGAGCGATCCTGGATGGTCATGCTCATGGCCTCGGATGGGCTCGGCCGTGGCGAGGTCGGTGTAGGAGAGTCGATTGAGCCGCGCGGCGCGCAGAATCCGATACACAGTGGACGGGGCAATGCCGAGCCGAGCGGCGAGCTGAACCGGCCCCTCCCTCAACCGTTTTCGCTGGCTCACGCGCCGTTTTGTTGCTGCCTTCCGCGTTTTGTTCGGCGAGATTCCGGGTTGCGATGAGTGGTCTGATCATGGCCTCCCCCAGCGAGATACCTTCCGACCCATCTCTTGACGGGTGGCCATGAAACTTGAACGCGGGCTGCCACCTCAGCAATGTCTCGTAGGGCGACCCAGCTCATCGGGGAGTCGAGTGGCAGCACGGTCCGGAGCCGCCCGGTCTTGATCGATGCCAGGTCCAACAACAAATTCGTGAAGAAGAAACCACACACAGGTGGGTGACATCCACATCGCAGGCGTCGAGGGCGACCTCTGTCTCTGCGAGGCCTGCGATCTCGCGCGGGTCGCATGATCCGCGAGTCTTCCCATGGGCCTCAATCGAGGATTGGCTCACAAGCAACTTCGGAGCACGCGACGAACACTGAACTAATGTCCCCGGTCAGTACGGCTAGTACCAGGGGCATTGCGCCGGCGGGGCTCGCATGGGGCGCGGCGGACAAGCCCGAGTACACCGGCTTCGGTGCGGCCGCTAGTATCGCAGGGTTGCTGTCACTGGCACGTGGTCCGAGGGACCCGTAAGTGACATGACTTTGCCGTCTTCCACTCGGACGGCCCCATTGACCACGATGTGGTCGATCTGAGTTCTGGCCCACGCAGGGGCAGCGCTCGGCCAGGTTCCGGTGGACACGCCCGATGACGGAAGGGCATCCGAGCATCCTTCACGCGAGGGAATGCTCGCCATGTGGCCGTGCCACGGATTGGCGTTGTAGTCACCCGCGGCGATGACGGGGCGTTCACGTTCGTGACGAGGAGAGCACACGGCATCGAGAACGTTCCCGACATCCGAGTCCCACAGGTCCATCCAATTCGGAACGGGACTAGCGGTGTGCACACCGAGGATGACCGGTTTTCGGGAATTCTGGTCGCGCGGTTCTACGGTCAATGTGCCCAATGTGGTCTCCGCTCCGTCCCGGACCTGGTACCGCCCCATGTTCTTCGAGATCATGACCGTCGTCGGGGAAACCCCGGCTTTGGTTTCGGTTGCAAAGATTTGGTATTGCCCGCCCTTGCCCAGTTGAGCCAGGTGAGTCTCGAGCGGCCCCGTACTCGCCTCCGGCAGGACCACGACCTCCGGGTCGTCGACGACGAGGTCCCGGAGATCATTCAAGTTCAGCTCGTCATGGACGTTCCAGCTCACCACGGAGAGGGTTTCGCCCTCGGACGGGCCCGTCTGCGACTCGGATACCGGATTGGCAGCCAAGACCACGCAAACCGCCGAGACCAGGATGCCGAGTAGGGGTGTCACATTGACGGTGCGGCGATCGTGCGAGAGAAATCGGGATGTCCAGCCGAGCAGCGCCCACATCAAGAACAAGAGCCCCATGGCGCAACCGACAAGCACTGGGAAGGCCAAGATCTGGCCGAAGACGAGTCGGGTGGTCCACGGTGCGGCGATCCCGATGCCCTGCACCGCCAGCCACGGAGTCACCAGCACGAACACCAGGTACAGCGGAGGGAGCAGAAATACGACCGAAGCAAGCTTGAGGCCTTTGCGCATGTGCTGTGGTGCTCCTTCGAAGAGGCCGAGCTGTTCGAGTGAATGGTCCGATTCCCCGTCCACTCAGGCGATTTGGGCGCCCGGCGTGCGGCTCAGCCACGACGTACGGGGCTACCGGCCCGAGTCGCCCTCGAGAGAAATGACGGAGCGACAATGCACGAGATCGGTGGGCCGATGCGAAATGACTATCGTACCCGGAGCGTCGGTACCCGATGTTGAAGTGCGCGTGGCTCGGTCCAGTTCCTCAATGAGAGATAACGCGGCCTCTTCGTCGAGATGCGCGGTCGGCTCGTCCACCAGAAGAAACGGCGCTTCAGTCAGAAGGGCTCGCGCCATCGCGAGGCGCTGCCGCTGCCCTCCGGAGAGCATTGAGCCTCCAGCGCCAACGCGAGTCTCCAACCCGAATTCCCATGAGTCGAGGAGAGGCCCCAGACCTACACGGCGCATGACGGATTTGAGTTCTTCATCGGACGGAGCGGCCGTCCGCGGGCGGGCGAGAGACAAGTTCCCCCGGATGGTCGAGTCGAAAATATAGGCGTCCTGTGGGCACCATGCCGAGGCCCCGCGGAGTCTCTGGGAGGTCACCTGTTCCGAGTCGACGCGGATTTCACCGCTCTCGGGAGTCAGGAATCCGAGCAGTATCGCAAGGGTGGTTGTTTTTCCGGAACCGGAGGGACCGGTGATCCCCAGGGTTGAGCCACGGCGGACCTGACCGGACAGTCCGTTGACCGCGGGACGGTCCATTCCTGGCCATCGTGCCGAGAGATTGTCGAGGGTCAGGGCCTGCGCGCCCATCAGACTCTTCTCAGAGGATTCTGCCTCATCGCTCTCTTCCACTGTGTACGCCGACCCACGAGACGTGGTGACCAGCCCGCGACGGATCTTGGCTACGAGGCGCGAAAAAGTCGGCCACGAACGGATGGCATCAATGGCTTGGGTCGAGGGCTCGACGAGTGCCGTGCACAGGAGGACTGGGATCGCGGCCATCGGAGCGCTGATGTCCCCGTTGGTCACAGGACCCCACGCGAGAGCGGCAGTGCCCAGCGCCGTTGCCCACCACGTCGCGAGCGTAAGCCCGTTGCCCAGGCCGGTTGCGACGGCGGATCGTCGGGAGGCTCGCAGAGCTATGTGGTCCTGGCGCGTGAGTGTCGACAACACGGCGTTGCTCAGACGATTGCCCCTGAGGTCTTCGGAAGATTCCATGGCCCCGAGAGCGCCTCGCAGCGTTCGCTCACTGGATGTACGGCTCACGGTGTCCGCATGCCGGTCAGCAACGAGGACGATCCAAGGGATGATCACTGAGGTCACGAACGCGGCAACGGCAACCAACCACGCGGCGGACGGCACGGTCCAGGCCGTAGCCGCCACGGCTGCGATCATCGTGGGGACGATCGTGGCGATGGGCAGGAGGACTCGTGGCATGGCGTCGCGCAATTCGTCGACATCACCGACGAGCCGGTCCAAAAAAGTTCCTCCTCGCAACAGCGAGCGGAGGCTGAGTGCCGACTCCCCCATCGAGTTCCAGGCATTCATGCGCAAGCGGTTCGCGGCGCGCAGCACGATGTCGTGCGTGAGCAACCGCTCGAGGTAACGGAATACGGCACGTCCCAGACCGAAGAATCTGACGCCCACGATCGCGACCATCAGATACATCATCCCCGGCTGCTGCGAAGCCCGAACGATCAACCACCCCGAAAGCGCCGTGAGTGATGCCCCGAAAGCGACTGTCAGAAAGGACAGGCCCACGGAGCCCAATGCTTGGCGCCAGCGCACGCCGGTTGCGCGCCGGACCGTCGCCAAGGTCTCCCGGATGCCGTAAGCCTCGACGTCTTCACGCTCCTCGTCTCCGTCAACGATCGGTTTTTCAGTGCCAGGTCGGCGGGAGGCGACCCGCACCGATGCCGGCTCTCCTCCCGAGCGCACTCGGGATCCGAGGCTCTCATCCTGCCTGGAGGAATGATCCCGTTGGGCGATCCGACCGTTTCTGTCCAAGACGATCCGCCCCGCGCCGGGAGGGGCCGTGGAAACGTCGTGAGTCACCCACAGGATCGTGGCTCCCGCCTCCGAGAGTTCCCGCAACGCGCCGGTGACTTTGCCGGCTGCCTCCGCATCAAGATGAGCGGTCGGTTCGTCGACCAGGATCAGTTGACCGGTCTTGGACTCCCCCGAATCCGTGCGATCGGACAGCTGGACCCTTGAAGCAGCCAGGACCCGTGCGATGGCCAGACGGCGTGCTTGCCCGGCGGACAACGCTGTTGGCGCGATGCTCCCCAATTCCTCGAGACCTACCGATCGCAGAGCGGCACAGATGACGGGAGACCATTCGGATCGGAGCCTTTCACCCTTCGGGCTTTGGTCCGGTCCTCGTTCGGCTTCGAAGTCGCGGAGCCATATCTCGGCGTCTTCGGGATCGGCGTAAAGACCTACCTCGTCGGCCGCGGTCGAGGCCAGGAATTGGGGAGACTGTCCGATCCACGCCACCGCATCCGGCGTCGAGATGCTCCCGCTCATGGTTGGCCCTTGCGCGTTGGGTTCGACCCGCTCAGCGCGTGTCAGATCGCCCATGGCCTTGAGCAAGGTGGTTTTTCCGCTTCCGGAGGGGCCGGTGAGGAGGGTCGTCGTCCCAGGGGCGAGTGTGAAGGAAACGTCCCTGAGAACCTGACCACGGTCCGGGTATCCGACGGTCAGCCGGTCCACGGATACGGAACCGAGGCCGTGCTTGGTCACCACGGATCGGCCGACGGGCTCGTCGAGGATTTCTGCAGAACGACGAAGGGCTTCCACGCCGTCCTGTGATTGGTGGAAAGCCGTTCCGACGTCGCGGAGGGGCTGAAAACATTCCGGGGCGAGCAGGAGGACCAGCAACGCGGTATCGAGGCCGATCTGACCGTGGACGAGCCGCAGTCCGATGAACACCGCGACCAATGCAACCGAGATCGTCGTGATGAGCTCGAGGGCAAGAGAAGACTGGAAAGCCGATCGCAACGTCGTCATCGTCCGGCGGCGGTATTGTTCGCCCAGTTCGGAGAGCGCTTGGGCTTGTGCTTTCTCCCGTTTGAGCCCGAACAGAACCGGCAGTCCGCGGGAGAGCTCCACAATATGTTGCGACAGCCGAAGCAACTGCGACTGCGCTTCTCGTGTATCGTTCTGCGTCGTCTTCCCGATCAAGATCATGAAAATCGGGACCAGCGGCAGCGTGAGGACGAGGACCAGTGCACTCAACGGGTCCACGCAGAGGACCACGACCAACAGGATCGCAGGAACCACGCCCGTAGAGACCAAGGCAGTGATGGTTTTGACGTAATAATCGTCCAGGGCATCGAGGCCTCTCGATACCAGGATTGCAATGGCGCCGTCGCCTGTTGCTTCCCTGCCCGAGGAAGAAGCCCTAGGGGCGGAGAGAACACGTTCGAGCAGCCCTCGCCGAATGGTGGATTTCGTTTCCGTAGCGGCTCTTTGCGAGACGACGGACAGCCCCCAATCAGCGAGGGCACGAAGTACAAGCGATGACAGCCCGACCGCGACCGTGCCCCAGGACCAGGCTCCTCCGTCCCCACCGATCAACCAGTGCGGGAACAGTCCGTCCACGCCAGCCGACTTGGAACCCACAAAATCGGCCCAGCCCGAAGAAGCCTCGCTGCCATGCCCGTGCGAGATCGCGTCGAAGGCGGCCTTCGCCAGGGCCGCAAGCAGTGAACCCACGGCCGCGGCGAATCCCACCAGGCCGACTGCCCTGAGGACGCTGACGACCCCAAGCACTGGGATGATCCGGCGAGCGTGAGGACCCAGCGGCGGAGGCTGACTCTTCCGACGCTGAGCCCTCGATTTCTTGGGGTGTGTGCTCAATGAGTTGATTCAGCTCGCGTTCGGATGATTGGCCAGGTCCGTGACGTTGTGGGCCTCGGGTATGTGCTCCGCCGAAAGACGCTTCCGGAACACCCAGTACGTCCATCCCTGGTACAGGAAAAGAACCGGCAAACCGACGGCCGCCACGATCGTCATGATTTTTAGGGTGTACGGCGACGATGAGGCGTTGCTGATCGTCAGGGTCGTGCCGTCCGCAAGCGTGGTCGGGAGGACATTGGGGTAGGCAGCCATGAAAATCGCGAGAGCCCCGAAGAACGCAAACCCTGCGATCCCGGCGAAAGCCACCCCTTCGCGGGCTCGGGCGGCCATGACCCACGAAATAATGGCAGCGATGACTGCCAGTGCGAGCAGCGTGAGCGACAAGGGGGTCGCCCCGATGAACTGGAGCCATATCGCCCAGGCCGCCATGGGCAGCAGGGCGATCGGCAACGCTCGCACCATCATCTTCCGTGCCCGATGGCGAACCTCGCCGTCGGTCTTGAGCGCCAGGAACGCCAGACCGTGTACAAGGCTGAATCCGACCATTCCCAAGCCACCGATCACTGCGGGAACGGTCAGCCAGGCGAAAGGCCCACCCATTCGGTCGGCGTTGCTGTTCAGCGGGAGCCCCGTCGTCGTGATGGCCAGAGCGGCACCGATGAGGAAGGCAATGAAGAACGATGCGACGGACATGAGAGCGTTCCATCGGGGTTCCCACCGGGGGCCGGTCAGCTTGCCGCGGTATTCGATCGAGACGGCCCGCAGGATCAGTGCTAGCAGAATCAATGTGAGCGGAATGTACAAGGCCGAGAACAAGGCGGCATACCACATGGGGAACGCCGCAAAGATCGCCGCGCCGCCCGTTACCAACCACACCTCGTTGCCGTCCCAAACGGGACCGATGGTGTTGAGCAGCAGGCGTCGCTCCTTCTCATTGCGGGAGAAGATCCGACCCATCAACATTCCGACGCCCAAGTCGAAACCGTCGAGGATGACGTATCCGATGAGCAGGACTCCGACCACCAGGAACCACAGGGTCGGCAAGCCGGGTTGGCCAACAAATTCTTCGAACATGATGGGTCGCTCCTAGTAGGCGAAGGCCAGAACGTCGTCGTTCTTGTGGTCGTCGTTGTCGTCGTCGTTGTCCTTCTGAGGTTTGACCAGCTCCGGCATGGCGGCGACGACTCCGGTCTTGACGTATCTGGAGATCAGGAAGACCTCCACAACCATGAGCACGGCATAGATCAGGACCAGGGCAATGAGCGAGAACAACAGCTCGCCCGCGGACACATTGGGCGATACCGCCGCCTCAGTGAACATGTAGATACGTTGGCTCAGGGGCAAATCGGGGTTCGGCGCCACGACGAAGGGCTGGCGGCCCATTTCGGTGAAGATCCAACCGGCAATATTTGCCCCGAAGGGCGCGAAGATTCCGAAGACGGCGAGACGCATGAGCCACTTGGCTTGTGGAACCGTGCCCTTGCGCGTTACCCACCACGCGAAGACGCAGGACGCGGCCGCCAGACCGCCGAAGGTGATCATGATTCGGAAGCCCCAGTAGGTGACCTCCATCAGCGGAAGATAACTGATCTCCGATCCTGCGCGGTCTCCGTACAGCGACTTATCGGCGAGGTTGGTCCCGTACATGTGCTGGTACTCCGGCATCAGCGTTGTGATACCCGGGATGTTCGTCGTGAAGTCGTCGTGGGCGAGGAAGGACAGCAGTCCGGGGAGCTCGATCAACGTGTTGACGTCGTCGCAGTTCTGAGAACCCAGATCGGAGATCGTCATGACGGAGAAGGCTGTGCCGTCGTGGCATGCCGCTTCGGCGGCCGCCATTTTGAGCGGCTGCTGTTGGAACATCAGCTGCCCCTGGATGTGCCCGCTGAACGCTGTACCCAAGAACCCGATGAGGCCGACGAGGATTCCGACTCGCAAGGAACGGAACCACACCGTGTGGTCCTTCTTGTCCTGGGCCCCATGACCAGAATCGCCGACGACGACTCGACCCTCAGAGTCGACCGTGTCGATACCCTTGGCCCGTCGCTTCCAGAGCTTGTACCAGGCGATACCGAGGAGGAAAGAGCCAGCGACGGCCAGAGAGCCGAAAAGCGTGTGGATGATAGCGACGATCGCGGTGTTGTTGGTCAACACGGCGACGATGTCATTGAGGATCGGCCGCCCGTTGACGATTTCGTAGCCAACAGGATGTTGCATCCACGAGTTGGCGATGACGATGAAGAAAGCCGAGAGCCACGAAGCCGCCACTGCCGCGCACAGACACAGCGCATGGATCACGGGCTTGAGCTTTTTCCATCCGAAGATCCACAGGCCCAAGAACGTTGACTCGATGAAGAATGCCAGCAAGCCTTCCATAGCCAGCGGAGCACCGAAGACGTCGCCGACGAATCGGGAGTATTCGCTCCACGCCATACCGAATTGAAACTCTTGGACCAGCCCCGTGGCCACACCCATGATGAAGTTGATCAGGTAGAGCTTGCCCCAGAATTTCGTGAGCCTGAGGTACTCCTCCTTGCCTGTCTTGATCCACATGATATTGAAGATCGCAACGACCATCCCGAGGCCCAGGGTCAGAGGCACCATCATGAAGTGGTAAACGGTTGTGGTCCCGAACTGCCAGCGGGCAATTTCTACAGTATCCACGATTCTCCTCGCGCAACTGAACGCACTCAACCGGTTCGGATCGGACCGGATACCTACAAGGTAGCAACCACCCCTGGGCGTCCAGTGACACTCTGTCAGGGGCCTTCTTGACAGGCTAGAAAGGGTGATTTCCACCCTTTGGCCGGCCCGGAAGACGCCTCCGAGGAGAATCCCCTAATGTCATGCTTTGGGTCCCAACAACCCTTTCGCACGAACCGCATCGCGTTCCTCGCGCAGCTCCGAAACGCTGGTATTGAGTCGCTCCTGAGTATCCTGAGTCAATTTCAAATCATGATTAATCTCACAACTACCTGACCTGCATGAGACGGGGAACGAGCTGATGAGCCCTTCATCCACGCCATAGGATCCGTCCGAGACGACACCCATCGAGGTCCAGTCCCCCTCATTCGTTCCATGGATCCAGTCACGCATGTGCGACAAGGCGGCGTGCGCAGCGGACGCAACGGAGGAACCTCCCCGAACCCTGATAATGTCAGCCCCGCGTTGGGCGACGGTAGGGATGAAGCCCTCACGGATCCACTCGTCGCCCAGGCCGTTCTCGTCAAGAACCTCACGGGCGGGACGGCCGGATATGGTCGCGAACTCGAGGTCCGGTACCTGCGTTGCGGAATGATTTCCCCAGATGGTCATGCGACGGATATCCCCCACCCGGGAATTTGTCGCCTGCGCCAATTGGGCCACCGCGCGGTTGTGATCCAGCCTGGTGAGGGCCGTGAAACGGTCGGTCGGGATATCCGGGGCGTGAGATGCAGCGATGAGAGCATTCGTATTCGCCGGGTTGCCTACGACGACGATGCGCACGTCGTCCGCCGCGCCGCGGTTCAGTGCAGCTCCCTGGACCGAGAAGATGCCTGCGTTCGCTTCCAGAAGGTCTGAGCGCTCCATGCCCTTCTGTCGTGGCTTCGAACCGATCAGAAGCCCGACGTTGGCCCCCTCGAAGGCTTGGGCGGCATCGTCGAAGATATTGACGGACTCGAGCAGCGGGAACGCACCGTCGGCTAGTTCCATTGCGGTTCCCTCGGCCGCTTGTCGAGCCTGGGGAATTTCCAACAGCCGAAGCCGTACGGGCTGGTTTTTTCCCAGCATCTCCCCATGAGCGATTCGGAAAAGACTCGCGTAACCGATCTGGCCGGCCGCACCGGTGACGGTCACAGTGACTGGTGGATTGGAAAACTCGACGTTGTTACTCATACCGCAGAGTATAGTGGCGTGGCCCGCTTCGAGAGGAGCCCCTGTGGACTCCCGTTGTCAGGCGTCGATTTGTTCGAGATCCAGCTGGTCGGCATTGGTGATCAAGAATTCTTTGCGAGGGGCGACTTCCGATCCCATGAGCAGTGAGAAGGCACGCTCTGCCGCTTCGGCATCTTCGATGCGAACTCTGCGCAGCAAACGGTGTCGGGGGTCCATGGTGGTTTCCGCGAGTTGGTCCGCATCCATTTCACCGAGCCCTTTGTAACGCTGGATGGGCTCTTTATAGCGTTTCCCTTCCGCTTCGAGACGGGTCAGGGTTTCGTGAAGTTCTTTCTCAGAATACGTGTAGACCATGTCGTTCGGTTTGCCACCCCCGTTGATCACTTCGACCCGGTGCAACGGCGGGACCGCCGCGTAAACTCGGCCGGCGTCGACCAGCGGGCGCATGTAGCGGTAGAAGAGCGTCAGCAGAAGAGTCCGGATATGTGCTCCGTCGACGTCGGCGTCGGTCATCATGACGACCTTGCCGTAACGGGCGGCATCGATGTCGAAACTGCGCCCGGAACCGGCGCCGATCACCTGGATAAGCGCCGCACATTCGGCATTGGCGAGCATATCCGTGACGGAAGCTTTCTGGACGTTCAGGATCTTGCCGCGGATCGGCAGAAGCGCCTGGTATTGCGACGACCGAGCGAGCCGTGCCGTTCCGAGTGCGGAGTCGCCCTCCACGATGAACAGCTCGGAATGATCGACTTCGTTGGAACGGCAGTCCACGAGTTTTGCAGGCATGGTTGAGGTTTCCAGGGCATTCTTGCGCCGCTGGGTTTCCTTGTGGACACGCGCCGAGATGCGGGACTTCATCTCGGAGACGACTTTTTCGAGAACGGCAGCGCTCTGCTGTTTTTCGGAGCGGTTTCGAGAGGTCAGCACCTTCTCGAGCTCCCGCGAGAGGACCTTGTTGACAATAGCTCGAGCCGCGGGCGTACCGAGGATCTCCTTGGTCTGGCCTTCGAACTGGGGCTCCACGAGTCGCACATTGAGCACCGCAGTCAGACCGGCAAGCGCATCGTCCTTCTCAATTTTGTCCGACCCCACCTTGAGCTTCCGCGCATTGGCCGTGATTTCCTTGCGCAGCGTCCGCAGCAGGCCCTGCTCGAACCCGGTCACGTGGGTTCCGCCCTTGGGCGTAGCAATGATGTTCACGTAAGAGCGGACGTTGGTGTCGTAGCCGGTGCCCCACCGGAGTGCGATGTCAACCTCGCACTCGCGTTCGACCTCTTTCAGCTGGCTGTGTCCGTTGGAGTCGAGGACCGGAACGGTCTCTTTGAAGCTGTCGGATCCCTGAAATCGCCATACGTCGGTCAGCGCAGGATCTGGGGCCAGGAATTCAACGTATTCAGAGATGCCGCCGTCGTGTTGGAACACCTCTTCGTGCGGAGCATCCGCGCCCGGGGTCCCGGGCAGTCGACGCTCGTCACGGATGCTGAGTCGCAATCCGGGCACCAAGAAACTGGTCTGGCGGGCGCGCTCGACCAGTCGTTCGTAGTCGAACTTCGCGTCAGGGGTGAAGATCTGACGGTCCGCCCAGTACCGCACACGGGTGCCGGTTACTCCCCTACGGGCCTTTCCGACGATCTCCAGCGCCGCTTTGCCTTCTGCGGGGGTAAACGGCACATCCGGCTTGGGCGTGCCTCCGTCTTGGTAGACACCGGGTATACCCCGTTGGAAAGACATCTGGTACGTCTTGGACTCGCGGTCGACCTGTACGTCCAGCCGCGAGGACAGAGCGTTGACGACGGATGCACCGACGCCGTGGAGCCCTCCGACCGCGTTGTAGGTCCCGCCTCCGAATTTGCCACCGGCGTGGAGCTTGGTGAAGACCACTTCGACACCGGACAAACCCGTCCGAGGTTCGATGTCGGTCGGAATTCCGCGACCGTCGTCCGCTACTTCTACCGATCCGTCCCTGTTGAGGACGATTTCGATGGATTGGCCGTAGCCGGACAATGCTTCGTCGACGGAGTTGTCGATGATTTCCCAGAGACAGTGCATCAAGCCGCGGGAGTCGGTGGACCCGATGTACATACCGGGGCGTTTGCGTACGGCTTCCAAGCCCTCTAGGACGGAGAGCTGGTGGGCTGTGTACTCGGACTTCTTCGGCGACACTGAGGTAGGGCTCCTGACAATCTCGAAGTGGTGGTTGCCTTGTGGGGCGACATCCAGTCTAAGGGCATCCGCATGACGTCCAGGTCAACGCCCACAGCGAACGATGCTATGTCGGGATGAAATTGGCTGTTCGGCGTGTTTGCATAGATGAACACTCAAACCGGTTAGAGATTCCGCAATCGGCCCGCCGCCCAGGTTGGGAACGGTGGAACCTGAGGTAACTGACCGGCCGTAGACGTCAGGAGGAAAATCATGACGGCGACATTGGAAGCTCGGGAGCTCAACGCAACTGACCGTTGCGATTCCTGCGGGGCGCAGGCCTACGTTCGCGTTGTCCTCGAGAACACTGGCGGCGAGTTGCTGTTTTGTGCTCACCACGCGACGACCAACGAAGACAAGCTTCGCCCCATGGCCGGCTTGTGGCAGGACGAGCGCGATCGCTTGAGCACTACTCCCTCCGTTTAATTCGCTCAGCGAGCCTCATCCCCAGGGATGAGAAAATGCCCCGGATCGCAGTTGCGATCCGGGGCATTTTTGTGTCCGTTTCTAGTCTAAGTAGTCGCGAAGGACCTGAGACCGCGACGGGTGCCGAAGCTTCGACATCGTCTTGGACTCTATCTGCCTTATACGCTCGCGAGTCACCCCGTAGACCTTACCGATCTCGTCGAGGGTCTTGGGCTGACCGTCGGTCATACCGAAACGCATGGCGACGACGCCCGCTTCCCGTTCCGAGAGCGTGTCCAGGACGGAATGCAACTGCTCCTGCAACAGGGTGAAGGAAACTGCGTCTGCGGGCACCACTGCCTCGGAGTCCTCGATCAGGTCTCCGAACTCGGAATCGCCGTCTTCGCCCAGAGGAGTATGCAACGAAATCGGTTCACGCCCGTACTTCTGAACCTCGACGACCTTTTCCGGGGTCATGTCCAATTCCTTGGCCAGTTCTTCCGGAGCGGGCTCACGGCCAAGGTCCTGCAACATCTGCCGCTGGACTCGGGCAAGCTTGTTGATGACCTCGACCATGTGCACGGGGATACGGATTGTGCGGGCCTGATCGGCCATCGCTCGAGTGATAGCCTGGCGGATCCACCAGGTGGCGTAGGTGGAGAATTTGAAGCCCTTGGAGTAATCGAACTTCTCAACCGCACGGATGAGACCGAGGTTCCCTTCCTGGATCAGGTCCAGGAAGAGCATCCCACGCCCGGTGTACCTCTTGGCCAGAGACACCACGAGGCGCAGGTTGGCCTCGAGCAGGTGGTTCTTGGCACGCTTTCCGTCGTGGATGACCCAGCGCAACTCTTTGCGCTCTTTGGCGCTGAGCGAGTCCTTGTTGTCCTTGAGCTTGTGCTCAGCGTACAGGCCAGCCTCAATGCGCATAGCGAGGTCGACCTCCTGCTCGGCATTCAGCAGGGAAACTTTACCGATTTGCTTGAGGTAATCCTTGACCGGGTCGGCCGTGGCACCCGGAGCGATAACTCGCTGCGCGGGCTCGTCGTCGTCATCGGTCGTGGAGATCACGAAACCGTTACCCCTGGCGGCAACCGTCTTCTTCTCTTCCCGATCGGGGTCCTCGTCCCCTTGCTTCTCGGTTTCGAGTTCGTCGACGGCGTCGGTTTCCTCTTCGGCTGCCGGACCTTCAACGAGCGAAACAACATCTTCCGACTTGGAATCATTGGAAGCGGTCGTCGAATCCGCTGATTCAACGGTGGACTTGTCCCCCGCCGGCTTCTTGGTAGCAGACTTTGCGGCCGTCCTCTTCGGAGCAGCTTTTTTAGCGGTCGACTTAGAAGCGGCCGTCTTGGCCGTGGTCTTGGTCTGAGCCGTGCTCTTGGAAGCCGTAGTGGTTTTTGGCGACGACGCGGAGTCGGCGCTCTTCTTTACTCCGGCGGTACCCGTGGTCATATCCTCGACCTGGGTATCTCCGGATTCCGACTTCTTGTGTGCAACTGGTGACACTCAAAAACCTTTCTTCCATGTCCTGTGTGCGCAGGTGGGTAAAACACCTATGACCCTGTCAAGCCCGGGTTCCCGGAAATTACGGGAATATCACGTGGACTTGCAAGGCCGTACACACAGGACAACTTGGCTTGCGCCGCGTTTATTCCCTGATTGGAACGTCAATTCGTCGAACCACGTGAGGTGCAGTGCACCGTAGGCAAGACGGGGTCTTCGAAGCAATATTCTGTCAGATTTTTCCGCCCTGACCTATTTCTGTTCATTAGCCCTCCTGATAACGGCCCAACCAGCGCGGCAGCGGACGGTTGTCCATGACGGCGTGAAGAAGGGCTGCGTGTGCTTTTCCGGGATATGTCCGAACGCGCTGAAGGTAACGGCCAGCTTGACTGTTCAACCCGAAAAACCAGCTCACATAAGCATTGGCAACGCTCGCGCAGTCCGACATCTCGGTGGTACCGAGCTGTTCGACCGCATTCAAAAGAACCCTCAACGCCTGAACGCGCGGCACGGAGATCTCTTCTTCTCTTCGCCCAGTCATCAGAGCCGCTCCGTCAGACATGTCGGAAGCCGTGTCCGCGTGAGCGCCCCCGGCTGTGCGGTCCGTCAGTCTCCGGGCGGCACCGGGTCCGGCAGCCGCACAGGTAAGGAGCACGTATATTCCGATCGGTTTGTCCATCCAAGCGGCCACTGCGACGCATTCACCTGCAGACAAAGTCTTGGTGCACTCCACAGCCGCCGCTCGGGCGTCTCTCTTCCTCTCGAATTGAGCGGCCAGGCGCCCGATGAGGCGGGAAACCTCGTAGATACCCGGGCACCCGTGAGATCGTTCATGAGAGACAACCTCATCGAATTGCCGTCGCATCGACGCCGCCGCCGAGGCTCCTAGCACCGAAGCGAGTTCCCAAAAGCCTGGTAGACGACGGTCGTCCATGACAGCGGTTCCGGCATCTCTCACGACATGGCCTTGGAAAACCAAAGCAGCGCCTAACGGGCTTGAGAGGATCGTCCGGATGTTTCCGCCTCGGAGGACGGGCCATGCTGGGCCAGGGACAGCCACTACCTCCCGCGCGGGGCGCCTCGGGTCCACAGAGTCAATGCGATGCGCAGAACTGGCCTCAACCGTATCGTCGAATGGCAGAAGGGTCCCCCAACGGTCGTGGGCTCGGTCCACGACCCAGGTTGTCTCTCCCCGCAAACCGAATCGGGACGAAACCGCCATTGCCTGAGCCAATGCAGCCATCACGACTCTCCCGCATACAAAGTAGCTTGACGCTTCGACCGCTGAGCCGTCCCTCGGCGCCGTGACTTCCAACGATGCGGTGTGCCCGGTGAATGCCGCCGCGAAGACCCTTTTGTTCTCGGTGCGAAAGGCCAGGGTCTCGACAACCGGTGGCAGCGCTGCAGTCCATTCAGGAACCGTTGAAAGGCTCGTCGGCAGGTCGATCCGCAGACACGGTCCGAGGTAGGACTCGGAGGCCGAAGCGAGAAGGAGCGACTCTTGCGGCCAATACCCCAACGCATAGGGCATGTACGCCAAAACATCTTCAGGATCTTTTGCCGCGGTGCCCATCGGCGAAGGCTCGGTCCGCGACATGCGTGAATTGTTCATGACATCAAGCTGCCTCAAAACTCAGAGCTCAGCCGCCATCGGCGCCCAATCGGCCACAGAATTGGGTATAACTCGGCTCGAAACAGAAAGGCCGCTTCCTTGTGGAAGCGGCCTTTCCTTCGGTTTGTTCGAAAGAGGTTCTAAGAGCCGGATTCGCTCTCGTCGTCTTCGTGTTCAGCGAGGAAACGTTCGATGGTTGCTCCCAGCTCGTCCGCATCCGGTATTTCGGACTCGTCGCGTGCAAGCAAGGAGCGCGGACCGGCTTCGGTCATGGTTTCGTCGTATCGTTTTTCAAGATGGTTGACCACACCTTGGACCTCCGCCGAGCTCCCGACCTGCTCATTGATCTGCTGTTCGACCTCACGGCCCGCTTCCCGCAGATGGTCGGTCGGCAAATTCAGTTTGGTCGCCGCGCTGAGGTGTTCCAGTGCCGTCACGGCGGCCTGGGGCAATTCAGCCTCCGAGAGATACTGCGGGACATTGACGGTGTACCCCACCGTGTCGAATCCGCGTCGGCTGAATTCGACCTCCAGGAGGTGCCCCGCTGACGCCCCCAGCTCGGCCAGGGGCTTCCACGGTGAGATGCCCTGAATCAGGTCGTGCCGGTTTCCGTGCGCGGTCACAGGCAACGGACGGGTGTGAGGCACCGGCATCGGCATCGAAGCGATCGACGCGACCAAACGCACCTGGAGCTTCTCGGCCAGCTCGGTCACCGCTTCGGTGAAACGCTGCCACTGCAGGTCAGGCTCGGGCCCGGCGAGCAACAAGAACGGTTGTCCCAGACCGTCAGTCACGGCATAGAGCTTCAGTTCGGGAAGATTGACGTCTTCGAAGTGATCCTCGATGAAACGCACTCGGGGTCGACGCGACCGATAATCGTAAAGCTGATCGACGTCGAATTCGACGAGCTCTTCCGCATCGAGCTCCGCGAGAATCGCCTCAGAGACTTGCTGAGCGGTAAACCCGGCTTCTGCGAAACCCGTCAGAGACACGACGAGGTCCAGACCCCGGAGCCGCGGGTCGTTCAGCAGACCCTGATGACCCAAATACAACTTCTGCGGATCTTGCATCGGCTTACCCCTCACCTTGTCTCCAAGTGAACCACCGCAAGTGCGGCCCACCTCGTTTTCAGAAATTATCCCCGCTTTCCTCACTAACCACCAAGCGCAACGCTTAGGCTGGAGCGTGGGAAACTACAGAAATCCTTGTACAGGTGTAACGATTCCGACAGGCTGAGTATTTCCCACACTGCTGTGACGCCGCGCGCACCATGCGCCCTCGTGAGCAGTGACGATTCCGTATCCACCGATCACAGCAAGGAGCATGGTTTGACAGAGTCCACCGATCTCGCGTTTTCCATCGTCAGTCCGGACGCCGAAAGCATCGAGGCACAAGCCCTCGTCATCGGCGTCGTCCAGGGCGAGGACGGCCCCGAATTGACGCCTTCCGTTCTCGACATGGAGAGCGCAGACGCCATCGAAGCAGGGTTGGAGGACCTCGGCGTCACTGGAGCAGCTGACCAGATTCATCGCCTCCCCGGATACGGGGACGACAACCCAGGACTCATCGTTCTGGCCGGCCTGGGTTCGCTGCCGGCGAATGGACCCGAAAGGCTCGATGCGCTTCGCGCGGCAGCAGGCAGTGCCGTCCGACAGCTCATCGGTTTCGACTCCGTGGCCCTCAACCTCCCGGCGACCAGCCTTTCTGAGGTCTCTGCCCTGGCTGAGGGTGCCGCTTACGGCGCATTCTTCGACGCCGGGCGTCGCACTTCCCAGGAGGTAGTGGATCGTGAGCCGGTTTCCGACGTCGCGATCGTGAGCGAGATCAGCCTCGAGGCTGCGGACGAAGTACTCACCAGAGCCCTTATTCTGGGCGAAGCGGTCGACAACGCTCGTCGCTTGGTCAACGAGGCCCCCAACGATCTGTATCCGCAGACTTTCGCCGACCGCGCCGTCGAGAGGGTCAGCAGCGTCGACAACGTGACATGTGAAGTTCTCGACGAGAAAGACCTGGAGGAAGGCGGATTCGGCGGCATCCTCGGTGTCGGCAAGGGCTCGGCCCGCTCGCCGCGACTCGTCAAGGTCGATTACTACCCCGAAAATGCTCAGAAGAGCGTTGCCCTCATCGGCAAGGGCATCACGTTCGATTCGGGCGGGATCTCACTTAAGCCCGGCGGGTCCATGATGACCATGAAATGCGATATGGGCGGCGCAGCAGCAGTCCTGAACGCCGTGGCCGCCGCGGGCGAACTCGAATTGCCGATCCGAGTCACCGGCTACCTGTGCATTGCCGAGAACATGCCGTCCGGTTCAGCGACGAAGCCGAACGACGTACTCAGCATGCGGGGCGGCAAAACCGTCGAGGTCCTCAACACGGACGCCGAAGGCCGCCTGGTGATGGCCGACGGCCTGGCCTTCGCCTCGGAATCCGAACCGGACTTCATGTTGGACGTTGCTACCCTCACCGGCGCGCAAATGGTCGCTTTGGGCTCTCGCTATGCAGCGGTCATGGGCGAGGAGGATCTGCGCGGCCGCGTCATCGAGGCGTCGGAACGCGCGGGCGAGCCTTTCTGGCCCATGCCGCTGCCTGATTACATGCGGTCAGAGCTGAAGACCGAAGCCGCCGATCTGAAAAACATCGGTGCGGGCCGCAACGGGGGCATGTTGATCGCGGGATTGTTCCTGCAGGAGTTCGTGGGCGAATCAGATGGCCGCAAAATTCCTTGGGCCCACCTGGACATCGCGGGACCCGCGTACAACGAGGGTTCCCCGTACAGCTTTGTCCCGAAGAACGGAACGGGCGCATCCGTGGCTACACTGGTCAACCTCATAGAAGACCTGGCTGACTAGGGCAGTCATAACTCCCGCCTGACCTCAAGGGCGTCCCCGAGATGTGAGTAGCCTCTCGAGGGCGCCCTTTGTGTCAAGTTGTCAATAAGTGGAGTCGGAGCCGACCTGAGATATAAGGTGGGAGCGATTGAACATCAGCGACGGGCCGAAAGAGCCCGTAACCAACGCGAGGGAGCGTCCACGTGGCCGATTCGGCAAATGCTTTCGACATTCTTATTTTGGGCGGCGGTAGCGCGGGCTACGCCGCCGCACTTCGATCGGTTCAGCTCGGTTTCAGCGTCGGGCTCATCGAAAAGGAAAAAGTCGGCGGTACATGCCTTCACTGGGGCTGCATCCCGACGAAGGCTTACCTCCACTCGGCAGAGGTAGCGGAGGAAGCCCGCGAGTCCGAAAAGTACGGTGTCAAGGTCAAGTACGAAGGCATCGATATGGGTGCTATCCGCGATTACAAGGACAACATCATCGCGGGCAAGTTCAAAGGCCTTCAGGGGCTCCTGAAGATGCGCGGCGTGACCGTCATCGATGGCGCAGGCAAGATGACCGGCGAAAACACCATTGACGTCAACGGCACCGAGTACACGGGCAAGCACATCATTCTGGCCTCTGGCTCGGTTTCCAAGACTTTCGGCCTGGAGATCGGTGGACGCATTCTGACCTCCACGCAGGCCCTCGAAATGGACTACCTCCCGAAGTCAGCGATCATTCTCGGCGGCGGAGTGATCGGCTCCGAATTTGCATCGATGTGGCGCGCGATGGGTGTGGACGTCACGATTATCGAAGGATTGCCGCACCTGGTTCCGAATGAGGACCCCTCGATCATCAAGGTCTTGGAGCGCACCTTCAAGAAGCGTGGCATCAAGTACAACCTCGGGACCTTCTTCGACAAGGTTGAGCAGAACGACGACGGCGCCAAGGTCACGCTGACCGATGGTAAGGAATTCGACGCGGACATTGTGCTCGTGGCTGTCGGCCGCGGACCGAACACCGAAGGTTTGGGTTTCGAAGAAGCCGGCGTCACCATGGATCGTGGCTTCGTGATCACCAACGAGCGTCTGCACACGGGTGTTGGAAACGTCTATGCCGCGGGCGACATCGTTCCTGGACTCCAGCTCGCACATCGAGGCTTCCAGCAGGGCATCTTCATCGCAGAAGAGATCGCCGGTCTCAACCCGATCATCGTCGAGGACATCAACATCCCCAAGGTCACGTTCTCGGATCCGGAGATCTCCTCGGTGGGCTATACCGAGCCCAAGGCCAAGGAAAAGTTCGGCGACGACAATATTGAGGTCGCCGAGTACAACCTGGCCGGAAACGGCAAGAGCTCGATCCTCGGCGCCAACGGCATCATCAAGTTCGTACGCGAGAAAGACGGCCCCATTGTCGGCGTCCACGCCATCGGCAAACGTATCGGTGAGCAAATCGGCGAGGCCCAGTTGATCGTCAACTGGGAGGCCTACCCGGAGGATGTCGCCAAATTGATTCACGCCCATCCGACGCAGAACGAAGCGCTGGGTGAAGCCGCCATGGCACTCGCCGGTCACCCGTTGCACGGTTAGAACCGGGTTCGTCCGTACACCGCTAGAACTTACACAGGCACTATTCACAAGGAGAACGGGAAGAGACGATGTCTGAAACCGTAGAACTGCCCGCATTGGGCGAATCCGTCACTGAAGGAACCGTTACCCGCTGGCTCAAGTCCGTCGGCGACACCGTAGAGGTCGACGAACCGTTGGTCGAGGTTTCGACCGACAAGGTCGATACCGAGATCCCTTCCCCCGTCGCCGGAACCATTGAAGAAATTCTGGTCGACGAGGACGAAGAGGTCGAGGTTGGCGCGCCGCTCGTGCGTATTGGTGATGGTTCAGGCGCATCGGACTCCTCCGGCTCCGACGAATCGGCCTCCGAATCCGAAGCTGAGGAAGCGCCGGCCGAGGAACCAGCACAGGACGAGGCTCCTACCGAAGAAGCCCCCGCGGCTTCTGAGGAAAAGGAGCAGTCCTCGGGTTCGGCCGGCGGAGAAGGTCAAGAAGTCACGCTGCCCGCTCTGGGTGAGTCTGTCACCGAAGGTACGGTCACCCGCTGGCTCAAGTCCGTCGGCGATTCCGTCGAGGTTGACGAGGCGCTGGTCGAGGTTTCCACCGACAAGGTAGACACCGAGATTCCCTCCCCCGTCGCCGGGACGTTGCTTGAAATCAAGGTCGACGAGGACGAAGAAGCCGAAGTCGGTCAGGTTCTGGCGATCGTGGGCGAAGAAGGCGCCGCGACGTCGTCTTCGGACTCCTCGGGGCCCTCCGATCAGAAGTCCGAGCCCAAGCAGGAGCAGGCGCCTCAGGCCAAGAAGTCCGATGAGCCCGCCGAGGAGGAGGTCAAGGTAGAACAGCCGACGGCCGCTCCCAAGGCAGAAGAGTCTGCCCCCAAGGCCGAGGAGAAGAAGGAAGAAGCTCCCGAACAGAGTTCCGATTCTTCGCAGGGTTCCGGCGAGGTTTACGTGACCCCGCTGGTGCGCAAGCTGGCGAAGCAAGAAGGTATCGACCTGTCGACTGTCAAGGGAACCGGTGTCGGTGGCCGCATCCGGAAGCAGGATGTTCAGGCTTCTATCGACGCCAAGAAGGCTTCGGCTCCGGCTCAGAAGGAGTCCAATGCTCCGGCCGAGGCGGCTTCCTCGCAGTCTTCGGAAGCCCCCAAGGCCCCGGCCGTAGACACCGAAAAGCGTGGCAAAACGGAGAAGGCTCCGCGCATTCGCCAGACCATCGCCAAGCGTATGAAGGAGTCCCTCGACGTCTCCGCTCAGCTGACCCAGGTCGCAGAAGTGGATATGACGCGGGTTTCCAAGTTGCGCGACCGGGTCAAGCAGTCCTTCCAGTCGCGCGAGGGAGCAAAGCTCACGTTCTTGCCCTTCTTCGCCAAGGCCGTTGCCGAGGCTCTGCAGCAGCACCCGAAGCTGAACGCTTCCTACGACGCGGATTCGAAGGAAATCACGTACCACGACTCCGAGGACATCGCGATAGCGGTGGATACCGAGCGCGGTCTGTTGGTTCCCGTTGTCTCCAACGCCGGTGATCTGAACTTGGCCGGTCTGGCCAAAAAGCTCGCCGACGTCGGAGAGCGCACCAAGTCCGGCAAGATCGGACCGGACGAACTGTCCGGTGGCACGTTTACAATCACCAACATCGGTTCGTTCGGGGCCCTGTTCGACACCCCGATCATCAACCAGCCACAGGTCGCCATCCTGGGCACCGGAACGATCGTCAAGCGCCCTGTCGTCGTGACCGACGCCGATGGCAATGACACGATCGCGATCCGCCAGATGTGCTACCTCTCGCTGACGTATGATCACCGGTTGGTCGACGGCGCCGATGCCGGTCGTTTCCTCCAGACTCTCAAGAAGCGCTTGGAAGAAGGCCAGTTCGAGTCCGAGGTTGGACTGTAGAGCCACCCGCATCAGCCCTAGTCGCCGAAGCGGCCGTCCCCACTGGGGCGGCCGCTTCGGCTGTTTAATGCGACAGCGCGAAGCCGCATCATCGCCTGAGTGCGAGTCCCCACACATTTTGCTGACAGAATGACGCTAAACGGGTCGTCGAATCATAGAATGGCCTCATGTCTGTCCTTATGTCTATTCTTCTGTTCCTTCACATCGTCGGCGCCGCCCTGGTCTTCGGTCTCTGGGTCGCGTACTTCAAGACTCCTCGGGTCGTTCCGGTCCAGTTCTACGCCGCTCTCCTGCAAGTTGTTACTGGACTCTTGATGTTCGGAATCCTCGAGATGGGAGGTGGCGCGGTCGACCACATCAAGTTGGGAGTCAAACTGGTCATCGGCCTTGTCATCGCGGTCGTAGCCTTCATTGGACAGCGCAAATTCAAGCGCGGAGAACAAGTTTCCACAGGGATCGCCCACGCGGTTGGGGGCCTCTCTCTGATCAACATCGCCGTTGCAACGCTCTGGAATTAAGTCTCACTCCCTCACCGGGTCTACGGACCGCATCTTCCACGAACCGGCGGTGGATTCCAGCAGGATTTCGATTCTCTGGCTTCCATCGCCGGTTTCGGCGTTCCCGGGCTCCTTTGGACTCCATCCGGTGACGGCCAATCGCGCTTTCGCCCGTACAGTCCCATCCGACCCGGGCTCAACCTCAATATCCTCGATTCGAGTCTCAAGATTCGGCCACGCCACCGAGGAGGCCTTCATGAATGCAATACGTTGGATATCCCCTTTTTCCACCTCGCTTCCTGCTGTCGCGTAGTTCGAGACGAGGGAACTGTCCCTCGCTCTCAGAGCTTCATCGCGCATCTTGAATAGCTCCGGCAGGGCCCCCGTGACTTCTTCCGGAACTCGCTGCGGAGGAGGTGCGGCCGCGCCCTCTGATTGGCTGGCCGTTGACGACGAGCCCGGACCGTTGGATGAAGACACAGGATCAGGGCTGTCCCGAGACGGCAGCAAACGACTTCCTCCTTGGGCCACGGTGAGGGCCAAAAGTGCGAGGGTGAGCAAGCTCTTCCAGTGACGACGACAGAGTTCATGGACCCGGTTCTGCACGACCGTGCGCTGTGAGCTCAGGCGTTGCGGGACGTTACGTCGCAATGTGCCCTTGGGCCCTTGGGGTTGGGCCCGCGCTGGTAGCCGCGCCGCGAATTCTTCGTCGACCACAGAGTGCAGGTCTACCGGAGTTGCTTCCCAGGCACCACGAATGACCAACGCCATCTCTTGGATGTCGGGCCGTGACGACGGGTCCGGCCCGAGGGCGGCCTCGAGTACTTTGACGACCGATTTGGTAGCGCTTGGACAGGACATAGGTAAAGGGATTCTGTCTTCCCAGGTTCCCGCCGGGCGGCCGGTCAGCAACAGCCAGATGAGTTCCGCGAATGCGCGTACGTCCTGAGCTTTTCCGCCATCCGACCGCCGAAAGCCGTCCTGGCGCCAAGGATCCGGCCAGGGAGGCGTCACCAGCGAGACCGAGTTCCGGGTCAGGAACACACGTGACGCGGACAAATCGCCGTAGGCCGTTTCTTGACTGTGCAGCCAAGAGATCGCTCTCCCCACGTGAGCCACCACCGAAGCGCACTCCCCCGGCTCGAGTCTTTTCCGAACCGACAGAACGTTCTGCAAGCACCCGCCCTCGGGGAATTCGGTGACCAAGAAAGGCGAAAGTGGTTCGGCGGCCGACGCTTCGTATGTATGCAGGATATGGGGATGACGCATGGAATTTCTCTGGGCGTTGATGTGGCTTGCCCAGGAACGTGACGCCACGGCCAATGCTGCCGACTCCGCTCGAGGTGGAACGTACAAACGGATCATCCTCTCGGAAGCCGTACGCAGCTGCGCGGCCTTTTCATAACCTGCTGACGAGTCGATGCGACGTCCGACGACCAAAGCTGAGCCGTCAGATCCTTCCCCACGAAGGCGGGCGTACCATAGGGACGCGCCTTCGGCCGTCCCGATCTTCGTGATGAGCCGATATTGGTCCAGGTCCATTGCATCGGGGTCGGCAACACCCGGTGCTCCGGTCGCGGTCTGATTCATGCCTCTGGTGTACACCCTCAGAGATGACAATCATCACGTTATCCACAGGTTTCGGGAATCTTTGAAGATTTTCTCGACATGCAATTTAGACGGGTTACCGCACGGCGGTAGGGTAGTCACATGTCTTTGGTCATGAATCGGGTCGGTCTCGCGCCCGAGTACGTGGACTATCGTGAAGCCCTCGCACTTCAGGAAGAGATTCACCACCGCGTCAGCAATGAAGAGCAGGACAACACCGTGTTGCTCTTGGAACATCCGCCGGTATACACCGCGGGAAAACGCACCGAAAAGCACGAGTACCCCACTGATGGGACCGATGTCGTGCCCATTGATCGTGGAGGAAAACTGACCTGGCATGGACCAGGCATGCTCGTGGGCTACCCCATCGTCAAGTTGCCCGAACCGGTAGACGTCGTGAAGTACGTAAGGATTCTGGAAGAAATCCTCATGAAGGTCGTACGCGATCTGGGCGTCGACGGACAGCGGGTCGAAGGACGTTCCGGCGTCTGGGTACGTGGCGAGGGCATAGAACCGGATAAGAAGATCGCAGCAATCGGCATCCGCGTTTCTCGGAACACGACGATGCACGGGTTCGCCCTGAATTGCAGCAACGAACTGACCTCATTTTCCAACTTCATTCCCTGCGGCATTACCGATGCGTCTGTCACGACCATCAGTGAACAACTCGGCCGGAACATTTCGCCAGCCGATGTTGTTGACCGTGTTGAGCAGGAGCTTATGGCCAATGCCGACCGCCTGGCCGCACAATTCATCCCGCGTGGCGAACAGGCTTCAGCCTGATCGTTCCGTTCGCCGGCCGCTATGCGGCAAGCCGTGGACATCGAAGGAGAGACCATGACCATCGCCCCAGAAGGACGCAAGCTTCTCCGCGTAGAAGCGCGCAACGCTGAGGTCCCCATCGAGAAGAAGCCTTCGTGGCTCAAGAACACCGCCAAGATGGGTCCCGAGTACCAGGAACTCAAGAAGATGGCCCGCAGCCAGGGCTTGCACACCGTTTGCGAAGAGGCCGGTTGCCCCAATATTTACGAATGTTGGGAGGACCGCGAGGCCACGTTCTTGATTGCCGGTGATACGTGCACGCGACGTTGCGATTTTTGCGATATCGCAACGGGACGTCCCGCTCCGCTGGATCCGATGGAGCCCGTCAAGGTGGCTCGTTCGATCCAGCAGATGGATCTTCGCTACGCAACCGTCACCGGCGTCGCTCGTGACGATCTCCCCGATGGATCGGCGTTGCATTACGCCAAGACCATTGAAGCTATTCACGAGCAAAACCCCAACACCGGTGTCGAAATTTTGATCCCGGATTTCCAGGGCAAACCAGACCGTTTGGACATGATTGTCGATGCCGGCCCTGAGGTCTATGCGCACAACGTTGAGACCGTGCCCCGCATCTTCAAGAAGATTCGCCCCGCATTCACGTACGAGCGATCACTCGAGACCATTTCACATGGCAAGGAACGCGGGATGATCACCAAGTCGAACTTGATCCTTGGTATGGGAGAGACCAATGACGAGGTCTACGAAGCTCTCTGCGACCTGCATGATGCGGGAACAGACATCATCACTCTGACACAGTATTTGCGTCCTTCTCCGCTCTTCCACCCCATCGATCGTTGGGTCAAGCCTGAGGAGTTCGTCGCTTTATCCGAAGCCGCCGAAGAAATCGGCTTCCTGGGTGTCATGGCCGGCCCGATGGTTCGTTCGTCCTACCGTGCCGGGCGCCTCTGGGCGCGGGCGATGGAAAAGATGGGACGCCCAATCCCGGAGCACCTGGAACACATCCAGGACACTGGATCCGCTCGCCAGGAGGCTTCTTCCCTCGTCGCCGCAGGCCTGTAACTTCAGCAGGGCTGCAACCTGCTCCACTACGGCGCCGCCCCGGGTCTCCTGGCCCGGGGCCGCTTCGCGTCGTGCTCGAGTTCGCGAGAGGGTTCTCCTCCCGTAGAATGGTCCCGAATGCCGGGGCACCACAGTGCCGACCAATACCCAAATGCAATGAGGAAACATCGTGTCGTCTCAGTCTGCCAAGAACGGCAAGCTCACGCGTGAGGAAAAGCGCGAAGAGAAGCGCAAGAAGAAGGGCTCCAAGCCCGGCTATTTCGCCCAGATGAAGCAAGTCTTCACCATGACCCGAAAGTCGGATCCCAACATCACGTGGATCCTCCTTCTGGCGGGTTTGGTAACTCTTCTGGTTTTCCTCCTCGTGGGCGTGCTTCTGCACAACTGGATAACGTGGCTCATCATCGGCATTCCCGTAGCAGTCCTGGTTTGCGTGATTATCCTTTCTCGACGGGCCGAAAAGGCCGCATTCGGCCAGATCGAAGGGCAGACGGGTGCCGCGGGAGCAGCATTGTCCACTCTTCGTCGTGGTTGGATCGTGGAAGAGCAGCCCGTTGCGGTCAACCCTCGGACTCAGGATCTGGTCTTCAGAGCGTTGGGGCGTCCCGGCGTCGTACTGGTCACTGAGGGCCCGGCAAGCCGAGTGAATTCGCTGATCAGCCAGGAGAAGAAAAAGCTCAATCGCGTGGCCCCGAATGTTCCGATTCACGTCATCAAGGCCGGAAATGGGGAGGGGCAAGTTCCCCTCAAGAAAATCACCAAAACCATGAAGGGTTACTCGAAGAATCTCACGCAACAGGAGGTACACGCGGTGAACAACCGTTTGGCGTCCTTGAACAAGGGGATGCCGATGCCCAAGGGTGTGGATCCTATGAAGGCTCGACCGGACCGTAAGGGTCTGCGCGGCCGATAAGCCAGCTCATTGCAGAAAAGGGCCCCCAACCTTCAGGATGGGGGCCCAATTTGTGGGTGGTTCAGCGAATACGGACGAGAAGCGTCCCGACGGCTCGATCCTGCAGTCCACGTCCGTCCTCGTCGACCACCAGGATCGGAATGACCACGGTAACGAGCAGACTGCGCAGAAACGCCTTGGCGAAACCGGCGGGCTCCCCTCCGATGGTCTGAACCTGCATCCCGAATGCAAAGTGCCCCAGAGTGTGCCCCATGAAACCGACGAGCAGTCCCTGGTAGACCCAGAAGACGATTGAGGGCGCCAGGGAATGCACCAGAGAGTCCCCCGAGCCGAGCAACAGGTGGCTGATTCCCAGACAGATGACCCAGTCCACAATCAGCGCCAGAATACGCCAGGGTACGGTCGCCAGCGAACCCTTGCCCCGTTCGGGTCTCCCCAAACGCTGGCCCGGATAATCCGGGCGACCTGATGAAGTCGGGGACGCTCGCTCCGGACCATGTGGGTTCTCAGAACCGGAAGGGTTTTGGTCAGTTGCCATGAACCCAGGATATCCAAGGTGCGACTCCCACACGGGTTATGGTTGAACAAGCAGTCACGCCGTTTCGGTTTGGATCGCCATTGACTGGGTCTGTTACATAGCTGAAACATGTCAGATACAGCTGGGCAATGTCGCGAGCCTACCGTAAGCAGCAGAAAGCACAAGGGCGTTCCTGAGGAGGGAACGGCCGGTGTGATCGCGTTGAGCAATCTAAGGAGAACTCCGACCATGTTCGAAAATGCCCAGGAAGTGCTGGACTATATTCAGGAAGAGGACGTCGTCTTCATCGACATCCGGTTCACCGACCTTCCCGGTGTTCAGCAGCACTTCAACCTCCCGGCAAAATCCATCGACGATGATTTCTTCGTCAACGGGCAGCTCTTCGATGGGTCGTCTATTCGAGGTTTCCAGGGAATTGCTGAATCCGATATGCAGCTCATCCCCGACCCCAAGTCGGCTTTCGTGGATCCCTTCCGCGTGGAGAAAACCCTGGTCCTGACCTGCTCGATCGTCAACCCTCGCACCGGCGATCCTTACCACCGCGATCCCCGCGGCGTCGCAGAGCGTGCAGAAGCGTACCTCAATTCCACCGGCATCGCTGATATCGCGAATTTCGCTTCCGAGGCCGAGTTCTTCATCTTCGAGGACGTCCGCTACCAGGTCTCCCCCGAGCACACTTTTTACCGTGTGGATTCCGACGAGGCCCCCTGGAATTCGGGCCGCAAGGAAGAAGACGGAAACCTCGGCAACAAGACCTTGACCAAGGGCGGGTATTTTCCCGTTGCTCCTCAGGACAAGCAGGCCGACCTGCGAGACGCCATTTCGGTGACTTTGGACGAGGTCGGTTTGGAAGTTGAGCGCGCGCACCATGAGGTTGGCGCTCCCGGCCAGGCCGAAATCAACTACAAGTACAACACTATGACGCTCGCCGCCGATGATCTCCTGAAGTTCAAGTACATTGTCAAGAACGTCGCAGATGCCTTCGGCAAATCGGCGACCTTCATGCCGAAGCCGGTCTTCGGCGACAACGGCTCGGGTATGCATTGTCACCAGTCGCTGTGGAAGGGTGGTGAGCCGTTGTTCTTCGATGAGCGCGGTTATGCGAACCTTTCTGATGTTGCCCGCTGGTACATCGGCGGATTGCTGGAGCACTCTTCTTCGGTTTTGGCATTCACCAACCCGACGGTCAACTCCTACAAGCGCTTGGTGAAGGGCTACGAAGCCCCTGTCAACATGGTGTACTCGCAGGGTAACCGCTCTGCCGGCATCCGTATCCCGATCACCGGGTCCAACCCCAAGGCGAAGCGACTCGAATTCCGGGCGCCCGATCCCTCGTGCAACCCGTACCTGGCGTTCGCCGCTCAGCTCATGGCCGGCCTGGACGGTATTCGTAACCGCATCGAGCCCCCGGAGCCGATCGACAAAGACCTCTACGAGCTGCCCCCGGAGGAAGCCAAGGACATCAAGACGGCGCCCGCTAGCCTCGATGAGGCTCTTGAAGCTCTGGAGCAGGATCACGAATTCTTGCTGGCAGGGGATGTCTTCACCGAAGACCTGATCCAGACGTGGATCGACTACAAGCGCGAGAACGAGTTGGAGCCGCTCTCACTGGTTCCGCACCCGTTGGAGTTCCAGCTCTACTACGGAGTCTAATCTCCATTCAGGCTTGCATGCCTGCAATTTCGGGGGTAGCGCATTATGCGCTACCCCCCGATTTTGTGTATATTCCCCACGTGTACGCTAGTCCGTCACCGCGCCGGCTTCCGGCCTGATACCCTCACCATCATCGACGAGCGAGTATCCGTATACGCCCGGCAAAAGGCGGTAGGAGCTATAACGCTCACCTTCCAGCAGATCATCACTTCCAGAGTTCCCATCAATAAGTCGAATGAGATTCGGCCGATAGGCTGCTCAGGTTTCCAGAAGGGTCAGGACGGGGGCTACAAGGCTGCCTCTATTCTGCCTCGCACGGCGCCTGGCCCACGAAAACCTCATACTCTGCGTCCCCGCGTCACCCAGCGTTGGGTGGTGGTTACCCGATTCGTTGCCGTTTCCCTGCCTTAGGGAGTGCCCCCTAAGGCAGGGAAACGCCGCTCGATCAGGTAACCCCGCCCAACAGCACCCAGCAAGGGGCACGGCGTCGACGGCCTCCGCGAGGTGGCACATCCGTACTTCCGCGGCCCTAACTTGCCCGAGGCGAGCACAAAACTGCGACCTCGGCCCTCGACCAAGGAAGGGAACCGGAAAACACCCGAGGAAACTCGCCGTGACGGCTTGAGGAAAACCACAGAAGCACCCCGCCAACCGATAGAAATTCAGACCGATCCACGAAGATTAGACCGAAAAACTGGCTTAGTCGCATCTACCGTCGAGGAGCAGTTCACATGGACCACCACCCCGCCTTGGCACCGAACTCGCCGACCCCGATACCGGGCGGACAACGTCCCACCCCGGAGCGGATAAATTAAGATTCTGGACCGCTCAACGCATGCAGTGGCAGACCGAGCGTAAGGGCAAGTCAGTCCGCCGAACCCGCAAGCAGCGGGAGGCAGGTGACTCCCCTGCCTCACGTTTGCCCAACGAAGGGGCTCCGCCTCAGTGCCCTTTTTCCGAGCTTTCGGAACGCCGATCTCGGGCATGACCGAACATGCCGACGGCGATCCACATCAAGGCAACCACCGCACCACCAATCGGTGCATATCCCTTGGGCACATCCGGCTGCAAGACACTAAAGCTGGCGCCATAGAGGATCGTGATCGCGAGGGCCACGAAAACCAGAATTTTGCGTTTCATAGGACCAGTATGCGCTGACATGGACGGAAGTGCCAGAGATCACCAACCCCAGGTGTGACAGAGCATGGCATGCGTTTGATAAGGGCATATTTCCGTCGACTTCCGGCCCTATTTTTCGACCGAAATTGTAACGATTGCCCCCGCACTCGACCGGTTACACCGGAAAGCAGGCAGGCGACAGCACGAGGTTCAGCGTCAAGTATTTATATGGGCCCGAGATACGCCTAGTGATAGCAGCACCTCGCACGTTCTTAGTGGACGGCGATATCGGGATTTATCCCGGGCCGCCTCCCATACTGTATAAACATCAAGGACTCTTCATTGAACATCTCGCACTTACGAAGATCCAATTCGGGGACGATTTCCATTTTAACGTCTTTCGTCCCGGCAATTTCTAGCCTCCTATCCGCGACGCCTCCCCCGCTCGGGCGGACCAAATACCCATTTCTGATCGACCACATCGACCCTGGGAGGCATACGGCAACTCGACGAGCGGTTCGCAAGCCCGAGGTCGCCATCGTTCGAACCCGGTCGGATCTGAAGCAATGAATTCACCTCGGTCGGCTAGACATTCCACACAGGCCAGAGGGATGTGCAGGTTGATACCGAGCGCAACCTGGACTACGTCATTGACATGACGGAGGAAGCGGATCCGAATGGCCGAAAAGTTACGGTCCTGGGCGCCGATTCGCACTTTTCGGACCGAACCTCACCGAGCCCCACACCGTGACCGACTATTCCAGATGCCCGTAGAACAACGTCTCGAAGATCGACCGGGCGCGTCGTGTGAGTCGCAGGTAGTCTTCCTCCAGGATCGCGGCGCTACCCGGTTCGTATCCGCTCCACCGGGCGATCGCTTCAAGGTCCTTCCGTGAAGACGGCAACGAATCAGAGGCACGACCATTCCGTAGAACGTTGCCCCCGCGGATACGCGTCGCCAACCTCCATGCCGATTCAAGGATCGCGGCGTCTTCGGCAGCGACGATCTCCAACTTGACGGCCTCTTCCAGAGCTCGCAGGGTGCTCGTGGTCTTGAGCCCCGGATTCTCGTGAGCGTGCTCGAGCTGAATCAGTTGCGTCAGCCATTCGACGTCGCTGAGCCCGCCACGACCGAGTTTGACCTGACGCGCAGGATCGGCGCCTCGGGGCATCCTCTCGGCCTCCACCCGCGCCTTCAAACGCTGTATTTGACGGATTTGATCCTCCGAAACATTCTTCGGGTAACGATAAGGATCGACGAGTCGGATGAATTTCTCGGCCACTTCAGCGGAACCGGCCAGAGGCCGTGCACGGAGCAATGCTTGGTACTCCCAGGTATCAGCCCAACGCTCGTAATACTCCGCGAATGAATCCAAGGTACGAACCATAGGCCCGGATTTGCCCTCGGGTCGAAGATCGGCATCAATTTCCAGAGTCTTCTCGGCACGTATCGCGGGCTTCATGGGGATCTTCAGCAACTGGGTCATCCGATTGATCAGGGTGTTGGCCTGCGCAACGGCCTTGCCGTGATCAGCGCCGCTCCGCGGTTGGTGCACATACATGACGTCGGCATCGGAGCCGTACCCGATCTCCGCGCCACCTTGGCGCCCCATCCCGATCACGGCAACATCGGTCAGGACCTCCTCGCCCTTCTCCTGATACAACTCGCGTTCCGCGGTGTGGAGGGCCCCCAAAATGGTCGCTTGATCCGCGTGAGCCAGCCCTTCCATCACGTCATTCAAATCGGTCACGCCAACCGCTTCCCCCAGGGCGATACGAAGGATCTCGCGGCGGCGAATAAGCCGAATCATCCGGATCGCTGACATTGCGTCCGGGTGGCGTGAAATTTTCGAACGGATTTCGGACCACAAATTCTCGAAAGGCTCAGGCCGCAGCCTTTCGTCCCGGTCCAGCCACGAAATCGATTCCGGTTCGTCTTCCAGAAGGTCCGTGATGAACCGAGAACTCGACAAAACCGCGCACAGGCGCTCAGCGGCCGCGGGCGAATCGCGCAGCATGCGCAAGTACCACTGCGTTTGACCAAGGGACTCGGAGACTCGGCGGAACCCCAGCAATCCGGCGTCGGGGTCGACGCCGCGGGCGAACCAACCGAGAAGCACCGGCAGAATGGTCCGCTGGATTTCGGCCCGGCGTGAGAGGCCCTTTGTCAGGGCTTCAATATGGCGCATGGCTCCACGCGGGTCCAGATAACCCAAAGCTGACAGCCGATCTTGGGCCGCTTCCGGCGTCAGAGCGACCTCATCGACGGACAACTTGGAAACCGCCGCAAGCAGCGGACGGAAGAAGAGACGTTCGTGGAGTCCGCGCACCGTACGCTGCGATCGTTTCCGTTGTTTGAGCAGATCATCGGGGGTGAACCGAGTCCGATCGGAGTTCCCGCGCATTCCCCTGGCGACGGCCGCCTGTTCGGCTTCCTTAACCGGCATGAGGTGCGTACGCCGCAGATGGAGCAATTGGATACGGTGCTCGAGTGTGCGCTGCCACCGATATTCGTGGTCCAGACTCCCCGAGGCGTCGCGTCCCACATACGACCGGTCGCGCAACGCGGAAAGCGCCGCCGTGGTCGATCGCATCCGGACGCTTTCGTCCGTCCGGCCGTGAACCAGTTGCAGAAGCTGGACCGTGAACTCCACGTCCCTCAACCCGCCAGGCCCCAGTTTGATCTGTCGCTCGCGCTCTTCCGACGGTATATTGTCGGTCACTCGACGACGCATGGACTGAACGGAATCCACAAAATTCTCTCGACCAGAGGCTTCCCACACGAACGGCGCAATGGCGCGCACGTACTCTTCACCCAGGCGCTGAGAACCTGCGACGGGGCGTGCCTTGAGCAATGCCTGGAATTCCCAGTTCTCGGCCCAACGGTCGTAATACCTTCGGTGTGAATCAATGCTCCTGACCAATGGACCGTCTTTACCTTCCGGACGGAGGTTTGCATCGACCTCCCAGAGGCCTGGCTCGGGACCAACCCCGTAAACCACTTTCGTCAGGGCCTTGACCAGTTCGGTGCCAATCCGGCCCATGGCCTCCTCATCGGGTTCCTCGAGGTCGCCGCGGACATCGGCCGAGGAGGGTCCTACCGCGTAAACGACGTCGACGTCGGAAATGTAATTGAGCTCGCGAGCTCCGCACTTTCCCATCGCAATAATGGTCAGATCCACGGAGGCCACGGCGGGTTCGTTCTCGGAGATCTCGGCCCTGGCGACGGCCAAAGCCCCTTCGAGAGCTGCACCCGCCAGATCCGCGAGCGCGGCGCCGACCTTGGGCATGTCCTCTATAGGGTCCTCTGAGGTGAGATCCGCAAGCGCTATTCGAGTCAAATACTCGCGATACGTTGTTCTGACGGCGAGCTTCGCATCTTCGCCGGTTATTCGTGCGACGGGTTGCTCGGATTCGGGGGCTGCACCGACGGCCTCAAGCATCACACGGCGGTAACGTTCGTTCAGATCCGAGACACCGACGTCAGGCAAAGGCCGAGGGGCCTCGTCGAAGATGCTGAGATGCTCAGGGTGACGCATGAGGAACTCACCGAGTGCCTCGGATGCACCGAGCACCCGGAACAGGCCCGCTGCCTCCTGGCCGCGGGCGATGTGTCGACTCAGCTCCGGGGTATCGGTCAACATGCGTACGACCGCCTTGAGGGCCATGTCCGGGGAAGGGCTGAGCGCCAGGCCCTCGAGCAGCTTGGCTTTGTCGACGTCTCTCAGTTCATCCGAATCCAGCCAACGGTTGGCGCCGCTCAAATCATTGAATCCGACCGCCGCCAGTCGCCGCTTGGCCTTGTGACCGGCGCCTTCCCGGGGCCTTTCCTGCTCGCCCATGGTGCTACAGAAGGCCCAGGTTGTACTTCAGTTCGTACGGGGTCACTTCCATGCGATAAGCCGTCCAGTCGTCCTGCTTGTTGCGCAAGAACTGATTGAATACCTGCTCCCCTAGGGTCTCTGCCATGAATTCCGACTCTTCGGTCTGGCGGATCGCATCGTGCAGGGAAGACGGGAGGGGGCTGTGCCCCAAGCTGCGCCTTTCGGCTGCACTCATGGATGCGACGTCCTCGGCCTCGGCCTCGGACAACTCGTATTCGTTCTCTATCCCTTTGAGTCCCGCGGCAAGGATCACCGCGTAACCCAGGTATGGGTTGACGGCCGAGTCGATACCCCGGTATTCGATACGGGCCGACTGCATCTTGTTGGGCTTGTACAGCGGCACGCGCACCAGCGCGGATCGGTTGTTGTGACCCCAAGAGAGATAGCTTGGAGCTTCTCCTCCACCCCACAGACGCTTGTAGGAATTCACAAATTGGTTGGTCACGGACGTGAATTCCGGGGCGTGCCGCAGCACACCCGCGATGAAGTGCCGTGCAGTCTGGGAGAGCTGGTACTCGGCCCCGGCTTCGAAGAAGGCGTTGGTGTCACCTTCGAAGAGAGAGAAATGCGTGTGCATACCGGAGCCGGGGAATTCCGTAAACGGTTTGGGCATGAAAGTCGCATAGATGCCCTGCGAGAACGCGACTTCCTTGATGACCGAACGGAAAGTCATGATGTTGTCCGCGGTTTGCAATGCGTCGGCGTGCCGCAGATCGATTTCGTTCTGTCCCGGTCCACCTTCATGGTGGCTGAATTCAACCGAGATGCCAACCGCCTCGAGCATCGTGACGGCTCGACGTCGGAAATCCTGGACGACTCCTCCGTACACGTGGTCGAAGTAGCCTTCCCGGTCAACGGGAACGGGGGTGCCTTCTGCACTGAGCTCCTGGGACTTCAGGAGATAGAACTCGATTTCGGGCGACGTGTAGCAGGTGAATCCCATGTCGCCGGCTTTGGACAGGATTCGCTTGAGCACACCGCGCGAGTCTGCGGATGAGGGCTCGCCGTCCGGGGTCAGGATGTCGCAGAACATGCGCGACGTCGGTTCGGTCTCCCCACGCCACGGAAGAAGTTGGAATGTCGAGGGATCCGGTTGAAGGAGCATGTCGGATTCGTGGACCCGAGACAGGCCTTCGATGGATGAGCCATCGAAGCCGAGCCCCTCCTCGAATACCGTCTCGACCTCGGCGGGCGCGAGCGCCACGGATTTGAGGGTACCGACGACGTCGGTGAACCACATGCGAACGAAGCGCACATCTCTTTCCTCGATGGTGCGAAGAACGAATTCCTGCTGACGGTCCATGACACTCCTCCATGGTCGACGTGCCGCGCTGGCTAACCTAGGCCAACTCTATCCCGAGGGCATGCGCACCTCGACCAATTCGCGAAACGGCACGAATGCGCCGTAAAGGACCCTTCAACTCTGCAAAACTGCCACATCGTTGGAGGAGACCGCGCGTAGACTGATCGGCATGGCTTCGTACCTCCAGGACACTGACCACACACATTCCGACGCCGACGACTGGCTCAGCTCGGTTCGACGCGTGAGAACCACTCATCTGCAGCGCTGTAGAGACCGAGGGCAACGATTCTCGATGTTGACCTGTTATGACGCCTTGACCGCGGCGGTCTTCGACGAAGCCGGAATCGAGGTTCTGCTCATTGGGGATTCGGCGGGCAACACCGTCTACGGTTACGAGTCGACCGTTCCCGTGACGTTGGACGAATTGATTCCGTTAACCCGAGCCGTCTCAAGTGCCGCGAACCGAGCAATGGTCATCGTCGACTTGCCGTTCGGAAGCTACGAACAGTCCCCTGCCCAGGCCATCGCCAGCTCGGTCCGACTCATGAAGGAAGGCGGCGCTCACGCCGTCAAGATGGAAGGCAGCGCCTACTACGCCGAACACGTCGAAGCCATGGTCCAGGCAGGAATCCCCGTCATGGCTCACATCGGTTTCACCCCGCAAGCGACCAACACTTTGGGAGGCTTTCGTGTGCAGGGCCGGGACGACGCCGCCGAGCGGCTCCTCGTGGATGCTCGGGCGCTCGCCGAGGCCGGTGCTTTTGCGGTTCTCATCGAGATGACGGCCAGCCCGGCTGTTGAAGCGGTCGTGGACGGGGTCGATGTCCCGACCGTAGGGATCGGCGCGGGAGGATCCACGACCGGACAGGTCCTGGTATGGCAGGACATGATGGGGCTCACCGGCGGAAAAGTACCTCGGTTCGTCAAAAAGTATGCAGACCTGCGATCCGTGATCGCCGATGCGGCAGGTGCATACAGAAAAGACGTGCTCGACGGCAGTTTCCCTGCTCCCGAGCACGTCTTCGAGGACTGATCGCTTGATCACTGTCTGATCAGGCTTCGCCCTTCCATCGTGCGTCGTCTTCGTCCCATTTTTCATTGCGTTCTTGAGCTATGTTCAAGGCGTTTTGCGCTTCCTCGCGGGAGCTGTACGGCCCGAGAAGTTGCCGATAGTCCGATTGGGCGCCTTGTTCGACCGTATGCGTATACGTGTTGAACCAAAATTGTTGGTCTTCCGGGACGTGCGCACTTCCGTTGGTACCCATGGGGTGACCTCCTCGTCGTCGATCGTGTTCTAGAGTTGACTATATGTCCCGTACCAATGCTTCCACGACATCCCACAACATTCCTGCCGAACACGGCGGCGCTCCCTTGGGCAGCCTGACTCCGGGCGCCATCGGTCCCACTCGCAAAGTTCCGGCCTCCATCGAGCGCCCCGAATACGTCGGCAAGGCGACCGCGGATGAGGGCAACGGATCGGATCTGTACACCCCTGAAGAAGTTGAACTGATCCGCGAGTCCGGGAAGATCGCGGCGGGCTCGATTGTCGTTGCCGAAGAGTATTGCGTTCCGGGGCGTACCACCGACGACATCGACCGCATCGTCCACGAGTACATGTGCGACCACGGCGCTTACCCCTCGACTCTGGGCTACCGGAATTTCTGGAAGTCCGTGTGCACGTCCTTGAACGAAGTCATCTGCCACGGCATCCCTGACTCCACAGTTCTGGAAGAGGGCGACATCATCAACCTTGATGTCACCGCATATAAGAACGGCATGCACGGGGATACCAACCGGACACTGCTGGTCGGAGACGTGGATGAAGAATCTCGTCTGCTGGTCGAGCGCACCGAAGAATCGCTGAACCGTGCAATGAAGGCCGTCAAACCGGGACGCGAGCTAAACGTCATCGGTCGGGTGATCGAGAAGTACGCATCGCGTTTCGGTTACGGCGTGGTCCGCGACTTCACTGGTCACGGGGTGGGACGCGAATTCCACTCCGGTTTGATCGTCCCCCATTACGATGCCGCACCGGCCTACAACACCGTGATCGAGGAAGGCATGGTGTTCACGATCGAGCCCATGCTCAATCTCGGAACCATCGACTGGCAGATGTGGGATGACGACTGGACCGTCGTCACCAAAGACCGCAAACGAAGCGCACAATTCGAACACACCATGGTGGTCACCGCCGACGGCGTCGACGTTCTGACCCTCCCGTAGCCCACACCATTATCCAGCAAAACCCCGCAGGAGAATCCATGCCTCATACCTCACCGGATCGTCCCGACGTCGCTGTGCAGCAGGACCTCAGCGCGTCCCAAGACCTCCCCGAGCCCAAACCGCACGAGTTGGTGATCGGCGTCGACATCGGAGGCACCGGAATCAAGGGCGGCATAGTGGACCTGCGCAATGGTTCCCTCGTCAGCGAGCGATTCCGCATCGATACGCCGAGCCCCGCTACACCGGAAAAGGTTCTGCCCGTGGTTCGACAGATCGTTGAGGAGCTTCAGAGCAGGGACGTTGCCCCGGAAGAGGGCAGCGCGATTGGTATCGACTTTCCGGCCATCGTCAAAAACGGTGTGACGTGGTCGGCCGCCAACGTGGACAAGTCGTGGATCGGCGCGGAACTGAAGAAACTAGCCGAAGAACAGGTGGGCCGCACGGTGTACGCGGTCAACGACGCCGACGCCGCCGGTCTCGCCGAAGGTATTTACGGACAAGGCCGGGACAATAACGGACTGATCATGGTCATCACCCTGGGCACGGGGATCGGGTCGGCCATCATTCACAATGGTGTGCTCGTTCCGAACTCCGAATTGGGCCATCTGGAAATCGAGGGGCATGACGCCGAATCCCGTGCCTCCGTCCGCGCACGGGAACGCGACGACCTGTCTTGGAAGGACTACGGAAAACGTCTCCACACTTATTTCTCCCGCGTGGAAGCGCTCTTCTCCCCGGACCTCTTCGTCATCGGCGGCGGGGTCTCGAAAAAGCCCGAGAAATTCATGCCGTATCTGGAAGGCATTAAGACGCCGATGGTTCCGGCCGCCTTGCGCAATAACGCAGGGATTGTGGGCGCTGCCCTGTGGTCGGCAGGTCAGCCCGGCGAGCGTGAGCGACACGATCAGGATCTTCGGCGCTGACACCGGCGGGCATGGTCTCCAAGCAGCAGCGAAGGCTTTCACCGTCCCGGCTCGGGAACTGAACTCCTGAGTCCGGGCGGTAGCCTCGACGGAACCGATGGGTCGTCGTTTTTAAAAGTTGAACGCCGGTACCTGACGGCTTCCCCTCCGCAAGTACCGGCGACCAGTTCCTATCTAATCACAAGATGAACGCTGGGTCTAGATCAAAGTTGGTTGATCCGGATCTTCCGACTCAGGAACAGCGGTGGATGCTTTTTTGGCCTTGCGCTTTGCCTGGGCAGAACCAGATTTTTTGTCTCTGCTCTTGCTGTGCGGTTCGGGCCCCGCAGCTTCGGGAACCCCGGAGCTCTCGGCCGTTTCGCTTTCAGGGTCGTTCTTGACCTCGAATGCGGCCGTCGCCGGATCCGAGCCCGTACGGAGGTTTTCTATAGCCTTTTCGAAATCCTCGAGACCATCGAACGCCTGGTAAACGCTTGCGAAGCGTAAGTAGGCAACCTCGTCGAGTCGTTGCAACGGATCGAGAATGGCCAGCCCGACGTCGTTCGCGTCGATCTCGGCAAGCCCGCGGGCACGAATGGATTCTTCGACCTCTTGAGCCAACAATGCGAGGTCGTCCTCGCTGACGGGTCGCCCTTGACACGCTTTGCGGACGCCGGAGATGATCTTGACTCGCTTAAACGGTTCGGTCGCACCCGAACGTTTGATGACGTTGACCGATGTGGTCTCGAGAGTTGAGAATCTGCGGCCGCACGAGGAGCACTGACGACGGCGCCTGATCGATGAGCCGTCGTCGGCAACGCGCGAGTCCACGACTCGAGAATCCGGATGGCGGCAATAAGGACAATGCATATTAGGAGACCCCCTCCGAGGCGGAATCGTCGATTCGGGCGGTGATCGCTTCTCCGTGTGCGGGAAGGTCCTCCGCACCGGAGAGCGCGACGACGTCCTCCCCTACTTCAGCCAAGGCGTCGGCGGAGTACTCGATGATCTGAACGGCTTTCATGAACGATGTGGTGCACAATCCGCTGCTGTGGCGGGCCGAGCCGCCTGTCGGCAGAACGTGATTCGAGCCCGCAGCGTAGTCTCCCAAAGGCACCGGGCTGTATGGTCCCAGGAATATCGCTCCGGCGTTCCGAATTCTGGCCGCAATATCGCCTGGTCGGTCGGTCTGAATCTCCAAGTGCTCCGGCGCGTAGGCATTGGCGACGTCGATGCTCTGCTCGACGTCCTCCGTCAGGATCACGCCGGACTGCGGGCCGGTCAGTGCCGTCACGACCCTGTCGTGGTGTTTGGTCTTGGCCACGCGCGTTTGAAGGGCAGAGGACGTCTGATCTGCAAGTTCCGGGGAGTCTGTGATAAGAATCGACCCGGCGTGAGGATCATGTTCGGCCTGCGACAAGAGGTCGGCCGCAACGTAATCCGGGTTCGCCTGCGCATCGGCGATCACGGCAATTTCGGTGGTGCCCGCTTCCCCGTCCACTCCTACGACGGAACGCAATTGACGTTTGGCCATGGCAACGAAGATGTTGCCGGGGCCCGTGACCGTGTCGACCGGTTCAAGAGTTTCTTCGCCGTCAAAACCGTAGGCCATGGCGCCCAGGGCCTGAGCACCGCCAATGGCCCACACCTCGTCGATTCCGAGGAGCCCGGCCGCAGCGAGGGTTGTGGGGTGCGGCAAACCGCCGAACTCCCTCTGGGGAGGGGTACAGAGAACCACCGAGTCGACGCCGGCCGCTTGTGCAGGCACAGCATTCATGACTACAGACGACGGATATACCGCCAGCCCCCCGGGAACGTAGAGACCGACTCGTCTCACAGGAGTCCACCGGTGCACAAGCCGAGCTCCGGGAGCGACCTCGATACTCGCGTCCTCCGGGCGCTGTGCGCCGGCGAAGACCCGGGTCCGTTCGATCGCAGTCTCCAGTCCGCGGCGAACCGAGGGATCCAGTTCCTCGACCGCGCGATCGATGGCACTCTGAGGCACACGCAGGTTCGTCTGCTCGACGCCGTCGAAACGCTCGGACAACTCACGCAATGCTTCGGAGCCGCGGTCCTTGACGTCGGCAAGGATCGAAGCGACGGAGTCCGCGGCCGAGGACACGAATTCACTCGTCTGACGCGGTACGACTGAAAGCAACTGAGCATGGCTCAGTTGCTTTCCGCGCAGGTCGAGGACGCGCATCGAGAAGGGCTGGCTGGGGCTCGGGTCTGAAATGGTCACCAGTCCAGTTTAACGCCCGCGGTGCCGCCTTACCTCTCCACCGGGTCACACACCGACTTCGGACCCCACCGAGGATGACTTCTCCAGGCACGAGGAGCCGAACAACACTTTCAGATCACCGTAGAGCGCTGGGTTCGGATTGACCCGCAGCCTCGGGGAAAGACGCATCAGGACGTCCTTGGTTCGGCACGCGAGGTTGATTCGGACCTCGGCATCGCCGCGATGGTTCAAAAGGATGGATTCAAGCTCACGCAGGTTCTGCTCTGTTGCACGGTGTTCGGGCAGCGACAGGACGATCGGGCCTTTCTGCCCGTCCGCATCGATGTCCGGCACCTTGAGCTCCATGGCGCTGATCGTCACGGTTCCGTCGTCCCGGCGTTGGAGTCGACCCTTGATCGTGCAGATCAGGTCCTCGGTCAGAACGCCGGATATCGGTGTATAAACCTTTCCGAAGAACATGACTTCCATCGAGCCCGTCCTGTCCTCCAACTCGATGCGCGCATAGGCGTTGCCGCTGGTCTTCGCGACCTTGCGCTGGACGGAGGTGATCATGCCCGCGATGGTGACGATCGATCCGTCCGGCTTCCCGTCTTCATCCAGCAAGGACTGCACGGATGAATCAGACAGCTGCCCCAGGACGTCATCGAGCCCACGCAAAGGGTGGTCCGAAACGTACAGACCGAGCATTTCCCTCTCGAAATTGAGTTTGTCGCGGCGTTCCCACTCCGGGACGTCCGGAATCGCAACCGTGAGCTCAGTGGTCGGATCTTCTTCCTCCGCGCCGATTCCCCCAAACAGGTCGAATTGTCCCGCGGCCTCCTGGCGTTTGACCGAAACCGTCGAATCCACGGCTTCCTCGTGGATCAGGGACAAAGCTCGACGACGATGTCCCAAGTCATCGAAAGCGCCCGCCTTGATCAACGATTCTATGGTTCGTTTGTTGCAGCAGACCGCCGGAACCTTCTTGAGGAAATCGTGGAAGGACGTGAAGCGGCCTTTTTCGGTACGGGTTTCCACCAAGGCAGAGACGACGTTCGCACCGACGTTGCGGACAGCGCCCATGCCGAAGCGGATGTCGTCCCCGACAGGCGTGAAGTTCAGCGCGGACTCGTTGACGTCCGGCGGTAGAACCGTAATTCCCATGCGACGGCATTCGTTGAGATACAGGGCAAGTTTGTCCTTGTCATCGCCCACCGAAGTCAGAAGTGCCGCCATGTATTCCTGCGGATAATGGGCCTTGAGATAAGCCGTCCAGTACGAGACCAATCCGTAGGCTGCAGTGTGTGCCTTGTTGAACGCATAATCGGAGAAGGGCAGCAGAATGTCCCAGAGCGCCTTGATCGCGGCTTCGGAATAGCCGTTGTCCAACATCCCCTGGTGGAAAGTCACGTACTGGCGATCCAGCTCAGCCTTCTTCTTCTTGCCCATCGCACGGCGCAGAATATCCGCCTCACCGAGCGAGTACCCCGCGACCTTCTGCGCGATGGCCATGACCTGCTCCTGGTAGACGATCAGACCATAGGTCGTGTCCAGGATTTCGGCGAGCGGCTCTTCCAATTCCGCGTGGATCGGGGTGACTTCCTGGAGGCCGTTCTTGCGGAGGGCGTAGTTGGTGTGCGAGTTGGCGCCCATCGGGCCCGGCCTGTACAAAGCCAAGACAGCGGAAATGTGTTCGAAGTGGTCCGGCTGCATGAGTTTGAGCAACTGACGCATGGGGCCACCGTCGAGCTGGAAAACGCCCAAAGTGTCCCCGCGGGCCAGCAACTTGTAGGACTCGGCGTCGTCCGTCTCCAGGGTCTCCAGATCAAGAGTGAAGTCTCGGTTGGACTGGATGTTTTCAATCGCGTCGGAAATGATGGTCAGGTTGCGCAGGCCCAAGAAGTCCATCTTGATCAGGCCGAGGCCTTCACACGTCGGATAGTCGAATTGGGTGATGACCTGCCCGTCTTGTTCACGGCGCATGATCGGGATGATGTCGATGATGTTGTGGCTGGACATGATCACGCCCGCCGCGTGCACACCCCACTGGCGTTTCAGGCCTTCCAGGCCTTCGGCGGTCTCAAAAACCTTGCGTGAGTCCTCGTCCGACGCGATCAGCTCACGCAGTTCCTCGGCTTCCCCATATCGCTTGGCGTCCTTGTTGTAGACGTCCTGAAGCGAAATGCCCTTCCCCATGACGTCCGGCGGCATCGCCTTGGTCAGACGCTCGCCCGTTGAAAAGGGGTAGCCCAGAACGCGGGAAGAGTCCTTGAGGGCCTGCTTGGCCTTGATGGTTCCGTAGGTGACGATCTGGGCGACTTTGTCCTCGCCGTACTTCTCGGTCACATAGTGGATGACTTCGGAACGACGACGATCGTCGAAATCGACGTCGAAGTCGGGCATGGAAACGCGATCGGGGTTCAGAAAGCGCTCGAAAATGAGATCGTGTTCGAGCGGGTTCAACTCGGTGATACGCATCGCGTACGCGACCATTGAACCTGCACCCGAGCCACGACCCGGTCCGACGCGTATCCCGTTGTTCTTGGCCCAGTTGATGAAGTCGGCCACGACGAGGAAGTAGCCAGGGAACCCCATCTGGGTGATGATCCCGACCTCGTATTCGGCCTGCTTGCGGACGTCGTCCGGCACGCCGTTGGGAAAACGATAGTGAAGGCCGTTCTCGACCTCCTTGACGAACCAAGATTCCTCGTTCTCCCCGGGCGGGCACGGGAAGTTCGGCATGTAGTTGGCACTGGTGTCGAATTCGACGTTGCAGCGTTCTGCGATTTCCAGGGTGTTGTCGCATGCTTCCGGGAAGTCGCGGAATAACTCCCTCATCTCCGCGGGAGATTTCAGATAGAACTCGTCGGCGTCGAATTTGAAACGCTTGGGATCCTGAATCGTTGAACCGGATTGCACGCACAGAAGGGCCGCGTGGGCTTTGGCGTCTTCCGCGTGCGTGTAGTGGAGGTCATTGGTTGCCACGAGCGGCAATTGCAGGTCCTTGGCCAACCTCAGAAGGTCGCTGGTAACCTGCTTCTCGATGCCGAGGCCGTGGTCCATGAGCTCGCAGTAGTAGTTCTCCTTGCCGAAGATATCGCGGAATTCGGCCGCAGCGTCACGAGCCTCGTTGTACTGACCCAGCCGAAGACGCGTCTGCACCTCCCCCGAGGGGCACCCCGTGGTCGCGATCAAACCGTCCGAGTACATGTTGAGCAGCTCACGGTCCATGCGCGGTTTGTAGAGCTGACCCTCCAACGACGCCCTCGAGGACGCCCTGAACAGGTTGTGCATGCCCTTGGTGTTCTCCGCGAGCAAGGTCATGTGTGTATAAGCACCGCCGCCCGAGACGTCGTTGCGACCGCCATCGGCGAACTTCACACGCGTTCGATCTTGGCGGGCGGTACCAGGCGTCACATACGCTTCTACGCCGATAATCGGTTTGATGCCCGCGTTGCGTGCCTTGTTCCAGAAGTCGAACGCGCCGAAGAGGAACCCGTGGTCCGTGGTGGCCATCGAGCTCATGCCCAGCTCGTGGGCATGCTCGAACAGATCATCCAATCGCGCCGCACCGTCGAGCATCGAGTACTCGGTATGGACGTGGAGATGGGTAAAGTCTTTGGAATTAGCCGCGGAAGTCACTTCATCATTTTAGGGCTTCTAGGAGCCCAGAGCATCCCCGCTGCGCATCGACTCGACGGCGAACCTCAGATCAGGCGGGTATTCGCTCTCGAACTCGACGTAACGTCCGGTACCGGGATGGTCGAATCCCAAACGATGGGCGTGAAGCCATTGTCGGGTCAGCCCAAGTCGTGCGGAGAGTTTGGGGTCCGCACCGTACGTCAGGTCCCCGCAACAGGGGTGATTGAGCGCGGAGAAATGAACGCGGATCTGGTGGGTTCTGCCCGTCTCCAAGTGAACCTCTGCCAGGGACGCAGGACCGTAAGCCTCGATGACCTCGTAGTGGGTTACGGAGTCCCGCCCGTCTTCGACGACGGCGAATCGCCATTCGTGTCCCGGGTGCCTCCCGATTGGAGCATCGATAGTTCCATGGAGCGGATCCGGTATACCCTGGATCATCGTGTGATAGACCTTGGTCACGGTCCGCTCTTTGAACGCGCGTTTGAGCGACGAATAGGATTTCTCGTTCTTGGTCACGACCATGAGCCCGGACGTTCCGACGTCGAGTCGGTGCACAATGCCCCGGCGCTCGGCAGCTCCCGAAGTGGAAATGCCGACCCCGGCCGCGGACAGCGCGCCCACGACCGTCGGCCCGTGCCACCCCGGCGACGGATGCGCAGCGACCCCGGAAGGCTTGTCCACGACGACGATGTCCGAGTCTTCGTGCACAATGCGGAAGCCGTCCACGCTCTCGGGAACGACACGGACCTTGTCATTGGGGTCCGGGACGTCCGCTGTGATCGACGCGCCTTCGGGAACCCTCAAGGATTTGACGGCCTTGATGGGCCGCCCCTGAGATGTGACCTCAACGCACCCCTCCGCGCACCATGTCGCTGCGGCCGAGCGAGATTGACCCGTCCGGTTGGCGAGGAAAGCGTCGAGTCGGGTCCCTGCGTCGTCCGCAATGACTGTCCATTCGTGCTGCCCTATGATGTATTCGCTCACGCGGTGTCCTCCCGTTCGGTGTCTTCTTGCCGAAATTCCGTTGCGCCCTCCAACGGAACACCGCGGAACAGAAGAATCGCCAGCACCACGATGCTCACGCAAATGCACGAGTCCGCGATGTTGAAGATTGCGTAATGGGGCACGGAAATGAAATCGACAACATGCCCCCGGCCGAAGCCGGGTTCCCGGAAAAGCCGATCCGTGAGGTTGCCGAGGACTCCGGCCAGCAAGCCGAAAAGACCGAGAATCCAGCCGCGTGTACGGGCCTTGGGAAGATAATAGAGAATCACCACGGCCACGATTGCCATGATGATCGTGAAGATCCAGGTCACCGACTCCCCCATTGAGAAAGCCGCACCGGGGTTCCGTATGAACCTCCACCACAGTAGACCGTCCACGACGGGGACAGCTTGTCCCTCCGTCATATGGGTGACCACTGCGTACTTCGTGATCTGATCCAGAACATACAGAACCACCAGGAGGACGAGACCGAGAACCCTATGGGCGCGAAACCGCCCGGATGACAAGGAAACAGCGGCTCGGTCGCTCACGATGGGTGGTACTCCTCAGGATTCTTCAGTGGTGGCCCGGCGGGGAGGGAACCTCGATCGCCCAGGCCCGACCGGGATTTAATTCGCGAACGGGGCCAGCAGAACGATTCTGCTGACCCCGTTCCTTCAGAACACGTGCGGGCCGAAGCCCTCGGTTCAGCGGGTCTGGGTCGGCTCGACGCGCGGAGAATTCTCCAAATCCGTGAGCTTGCCCTCCAAGTAGGACTTGAGCTCGCGGCGGTACTTCGTCTCGAAACTGCGCAATGTCTCTACGTCGGTCTCCAAGTTGGTCTTGGATTCCTCGAGAGAAGCCAGGATCTCCGAGCGCTTGGCCTCCGCCTCGCTGAGCAGCGAGTTCGCGGTGGTCTGTCCTTCCTCGATGAGGCGCGCCTTTTCGGACTCGCCCTGGGACACGTAGTCGTCGTGCAGACGCTGAGCCATTGCGATGACGGCTGCGGCCGAGGCCGCGGATTCGTTGGACTGGCCCGAAACGTTGTTCTCCCGTACAGAGGATTCCGAGGTGGTCTCGGCGGAAGCCTGGGCTGCGGTCGTTCCCGAGCCCGGCTGGTCGGAGCCCGATTTCTCGGCGGCCGTCGGAACCTGTTCATTGGTCGGGTGGATCTCGGAATCGAGGTTCTCCGGTTCAACGTCGGAGGACGAATCCGGTTCGACGTTCAGGGCCGCCACCGAGGCTGCATCGGAGGTCTCGGCGGCCGAGGTCTTGTTGCCCTGAGAACCGGCCGCGGAAGAGACGGATCCGGAGTCCGGGTCGATGCCGGCTTCTTCGAGCTTCTGACGGAGATCGTCATTTTCCTTGTTGAGGCGTCGCAGCTCGGAGACAACCTCGTCCAGGAAGAGGTCCACCTCTTCCTGGTCGTACCCCTCGCGGAATTTGGTGGGTTGGAAGGTCTTGTTGATGACCTGTTCCGGGGTCAATGCCATGAAATACACCTCTTATCTTGTCGATGCGGCAGCAGTCGCACCGTACGCCTAAACGGGACGTCCCCCACAGAGGGCGTCCATAACTCATTGTGCCTGCAGCCAAAACCGTAAATGTCTGGCACGCACCTGGATCACATCCTAACGACTCAGGTGCGAGGGTATGAGAAATTTCTGGATATACGCTGAGCGCCAAATCGAATGGCATTCAGGTGGGTGGTCGCCCCACCCTTACATCAGCATAGAGCCGAGAGACGAACCGACGATGGCACGCACGATGCTCAGGGCGACCAGCAACACCAGGAAGCCCATGTCTAGCGAGACGGTTCCGATACGCAACGGCGGAATCCACTTTCGCATGAGCCGCATCGGCGGGTCCGTCACGGTATAGACGGTCGAGGCGAAGATCAGGGCCACGCCTTTGGGGCGCCAGAAGCGGGCGAAAGTCTGAACCCAGTCCAGGATCAGCCTGAACATCAGCACCAGGAACGCCAGATACAAGACGAAGTCAACGATGGCGAGGGCCGAGATCAACTGGACGTACCTTTCTTATGCCTGACAGGAATGATGGGAATGACGATCAGCTCTGGTCGAACAGCGAGTCGTCGACCGCGGGAGCCGAGGACGACACATCCTCGGAAGCCAGTACTTCGAGGTTAGCCGGCGTCAGCAGGAAAACTTGTTCTGTCACACGCTCGATGCTCCCATTGAGGGCAAAAGTCAAGCCTGAGGAGAAATCAACCAGTCGCTTGGCCTCCGCAACATCCATGTCCGTGACGTTCATGATCACGGGGATATTGTTTCGGAAAGATTCTCCGATCACCTTTGCATCGTTGTAGGAGCGCGGGTGAATGGTGGTGATGCGTCGCAATTCGTTGTCGCTTTCGGTCTGTGCCGCGGCACGGTTGATCGGGGTGACGGGAGCCCGGTAGTCTTCAGGCTCTTCGTCCCTGGCGGGCTCGAGTTCTCGGCGGGCCGGAGCTGCGGAGGATTCCGGACGACGTCGCGCCGTCGCGGCTTCCTGTCGAACCTCACGTTCGCGCGGACCGCGGGACCCAGCATCCTGCCGGACCCCTTGATCCTCGGCCGGACGCTGGCGAGAAGGGGCTTCGCTCCGCGTAGCCAGTGCAGCCGAACCGCCGTCGATCTCACGCGGGGCGCGTTCCTCGTAGTGGACATGCGGCTGAGCCGCGGTGTCAGCCTCAGCGCGGCGCTGTTGCGCCGCGGGTTGAGCCTCGTACCCGTCGTCGGCAAGGCCCAGAAAGACCATTGCCTGGCGCAGTGTTCCGGCCATGTGAACTCCTCGAGAATCGTTCGTTGAGACGGGCGCTACCCGCCAATGGGACCATTATTCCCATCGACAAGGGAAATTGCAGGGGGCAACACGCCAAATCCAGTGAATACTCAGTTGTGGGGCGGGCGTTGACCCATGATCGCACTGCCGACGCGCACGCTGGTCGAACCCCATCGTATCGCTTCGCTCATATCGGCGCTCATCCCCGAAGAGATCTTCCACGCCTGCGGATATGTCTGCCGAAGTTTGACGCTCAGCCCCCACAGCTTCTCGAAGGCCCTCGCCGGGTCCTCGCCGAGTGGTGCAACGGCCATCAGGCCGCCGAGCACGAGCCCATCGGTCGCCGCAATGCGGTCGGCGATTGCTTCGAGGTCCTGCGGGTCGGCACCGCCACGGGCTCCCTGAGCCGCAGCTCCCGGGGTTGCTGCGGCATCGTCGAGGCCCACTTGGACCAAACATTCGAGGCCACCGCGCGAGGCCGCCGCCGGTGCCGGCCCTTCCTCCGCTTCGAACCGCTCCGTCGCGGTGCGATAGGCCTTCCCCAAAGCGTTGACCAGTGAGATCCGATCGATTGATTGCACGCTCGAGGCATATTTGACCACGGACTTGGCCTTATTGGACTGCAACTGCCCTATATAGTGCCAAGCCGGCGGATCTTCTGACGTGTACTGGCTGAGCTCGAAAGCTTTGGCGGAGGCCTCCTGGTCACGGTTCTCCCCGAAAGAGCGCACCCCGGAGTCGTAGAGCGCGGCCGCATCCGATGCCGGAAAAAATTTGGTCACCACAATGAGCTCGACGTCCCGTGAGGACGAGCGGACATCATCGGGCGCCTCCGCGGCCAATCTTTCAACATCAGCTTGAACGCGAGCATATGCATCGGCTAGCTCGTGACAGCGTTCGGGCGAGTACGCCAGACTATCCATCAGCTCTGAATCCTTCCGTGTCCTGGAATTCCGATGATAGTTGAGGGGGTCCGGCTCGCTCAGGTTCCGGGAGTCCAGACGAGCCCCGCGATACGGCCTCGACCCGGGGCGCGTCGGTGAGAATACAGACCTTCGTCCTCGTAAGTGCACTCGTTCAGGACTTCCCGATGCACCTCGACTCCCAAACCTTCAAGCTGGGCTTGCGCCGCAGCAGGCAGGTCCAGCCCCGGCGTATTCCATCGCGTCGTTGCGGCGATGCCGGGATGCCCGGGAGCCGAAGCCTCGAGCATCTGACGAGGGACTTCGTAACACCGACCACAAATCGCGGGGCCCACCCAGGCGTGAATCTGACGCATGCCCAGTTCGTGGAGGGCCTCCACTACGTTCGGAAGCACGCCGGCCAACAACCCCTTGCGGCCGGCATGAGCGACACCGAAGGTCGAGTCATGTTCGGTCGTCAGGACGATGGGCAGGCAGTCTGCCGTCATGATCGCCAGAGGACGGCCAGTCGCCGTGACGGCCGCGTCGGCCACCGGAGCGAGCTCACGTTCTTGGTGCGGAGTCAGGCCGGGTGGTATTACGGGCGCGTCGTCGGCTCGGGCCACATGCGTTCCGTGGACCTGCTCCAGGAACAACAAGCTGCCGGAGCGGACCGCCATGGCCCGTTCCAGGCCACGGCGATTGTCTTGCGGGTCGGAGGACCCCTGGACATGTAATCCCAGGTTGCCGGCCTCGACGCCAGTGAACCCCACACAGACGCCGTGGGCAAGGCGGACACGATGACGAAGCGGTGCCACGAACCGGTCCTTCGCCGTTTCGGTCTTCTCGGTAGTGCGGTCGTTGCTCATGCGTTCCCCTCGGCCCCGTCGACGGATCCACCAACGAAGAACGGGACGGGACGAATTGACCGTCCCGCCCCGCTGGCTTCACACGCGCGTTGTTATTGAGTTACTTCAGGAAGTCGGGGACGTCCAGCGAGTCCTTCCCCGATTTCTTGGAGGTGGACTCGCCGTCGGTGCCCACGACCGGGGGCAGGTCGACGTCGAAGCCGGCGTTCGCCGGGACATCCGAATCGTCCTGCCACTGTGAGGCCGAACCGTTGGAGAAGGAGTTGCTCGAGTAGGAGCTGCTCCCGCGCTGCGGGTTGTTGGCAACCTTGGCCGGCTGGGAAGCGCCGCCACCGAAGGTCTGCTGAGTCCTCTGAGCCTGGTTGGCCGCGGCGTTGTTGTCGTTGCTGTTCGTCTCCGGGTTGAGGGAGTCGAAACCTGCGGCGATCACCGTGACGCGAGCTTCATCACCCAGGGCGTCATCAATGACGGCACCGAAGATGATGTTGGCATCCGGGTGCGCGACCTCTTGGACAAGGCGGGCCGCTTCGTTGATCTCGAACAGACCGAGATCGGATCCGCCTTGGATCGACAGCAGCACGCCGTGCGCACCATCGATCGAGGCTTCGAGCAACGGAGACGCTATTGCCAACTCGGCCGCTTTGACAGCACGGTCCTCGCCCTGCGCCGAGCCGATACCCATCAGCGCCGAGCCGGCTCCCTGCATCACAGACTTGACGTCCGCGAAGTCGAGGTTGATCAGGCCCGGAGTTGTGATCAGATCAGTGATGCCCTGGACACCGGACAGCAGAACCTGGTCGGCCGACTTGAACGCATCCAGCATGGATACGTTGCGATCCGAGATGGAGAGCAGACGATCGTTCGGGATAACGATGAGGGTATCGACCTCGTCGCGCAAGGACTCGATGCCGGTCTCGGCCTGATTCGAGCGCCGACGGCCCTCGAACGTAAACGGACGAGTCACGACACCAATGGTCAGGGCGCCGAGCGAACGGGCGATGCGGGCCACGACGGGGGCGCCACCGGTACCGGTGCCGCCGCCTTCGCCGGCCGTCACGAAGACCATGTCGGCCCCCTTGAGGACCTCTTCGATCTCTTCTTCGTGGTCCTCGGCAGCCTGGCGGCCGACCTCGGGATTGGCTCCCGCGCCGAGACCGCGAGTCATCTCGCGCCCGACGTCGAGTTTGACATCGGCATCCGACATCAGAAGTGCCTGGGCGTCGGTATTGATCGCGATGAATTCAACACCGCGAAGCCCGACCTCGATCATGCGGTTTACCGCGTTGACGCCGCCGCCGCCGATGCCGACGACCTTGATAACGGCGAGGTAATTCTGGGGAGTTGTTACGTCCATGGGGTTCCTCGTTTTAGCGTGTGAAGCCGTAGCGCATGATTCCGCTGATTAAACCTTCACCCGAAGGTTGAGGTTCAATATTCGGCATCTGCACCCAGCCGGTTCCTATACCAAACCTACAGTACCAACGACCGGATACCGTGTCGCACTTATTCGCCGTCTGAAATCTAAGAATTTCCGGCGAATGTTCTCAAGTCCAGAATAAAACATAAACCTTTACTTTAATGTTTAATTCTGTCTCTGGTGGACTATTTGGTGACGGGGTGATCCGGGCTCGAGACGTCGTACACGGATGCGCCACCCGAGTCCTTCAGACCTTGGACCAGACTAGTAAGGACTTCGGCCTTGTACTCGCTCTGATCACCGGTCCCCCAAACCACCTGGGACCCGTCCTTCATGTCCAACCGGATGTTGTTGGACGAGCTGGCTTCGACCTTGTTGAGCTGGCCCAGCAAAGACTGCGGCAGCGTCTGGAGGGCCTGGACGGTCGACTTGAAGGAATCGCCCTTGACCGCATCAGGGCCACCATCCAGCAACGGGACGCCTGCCTCCTCGACCGACTTCTTGGCACCTATCGCAACGCCGTTCTTGTCGACCATGACGTACTGGTCCCCGGACTTGACCACAGCCACTGGCGCTCGTTCGTGGACCGTCACCACGAGTTCGTGCGGAGGGTGCGCCTCGATGCTGACGTCCTGAATCACGACGTCATCTCCGATGCGATCCTTCACGTCCTGCGTCGTGACGCGAGTCAGAGGCTTGCCTTTCAAAGAATCCAACGACTTCTGCAGCGATGTCTTATCAGTCAGATGAGCGCCTTGCACGGTGACACTCTGGGTCGCCAACAGTGGAGAGAAGAAAACGATCCCGAAGAAAAGTACGGCAGCGATCAATACGGCCCCCAGTCCTACGACGACCTTCTTCCGCCGAGAGGCTCGTGGCTTTCCACCAGTCGGGCGTGGCTCTCCAGGAGCGCGTCGTTCGCGAGACGTCGTCCCTCGGTCCCCGCCCTTGGGGCGACGTCCGGGGAAAGCGACGATATTGTCGGCCGCCTCATCGCCGTCTGGACTCGGCTTCTGGTCTCCTCTGGCGGTCCCAGCCTCCCCGTCCCGGTGCCCGTTGTCCGCCGATCTCGTATCGGCATCGTTGTGCTCAAGGTCCGAGTCCGAGAGCACCTGGACTTTCGACTCATCGTTGACTCGCACAGCGGCCGGCCGTGGCTGCGTGCCCTGGGCCGAACTGCGGATGGCCTCCGAGCGCTGGGCATCGGGGCCTGCATCGCCTCGTGCGGTCGCCTCGGCAAGCTTGCTCCGCGGATCAGTCTCGCCCTGGGGCAGGCCGGAGGACTTCCCATTCGACTGCTGCTCCTTGGAAGTCTTCTTGCCTTCCTGACGCCGGGGCAAACGCGGCCGGTGCGCGGGGCTCACGAGGAATCCCGGGCGCCGGTCGGCCCGCCTTCCGACAACTCGCTGAGGATCTTCTCGGCAAAAGTGGTCACGTCTCCCGCGCCGATGGTCATGACGATGTCCCCGCTCGACGCCGCGGAAGCGACCCGGCCTGCCGCCTCGCCCGGGCTCGACGCATAGCGAACCTCGGTGAAGCCCGCCTCCGTGATGAGCCGGCTCGTCACTCCTTCAAGGGGTTCTTCGCGCGCCGGGAAGATATCGACGACGTACGCACGATCGGCCAACGACAATGCCTCAGCGAATTCACCGGCGAATTCCTTGGTGCGCGAAAACAGGTGCGGCTGGAAAATCGCATACACATTGTGACCTTCGGAAACCGTCCGAGCAGCTTCGAGCGCCGCGGCTACTTCCGTGGGATGGTGCGCATAATCGTCGTAGACCTGGACTCCGCGACATTCGCCGCGGAATTCGAACCGGCGGGCGGAACCAGTGAACGAGGTGAGCGCACGCGCCGCGCGAGAGGGATCGAACCCGCCCACGAGAGCGCACGAGACAGCCGCCGAGGCGTTCCGGAGGTTATGTTGGCCCGGCACCGACAGCTCAAGCGTGCATTTGCCGACCAAGTCTTCACCTCGTAACCGGACATCCCACTCGAGCTCGGCACTGCTGCGCGTGCCCTCGCCGCTGATATCTCTGATGAGCACGTCGGCGCCGTCGTCCGAACCGTAGGTCACGACGTTCTTTCCCAGCTTTCGCTGGCTTTCCGCGAGACGACGGGCACCGGAATCGTCCCAGCACGCGACCAACACGCCGTCAGGCATCATCGTGTCCGCAAAACGGTCGAACGCCGCGGTGACGGCCTCAGGGCTTCCGTAGAAGTCCAGGTGGTCCGGTTCAACGTTTGTCACGACGGCGATGGTCGGCTCGTATTTGACGAAGGAGCCGTCTGATTCGTCGGCTTCTGCGACGAACCAGCTCTCCGGCCCGGTGGCGCCCAATGCGGCATTCGATCCCAAAGAAGCGATGGTCGAACCGACCGCGTACGACGGATTCACATTCAGTCCGTCGAGCATGACGGCGATCATCGAACTCGTCGTGGTCTTTCCGTGAGTTCCCGCAACGGCGATCGTCTGGGAGTCGGCCATCGACGCGGCGAGTGCATCCGAGCGGTGCAGGATACGCAACCCGGCGGCCCGAGCAGCGCTCAGTTCAGGGTTGGATTCCTTGATGGCCGTTGAGATGACCACGGTGTCGGCGCCTTCCACATTGGCGGCGTCCTGAGGGACAAAGACCAGAGCACCTTTCTTGCGCAGCACGGCCAAGGCGGCGTTGTCCTTCATATCGGAACCACTGACCTCAAGCCCGCGGGAGACCAGGAGATCAGCGACCGCTGACATACCGGTGCCGCCCATCCCAATGAAGTGGACTCTTCCCAGCTCCTCCGTCTTGAGGCGGCGTGGGAACGGTGGGTTCATGAAGTCGGGCAGCAGACTCGACCCGTCGTCTCGGTGATGCACAGAACTCATGGGTTAGGCATTCCCTTCGTGTCGCGCCGATTGGGCTATCAACCGGGCCATTTGCTGGGCCGCATCGCGGATACCGTGTCTATACCCATTCTCCGACATTTCCCGAAGTCGGTCACGGTCCGTGACGGTGGAAAGAACATTGGTCAGGAACCACTCGACGGTGAAATTCTTGTCTTCCACCATAAGTCCGGCCCCTGAATCGACGAGATCCGCCGCGTTCAGAGACTGCTCCCCGTTGCCGATGGGCAGAGGTACGAAAATTGCCGGGCAGCCCACGGCCGCAACCTCGCTCACGGTCGCGGCACCGGAACGAGCGACCAAGAGGTCGCACGCGGCGTAGACGTTTTCCATTCCGTCGATGTATTCGACCTGCTGGTACCCGGGAGCTTCAAGTGGTGCCCCATGGGAATCAAGGAGTTGTTTCCCGCGCCCCGTAATGTGAAGCATTTGAACGGCCGAGTCCCGCCACTCAGGACGGTCGAGAACGCCGGCAATAGTCCGGTTCATGTTCTGGGCCCCGAGCGAGCCACCCGTGACGATGATGGTCGGCCGATCCGCTTGGAGGGAGAGAAGCTGACGGGCCCCTTCGCGTTCAGCGGCCCGGTCGCATCCGGAGATCTGAAGGCGCATCGGCATCCCGACGTGCTGCCCCTTGGCTATCGGCGTCCCCGCAAATGCCGTTGCAACAACGGTGGCTCGCCGGGCCCCGACCTTATTCGCCAGGCCTGGCCGCTGGTTGGCTTCGTGGATCACGATCGGCAGCCCTTCTTGCGCAGCCGCCAAGTACATTGGTGTGCACACGTAACCGCCGACACCGACCAAAACGTCGGCTTGGTTCCGGCGGAGGATTTCCCTTCCCTGTCTGACGGCCTTCCGAAGCCTGAAAGGCAATTTGGCCAAATCCAATGTTGGCTTTCGCGGCATGGGCACGCGGTCGACGAACTCAAGATCGTATCCAGCGTCGGGGACCAAACGGGTTTCCATGCCTGAAGCCGTACCCACCGCCACAATACGAGACTCGGGATCGAGCTCCCGTATGGCATCTGCGATAGCGAGCATCGGGGAGATGTGCCCCGCAGTCCCGCCTCCCGCTACAACAACGGACAGTGGCTTGGTCATGGTCGAATCTCCCGGAATGTCAATGGTCTGTGTGCCCGCGCAAGGGTCAACGAGCGATCTCTAGTTTACGTCCGCGTTTTCGTCGTCGAGGGACTTCAAACTGATGGCAGGGTGCGTGGGTGCCTTGGCCAAAGACATCGCGAATCCCGAGGTGAACAGGGACATCATGAGCGATGTGCCTCCGTAGGAGACGAACGGCAGAGGAACGCCGATCACCGGCAGCAAACCGGTCACCATGCCGATATTCACGAAAGCCTGGCCGATGAACCAGGCGAGAATGCATCCAGCGGCCAGCCTGACGAATCGGTCGGTCGAGCGCAGAATGATGCGTGCGAGGCACAGCGCGAGGACGACGAAGAGCGCCACGACAACACAGGTTCCGATGAAACCGAGTTCCTCGCCCAGAATCGCGATGATGAAGTCATTGTGGGCTTCGGGAAGATAGCTGTATTTCTGGCGTGATTGCCCTAAACCCTCGCCCCACCACGACCCCGTGGCCAACGCGGCCATACCGGAATTGGCCTGATAGCACTCCTGCCCTTGCGTGCAGGTCGACGGCACGAGCCAGGTGATCACGCGAGACAAGCGGTGTGGGCGCGCGATGACGACCAACACCATCACGACCAAACCGATGAGGAACGATCGGGTGAAAATCTTGCGCGGGGCACGCGCGAACCATAGGGCGCTCGCGTAAATCAGCACGAAGACGATGCACGTACCGGCGTCTCCGCCGATAATCACCAAACCTGCAACCGCCAAGAAGCCGAGGCTCGACGGCAAAAGGGCATCGTGAGCGCTTTCGGAGACCCGAGTGGATTTGACCAGGGACCATACGACCCACAACATCAACGAGAACTTGGCGATCTCGGAGGGTTGGAAGCTGAAGGCACCCACGGCGAGCCAGTTCTGGTTGCCGTTGACTTCTTTGCCCATCGGAGACAAAACCAGAAGCAGTAGAACAAGGGAAATTCCCATGAGCCAATAGGTGAGCCTCTGGTTCTTCCAAAAAGAGATCTTGATTCGGGATGCCACGAACATCGCGACAATCCCACCGAGTGCAAAGATCCCCTGGCGCAGGAACAGCCCGTAGGGCGAGAGGCCCCGGCTGAGTTGCTCGACTGAGGATGCGGACAACACCATCATGCAGCCGAGGACCGTCAGCCCGATCGAGGACACCGCAATCCCGATCGATGCGCTCGACATCGAACCGGTAGCCACCCATCGGTAAAGTGGTCTGGTCACGTACCGGTAGCCCTCGGCCACTCTGGTCCACAGGGTGTCCTTGCGGCGATTCTGCGGGCGTTCCGGGGCTGGGGTGCTCATGAGGAATGGTCCCCTTCTTCGCTCTCATCGTTCTGGATGCGCTCCACGAGTTCGGTCACCGACTCTATGAATGCGTCTCCCCGTTCGGCGTACGACGTGAATTGGTCCATCGAGGCAGCCGCCGGCGCCATGAGCACGGTGTCGTCGGGCTTCGCGAGCCCGTGCGAGATTCGGACGGCCTGGGCCATGATTGACCGACCGTCGTCCCGGGAGACACCGGTCCCTTCGACTGCGCGAAGCACAGTGACGTTCGGAGCGTGACGGTTCAGGGCCTCCGTCAAGGATTGCGTATCCGTCCCGATGAGCACCACGGCTTTAAGGCGCTCGGCGTGTTTGGCCACCAGGTCGTCGTAAGCCACACCTTTGGACAGACCGCCCGCAATCCAGATCACCGGCGAGAAAGAACTCAGCGAGGCGTCGGCGGCGTGCGGGTTGGTCGCCTTGGAGTCGTTGACCCACAGCACCCCATGCGTGTTGGCAACGGGCTGGATGCGGTGGGCTCCAGGTTCATAGGACCGAAGGCCATCCCGTACGGCAACCGGCTCCACGCCGGCGGCCCGCGCGAGTGCCGCCGCCGCCAAAGCGTTCTCCACGGTGTGTCTGGTCGGCAGCTCACCGGTGTCCTGCACTCCGGCCAACTCCGCGGCAGAGCTTCGGCGTTCTTCGATGAAAGCCCGATCCACGAGCAAGCCGTCCACGACGCCCAACTGGGAAAGGTACGGCGTGTCCGTCGTGAACGAAATCGCGCGGCACCCCTCCTGGACGTCTGCTTCTTCGACCATTTTTTCGGTCAAGGGCACCGACGCATTGTAGACGCAGGCGACCCTCGTGTTTTCGAATACTCGGGCTTTGTCCGCCTGATAGTTTTCGTAACTGCCGTGCCAGTCAATGTGGTCTTCGGCGATGTTGAGAACGGTCGAAGCCAAGGGCGCGACCGAATACGACCAGTGAAGCTGGTAGCTGGACAGTTCGACCGCGAGGACGTCGTACTCAACCGGATCGCGCAGAGCATCCAGGATGGGAGTTCCGACGTTGCCCACGGCGATGGCTTTGAGACCCGCAGCCTGAAGGATCGATGCGGTCATACCGACCGTCGTCGTTTTCCCGTTGGTCCCGGTAATGCATACCCACTCGGCGGTTTTGCGCCCTTCGCGCTTGCGCAAACGCCATGCGAGTTCGACTTCACCCCAGATCTGCACGCCTTCCTGCGCGGCTTGGGCGAGAATGCCCAAGTTAGGGCGCAGGCCGGGTGAGGTGACGACCACATCGGGACGCTCGCCGTCGACGTCGGGCAGTCTCTGCATGGCGCCTTCGCCCAGAACGATTTGCGCAGCGCCCACGATCCCCAAGGTCTGCTGCTTGTAGCGGTTTTCCTCATCGTCCTTGCCGTCCACGACGACGACACGCGCACCAAGCTCGATCAGGGTATCGGCTGCGGCGAATCCCGAAACGCCGATCCCGGCAACGACGACCCGCAGACCGGTCCAATCCGAGTCCCAGCTGGTCAGCGACTCGAGCCGGGGATTGTCGACGAGAGGGTTCTCTTGGGTCGAGCGCATTATACGGTTACACCTCCGTGGCCGATGAGCCAGTCGCCGTAAAAGATTCCGAGAGCAAGGGCCACGAAGAGGCCGGCGATGATCCAGAAACGGACCACCACGGTCACCTCTTTCCAACCTTTGAGTTCGAAGTGGTGCTGCAAAGGCGCCATCTTGAACACACGTTTGCCTCCGGAGAGCTTGAAGTATCCGACCTGAATGATGACCGATGCGGAGATCATGACGAACAGTCCGGCCATCAGGACGAGAAGGATTTCGGTGTGGGTCAGGATCGCGAATGCGGCCAGCGCACCACCGAGACCCAAGGACCCGGTGTCCCCCATGAAAATGGTCGCCGGAGAGGTGTTCCACCATAGGAAACCGATCAGGGCTCCCACGAGCGCGGCGGCAACAATCGAAAGTTGCGCCGGATCGCGCACCTCATAACAGACCGATCCGAGGGTGTGCGGTTCGCACAAGTGGTTCGTCTGCCACATCGAGATCATGAGGTACCCGGAAAAGACCAGGATCGAGGCGCCCGTCGCGAGTCCGTCCAGACCATCCGTCAGGTTAACGGCATTGGTCGTGGCGGTCGAGATCAAATTGGCCCAGACGACGAACAAGATGATGCCCAGCACCGGTATACCGAAAGACAGATCCAGCCAAGGGATGTCCCGAGTCCAGGAGATGTGCGTCGATGCGGGGGTCCAACCGTTCTCGTCCGGAATCGTCAGTGCGAGAACGCCGAAGACGATGCCAACCGTGCCCTGGAGAATGATTTTCCCCTTGGCCGTGAGACCAAGGGACTGCTTCCGGGCAATCTTCTTGAAATCGTCGATGAAGCCCACTCCGGCCATGCCCACCATGAGGAAGAGCAGGAGGAGCGCGGAGACCGACGGTACAGGGTTGCCACCGAAGACGAGACCGTTGATGACAAGTGACAAGAAGAACGAGGCCAAGGTCGCGGCGATGATCACAACGCCACCCATGGTCGGTGTCCCGCGCTTGGTCTGGTGGCTCGTGGGGCCATCCTCGCGTATGAATTGGCCGTACTGTTGCCTGACCAAGAACTTGGTGAACAGTGGCGTCCCGATGAGGGAGAGGATGAGGCCAAAGGCCGCCGCCAACAAGATGGAAATCATGCGGTACTTTGCGCCTTTCTACCTAGATTCGTTTCCGGGCCGATGGACGCCGGTCTGGTCCTGAGCAACTCTATCCCCCAAGAACCGCAAGCCAGCGCCGTTGGAGGATTTGAAGAGGGCGATGTCGCCCTCACGTAGTTCTCGCTGCAGGATTTCGAAGGCCTGGTCGGCAGTCTCGACCCATACCGCTTCTTCGCCCCACGAACCTTCCAGATGAGCGGCGTTGAAGATCGGTGCGGCTTCCTTCCCGATCGCGATCAATTTGGGGATGTTCAGGCGGACGACGTCGCGCCCGAGCTTATCGTGTTCTTCCCTCGAGGACTCACCCAGCTCGAGCATCGGGCCCAGAACAGCCCACGTTCTCCGCGGGGGTCGGGCATCGCGGCCCATCTGGGCGAGCGTTCTCAACGCCGCAGCCATTGATTCGGGGTTCGCGTTGTAGGCGTCGTTGATGATAGTCACTCCGTCCGCACGATCTGTCCGTTCCATGCGGTACCGGCTTCCGGCGGCGAGCGTATTCAGTCCTTTCGCAATGTCGCTGGTCGGAACCTTCGCGAGGAACGCAAGGGTCGCCGCTGCCAATGCGTTGTACACATGGTGCTCACCGATGAGCTTCGATGTGACCTCATACTCATTCCCGTCGGGGAAGCACAGGCGAAACTGAGGACATCCGGTCTCATCGGTACGCAACTGTCGGGCCTCGACGATCGGCGCGTCGGCTTCGCGAACGTGCCGGTCCTCGACGCCGAAGTACATCACGGGCGCCGAAGCTTTGGACGCCATTGCCGCGACTCGTCCGTCGTCGATATTGAGGGCCACTCCCCCAGTTTCCGCGACTCCGTCGGCGAGCTCGGACTTCGTGATGGCGATGTTTTCCACCCCGCCGAATTCCCCGGCGTGCGCCGTTCCGACCTTGAGGATCGCCCCGAAATCGGGAACGACCATGTCGCAGAGGTACCGGATGTTGCCTAGATGATTCGCGCCCATCTCGATCACGAGATAGCGGGTATCGCGGTCCGCTCGGAATACTGTCAGAGGCACCCCGACCTCGCCGTTGTACGACCCGATGGGGGCCACCGTGGGCCCGTGCTGGCTGAAAATACCCCGAAGCAGATCCTTGGTCGTGGTTTTTCCTGCGGATCCGGTGATCCCGACGACGGTCACGTCACCCTCTGCCCGCAGTCGGGAAACGACTTCGTGCGCCAACCGTCCCATGGCGTCGACCACGTTCGGGACGATCACGGACGGATACACTTGGCTGTTTTCGTCAGTGACCTGGCGCTCGGCAAGAGCCAGCGGAGAACCGGCTTCCCGAGCGGTACCGATGAATCGATGGCCATCCGTCACCTCACCCGGTTTCGCAATGAACAGCGACCCGTGGGTCACTTCCCGTGAATCTGTCGTCGCGGAGGTGCAGAGAACCGCGTCGGTGGACGCCTCATCGAGACCAGCAATCGTCCCTCCGACGGCGTCGGCGATTTCTCGGGCTGATAATTCGATCATCGTTTTCCTCCTGCGGCGTCCTGACGGGCTTCCCAAGAGCGAAGCGCACTCCGCAATTCCTCACGGTCGTCGAGAGCATTGTCAACGCCTGCGATATCTTGGCTGACCTCATGGCCTCGACCGGCCACCAGAATTGCGTCTGCCGGATCGGCCAGCTCGACGGCTCGGGCAATCGCTTCGGCCCGAGGCGCGATGTTTTCGACCGACTGGGCGCGGGCGCCCTCGTTGCTGGCTTGTCGAGCTCCTGCGGCCACTGCTTCGCGTATAGGGCCGGGCGCTTCGTTATGAGGGTCGTCGTCCGTCACGATCACGATGTCCGCGTGTCGTGCAGCGACCGCGCCCATGATCGGTCGTTTCGTCTGGTCTCGTTGGCCGGTTGCGCCGAAGACGACGATGACCTTGCCCGGGCCGTCTTCTCCGGGGTCAACGGCCGCGAGGGCACGTTCCAGAGCGTCAGCATTGTGCGCGAAGTCCACGATGGCAACGGGTTTCTGTGCGATTACCTGCATCCGACCGGGCACGAGGGGGGTCAAGGTCGCAACGTGTGACAACGCTTCGGAAAGGGCTTTCTGATCGACGCCCGATTCGGCGACCATCGCCACGGCCAACGCGGCATTCGACACGTTGAAGTCCGCGGGCAGGCCGGTTTTGGCGCGGAACTCTCGCCCGTCACGGTGCCTGAGTTCGAAGCGATGACCGATTCCGTCCGGCTCAACGGACGTGAGTCTCCAATCGGCATCGGGAACAGGCTGGGATCCCCGGTCGCCGGTGCCGTATCCGGTCCAGAGGGTCACAACCGATTCGTCGCCCTGCTCGCCCCGGGCGGTACTGGCCATCCAATGGCCCCAGTCATCATCTATCGTCACAATGCTGCGTCGCGAATGGTCGGGGCTGAAAAGCTGCGCTTTGGAAGCGGCATAAGCTTCCATGGTCCCGTGGAGGTCCAGGTGATCCTGTGTGAGATTGGTGAACCCCGCGACGTCGTACACCAATCCGTCCACGCGCTTGTAGTCCAGGGCGTGAGAGGACACTTCCATAGAAGCTGCGGTGATCCCGTGTTCCCTCATCACGGAAACCAGAGAGTGAACGTGAGTGGATTCCGGCGTCGTGAGTTGGCTCGGGATGGCCTGTCCCCCGGCAAGTATTTCAATTGTTCCGATGAGTCCCGTGGTATGGCCGAGAGCCGCCATGATCGAGTTGATCATGTAGGTGGTCGTGGTCTTGCCGTTGGTTCCGGTGACCGCGAAAAGTCGCTGTACCTCCGGCGATGCTGGTTGGCTGGCATAGATATGCGCCGCCAGCGGACCTACGACGTCACGGACCCGTTCGACGATCACGACGGGCAGGGTCACGGTCAGCGCCCGTATCTTGGACAAGCCGGCCTCGTCCGTCAGGATTGCGACGGCTCCTCGGGCGGCGGCAGCTTCGGCAAAATCTGCGCCGTGTGCGTTGGCGCCGGGCAGCGCAACGTAGAGGTCGCCGGACTGAACTTCCCGAGAATCCATGCTGATTCCGGCCGCTGATACCGCGGGGGTGCCTTCGATCCGGGCCCGCTGGCCGCGGTGCTCGATGGCTCCAACTAGTTCTTCGAGGGTCCGCGGAGCTACATTGCGAGGACGCAGAGTCTGTGCGGTACCGTCCAGGCTGTTTTCGCCCGAACCGGGTTCATGGCCCACGGACTGATCCTCAAGGGGCATGTGAGCGATCCTTCTCTCATGGTTGGGAGTGTGTGATGTGGTTCTTCGGTGTCGTGATCTTTGTCGGGGCACTGAGCCGTCCGATGAGGCTCATCCCCGCGCAATAGCTTAGTATCGCTCTCTATCCTTGTTCCCCATCTGTGAACTTCGGAAGCGCAACAGGCTTGGACGTCGAGTGGGGAACCTTGTAGTACTGCAGAACTTTCTCCATGATCTTAGAGAAGACGGTCGTGCATCCGATCGCGGTCACCTCGCCCTGCGGACGCTGCAGCACGATCCCTACCAAATACTGAGGGTCCTCTATGGGCGCGACGCCGATGAAGGAGGTCGTGTAACCGTCGTACCCACCGCCCTTGTCCGCAGGGGCCTCCGCGGTGCCAGTCTTTCCGCCGACGCGCCATCCTTTGACTGCAGCTTCCTTGGCGCCGCCCGCGGTGATGACGGTTTCCATGATGTCCTTGACCTGTTGGGCAGTCTTCTCTGAGATGATCCGTTTGCCCTCGGACACTGGACGTTTATCCTCGTTGCCCTGGTGATCCACGACCGCGTCCACAATGCGTGGCTTGAGCTGGACCCCGTCGTTGGCCACGGCCTGATAGGCCATCATCGTCTGGAGAGGCGTTTGAGAGACGCCCTGGCCAAACAGAACGGTGTACTGCTGACGGACGTCCCAGTCCTTCGCTTTGGTCAGGATGCCGCGGTTCTCACCCGGAAGCTCAATTCCTGTGAGGCTTCCCACGCCGAATTTCTTGAGCCAATCATGGCGTTGGTCCTTGCTCAATTGCTTGCCGGCCAGGACGGTACCGGTGTTCATGGAGTCAGCGATGATTCCTGCCAAAGTGCGCTTCTCTGGTCCATGGTCGAAGGCGTCCGTGATCGTTTGGCCCTCAATGTGCAGTTCTGCGGGAACGTCGAACCCGGACTTCGGCGTCGAAAGTCCTTCTTCGATCACGGCGGAAGTCGTCAGGATCTTCTCGGTCGAACCCGGCTCCGTGGCCGCGCTCACTGCCCTAGCGGCAAAATCCCCGGTATTCGCCTTTTCGTAATTGTTGGGATCGATCATCGACGAATCGGCCAAGGCCAGGAGGGAACCGTCTTTAATGCGCATGACCACGGCGGTACCCCACTCGGCTCCTAGCTCATCCGCACGGGCTTTGACCTGCTGTTGCGCAAAATATTGGATATCCCGATTGATGGTCAGGCGAATGGTCTTGCCATCCTCAGCGGGCTGGTTGATGTCCTCGCCGACCGGAATCCGGATTCCGTCGGCGCTGATCTCATAGACCCGTTCGCCGTCTTGCCCGGTCAGGTCGGAGTTGAACTGCAACTCGATACCGCCGGCAGCACCTTCGGAATTAAGGAACCCTACAACGGAGCCGCCAATGGATCCGTCCGGGTAACTACGTTTGGACACCGGTTCGGAATAGATGAATTCGGCGCCGATGTCCATGATCGCGTTGTAGACGTCCGGAGTGACTTCCTCGGCGATAACGGCGTACTTGCTGTCACCGTCCAGACTGTCCTTGACCTCGTTGTCCGGCTTCTTGAGGATGTCGGCGAGCTTGTACACGACGTCCTGAACGCTGAGCTCTTCGGCTTTCTTGTCCTTGTTGTACCGCTTAACCGGAGCTACTGCCGTCTGGTCCGCCGTGATCTTGTAACGCTGAATCGATCGCGCCAGAACATTGCCGTCCACATCGTGAATTTCGCCCCTCAAGGCAGGAATCTTCTGGGTACGACGACGATCATCCAACGCTTTCTTCGCCCGGCCAGTCGGGTCAATCGCCTGTACGTAGAAAAGGCGCCCCACCAAAAGGGCCAGCATCGCCAGGAAAGCGGAAATTCCGATAAAGCTTCGACGGAGTATTCCCTGTGCCTCAGGGGACTGAGAGTCCTGTGCCCCATCGATGTAGCGGTCATCGCGGGGACCCTCTGGACCAGGGTCGCCCGGCCGATCCTCCGTAGAATCCACTGACTCCTCTTCCTGCCCCAATGCCTAGCGGCCGGGGGAAACGTCGCGACGGTTGGTTGGCTCGCGCCTCACTCCACGGTCTGCGGCATTCCTCCGAGGGGAACGCCGTGGCGGAAGTCCTCAGTCTAAGGCCTCGGCCTCACCTGTGTTGCTCAAGCCAACCTATGGGGTCTGCCACGGGCAGACGTCCAATCTTTCGAAAGGGTTAGTTATTTCCCCGGTCCTGGCCGTTATGGGATTGTTGTTCGGAGTCCGACGACGAGCTCGAGCTCTGAGAAGGCTTGGATGAGTCCGAATCCTTCTCCTCGGTCTTCTGCTTCTGCTTCTCCGCCTGCTTCGCGGCATCCGTTTCGCTGTTCAGAGGCGGATCGATCAAGTTGGTCTGACCGTTCTTTTTGGCTTCTTCCTTGTCAGCAGGAGCTTTCTCGGCCGGAGTCGGGGTTCCGGAGACCGAAGAGTTCTTGAGATCCAGTTGCGCTTGATCCGATGCGGAGACCATTCCCAGCTGGGAAGCCCGAATCGCCAGGTTCTGGGGAGCCTGGTGATATTCGATCTCCTGGCTGGCCTTCTGATTCTGTTCGGACAACGAACGCTGCTCATCCCGCAATTGCACCAAATCATACTGGTTCGAAGACATCGAGATGTTCAGCAGCAAGACCACTCCCAACGTGACGCAGACGCCCAGAACCGTGGCGACAACCAAGGACAATCGACGGCGACGACGCGCCACGGGCTGAACCGCGAGCGGTTTCCGACGGCGAGGTTCCCCGCCTTCGGCAAGCTCGTGCTCTTCCTCGTGGACCTCGGTATCGCCGACGACGCGGAGGTTGCGTCGCTCTTTAACCGCGCTCAGGTGGAGGGCGGCGGGTGCATCATTCTCGGTTTCCGAGTCTGTGTACTGCGGTTCTGCACTCATGCTGCCGTCCTAGGTTCACGGATACGTTCTGCGGCGCGCAACTTGGCGGATGCCGCTCGGGGATTGCTTTCTATCTCCTCGTCGGTTGGGCCTTCAGCCCCGCGTGTCAAGATCTTGACTTCGGGCTGGTGCTCTTCCAACTCGACCGGAAAACCTTTTGGAGCTTTGGAGACGGACAGGGCCGTCATTGCTCGCTTCACAATTTTGTCCTCAAGTGAGTGATAGCTCATGGCTACGACACGGCCGCCGAGGCATACGGAATTCAAGGCCTGTGGCACAGCCCTCTCAAGAGCTTCAAGTTCATGATTAACTTCAATACGTAGAGCCTGAAAGGTTCGCTTGGCCGGATGCCCTGAATTTCTCTGGACGGCCATGGGAATCGACTTCTGGATGATGCTCACTAGCTCGCCCGTACTGGTAATCCGGCGATCCTGGCGAACCTCAACCAGAGATTTAGCTATACGCCCGGCAAATCTTTCTTCACCCCAGTCGCGCAAGATCTTGCGCAAGTCACCTTCGTCATATTCGTTAACGATTACCTCAGCGGTCAGCTCGTCGTCCGAGTTCATGCGCATATCGAGGGGAGCATCGTACGAGTAGGCAAAGCCTCGCTCCCTCTCGTCGAGCTGGAGTGAAGATACGCCGAGGTCGAAGAGAACACCGCTGACGGTATTGAGGTTGTTGTCCTCGAGAATTTCGGGGATTTCGTCATAGACGGCCCGAACCGGAATAAACCGATCGCCGAAGCGCTCGAGCCGTTTCCCGGCGAGCGCGTGTGCTTGAGGGTCGCGATCAACGCCCAAGACCGTGAGATCGGGAAATCTGTCGAGCAAGTATTCCGTGTGACCCCCCATGCCGAGGGTCGCATCGATGACGACGGGATGATTACCACGAAGAGCGGGGGCCAAGAGGCTGATGCAGCGTTCCAATAGGACAGGAACGTGTCTTTCATGCGCAGGCCGCGACCCAGGTGAGGTCTCCGCGTCCATCAAGGCCTCCGTTCCATGGTCCGACCAACGCCCGACATTTGACTATTGCTCGCTGGCATTCCATGCCGGTAGCGACCTCTGATACCTGATCCCCATCCAAACAAGCTCGGCCCTCATTCGGCCTGGCTCAGGGGAAGTTGAGCCAGGACGATTCCGAGCTGCCGGCTGGAGATCACGCACCAGAGATCACATCAGGCCGGGAATAACCTCTTCGTCAGTTTCCGAGAATTCCGATTCCTTTTCCTGCAGGTATTCGTCCCAAGCCTGAGCGTCCCAAATCTCGGCCCGGGTTCCGGCACCGATCACGGCGAGCTCCTTCTCGAGTCCTGCATATCCCCTCAGCGAGGACGGGATGGTCACCCGCCCCTGCTTGTCGGGAACTTCATCCGAAGCTCCAGAGAGAAACACACGAATGTAATCTCGGGCCTGCTTGGAGGAAATCGGAGCCTCGCGCATTTGTTCATGCACCCGCTCGAATTCCGCCTGGCTGAAGACGTAAAGGCATCTTTCCTGTCCCCTGGTCAGAACCAAGCCCTCCGAGAGCTCGTCCCGGAACTTGGCAGGCAGGATAAGACGCCCTTTGTCATCAAGGCGAGGCGAGTACGTTCCGAGGAACATTCGCCACCGCCTCCCCTGATTACTTTCAGTGCACCCTCTGCTTCAGATGCGAGGGAAGATAAGGAACCACCCTTGTCTCCCCTGCGTGCCCCACTTTACTCCACTTCCCTCCACACGCAATACTCTCTCGTCAATACTCTGAGTCTCGTTGCACTTTTCCCCCCACATTCCGCGAATTCATGGGGATCGAGGTGGCCTCAAGAATTTGCTGTACATGCTGATTCATCCCGCAGAACTCCCGAAAAAGCGCACAAAAGAGGGCCGATACCGTATTCCGGTACCGGCCCTGGCGATGAGTGGTGGGAAGTGGAGGGGGTTAGCCCATTCCTCCTCGCTCTTCCCATTTCCGCTCGAGTTTTTGCATCAAAGTGGATTGCCCTTGGTTCGATGTGGAGTGGGACCCAGTGGAGGATTTCGACTTTTGCTTGCCCTTCCGGGATTTCCCTCGCATCGTCGCGATGTAGACGCCAAGACCCATAAGGACAAACCCTACGACTCCGACAATGATCAGTTTGGAAGCTACCCCTACCAGCACACCAGCCAGGCCGACGACGGCGATGACGATGCCCAGGACGAGATGTCGTATAGAAATGCCTCCGGACGTTCGAGGGGATGAAGCCTCTGAATCCATCGACTGAGCGAATGCCGGATCCTCGGCATTGAGCTGCTGTTCCAACTGCTCAAGAAGCTTCTGCTCGTGTTCAGACAGTGGCATGGTCATCTCCTCTTCCCGGGGTGGGGGATGTCAATACGGCCGGGACAACCGTGTTCCATCCGTCTATTAAGAATAGTGCCTATCGCTGACAATTTCATGACGATTTTTTCGGGCCCTCGCGGGCAGACTCGTCTTCCGCTTTCGTCTTCTCAGAACGTGGTGCCCGTTTGTCGTACCGGGGCGAAATACTGCCTCGTACAAGGCTGGCCGGCCGCAATCCTGTGGGCCCGAATTTTTGCCAAATCTGGTCCATCGCGGATTCGGCCTGGTCCCATTCTGCTTCGGCCACGAGCTGGTCCTCCGAGACCGAATCCCATAGGGAGAGTTGGCGTCCCGCATCGTGTGCGTCGAGCTTTTCCACCCGCACGCCGATCAGTCTCATTCGAGACGGCAACGGGCCAAGATCATTGAACAGCCGGACGGCGGCGTCGTAGACCTCTCGGCCCGTAGTCACGCCTTGCTCGAGGGCGCGCGCTCGGCTGACTGTATGAAAGGACTCGTCTCGTACTTTGATCGCTACGCCGTACGCGCGTCTGCCCGAAGCCCGCAGCCTTCGCGCGACATCGTGGCTGAGCTGGAGCATGGCCGATTTGATCTCCCGCACGTCATCCGTGTCGTATTTGAACGTATGTTCGGCACCCATTGATTTCTCGACGCGTTCGGTCACTACCGGGCGATCATCGAGGCCTCGGGACAACTCGTAAAGATGAGCGCCCGCAGCTTTGCCCAGCCTCCTCTGCAAGAAGCTCAGCGAGGCTTGCCGAACCGCCCCAACGGTATTGAAGCCAGCCTCGTGCAGATTCTGAGCGGTCTTCTCCCCCACGCCCCAGAGCTTGCGGACGGGAAGCGGATCAAGGAAATCGTGCACGCGGGCGTCGGGAACTATCCACAAGCCATTCGGTTTGGAGCCGGTGGAGGCCATCTTGGCGAGGAACTTGTTTCCCGCGATCCCGACGGAGGCGACCAACCCGGTTGCCCCATGGATTCGATGTCGAAGGTCCCGGGCGATCGCTACCGGACGGCCCAGACGCCGGATTGCTCCGGTGACGTCCAGGAAGGCTTCGTCCACGCTGACCTGCTCGACCTGATCCGTCACGGATCGAAGAATACTCATGACCTTTTCGGAGTATTCCCGGTATGCGCCGTGGGAGGGGTCGATATACACCGCGTGGGGTGCGAGTTGGCGAGCTCTGGCCGTGGGCATCGCGGAACCGACTCCCAGGGCACGGGCTTCGTAAGAGGCCGAAAGAACCACGGAACGAGGACCCGACCCAGCCACGACGACCTGCCGACCGACAAGCTCGGGCCGCGTCAGCAACTCGACGCCGACGAAAAACGCGTCCATGTCAACGTGCATGATGACACGGCTGCCGAAACCTGGTGATACTTCGGTCATGGCTCCTCCAATCCGATCTCGAACCCGTAAAATAGTAAGCACTCTCCACCCCCTACTATTCCTGGTCGCGAGGCCGTCACCAGGGAGTCAGGAATCGCCGCCGTGAACAACCCCGATCCGAATTCCCCTACCGGGTCGAGTCCTGCCATGGACCCGGCCGGTGTGGACCGTGAGACCGCCGAGCGGGAATACATTCAGGCTGTCGATGAAGCGATCGCGGATTACCTGGGCCGCCAACGACTCGTGATGCTGGAAATCTCCCCTGAAGCCATGACACTGGTGGATCACATCGAGGCTTTGTGTTCGGGCGGAAAGAGAATGAGAGCCCTTCTAGCATATTGGGGGTGGCAAGCCGCAGGGGGTGGTCCGTCGGCTCCCGAAGTCGTCCTGGCCGGAGCTGCCATAGAGCTGTTCCAGTCTGCGGCGTTAATCCACGATGACATCATCGACCACTCCGACACCCGGCGAGGGAAACCGTCCGTCCACCGTTCTTTCCAGGCAATGCATCGGGAAGAGCACTGGTCCCTCAGCGGAGAAGAATTCGGGATCATGGGCGGTATCGTCGCCGGGGATCTCTGCCTTTCCTTCTCCGAGGCCGTCTTCGCCTCAATAGGCACCCCGCAGGCCGCAACCGGCAGGGCCCGCCGGATTTTCGACATCATGCGCACCGAGGTCATGGCCGGCCAGTACCTCGACGGTCTTTCCGAAGTCATGGGGACCGAAGATCCAGAAGAAGCCATTGACCGTGCGTCGACCGTCATCCGTTACAAATCCGCCAAATACTCGTGCGAGCATCCGTTGACTTTGGGCGCTGCCCTCGCCGGTGCCGGTGAGCCACTGCTCGGTCAGCTCAGCGAGTTCGGCCTGCCTCTGGGCGAAGCATTTCAACTGCGCGACGACGTCCTCGGAGTATTCGGCGAACCACACGTCACGGGAAAACCCGCAGGCGACGACCTGCGAGAGGGAAAACGCACGGTACTCGTCGCTCTGGCGGAAAGAACCGCGTCGGCAGAGCAGGTCGCGTTCCTCGAAGAACGCTTGGGACGGCCCGATCTGGACGAAGAGACGGTCAACAAGATGCGGGATATCATCCGTGAGTCGGGAGCCCTGGACGAAACCGAGCGAATCATCCAGACCACGCAGCGCCAGGTACAGGCTGCCCTGCGGAAAATAGATACGTCCCCAGGGGTCGCAAAAGCCCTGGAAGACGTGGCTTCCAGGGCCTTGCATCGTTCTTCCTGAGGTTCTTCACATCACCTCGGTACGGACTCGCAGAGGGTTACCAAGCCAGGGCCTGGGCCCGACGCCGAATTTCCGTCTTGCGCCCCTCTTGCAGCGCATCGATCGGCCGGCCGGGCAGGGAATCGTCTTCGGTGTAGAGCCACCGAATTGCTTCTTCATCGTCGAAACCCGAGTCTCTCAGAACAGTCAGGGTTCCCTTGAGGGACTCCAGTACACGGTCTTCACGCATGAACAACGCGGGGACGCGCCGAACGCCGTCATCGTCGCGGACGGCAATCAGCTGGCCCTCGGTTATCAGGGCATGGACTCGGGTGACCTTGACGTCCAGGGTCTCGGCTACGTCGGGGATGGTTGTCCATTCCCCTACGAGATCGAACAGATTGGCAACGTTTTCATTGGAACTCACGTGTCCAGGCTAAACCAGAGAAGGCCCTAGCTCCTCATTCGACGCCGATCCCCTAGAATCGATTCAATGAAAAGGACTGCACCGGGACCCTTGACAGGGCGAAAACTCGAGGGCCGATACCTCCTCGGTGACCTCATCGCTCGAGGCGGTATGGGCGTCGTCTACCGCGGACGAGATACTCGTTTGGCCCGACCCGTCGCGGTCAAGGTACTCAAGGAATCCTTGGGGTCCGCGCCGGAGACGAAAGAACGCTTCGTTCACGAGGCCCAGGCTGCGGCCGCCATAGCAGATCCGCACGTCGTGTCAGTGTGGGATCAAGGCGTCGACGAGTCCGGCCCGGACCCGGTCGTCTACTTGGTCATGGAACTCGTCGACGGGGCCACCCTGCGCGATCTCATCAAACGGCGGTCTCCCATGACCGTTCGTGAGGCCCTGAGAGTTGTGATCCCCCTGACCCAGGGCTTGGCCGCGGCACACGGAACCGGCCTGGTGCACCGCGACGTCAAGCCCGAAAATGTCTTGACCTCCCCCGAAGGCTCCGTCAAGGTCACGGATTTCGGCCTGACTCGGCATGTTCAGGCGGAGTCAGCGACCCTCAGCCTCGTGGGGTCGGCGAATTACATTGCCCCCGAGCTCGTCCGCCGCCAGCCTGCGGGCAAACCTGCCGACAACTACTCCGTCGGAATCATTCTGTACGAAATGCTGACTGGCGTGCCCCCATTCCGTGGCGACTCCCCTTACGCGGTGTCCATGGCTCACGTCGATGACGACATGCCTGATCTTCGGCGACGCTTCCCGGAGGTGGATCCCGAAATCGTCGAGATCATCTCATGGTGCTGTGCCAAGGAACCGGAGAACAGGCCTCAGGACGCTGCCGCCCTTCACGGAGAACTCGAACACATCCAACGGCGCCTGACGGACGCAGCGTTGGACCGCCGCCCACCCGGATACCGTGAAGATCCGTCGGATCTCTTCAGCGGACTTGAGACCGCGAGCCACACGCGGCCCGTTCAACTTGCGCCGTTCGGCCAGCAGGACTCGGCGAATACGTCGGAGGGAATCTCTGCCACGCGGTCGCATCCCGACGATGCGGACGCAGAATCCACAGGGCCCGACTCGTCCACGAGTACTCACATGTCCGAACCGGACGTGACAAGCGTTCACGCCCAAAGGTCTCTCGACGATGCGACGCGTGTCCTCCCGGAGAACTCTCCCGGAGCAACCAGGGCGTCTCGGCCAGCTGCTCACACCGAAGGAAACGGCACAGATCCAGAGACGTCCCGGGACCCGCAGGATCCAAGGATTCCGACGCATGTCCTGGGCTCGGCGGAACCTTACCGGGCGTGGGTGTGGCTCCTCGTGTTCATTCTGTCCGCCTGCATGGTGGCTTATCTGGGTTGGCTCGTCGGCGTGAGCATCCTGTCGGATCATTCGGCGGCCCTGTCCCTGGGAACCGGCATCGCGATGGATGTCCGGCCCGGGCCCGGAACGTGAGTTGGCGGGCGACGCCGTTCGGTGACGTCGTCGCCCGCACGAGGTGTTATCTCTTGGACAAGTACTCTGCGACGAGGAAAGCAACTTCCAGCGACTGCATGTGATTCAAGCGGGGGTCGCACAAGGTCTCGTAGTGGTCCGCGAACGCCGTCTCGTCGACAGCGTCCGAACCGCCCAAGCATTCGGCGACATCGTCGCCCGTCATTTCGACGTGGATGCCGCCCGGAACGGTCCCCAGGGCCTCGTGGACCTCGAAGAAGCCGCGGACCTCGTCCACGACATCATTGAACCGGCGTGTCTTGTACCCCGAAGGGACTGAAATGGTGTTGCCGTGCATTGGATCGGTCACCCACACGACCTTGGCTCCAGAGTCCCGTACACCTTCAACGATCTTCGGGAGGTTCTCCCTGATCTTGGACGCACCCATGCGCGTGATGAACGTGAGACGACCTGGCTGTCGTTCCGGGTCGAGCTTGTCGATCAGACGCAAGGTGTCATCCACGTCAGTAGTCGGGCCGAGCTTGACCCCAATCGGGTTGTGAACCTTCGACAGGAAATTGACGTGCGCGTCCTCCAGACCGCGTGTACGCTCACCGACCCACAGGAAATGACCGCTCGTGTCGTAGGGCAGATGAGTCCGGGAGTCGATACGAGTCAGAGCGCGCTCGTAGTCCAGGAGCAGGGCCTCGTGGCCGGCGTAGAACTCGGTCCCCTTGAGAGCTTCGAAATCGGCTCCGCACGCGTCCATGAATCTGATCGCTCGATCGATTTCCCGTGCCAGCGACTCGTATCGCGCGTTGGCGGGATTCGACACAAACCCCTTGTTCCACTCGTGGACCAGGCGCAAATCGGCGAAACCGCCGGTCGTGAACGCACGGATGAGGTTCAGGGTCGACGCGGAGGTGTGGTATCCGCGCAGCATGCGGTTAGGGTCGTGCTCCCGTGACTCCTCCGTGAAGTCAAAACCATTGACCATCTCGCCTCTGAAGGACGGAAGCGTCGTGTCTCCGCGGGTCTCCATATTCGCGGACCGCGGTTTTGAAAACTGACCGGCCATACGGCCCATTTTGACCACAGGCATCGATGCGCCGTAAGTCAGGACCACGGCCATCTGCAAAAGGGTCCGGACCCGGGCGCTGATCTTGTCGGCCGTGGCATCTACGAAAGTCTCTGCGCAGTCGCCCCCGGTCAGGAAGAATGCCTGGCCTTCGGCGACGGCGGCGAGACGTTGACGCATCTGGTCGACCTCACCCGCAAAAACCAGGGGCGGGACAGTTTCGAGCTCGGAGACGACTTTCTTGAAATCCGGGTGCTCGGCCCAGGTCGGCTGCTGGTCCACAGACAAGTGACGCCACTCGTCCAGACCCGGATAGTTCTTGGCCTCGGGGGCGGGTTGGGTCTGGAATTGAGCGAAATGGGATTGTGTCTGTTCAGCCATGCGCACCAGTTTACGGATACTCGTCAAAACACGCGCGCCGGGCACATATGTGTCGAATATCGAGACACCGGGGAACCGCTGCCGGACAGGCCTCGGGCTCGGTTCGTCGAACGGCCTGAGCCCTCCAGGCTCTACTACTCTGTTCCTCCGTCCGAGGTTTCGTTCGAGGAATCGGGATTGCCGGAACGGCGGTACTGTGCACTCTTGACGCCTTCCTCGACGCGAGCACGGGCTTCGTTGAGCTTTTCCTCGACGCGGTCCAACCCAGGCTGGATTCGTTCCCGGGCCGAGTCCAATCCAGGCTGGATCTTCTCGCGCGCGGATTCGACGCTGGCTTTGGCGGAGTCCACCGAGGCCTGCGTCCGCGACTTCGCGTTCTCCAGAATTTCGGCCACGGCAGCCTTGGCATCCGCAACGCGTTGCTTTTCCATGGCTGCTTTGACTGTGGACGCATACACGTCCACATACTCCTGGCCGGAAAGGTCTTGGATCGCCTGGATGATCTGGTCGGCCACGATCCGTTGCGCCGAGTGCTCAGACTCGCGTCCTGCGTACTGCGAGAAATCCAAGGGCTTGCCGATGACGGTCCTGACGGGAGCGATCCTTCGGCCGTCCGTCGAGGTTCGCCGTGGGAGCTTGTGTCCGGTCGGCTGGACCTTTTCCGTGTTGATCATGGCCACGGGGATGACGGGCACTCCGGTCTGAATCGCCAACCGCGCAACACCAATCTTTGACCTGTACAACCGGCCGTCCGGGGACCGGGTCCCTTCCGGGTAGATTCCGAGCAGTTTTCCGTCGCGGAGGGTCTGAGCTGCCTGTCCCAGAGACTTGGCCGATTTGTTGCCGCCCGACCGATCCATGGGGATCTGGTTGATTCCCTTAAAGAAAGCCGCGGTTGCCCGCCCAACGATTCCCTGGCCGGTGAAGTACTCGGATTTCGCTAGGAAATACACCTGGCGATCCAGGGCGACAGGCAAGAAGACGGAATCCGCGAAGGAAAGATGGTTGGAGGCCAAAATCGCGCCGCCTGTGCGCGGGATGTTCTCAAGGCCCTCAGCTTCGGGGTGAAACACTCGGTTGATCAGTGGCCCGACGACGAACCGCTTGAGGAACATGTAGAGCACGTGGTGTTTTCCTTTCGAGCAGATGCCGCAGGTTCCGTCTCCCGCTGCGTGACGTATATGAGCCTATCCGCTCAACTTGGCGATTCCCACGTTTCAGGATTCGTCGTCGTCTGTGTATTACGTGACACAATGTACTTATGGGCCACATCACAGATCACTTCGGGAAGCGTCGTGCGGAAGACCCCGTGGGACGAGGCTACTCCGGCGATGTCGATGTGTCACCGGCTCAGTGGATGGGAGGTCCCGACGGCGTGCTGGTTCTTCACGGTTTCACAGGATCCCCGCACAGCGTCCGCCCCTTGGCGCAACACCTCGCTGACGCGGGATTCTCCGTGGAAATGCCACTCCTACCCGGCCATGGAACCACGGTCCACGACATGTCCACGAGGACGTGGCGAGAATGGGTTCAAGCGGTCGACGAGGCCTATTGGAACCTCCGGTCCCGTTGCGAGAAAGTCGCCGTCGCAGGCCTTTCGATGGGCGGAGCTCTCGCCCTGCACCTGTCCGCGCGTCGCTCGGTCGAAGGAATTGTTTTGGTCAACCCTGGTGTCGTCGATCCGCAGAAGGGCATGTCGTTTGCCCGGTGGCTCGCGTACGCGATTCCAACCATCCGGGGCGTGGGCGATGACATCGCGAAGCCCGGGAACACCGAGGGCGCATATGCTCAGACGCCCCTGAAGGGGGCAGCGCAATTGCACCTGCTCTTCAAGGAAACACGCAGGGTGCTCCCAGCGGTAACCGCGCCGGTGCAGATATACAGGTCCCTCGTGGACCATGTGGTTTCGGACGCGAGCCATGAATATCTCATGGCCCACCTGCCATCCGAGCCCGACCTCGTTCCTTTGTCGTCGAGCTACCACGTAGCGACGCTCGATTACGACGCCCCCAAAATTTTCAATGGATCAGTTGAATTCTTTGCCCGTTGTGGCCTCCGGGTCTCTGGCTCGGCCTCTGGGCCGGATTCGGTCACAACCCGCGAGGCTTCAGGAAGGACGTCATGAAAGAAACCACGGTTGAACTACGTCAGCAGTTCGATCCTCAAACCAACACGACGGATCTGCTCGAGTCGAAATTCCCCGACTTGGCCGATCAGCCGTTGTTCAAGGTTCAGCGCGCTGAAGGCGAATGGGAAGAAATAGCGGCTCGATCATTCCGACAAGACGTCACAAGCATGGCCAAAGGCCTCATCGCCGCGGGGATCAAACCGCGGGATCGTGTCGGAATCATGTCACGCACACGGTATGAATGGGCCGTCGCAGACTTCGCAATCATGTATGCGGGCGGCGTGACCGTTCCCGTCTACGAAACGTCCTCTCCTTCTCAGGTCTCGTGGAATCTGGGCGATTCGGGGGCCAAGGCAGTGATCGTGGAAACCCGCCAGCACGCTGCTGCGGTTCAAAGGGCTACACAACATGAGGACCTGAAGGTCGAGAATGTGTGGCAGATCGAGGCAAAAGACTCCGAGAAGTCCTCGCTGTCCTCTCTCCGCGCTCTCGGATCGGAAATCGATGATTCGGTCCTCGAAAAAGCCCGAACAGCGAATGGTCTCGAGGACGCGGCCACCATCATCTACACATCCGGAACCACCGGGAGACCCAAAGGCTGCGTCATCACGCATGCCAACTTCGTGAAGCTCTGCGCCTCGGCAAAGCAAGCGATCCCGGAGGTTGCGAGCTCCGAGAACTCGACCCTGATGTTCCTGCCGCTGGCTCACGTCTTCGCTCGATATATTCATGTCCTTTCCATCGACGTCGGTGTCGTGGTGGGGCACAGCCCGGATCTCAAGAACCTCACCCAGGATCTCAAATCATTCGCACCGACCTTCCTCCTCGTGGTGCCGCGTGTATTCGAGAAGATCTACAACGGAGCCCGTGCACAGGCGCACGACGCGAGTTCGATCAAGGGAAAGATCTTCGATATCGCCGAGAAGGTAGGGGTCACATGGTCGGAGACGGTCATGTCAGGTTCCAAGCCCTCCCCCGTGCTGAAGGCCCAGTACGCGTTGGTCAATCGCTTGGTCTTCTCCCAGTTGCGCGCCGCCATGGGCGGCAGGGTCCAGTACGCGGTCTCGGGCGGCGGGCCCTTGGGCCAGCATTTGGCTCACTTCTTCCACGCCGTCGGCATCAAGATTCTGGAAGGATACGGACTCACCGAGACCACCGCGCCGGCTTCCGTTGGGACCGTCAAAGACTTCCACATTGGGACCGTCGGACCGCCGTTGCCGGGAATCGAGATCAAAATCGCCGACGACGGCGAAATCCTGTGCCGCGGGGTCGGGGTCATCGAACGTTATTACAACAACCCCGAGGCCGACCATGAGAGTTTCACGGAGGACGGCTGGTTCCGCACCGGCGACGTCGGCGAGCTGACAGGCCGAGGAATGCTGAAGATCACCGGGCGAAAGAAAGAGATCATCGTGACGGCCGGGGGCAAGAACGTGATCCCAGGGCTCGTCGAGGACGAGATCCGCAAGTCCCCTTTGGTCTCGCAGTGTCTCGTGATCGGCGATCAACGCCCGTTCATCTCGGCTTTGGTGACCCTCGACGAGGAGGCCCTCGAACGAGAGCTGCCTCGTCTCGGCCTCGACGCGAATCTCAGCGTGGAGGAAGCCGCGAGAACGGATGAGGTCCAGGAGGCCATCCAGGATCTCATCGACCGCACCAACAACAACGTCTCCAGAGCGGAGTCGATCCGGGCCTTCCGAATTATCCCTCGGGACTTCACGGAAGAGTCGGGGCATATGACGCCGTCCCTCAAAATCCGCCGCCCACAGGTCCTCAAGGATTATTCGGAGGTCATCGAGGGGATCTACTCACAGAAAAAGCCTTCCTGAGAACCTCGTGGAAGAAACTCGGCATGTGAGAGAGGGCGTGGCACGCAACCATTGGTCCGGGACCGGAGGCTGCGCTCCACGCCTTCGTGCGTTCCGAGCCGACGAGAGTGTCGGCCTACATCAGTTCCCGGGAACCTCCAGCCCCAGCAGCGCATTCTCGACAACCTCGGTCAGTGCGGGGTGGATCCAGAACTGGCCCCGAGCCATGTCGTGAGCAGCGAGCCCGAAACTCATCGCCTGGATCAAGGGCTGAATCAGCATGGACGCCTCGGTGCCGATGATGTGGGCGCCAAGGAGCTCGCCGGTATCTCGGCGGGCAATGAGCTTGACCAGACCGTGCTGGTCCTCCATCGCCCAGCCGTACGCGACGTCGCCGAAGTCCTGAACCTTGACCGTAATCTCGAATCCCTCGGCCCGTGCGGTGTCGCGGGCCTCCGCTTCGCTCAGACCGACCGCCGCGATCTGAGGGTTCGTGAACACGGCGTGCGGGACGTGGCGTTGGTCGGTTGTGCGCAGATCCTCGGGATTAAGCAGATTGTGCTGGACGGTTCGCTCCTGAGCATTCGCGAGGTGCTTGAGTTGAATGACCGAGCTGACGTCGCCCAGCGACCAGACGCCCTCGACCGGTTCGCCACCCGAAAGGACGCGCTGGTACGCGTCCACGGACAGAACGCCGTCTTTCACGTCGAAGCCGGCGCTTTTGGCATCGAGACGATCCACGTTGGACACGCGACCCGTCGCGACCAGGACAACGTCGGCCTGGACGGTCTCTGACTCGCCGTGGGATTCCAGCGTGACCTCAAGCCCGCCCCGGGATTGTTCGATCGAGGTGATGTTGGTATTGAGCCGAAGATCCCACTGGCGGGATGCCTCGCGAACGAATCGGTCAGCGATCTCGGCGTCGTGGTCCCTCAGGAGTCGCTCGGAACGATTCACTTGAGTAACGTGCGAGCCCAATCCGTGGAATATTCCTGCGAACTCCGCAGCCACGAATCCCCCTCCCAGGATCACGACGCGGCGGGGCAGGTCGTTGATCCGCATGACGGTGTCCGAGGTGTGCACGCCTGGCAGCTCGATTCCGGGAATGTTCGGGAGGATAGAGCGGGAGCCGGCGGCCAGGACGAGCTGACGGCCTCGGATCACTTCGCCGGATTCCGTGACCAACGTGTGAGGGTCACGGAGTGTCGCGAACTCGGTGTAGACATCCACGTTTTCCGCATCCTCACGGTAGTCGAGACCGCTCTGCGAGATCGAATCGATCCGTCCGAAGATCCGGTCCCGAATTTCTTGCCACCGCACCTCGGTACGTTGCATGCTCACACCGAGCCGGTCGTCGTCGAGACCGTGGATTGCGGTCGCTGCGGGATACGCGAACATCTTGGTCGGGATGCACCCCTTGTTGAGGCACGTTCCACCGAAGACTCCGCCGTCGACGATTGCGACCTTCTTGTCTTTCCAATGGTGATCGATCAGGCTGTTTCCCGAGCCCGACCCGACCACGATCAAGTCGTATTCACGAATCTGCTGCGCCGAATCCGCCACGTCTACTCCTTATTCCGATTTTCCGGCACCCGCGGCACGGTTCTATGACGACCGTCGGGGCCTCTCAATCCTGCCAACGCCGCAGGCCCCGGCTTCATTCCCAATGAAACCGGGGCCCGCATGAGTGTACGCCTCGCTCTCTGAGGCGAGACCTACTGGTCCTACTTCGTCTCCACCGCGATCACGAGATCTCCGCCGGCGACCTGACGGATGTCGTTGAACATCACCCGGGACACCTTGCCGGAAATCGGGGAGGTGATCGACGCTTCCATCTTCATGGCTTCGATGGTTGCGATCTGATCGCCTTCCTTGACCTCGTCGCCTTCGGAAACCGAGATCGTCACCGCCCCTGCGAAGGGTGCCGCCACGTGTCCTGGATTCGATGTGTCTGCTTTCTCGGCCGCCTTGAAGTCGGACTCAACCGATTCGTCCCGCACCTCAATCGAGCGTTGCTGTCCGTTGAGCGTGCACATTACTGAACGGAAGCCCTTCTCGTTGGGTTCGGAGATCGCCTGCAAGGTTGCGAGCAGGCGAACGCCTTTGCCCAGCGAGATGACGTGCTCGCGCCCCTCCACCATTCCGTACAGGTAATCGCGAGTATGCAGTACCGAGATATCGCCGAATTCCTCGACGGCTTCCTCGAAATCCTTGGTCGGGCCGGGGAACAGCAGACGGTTCAAGGTCGCTCGGCGTGTTTGCGAATCACCGCGGAGCGCCTCCTTGTCCTCCTTGGACAACTCGGTGATTTCAGGCTCGGCTTTGCGCCCTTCGAGCGCTTTGGACCTGAAGGGTTCGGGCCATCCCGCGGGCGGGGTCCCCAGCTCGCCATTGAGGAAGCTGATGACCGACGCCGGAATATCGAACTTTGCCGGGTTCTCCTCGAACTGAGCAGGATCGACCTTCATGCCGACGAGCTGAAGGGCCAAGTCGCCAACGACCTTGGAAGAGGGTGTCACCTTGACGATGTTGCCGAGCATCCGGTTCGCCTGGGTGTACATGTCCTCGATCTCTTCGAAGTGTTCTTCGAGGCCCAAGGCAATAGCTTGCTGACGCAGGTTGGTCAGCTGGCCGCCGGGGATTTCGTGTTGGTACACGCGACCGGTAGGGGCCGTGAGTCCCTTCTCGAACGGCGCATAGATCGAGCGGACGGATTCCCAGTACGGTTCCAACGAGGACATGGCATCGAGGGAGATCCCCGTGTCGCGCTCGGTATTCGCCATGGCCGCGACCAGCGCCGAGGCCGAGGGCTGGCTCGTGGTCCCGGCCATGGCCGCGCAAGCCACGTCGACGGCGTCGACCCCAGCTTCCGAAGCCGCGAGCAAGGTAGCCAGCTGACCACCGGCGGTATCGTGCGTGTGCAGATGGACCGGGATGTCGTGGAACTTCTCCCTCAACGCCGTAACCAGTCGGCGAGCCGCCTCAGGACGCAGCAGCCCAGCCATGTCCTTGATCGCAAGAATGTGCGCCCCCGCATCCACAATCTGCTGGGCCAGATCGAGGTAGTAATCCAGCGTGTAGATCTTCTCGTCCGGGTCCAGCAGATTGCCGGTGTAGCACATGGCGACCTCGGCTACAGCGGTCCCCGTCTCGCGAACTGCCTTGATGGCAGGTTCCATCTGCGAAACGTCGTTGAGCGCATCGAAGATCCTGAAGATATCGACGCCCGTCGCCGCGGCTTCCTGTACAAAGGCATCGGTCACGTCCGTGGGGTACGGCGTGTAACCGACGGTGTTGCGACCGCGCAGAAGCATTTGGATCGGGATATTCGGCATTGCTTCGCGGAGAAGACGAAGGCGCTCCCACGGATCCTCGCCGAGGAAGCGAAGGGCGACGTCGTACGTTGCGCCTCCCCAGGCCTCCATGGAGAACAACTCGGGCGTCACGTGAGCGACGGCGGGAGCCGCGGCCAACATGTCACGCGTGCGAATACGCGTGGCCAGCAGCGACTGATGTGCGTCCCGGAAAGTCGTGTCTGTCACGGCTAGCGGTTTGTACTCGCGCAGGGCCTTGGCGAATCCTTCGGGCCCCACCTCGAGGAGCTTCTGGCGCCAACCGTTCGGAGGAACGTGGTCGGATCCGTCGAAAGGACTGCGGAATGGTTCCTCGACCTTGTCCCCAGGGAAGCGGGGAAGTTTAGTACGAGGATCAATGCCTTCGATGCGCGGACCATGGGGCTGATTGACCGTGACGTTGGCCAAGTAGGTCAGAGCGCGGGTCCCGCGGTCCGATGAATGCTTCTTGGTCAGGAGCTCGGGATGCTCGTCGATGAACGGGGTCGAGACATCGCCCGCTTGGAATACCGGGTCCTCGAGTACGGCCGCTACGAAGGGGATGTTGGTGGCCACGCCGCGGATACGGAATTCAGCGAGCGCACGTTGTGCGCGCTGGACAGCGGTTTGGAAATCCTTGCCTCGACAGGTGACCTTGCAGAGCATCGAGTCGAAGTGGGGCGAGATTTCGGCCCCCGCGTAGACCGTGCCGCCGTCCAGGCGCACCCCGGCGCCACCGGCGGACCGGTACGCATTGATCTTGCCGACATCCGGCCGGAATCCATTGGTCGGATCCTCGGTGGTAATGCGGCATTGCAGGGCTGCGCCGCGAATGCGAAGCGTGTCCTGACTGATTCCGAGATCCTCGAGGGTCTCCCCTGCGGCGATCCGCATCTGGGACTGGACGAGGTCGATATCCGTGATTTCCTCGGTCACGGTGTGCTCGACCTGGATACGCGGATTCATCTCAATGAATACGTGCTGACCGGCCCGTTCGCCCACGGTATCCACGAGGAATTCCACGGTTCCCGCATTGGCGTAGCCAAGTTCCTTCGCGAACTTGACGGCATCTCGGTACAGCGCCTGGCGGATCTCCTCGTCCAGATGGGGCGCCGGCGCGATCTCGACGACTTTTTGATGGCGACGCTGCAGCGAACAATCGCGTTCGAAGAGGTGGACCGTATTCCCGTCACCGTCTGCCAGGATCTGGACCTCGATGTGGCGGGGCCGGAGTACCGCTTGCTCGAGGAATACCGTTGGATCCCCGAAGGCGGTTTCTGCCTCGCGCATTGCTGCCGATAGCGCATCCGGGAGTTCTTCCCGCGAATTCACTCGACGCATACCGCGACCGCCGCCTCCGGCTACGGCCTTGACGAATATTGGGAAGCCGATTTCTTCGGCTTCCTGGATGAGCTTTTCCTTGTCCGCGGAGGGCTCGGTCGAGTCCAGGACGGGAATCCCTGCGCGGCGGGCCGCTTTGAGCGCCTCGACCTTGTTCCCTGCCAGATCCAGGACGTCAGCCGGGGGCCCGATGAAGGTAATGCCTTCTCGTTCGGCCGCTTTGGCCAATTCAGGGTTTTCCGAGAGGAAACCGTATCCCGGGTAGATGGCGTCGACGCCGGCTTCCTTGGCTACGCGGATGATTTCCTCGACATCGAGGTAGGCCCGTACGGGATGCCCTTCTTCACCGATCGGGTAGGCCTCGTCGGCCTGCTGACGATGTATGGAGTGACGGTCTTCGTAGGGAAACACGCCAACCGTCTTGGCCCCGAGCTCATATGCGGCTCGGTATGCGCGGATCGCGATCTCGCCACGGTTGGCGACCAGGATCTTAGAGAACATTGATAACCGTTTCCGTCCGCCTTGAAGGGGTGATTCTGCAAGGATCGGACTTGTCTCGACGATCAGAGCTGTTCAGCTCATGGGTATGTCGTATCTTACGGGCATAAGTGATTCCTCTAACCTAATGGAACGACGCGCCAGCCATAAACTCTGTGACGTCTGAACGTGTCACGAGGATCCGCCGCATACGGGCAACGGTCTGCCGCGTCAGTAATTGCTCCCCGGTGCCGATATGATGGTGAGGCATTTCGTACTCAAAGTCATCGCGAGGTTTGTGTGACGCAGGTTGTCAGTATCAGCTCCCTCAAAGGCGGGGTTGGAAAGACCTCCGTTACCTTGGGCTTGGCCTCTGCCGCGGCCACCCGGGGTCTCAGCACGTTGGTCGTGGACCTGGACCCTCATGGAGACGCCAGTACAGGTTTGGCCGTCTCCACGCACACTTCCGACGGGGCCGACGCTGCCACGGTATTACGCTCCCCCAGGAAGAAATCCGTCGAATCGAGCTGCGTACCCGCCGGATGGCAATCGGACCGCTCATCGGCCGGGAATCCTCGGCTTGATGTGGTCGTCGGTTCTTCCGGCTCGGTAGCATTCGATCATCTGCCTCCGACCCGAAAGAACCTGAGTCGACTGCGGAACGCGCTCTCTCACACCAATCGCTACGATTTGGTGCTGATCGACTGCCCGCCAACACTCAACACCTTGACCATGATTGCCTGGGCCGCGTCCCAGAAGGTTCTGGCCGTGGCAGAACCGAGCCTGTTCTCCGTGGCCGGCACCGAGCGGACTATGCGCGCTATCGCGCGATTCGAGTCGGAGAGCGAGTTCAAAGTTCAGGCGGCGAGCGTGGTGGTGAATAAGGCGCAACGCGATTCCGCAGAACATCAGTACCGCGTCGAAGAGATGCAGGGCATGTTTGGCAAACTCATGGTCGCACCGACCATCGCGGACAGCACCGTGTGGCAGCAAGTTCAAGGGTCCGCATCGCCCATTCACGCATGGACGGGGAATGAGGAAGCCGCGGCGATGGCCGAAGCCTTCGACACGATCCTCGAAGGACTCGTCACAAGCTAGTCGGACTGGCTGAGCCTACAGAAGCAGTCACAAGGCAAGGCGGGCTCAGAAGACGAATACATTCCGGTAGGTGACGAAAATTCCGCTCCTCACGCTGAAGGGAAGAGGAAGCGAGGTCCTCATCTCGAAGTCCACCGGGCAGAAAGCCTGACGGCTCGGAGCTCCTCGGGTGAGGATCTATTAGGCCGGTTGGGCCGCTCTGCGAGGAGTTCTAGCCCGCAACGTTATTGCGCGCCGCGCGCCGCGCGGACAGCTCGTCCCCAGGAAAATCCTCTTCGGATTCCTCGAGCGGTCCCCGCATATCCTCCCCAGGCATGGTTGAGAGGTTGTTCTCGAGTTCGCGCCAGACCCTTCCCACGGCGATCCCGAAGACCCCCTGGCCTGCCTGTACGAGATCGATCACTTCGTCGGGTGAGGTGCACTCGTAGACGCTCGCACCGTCCGACATCAGCGTGATCTGAGCCAGGTCTTCCACACCGCGGGTACGCAAGTGCTCGACGGACGACCGGATCTGTTGGAGAGATACACCGGTGTCTAGAAGACGTTTGACAATCTTCAGTACCAGGACATCTCGAAAGGAGTAAAGGCGCTGGGTGCCCGACCCCTTGGCCCCCCGGACCGTCGGTTCAACGAGTTTGGTCCGAGCCCAATAATCCAGCTGACGGTACGTGATACCCGCGGCTTTGCAGGCTACGGGGCCTCGGTATCCGATATTCTCATCGAGGGCCACGAGGTCGTCATCGAAAAGCATCCCCTGTCGGCCAGTAGGGGGCGCCGGAACGATCCCTTCCATACCAGGAAGCAACTGCTCGTCGAATTCCGGAGGCTCCGCCGCACGAGGACCCTCAGAGCGCGCGCCTTTGAGACGATCCCGCTGCGGGTCGTTGTGCGATCCATGCTGGCCCACGCGGGTCCTCCTTAAAACCAGTGAGGTCATCGTCCGAATTAGACGTTAGAGGGACAGACCGGACGAATCAAAGACATTCGTCCGTGTCTTGCTGGCTCCCTCGTTCAGTGACACGTCCCGCGCGTTTCCGTGCGAGTGTGCCCTAGTCTACCAAGACTTATCCACTTGGTCGGCGACCAGCGTGGCGTGAAGATTGGTGCACAGGGCTGAGATTTCACGCGCAGTTTCCGAAGCTTTCTCCCGTGATCGCTCGTCACGACGGCTGGCCATCGGCGCAATAGTCTGCCCGACCAAGGCGACCTCACGATCCGCGGCTGCCCGGAACGGGCGCAAATGCCTGGGCTGGAGCCCATGGGCGGTGAGCTGGGAACACAGGGCCGTGACCCGTGCGGCGTACTCATCGAAGGTCCCGTCAGGCCCTTCTTCGATCAACCCGTAATTGATCAATTCCCGCAGCATCGGCAAGTCCACCGACGTGTGGCGTGACAGCTCCCGGATGGTGTACCGGCGATGCTTCTCCGGCCGGGGCGGAGCATCCGCGACACCGGGCTCCCCAGCTGCGGATGCCTCGCCGTCCCGGGGAAAACCTTGGCGTTCGAGCTCATCGACTTTTTCCTTGATGACTTTCAAGGGAAGATACTGGTCGCGTTGCAGGGTCAGCACGTAACGCAAGCGTTCGATGTCTTCGCTCGAGTACTTGCGGTACCCCGTATTGGTCCGTTGGGGAAACACGAGACCACGATCTTCAAGGAACCGGATTTTGGACGCGCTGAGCCCGGGAAACGAGCCCTCAAGATGGCTGAGCACCTGACCAATAGTCTTGTCCTTGGCCTGCCTCGCGGAGTTTTCTTCGGAAGGCTCCTCAGTAGCTTGCTGTTCGGGTGTCGTCGACATTTCGACGCCGCCCTACTGAGCGTCGCTCGCGTAGTAGATGAAGGCGAATTTTCCGATACGCACCTCATCGCCGTTCTTGAGAGTCACATGATCCACACGGTCCCCGTTGACGTAAGTCCCGTTGAGGGAGCCGACATCGGTGAGGTCGAAACGACCCGCGTTGAACTGAAACAGGGCGTGTCTGCGCGAAACCGTGACGTCGTCCAGGAATATGTCGGCTTCGGGATGCCTGCCTGCGACGATTCCGTCGTCAGCTCCGCCGGACTGGGCCATTCCTGCGTCGAGAAGGAACCGTGCGCTGTGCTGCGGTCCCTCTTGGGCAATCAGAAGCGCAGATTCCGAAGGCAGCGCTTTGATAGCGGCGATCTCTTCCTTGGCAAGCGGACGCTTGTGGCCAGCACTCGCGCTCGTTGAGGTGACGCCGAAGACGGTTGTGTCAGGGCTCGGTTCACGATGATCGGTCATATCTTTCCCCTTTTGTCATGGGCGCGTTCAAGCGCCAATCGAGGCTCGCCCAGAAGAGGCTGAGGGGGCCTCGTTCTGTGAACCTCAAGATTCTTGCGCGGTAGTGCTTCGTGCGAGGCCGCCTCACAACCGCGCACAGGAACCAAGCTTGGACCTGGACCTGAGACTTAAAGTCTAGCCGGCGGACCTGTGAAGGTCGGCCAGCTAGACCTAAAATTAATCCTTAAATCGCTGAGAGCTCAGCTGGTTCAGGCGATTTCGCCTTCATAGGCTGCCGCATCCAGGAGACCCTTGAGCGACTCGGGATCGGATGGGCGGATCCTGACGAGCCAGCCGGCGTCATACGGATCGGAATTCAAGCTTTCGGGCTGGTCAGCGAGCGCCTCATTGACGTCAACGATCTCACCTGAAATCGGCATGTAGAGGTCAGAGACGGACTTGGTGGACTCCACTTCTCCAAAGGACTCGCCGGCTTCGAAGGTTGAGCCGTTTTCCGGAAGGTCGACGTAGACGACATCGCCCAGAGAATCCTGTGCGTGATCGGTGATGCCTACGGTGACGACACCCTCGGAATCGGCGGCCGAGACCCATTCGTGCTCGGAAGTGTAAGAAAGCTCGGCGGGAATATTGCTCATGAGGCGCCTCTCGACAAGTGATGGAATGCAGTGATGATGCCGGTGCCGAATCGAATCGGCACCGGCATCAATATTACACGGGACACTTAATATCGGGTGCTAGATCACACCGTCGGAGAAGTGGTTGGGGTTGCCAAAGCGGTGGGCCGTGATGGACACTGCTTGCTCGCGGACGAACGGAAGCATCTCGATCCGACCGGCTTCGGTGACCTGGCCGTGATAGACGGCCACGTCCGGGCGGCCATTGAGCGCCTCGAAAACCGATTCGGGATCAGATCCGACGTACCGAATGCGGCAGCCCTCGAATCGCGTTCCGTCGAGATCGGCGGGCTTGATGTCCCGGATCCCGCGCAGAGCAGTGCGCCACGCGTCGTCGGTTTCCACGGTTATGTTGACGCCCGCCGAATCCAGTGCGCCACGAACGTAAACCGGCAGCTGACGAGAGACCGACAACTCGATCGGTGCTTCTGCGGCCAGTCCCGCAGCAACGACACGCAAGGTCTCGGCGAGCGAGGCGTCGTCGTCGGCGCGCACGTGCACCTTTTGCGGAACATAACGAAGAATGTTCCGCTCAATGCCGAGCTGTGACGGGTCGTGCCGGACCCCGAATTCGGTGCCCCATGCCTCCGCGTCGGCCGATGCGGCGCGGGAGAGGAACTCGATTTGCTCGCGCGTCAGGGCGTGGGGTTCCCGTGCACGGTTGAGCAGTTGCTTCACATTGTCATTGGACGGAGAAGCGATTGCCGTCGCCGGTTTGGTCGTCCACTCCCCCAAGGCGACCAGGTAATTCGGTCCGCCCGCCTTAGTTCCCGAGCCAACAGTCGATTTCTTCCACCCGCCGAATGGCTGACGTCGAACGATCGCACCGGTGATCCCGCGATTGACGTACAGGTTGCCGGCCTCGACACGGTCGAGCCAGACCGCCAGTTCGTCCGAATTGAGCGAGTGGAGACCCGCAGTCAGCCCGTACTCGGGAGCGTTCTGCAACTCGATGGCTTCTTCGAGCGTCTTGGCCGTCATGACACCCAGGATCGGGCCGAAGTACTCGGTCATGTGATATTCGCTGCCGGGCTTGACCCCGGCACGGACACCGGGAGACCACAGCTTGCCGGATTCGTCCAGTTGTTTGGGCTCAATGATCCACTGCTCGCCCTCGCCCAAAGTGGTCAGCCCGCGGAGCAGTTTGCCCTCCGGTGCCTTGATGACGGGCCCCATCTCGGAACGAATATCCGTGGGGTATGCAATGTGCAGCGACTTCACGGCGTCGACGAGCTGATTACGGAAACGCTTGGAGCTGGCGGCAGAGCCAACAAGTATCACGGTCGAGCAGGCCGAACACTTCTGTCCCGCGTGGCCGAAGGCCGACGCGACGACGTCTTTGGCAGCCAGGTCCAAGTCCGCGTTCGGTGTGACGATGATCGAGTTCTTTCCTGAGGTCTCGCCGAGAAGCGGGAGATCCTTGCGGAATGAACGGAACAGTTCCGCCGTCTCGTATCCGCCGGTAAGGATCAAACGATCGATATCGGGATGGGAAACCAGCGTGCGCCCCAGATCGCGTTCGGACAACTGCACGAGTTGCAGGACGTCCTTCGGCACCCCCGCTTCCCACAGAGCGTCCGCGATGACGGCACCGCACCTCTTCGACTCGCCGGCCGGTTTGAAGAGCACTGAGGAACCGGACGCGAGCGCGGCCAGGGTCGAGCCGGTCGGAATCGCCACGGGGAAGTTCCACGGAGGGGTCACGACCGTGACCTTGGACGGGTGGTACTGCGCACCATCGACGTTCTCGAGAGCCTCGGCGAGCCCCGCATAGTAGTTGGCGAAGTCGATGGCTTCAGAAACCTCGGGGTCTCCCTGGTCAAGCAATTTGCCCGCCTCGGATGCCATGACCTCGAGCAACTCTGCCCGTTTGGCACCGAGTACACGACCGGCCTTTCGCAAGATTTCTGCGCGCTCATGAGCGGGACGAGCGCCCCATTCCTCACCCGCCTTCTTGGCGCGGGCGATGGCTTCCTCGACCTGTGATTCGCTCGTGAGGACGGAATCCTGAATGAGCTTCTTGCCGAGATCCGAGGTTCTGGCGCGTTCCAGGATCTGGTTGCCCCAGGCCCGGTTGTGCGCGAGCGATGTATCCGTATCCGGGGTGTTGTCGAAGGATTCTCCCGGCGAGAACACGTTGTCCACGTTCTCCTCCGCACGGTTCTGCTGACGGTTCGGCGGAGGAACCTCGCTCGTGACTTTCTCAAGGGAGCGCTCGAAGCGGGCCTTTTCTCGGTCGAACAGGAACTGACTGTCGTTCAGATCGAAGATAGCCGACATGAAGTTCTCACTCGAGGCGTTCTCCTCGAGGCGACGGACCAGATATGAGATGGCGACGTCGAATTCCTCGGGCCGAACGACTGGGGTGTAAAGGAGCAACTGGCCAACGTCACGGCGGACGACCTCGGCTTGCTGGGCGGCCATGCCAATCAGCATCTCGTATTCGACATCGCCGAGGACTCCACGGTGTTGAGCCAACAGCCAGGAGAATGCGATGTCGAACAGATTGTGACCGGCCACGCCCACGCGAATGTTCTTGGTGTGCTCCGGTCGGAGAGCGTAATCGAGAACGCGCTTGTAGTTGGTGTCGGTGGCTTCCTTGGAATCCCACGTTGTCAGCGGCCACTTGTGGACTACGGCTTCGACCATTTCGAGGGACAGATTGGCTCCCTTGACCAAACGAACCTTGATCCGTGCCCCACCGTTGTCAACGCGTTTTGTGGCCCACTTTTGCAAGCGCTCCATGGCTTCGAGAGTGTCCGGCAGATAGGCCTGAAGGACGATCCCTGCCTCGAGATTCTTGAGCTGGGGCTGATCGAGGATCCGGGTGAAGACCTCCATCGTCATGTCGAGGTCCTTGTACTCCTCCATGTCCATATTGATGAACTTCGGGGTGCCGGATTGAGCAGCGTATTCGTAGAGCGGAGTCAGGCGTTCGACGGCGCGCTCGACCACAGCATCGAAAGACCAGGGAGAGTGGGGGCCGGAAACCGCAGAGACCTTGATCGAGACGTAATCGACGTCGTCCCGACGCAGCAGTCGCTCGGTTTCGCGCAGACGGCGTTCGGCTTCCTCGTTGCCGAGGACTGCTTCGCCCAACAGGTTGATGTTGAGCTTATTTCCGCCGGCCGTTAAGTGCTTGATGGCCGGTCCGAGCTTCTCGTCCCGGGCATCCACGATCAGGTGTCCGACCATGTCCCGCATGGCCTTCCTGGCCAGAGGGATCGTGGGCCAAGAAACCTTGGGGGCGACAACACCGCCCGCTTTCACGGCCGCGCGCAGATGGGGCGGGAGGAATTTGGGAACAATGGGGGCCAGGCGGCCGAGGTTGCGTCCGGCCGCTGCGTCGTCCTCTGGACGTATGACCTCGTCAACGAAGCCAACAGTGAATTCGAGTCCGTGTGGATCTTTGAGAACTCCGGCAAGCTGAGCTGCTGCCTTGTCCTCGGGAACGTCGCGGGAAGCGTTCAGCCACCCTTTGACGATTTTTCCGGCCTCTTGGGCCATCTTCTGGTACTCGACGGAAGCGAATGGGTTCGATGACAAGAATGCCTCCTCTAAGCGAAATCGTGCCGAAGGATTCTTCGGCATCGTGCGTCGTCTTTGACGTGTGCGCATAGCGCGCTTGTTCACCAGTATGTACCATGAATTAGGTAAGAAAAAGTTACGGGAATTTACGATTATCCGTAAGTTCTACTCACGAAATGGGGTCTCATGCTGGACGTCAAAAAACTCCGCGTCCTCCAGGAACTTTCGACTCGGGGAACTCTTGCGGAAACTGCTGACGTCCTGGGCTATACGCCTTCTGCCGTGTCTCAACAGTTGACTGCCTTAGAGCGCGAATGCGGCCACCATCTGCTTCAGAAACAAGGGCGCACGGTAAACCTCACGCCCAAGGCGCGGATCCTCGTCGAACATACGGAGAAGATCCTTCACGAGCTCGAACTCGCGCAAACGGCCCTGGAGTCCACCGACCAGACGCCCGCAGGGACCGTTCGGCTGGCCATTTTCCAGACCGCCGCCATGGCCCTGCTCACCGATACGCTCGAAGCCCTCTCCGGGCGCTACCCCGATCTAAGGGTCGAGGCCTTGCAACGCGAGCCGGAAGCGGCGTTGGAACACACGCACATGAGAGACGTCGATCTCGTGGTCGCGGAACAGTATCCCCACCATGCCGTGCGAGAGTTCCCTGAGCTGGACTCTCGCCCCCTCAACGAGGATCCGGTCATGCTCGCGGTCGCACCGGAATCCGACGTCTATTCGATCGCCGATGCCGCTCGGTCCCCGTGGGTCATGGAATCGAAGTCCAATGCGAGCAGAAGCTGGGCCGAGCACGTGTGCCGCACCGCAGGCTTCGAACCTCACGTCCGATTCGAATTCGACGACGTTCGAGCTCACATCGACCTCGTGGAATGCGGACTGGCCGTGGCGCTCCTTCCTGGCTTCGCCTGGGCCGGCTCGACGCCGCGCGTCAGACTCATCGAATTGCCCAATCTGCCTCACAGACATGTCTTCACGTCTGCTCGTCGAGACATGGCCCGTCGCCCCGCGATCGAGGCGGTTCGTCGCGCCCTGGAAGAGTCCGCCGCGAAGGTCAAGCTCCTATAGAGGTTCAGGGCCGCAATTCGCCGGGACGCCGTCCAGCGAGCTTGTCCAAGAGTATTTTGGCGGTCAAGGAATCGACCACGAGATCCGTTACCGCACGAGCGCGCAACGCCCCCAACAACGCGCCTGCCCGGTGAGGCCCAGAGACCACGCACAGGCGCCTTTCGATACGCGACAGCTCGAACGGCGTCGGCCCCGATGCCCTACGGTTCATTTCGATGTCCTGCCACGTACCGTCCTCCCGCAGAAGAACGGTGCAGATGTCCCCCACAACTTTCTCCGCGGACAGCAGGGCAAAGTCCTCGTCATCGAAATACCCCGAGCTGTAAACGTGTGACGGCACGGGACCGTCAAGTGCTCCCACACCGAAGACCGCGACGTCCGTCTGCGATTGAAGGTGCAAAACACTGCGGATGCTCCGCTCTCGCCACAATGCTTGTTTCGTGTCGGCGTAGTCGAAGAACGCTGGAACAGGAAAATGCACAATTTGCGAGCCGAAGGCCTCCGCGACTGAATTGAGGATCGCCCCCGTGTACGGAATCCCCGAACGCCGCGCGTTGCCCGCCCCATTGAGCTGGACCACCACGGAATCAGGCACCTTTCGCGGGGTCAGATGACGGGAGATTTCTGTGACGGTTGAACCCCACGCCATGCCGAGAACGGTTCCGGGTTCCATCATCGCGTCGAGAGCTGATGCGGCCACACGCGAGACTTGTTCCATCTGGCTAATCGGCGAGGAACTGCCTCTGATCGGGACCACTTGTGCGTTGATGCCAAAGATTTTCTCCAGACGGCCGCCCAGCTCATCCCGTTCGCTGGGAACATCCGCCAGAGTGATGCGAACCAGTCCGGATTCCCGCGCATATTTCAGGAGGCGGGAGACAGTCGCTCTCGAGACCTCGAACTCGCTGGCCACGGCATCCATCGTCTGATCCTGGAGGTAATACATGGTTGCGGCTTTGTGAGCCAAGTCATCACGTTTGTTCATACCCTCATCTCATATCTGCACGTTCGTGCATCAGTGATGATCATTCTTTCACGATTGTGTAGAAATGAAATTAACACGTCATAGGTGCCACCGCGCCTCGGGCGTCATCGGAAATAACCGCCAGTATCTAGGAGGCTCCATGAAAAACGCCGCAACTCATCTGACCGCGGCTTCCCGCCAGAATGCACTGGACGGCATGTCGGACGCCGAAGGCGTAGACGTCCTCGTCATCGGAGGCGGGGTAACTGGAGCCGGAATCGCACTGGACGCCGCAACCCGTGGTCTGCGCACCGCCGTCGTCGACGCCGGCGACTGGGCATCAGGAACGTCCGCATGGTCATCAAAGCTCGTCCACGGCGGCCTTCGCTACCTGTTGAACCTTGATTTCAAGCTGGTTGCCGAGGCTCTCAAGGAGCGCGGCTTGCTCCTGACCAGCTTGGCCCCGCACCTCGTCAAGGCACAACCTTTCTTGTGGCCGCTCAAGATGCCGGTCATCGAGCGCAGCTACTCCGCGATCGGGATCGGCATGTACGACGCCATGGCCATTGCTGGGGCTCGGGGCCACAAGACCGTCCCGACGCAGAAGCATTACTCGAAGAAGGGCGCCAAGCAGATCTTCCCGGACATCAAGGACTCCGAACTCTCCGGCGCGATCCGCTTTTACGATGCTCGTGTCGACGATGCCCGCTTGGTCATCGATCTCATCCGAACCGCAGCCGGTTATGGGGCACTCGCCGCCAGCCGCACGCAGGTCACAGAGGTGATCAAGTCGGAAACCGGCCGCGTGGTCGGTGCCAAGATCACGGACCTGGAGACCCAAAAGGTACACGAGGTCAAGGCGAAGCACGTCATCAACGCAACCGGCGTTTGGACCGAGGAAACCGAGGCCTTGACCGGTGAGGACCGTGGTCTGCAGGTGCTCGCGTCCAAGGGCGTTCATATCGTCGTGCCGAGGGAGCGCATCAACGCCGAATCCGGCATCTTCCTCCGTACGGAGAAGTCTGTCCTGTTCATCATTCCGTGGCAGCGCTACTGGGTCATCGGTACGACCGACACCCCTTACGATCAGGACGTCGCACGCCCGGTCGCCACTGCGGATGACATTGACTACATTCTCGATCATGCCAACGCGATCCTCGAGAAGCCGTTGACCAGGGACGACATCATCTCTACCTACGCCGGGCTCCGCCCGCTTCTCCAACCCGGCGTCAAGGGCGAGAGCTCGACGCAGTCCACCAAGGTTTCGCGCGAGCACACCGTGGCCGAGGTGGCTCCGGGCATGTCCGCCATCGCCGGGGGCAAGTTGACCACCTATCGGGTCATGGCCAAAGATGCCGTCGACTTCGCCCTGGGATCCGTCGCAGGTGCACGTCCCTCCGTAACGGAAGACATTCCGCTGGTCGGCGCCCAGGGCTACCGAGCTGCTCTGGCACGCGCCAACGACATCGCGGAAGAAAACGGCTGGACGGCCGCCCGAGTGGACAGCCTTCTGGACCGCTACGGATCGGAAATCGATGACTTGCTCGACCTCATCAGCGAGAACCCGGAACTCGGTCAGCCCCTGGCCAAGGCTCCGATGTTCTTGCGCGCGGAGGTCCTGCTGGCCGTCCGGTACGAAGGAGCGCTCCACCTCGAGGACGTTCTGATGCGCCGTGTCCGTTTGGACCTCGAGCAGAAGGACCGCGGTCTTTCCGCTGCACCGGAGATCATCGACGTGATGTCCGCCGAACTCGGCTGGGGCCAGGAAGATCGCCAACGCGAGTTGGACAGCTATGCCCAGCGGGTTCATAACATCGCCCGCGCGGAAGAGGAACGCGACGACGCCGGCGCTGCCGACGTCATCACATCCGACCCCGAGATCATGCCCCGCAAGGTTTTGGGTTCGCGCTAGTCATCCATATCTGGCCGGGCGGAAAGCGCCCTTCAGGCCGACCGCCCGGCCCTAGTTTTCATCCATCAATCATCGACCCGCTGGCTGAACACCGGCGATTGAGAACAATAAGGCACGACGAAGTGCCGGAAAGTGAGCGGTAATGACCGGATCATTACTCGCCGACGGATCCACCGGGATTCTCGGTATCGCACCTCAGCTCATGGATAATGGCGTTCCCACGACACTCGGAATGTTCACGTCCGAGTTCATAGGAACGCTGATCCTCGTGCTCCTCGGTTGCGGCGTCGTCGCCGGCCAGGTCCTTCCGCGAACAAAGAACAACGCAGGCGGCTGGCTCATGGTTGCATTCGGCTGGGGACTTGGCGTCTACGCCGGCGTCTACGCCGCATATGCGACGGGCGGGCATCTGAACCCCGTGGTGACATTATCCTTCTGGGCCGCCCACAAAGACTTGGCAGATGGTATCCCGGCGACCGCGGGCAACGTGTTCGTCTACATCGTCGCTCAACTCCTGGGTGCCATCATCGGCGCGATCATCGTCTATCTGACCCACAAGAAGCACTTCGACTTGGAATCCCCCGCAGCCAACAAGCTCGGCGTCTTCTCGACCGGTCCGGAGATCCGCTCTTATGGCTGGAACTTCCTGACGGAGGTCGTCGCGACCTTCGTGCTGATCGCCTTCATTCTTTTCTCCGACAAAACTCCGAGCGAGATGGGTCCACTTCCGGTCGCGCTCGTGGTTTTGGCCATCGGCATCTCCCTCGGCGGCCCGACAGGTTACGCCATCAACCCCGCTCGTGACCTCGGTCCCCGCATCGCCCACGCTATTCTGCCCATCCGAGGCAAAGGACCGTCCGATTGGGCATATTCTTGGGTACCCGTGCTGGGTCCGATCGTCGGCGGCCTCGTCGCTGCCCTCGTTGTCCCCCTCCTCGTGGCTCTCTAGAAGATTGGGCCGCAAAGAGGCGGCCCCTCAGGAAAGGCAAGCGAAATGACCGACCAGAAAGACGGAAACAGGAACGACGCGCTGTTCTCCAAAACTATGAATACTGACAAAAAATACATTCTCGCCATCGACCAGGGCACCACGAGTTCCCGGGCCATCGTCTTCGACAAAAAGGGCCAGATCATCACGGTCGGCCAGTATGAACACGAGCAGATTTTCCCCAGAGCCGGTTGGGTCGAACACGATCCGCTGGAGATCTGGCGCAACGTCCGGAGATCCGTTGCGGATTGCTTCTCCGACGTCGAAATCAACCACCACGATGTCGCTGCGGTAGGCATCACCAACCAGCGCGAGACCGCCGTGGTCTGGGACAAGAACACCGGAGAACCGGTCTACAACGCGATTGTCTGGCAGGACACCCGTACCCAGAAGATCTGTGACGAATTGGCCGGGGACGAAGGCTACGACAAGTACCACGACCGCGTGGGCCTTTCGCTGAACACCTATTTCGCTGGTCCCAAGGTCAAGTGGATCCTGGACAACGTAGAAGGTGCGCGCGAGCGCGCCGAGAAGGGCGATCTGCTGTTCGGCACAACCGACTCGTGGGTCCTGTGGAACCTCACCGGCGGCACCGAGGGCGGTGTTCACATCACGGACGTGACCAACGCGTCCCGTACGATGCTCATGAATATCCGGACCCTCGAGTGGGAAGAAGACATCGCCAAGGACTTCGGCATTCCGATGTCGATGCTCCCGGAGATCAAGTCCTCGGCTGAGGTCTATGGTCGGGGTCGAGCGCGTGGATTCCTGCGCGGGACTCCCATCGCTGGCATCCTCGGCGACCAGCAGGCGGCAACCTTTGGGCAGGCTTGCTTCAAGGAAGGCCAGTCCAAGAACACCTACGGCACCGGCAACTTCATGTTGATGAACACCGGCGAGGAGCCCGTTTTCTCGGAGAACGGTCTCCTGACCACGGTTGCGTACAAGATCGGCGACGAGAAGCCCGTGTACGCGCTCGAGGGTTCTATCGCCGTTTCGGGGTCGTTGATCCAGTGGTTGCGTGACAACCTCGAGCTCATCGACAACGCCGCAGATTCTGAGGCGCTCGCGACGTCGGTCGAGGATTCGGGCGGGACGTACTTTGTCCCGGCCTTCTCCGGGTTGTTTGCGCCGTATTGGCGTCCGGATGCCCGTGGTGTTCTGGTCGGCATGACGCGCTACGTCAAAAAAGCACACATTGTGCGTGCGGCCCTCGAGGCGACTGCTTTCCAGACTCGCGAGGTTATTGACGCGATGAACGCCGATTCCGGTGTGGACCTGACGGAGTTGCGCGTGGATGGTGGCATGACAGCCAACCAATTCCTGATGCAGTTCCAGGCGGATCTGCTGCGGGTTCCCGTAATCCGGCCGAAGGTTGTTGAGACCACGGCCTTGGGTGCTGCGTACGCCGCCGGCATTGCCGTCGGGTTCTGGGACGGCGAAGAAGACGTCGTCGAGAACTGGCAGGAAGACAAGCGCTGGACTCCCCAGATGGACAATGAGGAGGTCGAACGCCAATACCGGCTTTGGAAGAAGGCCGTTACCCGTTCCTTCGACTGGGTCGACGAGGACACATCCACCGAGTAATCGTCCTCCACGAAGAACCCCGGGCAACCCGGTCCCTCACTCTGATGAGGTGATCGGGGCCCGGGGTTTTTGCGTCGCCGGGTATCGTGTCTCGGCACGGCCCGGGGCGCGTCGGCAAGCCGCGCGAAAAGGAGTTCACTCGGCAGATAATGGCGGAATCATCTCGGCTCGACGCGGGAACAGGTTTCGGCCCCGGCAGGTTGTACGACTCAGGCACATAGACGGTAATTCGTTGTGGGTACACAGGTCGGACAGGTCGGACAGGGCCGGCCTCGGGATATTCGACCGAAAGGAGATCACAATGGCTGAGGACGAGACGGGGCTCTTCTCCGACGACGCCTTCCAGCGGCAGCCGCGGGAAATCGTTGCGGGTGTCGTCCACGTTCCAGGTTGGCTGAGCGCCTACCAGCAACGGTGGATCGCTGGTCAATGGGAACAGTGGGGACGTGGACCGATCCCTCCGCATTCGCCTCTGATCAATGGCCACCCCATGTCGGTCAGACTGACGACTTTGGGATGGCATTGGGAAGCCGGTCGCCTGACCAGGCGGGCCAGAGAATTCGGCGACGCCGCTCCCCTGCCGATACCGGATTGGCTGATTCGCCTCGGCCGCAAGGCCGTAGAAGATGCTTTCTCACCACTGACCGCACAGAGCTGGCCCGGCCTGGGGCAGCAGGAACTCAAGGCGTGGGCAGATTCCTATGAGCCCGACGTGGCCCTCATCAATTATTACGAGCCCAGCGCCAAAATGGGCATGCATCAGGATAAGGATGAGCGTTCCTCCGAGCCCGTTGTCAGCGTGAGTGTTGGGGATACTGCACTTTTTCGCGTGGGAAATCCACGGACCAAGAGCAAGCCATACCAGGACATCCGATTGGCCTCCGGAGACCTGGTAGTTTTCGGTGGACCGAGCCGTTTCATGTTCCACGGCGTGCCCAAGATCCTGCCGAATACAGCGCCGAAGGGATGCCCCGTGGAGACGGGCCGGTTCAACATGACTTTGAGAATGACTGGATGGGACGACCGATGACTCAAATTCACCCCGCGCCGGAAGGCACCGCTTCAGATGCGGTCCTTCAGGAGGCACTCCCGCGCACGGAATGGGCCAACGGCAGCGCCATGATGCGCGACTACTACGACCACGAGTGGGGCTTGCCCGTGATCTCGGAGGCGGGCCTCTACGAGAGAGTGTGTCTGGAAGGTTTCCAGGCCGGTCTGTCATGGGCCACGATCCTCGCGCGCCGAGATGCTTTCAGGAGGGCCTTCGCGGCCTTCGACCCGGAAGCCGTCGCCGAGTTCTCGGACGACGACGTCGAGCGACTCGTCGAGGACGCCAGCATCATCCGCAGCCGACCAAAGATTCTCGCGGCGATCGGCAATGCGCGGGCAACTCTTGAGCTCCGGGGCGCGCCGGACGCGGATCCGTTGACCCGCGGTTTCATTCTGCCGTTGTGGGGCGGAGGAGAACTGGAGATCGCCGATGGCCTTCCGGCCCTGATTTGGTCTCACGCGCCCAAAGTCACCCCTTTGCCAGAGAGCATCGCGGAGGTTCCTACGCAGTCGACCGAGTCGCAGGCCTTGTCCAAGGACCTCAAGGAACGAGGCTTTCGCTTCGTCGGTCCGACAACCGCCTATGCCCTCATGGAAGCGGTGGGAATCGTGGATACCCATTGGGTTGGGAGCCACAAACGCGGCGCCTCCCGGATATATTCACCCGAGGGACAACGCCGAGAGTTCGAGCCCCTCATCTGAGGCATTCCGGGGTCCCTCGCCGGATCGGGCCGCGAGGTCACCGCGTCGCGGGCCGTGTGTTCCAAGATCGGAGCAGGAACAGGACAGCGAGATCACGGTCGGCGGTATGCGCCGCGCACCAAAGAAGGTATGGATACCCAACCGACCACAATCGGGGCGACGAACCCCGCAGTGCCGAAGGCGACAGGAACCAACACCGCGGTGTTGTCGTCCAGCTCCGGGATCGCGTCAATGACCAGAACAGGGCCCCAGAGGAGCACCGCGTACCGGGTGGTTTAAGCATGAAGTAGACGAGTCCCAGACGGAGAACCATAGGATCGTGAGGCACCGAGGCCCAAAGGTCGCTGAGCCTGATTCTGGGAGCCGTCGTTGTGGAACGCACCGGGGGCGGATTGATTTGGCCCCTGCCGCGCTGCGCGCGCCCTGCTCGTACGGCTCCTGGCAGGAGGGGCCCTCGTCGTCGGTCTCAGGGAAACCCACATCCCGCGGGCTGTTGCGCTGCACAAGAAGAAAAGCCGGAAAGGCCACCGTCACGACCACTGCGCCGACGAGAAACGTCCAGCGCCAGGAGTCGAATACCGAGAAGGCGACCCACCCCATGACCGGTACTGCTACGAGGCCGCCGAATGGTCATATGCCGTACGTCGGATGTCGTACAGAGCAGCACCGGGAACGACGTTCAGCAGAAGGGCAGCCACGGGGGCGCTGATCCGAGGGCGATGGACTCTTGGGCGCGGTCGATCACGACGTCAGGGCAAACGTCTTATGGTTGTGACCGCCGCGAGCCGCGACGTCGTCGTTCCGGCCCTCGGACAGGCCGATTTGCTCACAGAATTGGACGGGGTCGTAGCACTCGAGGATGTCGAGGCACCCCAGCCGCACCCCGAGGCTTATCTCACCGCTCTTGAACAGCTGCGCCTGCCCCCGTCGCAAGCAGTCGCATTCGAGGATTCGCGGACTGGCATCACCGCCGCGCGGGACGCGGGAATAACGCCGACCGCCGTCATCGGCAGCCTTGAAGAGAAGGTACTGCGCGAATTAACCGAATACACGACTCAGGCACTCGTGCCGGAGCTTCTGGGGCGATCGAAAGATAGCCGGGGGCCAACAATAGCCCCCGGCTTCGTGCGTTGATTCGCGGCCAGAATCTGCCTATTGCGATTCTTGAAGGCCGGTCTTCGGCCAGCACCCCGGTTCACCGTCGAACATGACCCACGGGGGCCGGCCGCTGCGCCGCACTTAGTCGGTACCCCGCGTGATGGCCTCGGCCTCGGCTTCCGCGGTCTCATGGGGTCGGGAGACCTGTGCCAAGCGGTGTCCGCCGAACACCAGCACGATGATCGACACGACGAGGGTCACCACAGCCATCCAGTACGGGGCGCCCGCACCGACCGCGTCGGCCACCGGGCCCGCGATGGCCGGGGCGATCGCGCCACCGATGAAACGAACACCGGAGTAGGTCGACGATGCGATCGAACGCGGAAGGCTCGTAGCCTCCATGACGGTCTCAGTCAGGGCAGTGTTCATAACGCCCTGGAAGAGGCCCGCGATCACGATGAAGACGATCAGTCCGACGACGGATTCATGCCAGATGGCCGCGCACGCCATCGTGATCGCCAAAAGGCCGAGCATGCTGTACAGAACCGGACGAAGCCCGAACCGACGAGTCAGCATGGGTGCCAAGAACACCGATGCGATCGCAAGGGCGACGCCCCAGCCAAAGAAGACGAAGCCCAGCTCGTGAGCGCCGAATTCGGTACCGTTCTTGGCCGCGGCGGCCTCCAACGGGTACGGGCTGTACGCGAGAAGGACGAAGAAGGCGAAATTGTAGAAGAGAGCCGTAAATGCCAGAACCCGGAGGGCCGGGTCCTTGAGGGCTTTGAAGCCGGCGGTGAACGCGTGCTTCTCAACCGGCTGAGCAGAATCCTTCTTCGGGTTGCGGAGCAAGGAGACGATGGCGATGAAACCGACGGCCATGAGCGCGGCGGTACCGAAGAACGGCCCGCGCCAAGACACGGAACCGAGCAGCCCGCCGACCAGCGGCCCGATGGCCATACCGATCCCCAATGCCGCCTCGTAGAGCATCACGGCCTGGCCGCTGCCGCCGGCCGCTGCACCGACGATCGCGGACAGTGCCGTTGAAATGAAGAGGGCATTGCCGAGTCCCCAACCAGCTCGGAACCCGATGATTTCCCCGACGCTGCCCGATGCGCCAGCGAACGCGGCGAAAGCGATGATCAGGACCAGCCCGACGAGCAAAGTCGTCTTGATACCGATACGGCTGGATACCCAACCGGTGAAGAACATCGCGATGCCGGTGATGAAGAGATAGCTCGTGAAGAGCAACATCGTCTGACCGGCCGTAGCGTTGAGTTCGCTACTGATGGCCGGCAGAATCGGGTCGACCAGTCCGATGCCCATGAAAGAAACCATGCACGCGAACGCAATGGCCCAAACCGCGATGGGCTGACGCAGAATCGACTGTTTTTTCTGAGGTGAAGAATCAGGAGAGCTTTCCCTGCTCTCCACCACGGGATGAGTTCCGGTGGGTGTACTTGTGCTCATGCGGTGCTAATGCCTCCAATAGGTGCGGCGTCCTCTGAACGAACCACACATTGCTTCACTATATATCTGGGTAAAAACATGGGCGCCAGGCACAAACGGGATGAAACGTCGCTTATCTGGCGCCAGTCCGAGCGAGGCGGATGAGGTAGACGCATCCTCCGGCGCTCATACCTGCTTCTACAAGTCGTCAAGATCCTTGTTGATGGACCCCAGGATCTCCGAAGCCCGCCACAAGATCTTCCGCTCTTCGCTGGTCAGCCGCGCAACCGCGGGCTGAATTCGCTGTGTCGCCTTCTTGCGGAAGTCATTGAGTTCTTTCTTCCCCGATGGGGTAATTTCAATGAGCTGAGCCCGACCGTCGTACGGGTCCGCCTGACGCTTCACGAGCCCTTCGACTTCCAGGCGTTTCAGCACGCCGGTCATCGTGGGCTGCGTAATGTGCTCCGCCGAGGCGAGATCGCCGATCCTCATGGGACCCACCAAACTGAGGTTGGAAAGGGTCCGGAGAACGATCGTCGATCGCTCCCTGCCACTGTGGCGGGACGCGGCACGAACAAATCGGCTGGCCACCACGATCAATTCCGTGGCGTGCCGAGATTCGGCAGAGGAGAGAGCCCCTTGTGCCGAAGAGCTGTTTTTCAGGTGCGAGTCTGACATAGCCCCAGTGTACCTCAAAGTATATAGCTTTGCTATTTATCTGCGTGGCGGCCCTTCGTTTTTCGCAAGATGCGGCGCAATGACGGTCTTCCAGATGGCAGCGCTTGCCGCTCTGAAAGGACCCATGTGCCCAATCGAGTCAACCCCGAGGTCTCGGGGCGAGTACCGAAAATGCAGCCTTCGGGCCCCCGAGTAGAACGAGAGCAACATGCGCAACGCCGACTTGGACATCACCACATCGTCCGTGAAGGAGATTGCCGTGATCGGCGACTCGACGGCCGCGTACTCCGGTGCCAACCAAGGACGCTCCCCCAGGATATAACGCGGATAAGCCACCCATCGCGTCCATTGGCTCATGACTCCGGAAGGAAGGTTGCCGAAGAACCTCAGTTTTCGGCCCGGATAATAGCCGCAGATTTTTTGTGCCACAGGGCCGACAAGGAAGAACATTGCCATGCCCGGCACAGCGGTCTGCCATGGCGACTTCCAACCCGACCCGACGCCACTGGCCACAAAAATACTTTTTGTTACGCCCCGATCACCCGCCAGCCCCAGGAGTTGCCCACCCAGGCTGTGCCCGATCCAGGTCACGGGCAAGGTGGGTCCCTGCTCCCCGATCCAGTCGATGACGGTGCGGGCGTCGTCGGCCCAGTTCAGGATGTTCACGTCCGAATCCTTGAGGCTGCCGACCAACGATTCACCGAACCCCGAGTAGTCGAAGGAAACCGCGACAAGTCCTTGGTCAGCCAGCCAGCGAGCAAACCCGTTGTAGTGCCTCGCCCGGGTTGCGATCGCGGGAACAATGAGAGCCACTCCCTGAGCCGTTTCCCAGTCACCCCAGGACGTCACCGAAATGGGCAGCCCCTGAACGCTTCGAAGCTCGACGGCCTGAGGCACGATCTTACGATCGGACTTGTTTGCCGTTTCCGGAAACATCGTGACGCCTCCCGCCCTGTCGATACGTGTTCGACAATTAGTCTTGCCGGAGTGAGTTTCAGCTCACCATCACGTTTACGGTACCGCGCGTACCGGATACTTACCACTCCGGGGTCCGTAACGGGTTCCGCAGGAGAAATGGGGATGTCCATGTTCTTGCCGTTCCACCAGGTCGACGTTTTTGCGCCCGGGCCGCTGCCGGGTAACCCACTCGCGGTCGTTCACGACGCCGACGCCCTTAGCGATCGGCAGATGCAGGCCTTCGCGAATTGGACCAATCTGTCCGAGACCACGTTCCTCCTGGCCCCTACCTCCGGCGAGGCCGATTACCGTCTCCGCATATTCACGCCGACCCGTGAGCTTCCTTTCGCGGGGCACCCGACCTTGGGATCGGCTCATGCTTGGCTCGAGGCCGGAGGGCGTCCGGCTCACCGTGAGACCATCACCCAGGAATCCGCGTCGGGGCTGGTCGCGCTCCGGCGGTCTGCGGACAGGATCTCATTCGCCGCCCCGCCCCTCGTACGTGACGAGCAAGCAGATGAGAAGACCCTTTGTTCCATCACCGAACTTCTCGGCGCGGACGCGTCAAGGATCGAGGCCGCCCGTTGGATCGACAACGGCCCTGGTTGGGTCGGCATCGTGTTCAAGTCCGCTGATGACGTGCTCGGCCTGAGACCCCAAATGGCCGAGATTGCCAAGAGTGGGTTCAAGATCGGTGTCGCCGGATTTTTCGACCACTCTGGTGCCCCCGCAGACCTGGAAGTCCGCGCTTTCGGGTCGGGCGATGGAAGCAGCGAGGATCCCGTGACGGGGAGCCTCAACGCAGGCTTTGCACAATGGCTGATTCGAGACGGGCGAGCCCCTCGGAGCTATGTCGCCCGTCAAGGAACCGTATTGGGTCGCGGTGGCATGATCCACGTTGAGAAGAAGGGCGAAGACGTGTGGATCGGCGGAGCGACCCGAACCATCATCTCCGGCACAATGAGGCCGCTGGCCTGAAGCCTCAACGAACCTGGTCGGCTCATTCCGCATACGCAGAAGGCCCTGGCCCACCGACACGGCGGAGCCAGGGCCCTTGACGCTGAGGACATTACTCCTCGATACGAACGACCATCTTGCCCTTGTTGGCGCCTTCCATCATGGAGATGAATGCGTCGGTAGCGTTGTCCAGGCCGTCGACGACAGTCTCGTCGTACTGGACTTTCCCGTCCTGAAGCCAGTTGCTCATCTTCTCCTGGAACTCACCCGCATACTCCATGTAGTCGCCCACGATGAATCCCTTGAAAGCCAGCGACTGCTTGACGAAATTCGCCATATTGTCCGGTCCCGGGGTCGCTTCCGTCGCGTTGTACTGGCTGATGGCCCCGCACAGCGCCGCGCGGCCGTAACGGTTGAGAACGTCGATCGCCGCCTCCAAGTGGTCGCCGCCCACGTTGTCGAAATATACGTCGATTCCGTCCGGAGCCGCTTTCGGGAGCTGTTCGCGAATCGGAGCGGCCTTGTAGTTGAGGGCGACGTCGTAGCCGTACTTCTTCTCCAACAGTTCGGTTTTCTCGTCGCTTCCGGCGGAACCGATGACCTTCGAAGCTCCCAGTAACCGCGCAATCTGCCCGACGGCAGAACCCACAGCTCCTGCGGCACCCGAGACGAAAACGACGTCACCTTCCTTGAACTTCGCGACCTGAGTCAGACCGACATAGGCCGTCAGACCCGTCAATCCCAACATGCCAAGGTACAAAGACGCGGGCACACCGGGGGTCTCTGAGACCCGGTTGAACTGATCGGCGGAGGCCTGGGCGACGTCGCGCCAGCCGAACTGGTGAAGCACCAGGGATCCTTCGGGCAGATCGTCGCTGCGGGACTCTACGACCTTTCCCACGGCGCCACCCGTCATGGTCTCCCCTACTTCGAAAGGCGCGACGTAGCTCTTGCCTGCCGACATGCGGCCCCGCATGTAAGGATCCACTGACATGAACTGGTTCTTGACTCGCACCTCACCATCGGAGAGGTCCGGAAGGTCAACCGTCACGGTGGAGAAATTCTCCTCCGTGGGCCACCCCTCGGGCCGCGACGCGAGCTGAATTTGCTTGCTGACTTGAGTAGTCATGGTTGCTTTTTCCTCTCCACGGGATTCGGAACCGACTATACTTCCAGACACTGATGTCCCCGACCCGAATAAGCTCTCAATGAACCCCACCAAACAGGACCTCAGGTCTACCCTTCAGCGACTGGACGGCAACGGATACGGTGCCTACAAACGCATCAAAGGCACCTATGATTTCGGAGCATTCGACCTCGTCGTGGATCACGTTCAATCCGATCCGTACGCGCCACCGAGCGCCGTCCGGGCGGTTCTACCTCTTGAAGGGACCTCCATGTCAGGGCGACTGGAGGGAAAGCCCGAACAGCGCATCGCTGCCGCGGATTTCGTGGCACGCAATCTGAGCAAGGCCCTTTGCGGCTGCGCGTATCGAGGAATCAACATCACCAAGCCCGGCCAGGAGGTTCTCGAACGAACGAGTGTCGTGGTGGGGCGCGAAGAGATTCAGGTTCGCCTGAACGTCGCGTTACCGGCCGGAGGGCGCCGGATCAAGGGGCGGGCCGCTGCGCATCTGCTAGCCGATGATCTTCCGGAGCTCCTTCAGAATTCCGCACTTCTGGACGGGCTGGACGTCGATGCGCTGGAAGAGCACATCAAGTTGTACCTCGACCAGCTGGCCATTCAGTCCGAGTTGCGCGAGCGCGATCTGGTTTCCTTCGTGGGGGAAGGCGCTGTGCTGCCCCGGGCGTCGGGCGATTCCGACCTGCCGTTGCGCGACGCCGTTCGGTTCCGTTCCCCCGAAGGACTGCGTCAGGAGTTCTACCTACCGAGCGGCCGCACCGTGACAGGCATGGGCGTACCGCGAGGCATCACCGTGATCGTGGGCGGTGGGTACCACGGCAAATCGACTCTCCTGCGCGCGATGGAACGCGGCGTGTACCCTCACGTCGCCGGGGACGGCCGGGAATGGGTCCTGACCGTTCCGGACGCGATGAGTATCCGTGCCGAGGACGGTCGCGCCGTCACGGGGGTGGATATTTCCCCGTTCATATCCAATTTGCCGTCGGGAACCGACACCTCGCGGTTCACGACCACGAATGCATCGGGTTCGACGTCGCAGGCGGCGAATCTCGCCGAGTCCTTGGAGATCGGCACGTCCTTGTTGCTCATCGACGAAGACACCTCGGCCACCAACTTCATGATCCGGGATCCGGCGATGCGTGAACTGATTCCTGCGGGATCCGAACCGATCACCCCGTTCGTCGAACGCATCCGGCCGCTCCTGGCGGAGCGCGATACCTCGACGATTTTGGTTGCCGGCGGCACAGGTGCTTTTTTCGGCGTCGCGGATCACGTGATCGCCATGGACGCGTATGTTCCGTCGGACGTCACGGACAAAGCGCACAGGATCGCCTCGGATTTCACGCCAGACAACGATGAGGATCACGCGCCGCAGCGAGGGGTTTTCGCTCGCTCTGCGGGCCGCGTACCTGCCTCCGGAACACTCAACCCTGCGGACAAGAAGAAAAGTGCACGAGGTCGGGGACTTGGTTCGATCCAGCTGGGTCGTGAGGACATCGATGTCGCCTACCTCGGGCAGCTGGTCGATCCGTCGCAGACCAATGCGATCGCACAGTGCATCGAGTCAGTGTCCCGAGAGCTCGACGGAACCCTCGAGATGAACCAGGTGGTCGAACGTATTTGGCGCCGTCTTCGCGAGCGCGGGCTGGACGTTCTGACAGGAAAGGACCGACCGCGCGGCGACCTGGCGATGCCTCGTCCGCAGGAGATACACGGCGCGATCAGCCGGTATCGCAAGCTCAAATTGCAGTGAACACACCGGTCCGACCGAGCTCTACCGGGAAAGGTAGTGCCTGCCCCACTGTGCGGAGTGCGCTGTCTTTTTTACCGTAGAGGCATGGCACTTAAGAGATCACGCAATCACAAAATCATCGCGGGCGTCTGCGGAGGAATTGCCGAGGCACTCGATTGGAGTCCCAGTTGGGTACGTTTCCTCTTCCTCCTGTCCTTCCTCATTCCGGGGCCGCAGGCGATCTTCTACCTGGTCGCTTGGATCATCATTCCGAAGGATGACAGGATCTAGGCCTTCTTCCGCAACAGCAGGACCGAATCCTCCAGGATGGCCGGATTGCCCTCGGGGTCCTTGACCTCGCGTTTCCGCGTCTCCTGGAGGTCGGTCTCCCATTCCTGGCCCAGCGCCAAAGCGCGGACGTCTTCCGCGGGATCCGGGAAATCATGCTGCTGATGGCCGGTGGCCCACGGCGGCGGGGCCGCGTGCGAAATGATGCACATCCGGCCGCCCGGCGCGACGAGTTCGCTGGCCTTCCGAAGAATCGCGATGCGGTCAAGTTCCACCGGCGACTGCAAAAAGCTGCCCGTGACCAGATCGAACTCCTCCTCGGGGTTCCACTGCGAAAGGTCTTCGGCGAGGAAGGTCGCGTGGTCCTGCAGGCCGGCGGCCAGGGCCGCATCTTGAGCGCGACGTACGGCCGTATCGGAAATGTCGATGCCGGTCGCGTGCCAGCCCTGCTCAGCCAGCCACAGCACGTCGGCTCCTTCCCCACACCCCAGATCCACGGCGCGGCCGGGCGGGAGGCCCTCAACGGCGTCGACGAGTGTCGCATTGGGGTTCCCGGACCAGATCTTGTCCTCGGACGAGTATCGGTTCTCCCAGAATTTCTTTGGTTGGGCAAGAAGCGCGTCATCGAAGTCCTGGCCGACCAAGTACATATTGACCATGCCACCGGTCAGCGCGCCTGCGCCCATGCAGCCCGGAACGGTCAGGGCTGGGCTCACGACGTTTCCGATAGCCCACATCCCCGGCAGGCTCGTGGCCCCGAACTGATCGACGGTCAGGAAAGAACCCATAGGCCCCTCCGAACGGTCGAGTCCGAGCGGCGCCAGGAAATCGTCGTGGGGGTGCATTTTTCCTCCCGCGAACAGAGCGTCGATGAGGTGGACGCCTTGATCGGTGCGAACCTCGGAAATGCTCTGCCCTGGGCCGTCGATTCCGAGAACCGGGTCCTCGATCAGGCTGATTCCTCGTGATTCCAGACGAATCCGAGTCGCCGCATCGATCTCCGAGATTCCTGCGCTGAATACGGTGAGGTCCTCCGACCACTGCCGCACCAGCTCAGCTCGGTGCAGATCCATGGGGCTCATCGCGAGCAGGCCGAGCCGGCGATCACCGAATTCCCAGCCGTGGCAATAGGGACAGTGGAGGACGCTGACACCCCACCGCTCGGCAAGTCCCGGGATTTCCGGGAGAACGTCCGTCACTCCGGTGGCCACGATGACGCCACGGGCCGTGCGCTGCGCCCCTTCGGCGTCGGTCACTAGGTAACCGCGCTGCATTTCTTCGACCTGTGTCACTCGGACGTCCTCGAATACGACGCCGTAGCCTGCCGCTTCTGATCTACCCTCACGGATGAGATCGGCCGGGTCTTTTCCTTCGTGCCCGAGTACTCCGTGCATGTGTGCCGCGAATCGACTGCGCGGCAGCGCGTCGTCGATAACGAGAGTACGGCGGCGTGCTCTCCCCAGCATGAGCGCTGCACTCAGGCCCGCCGTTCCTCCACCGACAATGATGACATCCCAATTATTTTCCATGTCATAGACGCTAGATCCTCAGCATTAATTATGGCAAACTAATTTGCAGAAATGGCAAGGAGGGGCATGGTGAACGAACAATTGTCGCAGGTCGGTCCTCGTTTGCGGGCAGCGCGCCAGCGGCTGAACTGGACTTTGGAAGAGCTGGCCGAGCGAGCGGGCATGTCGGTGAGTACTCTTTCCCGGCTGGAATCGGGAAAGCGTCAATCTAGTCTGGAACTGTTGTTGCCGCTCACACGGCAGCTCGGCATCAGCATCGACGAGCTCGTGAGGGAGCGTGCACCGGATCCGCGGGTTCGTCGGCAGGCCTACCGGCGAAACGGCATCCTGATCGTGCCCCTTGCCCCGGAGTCCTCCCCCGTTCACACCTATAAAATGACATACCCTCCGCGCAAGAAGGCGCCCGAGCAAGGGGTTCACCCCGGTTTCGAATGGCTGTACGTGGTCTCCGGCAAGATCCAATTGCTTCTCGGCGATGAAGAGTTGGTCCTCGCTTCGGGGGAGGCCGCCGAATTCGACACAACGATCCCGCACAGCGTCTCTGCGGCTGGCTCCCGGCCAGCCGAGGTCATCAGCATTTTCAACCGCGAAGGGGCCAAATTCCACACTCACGGCGCGGAGCAGGCTGACGAAAGCGACCATGAATAGAGCTCATCCTCTCAGGGGCTCACTGGAGAGGAACCAGGTCTGGGTATACCTTCTCAGCGCGGCCGCAGGCTTGGGAATCGGCAGTGCCCTGCCGAGTGGTGCGGCGGTCACGGAGGCGCTCGTATGGCCGGCGCTGGCGCTCTTGATGTACGCGACGTTTACTCAGGTGCCGCTCGCGGCGATACCCAAAACGTTTCGGAACCGCGGGTTCCTGATTGCGTCGTTGATCGGGAATTTTCTGGTAATACCGCTCGTGGCGTGGGGCCTCGTGCAGTGGGCCCCGGACTCCCCGGCGATTCGCCTGGGTATCCTCATGACTCTGGTCGCCCCATGCACGGACTGGTTCATCACTTTCACGCATTTGGGGCGGGGCGACACGGCGAAGGCAACGGCACTGGCGCCGCTGAATATGGTGGTCCAGTTGGTGCTTCTGCCGGTATATCTGCGAGTCTTCGCGGATCACACATTCGGCGCCTCGGTGGGTGCGCGCCACATGGTGCCAGCAGCGGCGCTGATCCTTGTCCCGCTCGCTTTGGCGGCAACCACGGACTCCTGGCTCACGCGCCACCGACGTCATGGCCTTGCGGCGAATGGATCCTCACGTTGGGTCGAGATTCTCGGCTGGTTCCCCGTACCTACTCTGGGGCTGGTGATTCTCCTGGTCATGACGTCGCATGCGGGTGCCGTCGTACGTTCCCTTGAGCTATTGCCGCGAGTCGGCGGGATATATGTCCTGTACTTGGCTATCGCACTCGCTCTCGCCAAGTGCATGTCGGTGCTCTTCAAACTGCCGAAGGAGCCCGCGCGAACGTTGGCTTTCACCTACGGCACGCGGAACTCCTTCGTGGTTCTGCCACTCGCGCTGGCCCTACCCTCCGGCTGGGAGCTGACGGCTGTCGTCGTGATCATGCAGTCCATGATCGAGCTGCTGGGAATGATCGGCTATCTCTGGTTGGTGCCGAGGGGCATGTTCCCCGACCGTCAATTGCGGGCCTAACGTGCGGCGTCCGAGAGCGGTTGGAAGACCGGGACCTTTCCCGTTTCCGGCACCTCGGTCCCGCGCAAGGAAGCTCCCTTAGTCTCCTTCATGAACAGCGTCGCGATCAAACCGATGAGGCAGGCTCCCATCATGTAGAACGCCGGGACAAGGTCATTGCCCGTTGCACCGATCAAAGCCTCGTTGACCATGGGTGATGTGCCACCGAAGATCATCGTGGACACGTTGTACGAGATCGCGAATCCCGCGTAGCGGACCGGCGCCGGGAACATGGCCGGGAAAGTCGCGGAGATCGTACTCAGCTGCGGGATGTACAACAGACCCAGGACGGCGAATCCGAGCAGAGCAAACCAGAAGCCCTTGGCCATCAGCATGTACATCGGAACCGAAAGAACGAAGAGAGCGATCATCGAGGTGAACCACATGGGTTTTCTGCCCACCTTGTCGGACAGCGCACCGCCCAGAGGCATCACCAGCATCATCGCGAACTGGGCTATGAACATGACCGTGAGCGTTGTGGAGCTTTCCATTCCCACTGTGCTCTCGAGATACGTCGGCATGTACGTCAGCAACGTGTAGTTGACGACGTTCACCGCGACCACGAGACCGAACACGATGGCCATTTGGCCGAAGTGGTTCGCAAAGAGATCTCGGATACCGCCGCCGACGCTGCTCTCTCGTTGGGTGTCTTCGAGTTCCTCGAAGATCGGAGACTCCGAGAGTTTGGACCGCAGGTACCACCCAATCAGACCGAGCGGACCGGCGACGAGAAACGGAATGCGCCAACCCCAAGCCATCATGGCTTCGTTGCCAAGAGTCAGCTCGCCGATCAGGACGATCAGGGAACCGAACGCGAAACCGGCGAGAGTGCCGAATTCGAGAAAGCTTCCGTAGAAGCCGCGGCGTTTGTCCGGGGCGTACTCGGCCATGAAGGTTGCGGCGCCGCCGTATTCACCGCCGGATGAGAAGCCCTGCACCACACGGAGGAACGCCAGCAGGATTGGGGCAAATACGCCGATGGTGTTGACGTCAGGTAGCACGCCGATGAAGAACGTCGCGCCGGCCATGAGCACGATCGTGATGGCCAGAACGCCCTTGCGTCCGAGCTTGTCACCGATCGGGCCCCACACCATGCCGCCGATGGGACGCATGATGAAGGACAATGCCAGAAGCGAAAGCGTCCACAGTTGCCCGTTGTCCCCGGGGAAGAAGTGTTGACTCAGGTAAGCCGTCGATACCGCGTAGAGCCCGTAGTCGAACCACTCCGTGGCATTCCCGATCGCGGATGCACCCACCGCTTTGCGAACAGTCTTCAGGTCCGGCTCCACGGGCGCAGGAGCAGTCGAAGGATCACTGACGCTAGTACGGCTTGCGTGAATATGATTCGTCGGTTCATGTGCCATTTTTGTCCGATGCTTTGTCATAGAGCATTTCCGCTCTCGGGCGGCTTTCAATGTCCCTGTAGACGGTAGATTGGGGGGTTGTGACAGTCAACACGAAAAAGCGCCAGAAAGCTCGGGATTCGGCGGTATATATGGGAAGCAGGCTGATCAAAATTTTTTTCGCATTCAGCCTCACTTCCAACCGATGAGACGCGACTACTGAGTGATGAAACAAAAAACACCGTTCGAAGCGATTGTCCAGCGGCACGGCCCTACCGTGTGGCGGATGTGTCGAGCCGTCCTCGGCGCCGGGCCCGACGCGGAAGATGCTTGGGCGAAGACTTTTGTGGCGGTCCTCGAGGGATGGGACGCTCTTGCAGAGGACACCAACGTTGAGGCTTGGCTCGTTCGGGTCGCGCAGCGCAAGTCGATCGACGTTCTCCGGTCGGCCGCGCGTCGCGCCGAACCTATGGCCAGCACCCCAGAAGCGACCAGTCCACACAATACTGCGGTCGGACCCGAGACGGCCCCAGACCCCGCCGATCTTGCGTTGGCCAGGGAGCGCAACGCCATGGTGTGGAAGGCCGTGGACGACCTGCCGGAGCGCCAGCGACTCGCGGTGGCCTATCACCACCTCGGTGGGCTGCCCCACGATGAGGTCGCACGTGTCATCGGCGGGACACCGGAGGCAGTGCGCAGAGCGTCATCGGACGGGATACGAAAACTTCGGCTCAGGATATTGAGCAGAGACGGGGATGGCCCTGTTCCCCAGGAATAACGTGCGGGAGGCACACCATGAAATCGACAGAGATACCGAACCGCGAATACTTTCCGGTCAGCAGAAAGAAGATGACGGAATTGCACCGGCGCTTTGAGCAAAAGGCATCAGAAAATGAGGCCCGGGACATTTCCTACCGAACGCTGGACACGCCCTTGGGGAAGCTGATGCTCGCCTCGACAAATACTGGGTTGATACGCATAGCTTTTGAGCGTGAGGATTTCGATGCCGTTCTCCAACAGCTCGCCGACAGCATCAGCCCCAGGATTATCGAATCCCCCGACGAGTTGGACACCGCTGCGCGGGAACTCGAAGAATACTTCTCGGGGCACCGCACGAGCTTCGGACTGCCGCTGGATCGGCGTCTTTCCCGAGGTTTCCGCGGTTCTGTCCAGGAATATCTGCCGAAGATCGGATTCGGGCAGACCGTCAGTTACAAGGAATTGGCGGAACAGGTCGGTAATCCCCATGCGGTCCGAGCGGTGGGGTCGGCCTGCGCGACCAACCCGTTGCCCGTCGTCGTGCCGTGCCACCGGGTTCTCCGCACGGACGGTTCCCTGGGTGGTTACGTCGGCGGGCTTGACGCGAAGGCGGCCTTGCTGGAACTAGAGGCAACCGTGTAGGCACCTCATCGCGCTGACTTGCAAAAATGGCCACGATTCGGCCCTAAGCCGGCAACGCTGAGGGCTTCCGGCCGCCTGAGAGCCGCGGACGGAAGCGCGGGTTAGGCGAATCGTTGTTGGAGGTTTCCAACGGTCACAGCGATCTTCTCCGGGTCGACGACAGGGAAGCCCTTGTCTTCGAGAACCTTGGGGTCGGTGATATCCGACCAGTCGCAGTAATTGGTAACCCGCGTGCCGCGATCGGCGTTCTCGAAGCGCCACCCCCAGCGCCAGCCCTGAGGCTCATTGCCGTAGTCGGCGACCAGCCATTCAATGCCGTCGTCGCCAATGCGCGTTACCGTGTTTTCGACCTGGTACTGGGTCGTGCCATCGGTCCAGAGCATATCCATCACGAAGAGCTGTCCCTCTGCCTCCAGCGGCCCCTGTGTGGCATTGCCAGATGAACCGTGCTCGTGACTGGCTGCTCGGATCATGCCGGAACCGTCCAGTGCGGCTTGGTTTTGCGGGTCGCGGAGGAATTCGTAGAGTTCGTGCGACGAGGCGCTAACGATCGCGATAGCGGCGACGGACTTCTCGTGGGTCTGGGTCTGTACTTGTGATTCGCTCATGTGTTCATCGTCGCAGTCGGGGCATCGCCAGTCCAGGGCTGGAGCAGCGGACCAGCCACCGGTCAGGCGTTGCGAACTACGGTAAGGACCGCGTCACCGTAGCGTTCCAGCTTCTTCTCACCGATCCCGCTCACTCCGCGAAGCTCACCTTGGGACTGCGGCGAGAGCCGAGCAATTTCAATCAGCGTGGCGTCCGGGAAGATCACGTAGGCAGGTACTTGCTGTTCCTTGGACTGGTCCGTTCTCCAAGAGCGCAGTGCTTCGAAAGTCGCGCGCTGGAGGTCGTCGAGCTCGGTCACAGCGAGAGAAGCTCCTCGAGTCTTCTTTCCGGACGAGCGGCGGCTTGACGTGCTTTCGGGCGCCGAACGCAGAGTCACCGTGTCCTCGCCGCGAAGAATCGGTCCGGAAGCGGGGGCCAGTACCAGCGTGCCGTACTCCCCCGTCGTCGTGATGATTCCACGGGCCAACAGCTGTCGTACGACCGTGCGCCACGCCGATTCGCTCATGTCCGACCCAATACCCCATACGGACAATTCATCGTGTCGGGAGCGGGTGGATCTCTCGTTTTCCTTTCCGCGCAGAATGTCGATGATCTGTCCGGCGCCGAACCGTTGGTCGCGTTCCCGGTCAAGACGTACCACCGTGGAAAGAAGCTTTTGCACGGGTACGGTCGCGTCCCAGGAAGCCGGCGGGTTGAGACAGGTGTCGCAGTTAGCGCAGGCTTCGGAGTCCTGACCGAAGTAGCGCAGGATCTGAACGCGGCGGCAATCCGTGGTCTCGCAGAGAGCAAGCATCGCGTCCAGGTGACCACGCTGGATCCTGCGGAACTCGTCGCTTCCTTCCGAATCGTCGATCATCCGGCGCAGTTGAACGACGTCCTGAAGGCCATAGGCCAACCACGCCGTTGCCGGGAGACCGTCTCGACCCGCTCGACCGGTTTCTTGGTAGTAGCCTTCGACCGATTTGGGCAGGTCGAGGTGGGCGACGAAGCGCACGTCGGGCTTGTCGATGCCCATACCGAAAGCGATCGTTGCGACCACCACCACGCTGTCCTCCCGGAGAAAGCGGCGTTGCCCCTGGGCGCGTTCCGACTCGCTGAGCCCGGCATGGTAAGCAACCGCATCGACACCTTGATCCCGCAACCACTTGGCTGTTTGCTCGACACGTTTGCGAGATAGGCAATAGACAATGCCTGCATCGCCGTCATGCTCTGCACGGATCATGTCCAGAAGCTGTTGGCGGGCGTTGTTTTTCTCCGTGATCCGATACTGAATATTCGGCCGGTCGAAACTGGACACGAAATGCCGAGCGTCATTGAGGTTGAGGTTCTGGGTCAGCTCGCGGTGTGTTGATTCAGTGGCTGTCGCGGTGAGGGCGATCCGAGGGACTTCGGGAAATCTCTCGGCCAAAATGCTGAGACCGAGGTAATCCTTGCGGAAATCGTGGCCCCACTGGGAAACACAATGAGCCTCGTCGATGGCGAAGAGCCCGACGTCGACGCGGCCGAGGAGGCCCAGCGTCCGAGGTTGAAGCAATCGTTCCGGAGCCATGTAGACGAGGTCGTATTCTCCGTTGACCAAGCCGTTTTCGACGGTTTTGGCTTCTTCCGGACCCAGGGTCGAGTTCAGGTATGCGGCTTGGACGCCAACCGCGGCCAGTGCGTCGACTTGGTCCTGCATCAACGCGATCAGAGGTGAAACCACAATTCCGGTGCCTTGACGAACGATTGCGGGGATCTGATAGCACAACGACTTCCCGCCGCCGGTGGGCATCAGGACGACGGCATCGCCGCCGCTCGTCACGTGCTCGATGATCGCCGCCTGATTCCCTCGGAATTCGTCGTATCCGAAGGTTTTCCGAAGGATGTCGAGCGGTGTGGGAAGAGTTGTATCGACGGTTTGTGTCTGACAGTTCTGGGGCGCGGAAGTCACAGTTCCACGATATCGGTTCGGTCTATGGTGATGACCTTTGTCCACAGAATTGGAAAAACCATCGGCAACCGTAGCCCGAAGGGTCGATATGTCGTCGAGACCCTATCGACCGGGTACGTCCTGCTCGTGCCCCAACGCTGACAAGCGAGTATTCACGAACCGGCATTTCACTCCCCCCTCCCGAACGGGAGGCAGCCGTCCAATAGCCGGTTGATGAAGGTGGGTTACGGCCTCGGTGTCACAGGTTCCGAAGGTCCTCGAGGAGGCTCGGGTGCTGCGGTTCCCAGCCGAGCGCGGCACGTGTCTTTTCGCTCGAAGCTGGCTGATCTTGGGAGAAGATCATTCCGAGGGGACCGAAATTCTCCGGTGGAACCGACTTCACTGAAAGTCCCAGTTGCTCCCCGATCACGGTCACGATGTCCACGACTCGGTCGCCCTCGTCCCCGACCGCATGCCAGGCAGTGCCGCCGGGCGCATTCTCGAGTGCGATTCGGAACAGGGCGGCCGCGTCCTTCGCATGAACCGCTGGCCAACGCTGCTTACCGTCCCCCGGATAACCTGCGATCCCGGAGTCGCGTGCAGCCTGGACAAGTATTCCGGCAAATCCTCCGTGGCCTTCATTGTGAACCGTGCGCGGAAGTCGTATGGATATGCTGCGAAGCCCCTGGTCAGAAAGAGCAATAAGTTTATTCACCGTTTGTCCGCGTCCGGAGACGGGCCCTTCTGCGGGCAGGGGGTCGTCCTCAGTCGATGGTCTTCCTGGGAAAGCCGGGGTTCCCGCGGTGGTTACCAACGGTTTATTTGACGCAAGCATCGCGTTCGCCATGCTTTTCAGTGCGGCAGTTTCCTCAGCGACCCCCTGCGCAATCGACTCGCCGCTCGAGAAGTCGTTGCTGAAGGCCAGGTGGACCACGCCGTCTGTCTCTTTCGCGGCCTGACGCAAGATATCCAAGTCCGTGAGTTCACCGCGGACGACGTCTGCGCCGGCCTGGGTCAGCTTTTCTGCGGATCGGTCAGAGCGCGCCAGACCGAGAACTCTTACACCGTGGCTCACGAGTTCCGGTACGACGGCCGATCCGATCAATCCGGTTCCACCGGTAACGAAGATGTGCATGGTAATTCCCATCGAGTCTGGTTCAACCGCGCGAGTTCAGGGTTAAACCTACTCCGGATGCGAGTTTTCCGTCAGGGCCTGTATGTGCGCCGACGTTCCAGCGCGCTATTCTGCGTTACACCCCAGCACAGCCCGCAACGTGGTTTGCTCCGGATAGCTGTCACGGAACCCGCCTCGACGACGCAGCTGCGGAACCACGTCGTGTACGAAGCGCCGGAATTGTTCTCGGTCGCTGACTTGCAGAATGAATCCGTCCACGGCGCCGGCATCGCCCCAGCTCATCAGCTCGTCGGCAACAGTCCCCGGTGTTCCCGCGACGATCAACTGGGTCTGCCGCATCAGGGACATGACGATGTCCTCCATCGCGGCCCCGTCCTGTACCGCCTGCCGCATCGGTTCCGCTAACCATGTCCCTTCATAGGCTGTAGCCTGGTCGACCTCTGCCACAGATATTGGGGTAGCGAATTCTTCGACTGACCGGCCCGTCGCACGCGAAACCCGTTCACGCATCCGCGCAGTTGCGCCGTGCCAGTCGAGGTACTCGGAACGAGCGGTGTCGGCGTCGTCATCATCATCGGTAACCAGAACGATCACTCGGGCAAGGATGAGAGGTTCGGGGCGACTGGCGGACTTTTGCGGCCTAGCTTGGGCGAGGCGTTTCCGGTAGGCGAGCGCCGCCTGGGGCGAGGTCGGCATGACGAAGACCGCGTCCGCGCTGCCTGCGGCGAGCGCTAGCCCTTGGGGTGACTGGCCTGCCTGGAAGATGACTGGATCGCCTTGGGGCGAGGACTCGATGTTCAGTGGCCCGGCGACGTCGAAGAATTCGCCACGGTGATGGAGCGCATGCAGCTTGCTCTTGTCGAGGTAAGTGCCGCTCCCTCTGTCCCGGGGAAGCGCCTTCGGATCGTAGCTGCGCCACAGTCCCCGCACGACGTCGATCGCTTCCGAAGCCTTGGCGTACCGGGTCTCATGATCGATCTGGGCCGGCAGGCCGAAGTTGCGCGCTGCGCGGTCGCTCAGTGAGGTCACGACGTTCCATCCGGCACGGCCTCCGCTCAGGTGGTCGAGAGACAGCATCATGCGCGCGATGTTGTACGGGTGCTGATACGAAGTCGAAACGGTTCCGACCAGACCGATGTGGGAGGTTGCCGCGGCGAGATAGGACAGCAGCGTCAGGGGCTCGAAACGAGAAAGGTAGTGTGGTGGGCCGTCCGGATCCACGAAAACCGCGTCCGCAACGAACAGAAAATCCAGGGCACCTTCCTCAGCCGTTGCCGCAACCTGCCGGTACCATTCGGGATTAATGGATGCGTCGGTGGGTTCGGCGGGGTTCAGCCAGGCCCGTTCATCGTCGGGGGCCCCCGACGCCGTCAGCATCGCTCCCAAGTGCAAGGGGCGCGATGATTTGGCGAAGGATCCCGTGTTGCTGTTTTCTGTCACGGCTGTTTCCTCTGGTGCAATCTGCAGGCTAGTGGCTTTATCGTTGCGTTTTCGGTTCGACGACGACCCAGTCCGGATATTTCGCCGCACGGCCGTCCCCTGATGAACGCTTCGTGAGCCGCCGCTGGACCCACGGGCCTACATACTGGCGGTAGTAGCGGATGCCTGTGGTGCGTTGGGGGTCGTCTCCGGGGAGGTCCCACCATTCGGGATGGGGCGTATATCCCAGACCATCGAGAGTCAGTGCCGCGACACGGTGGTGTCCACGGGTGTTGAGGTGAAGGCGGTCATCCGACCAGAACCGCGGATTCTGCAGGACCACGTCCTGCCACGGCATGACGGTTGTGACGTCCTCGGCCTCAGCGAGCCTCTGTTGGACGCCCTTGAGCAAGGAGTCGCCTCTGGCCTGGAACAGTCTCCCGGCTGGGAGGAGTCTCGTGGGGTTAGCACCCGAGATGACCAGCAGGTCCGACCCCGTCTCCCTGCAACGAGCGAGGACGTCCAGGTACAGGTCGGAGATGACCTCGATGTCGGCACGCGGACGCATGATGTCGTTGCCGCCGCCGTTGAAGCTGATGAGCGTGGGGGCGAGGGCGAGCGCGGCGTCGAGCTGCTCCTCGATGATCGGGCCGATGAGGCGACCCCTGATGGCAAGGTTCGCGTATTCGATGGGTTCGCCGAGAACGTCCGCGATGCCTTGGGCAACCAGGTCCGCCCATCCCCTCGCGGTTCCGTCCGGAAGCTCGTCGCCGATTCCTTCGGTGTAGGAGTCACCAATAGCCACGTATCGCATTCGTTGATTAGTCACGCTCTCTATTGTGCGTCTGTGGCGGCTGAAGTCGGAATCGGGCGGCTCGATTCGTCGTCTGCGGAAGCTTGCCCAGAAACATTGGTCTGAGTCACCTGATCCCGACCAGCCGCCGCGGAGTTTCCCACAGGAGGTTTCTCATCCACTCTTCGCCAAGATCCCACTGATACAGGACCTCAATTTGATGGCTGTACGAGTACGGAATCGATGGGAAATCTGTCCCCAACACGATTTTCCCATCCAGTGCAGCCAGCGTCTTGCCATAATCGGCTGGGCTCGGGGCAATGCGCTCCATGAACGAGGTCCCGACCATGGTCGTGTCCAAATAAACGTTGGGATTGCGCAGAGCCAGCTCGGCGAACTCGTCGTACTCCGGCAGACCGGCGTGAGCGATGATCAGTATCAGGTCCGGGTGGCGCTTCACCAGTTCCCGGATTGGCCCCACCCCGGTGTACTTCCCCTGATGGGGTCCGTGACCACAATGAATCACGACCGGCGCACCGGCCTCAGCGACCATGCCCCAGGCCGGGTTCACGTACGGATCGAGCGCAGAAAACCCGCCAACTTGGATGTGAATTTTGAAAATACGAGCGCCGCTGTCGAGGCTTTCCCGCACCACCGATTCCACGTCAGGCTCGGGGTAAAAGGTTCCCGAGTGGATGGCGTCATCGTGCGTGGATGCGAACTGCGCGGAGTACTCGTTGAGCCACTGCGCCATTCCTGGCCGGTGGGCATAATTGAGCGTGGTGTACGAGGTGACGCCTATGTCGCGAAGGATCCGTACACGCTCGTCATCGTCATACCGGTAATTGATCGGCCACGCTGGCCCGCCGTCGTGGCCGACGTGATCGAAGAAGGACCAAACCTTCTGTTGGACGCGATCGGGCATGAAATGAACGTGCAGATCGATCAGGCCCGACAACCCGAGTTCCGCCAGGTAAGGCTGGACCCCCGCATCTGACAGGGGCGCTTCCACATTATTCGACATGTGATTCACACTACGATGTCGTTCCCGTCGTACTGAAAAGTGAAGTGCCCTGACTTCCTCGGTTCCGGAGGCAGCCAAGGGTCCGCACTTCCGTGTTTGCACCGAGCTTCCCGGCAACCCACGTCAATTCCGGCGGTGAGTACGCGGGGGCTTCACAGCATACGTCCTACAACGCATTGAAGTACGCTTTGACGGCTTCGTTCGCGACCTTTTGTCCTTCTTCGAAGGATTCGAACCCTGTCGAAACTACGGCAACCGAATATGTCGCATCCTCGGCAAAGACCACTCCCATGGATGTGATGTTCCAGGTTCCGTCATCGTTCGGCAGCCAACCGTTTTTGACGTCCACGTCGTTGACGTGTTTGTCTCCGGCTTTGGCGGACTGCATCGATCCAACTCCCCATCCCTGGGACTCGTCCACGGGAGTCATCAGAGAAGTCAGAAATTCCAGGTCGTCGCTGTCAACCCAGTCCACTCGATTCACGAGGCCCTTTGCGATCTGGACCTGGTCCTCGGCATAGGTCTCGTTGTCTCCCCACGTCTTGTTGGTTCGCGTCCGCTGGACACCCAACTTTTCGTAGGTCTCATTGATCGCGCCCGAGGAAGCAGTATCTGCTTCATCGCTACCAGGTTCTTGCCCCTGGGCTAAGGAGGCGAAGAGAGCGGCTGTCGCGTCGTTGTCGGACTGCCCCACGGACCGTTGAACCAGGTCCCGCTGTTCTTGATCGAGCTTTCCGCCGTGGTCGTTGGCAACCCGCATCACGGTGAGAGCGATCGGGACCTTGACTACGCTGGCTTCGTAACTCTTGACGTCTCCATGGTAATTGAAGCTCTTGTTCCGAGAATGGTCGTAGACGGACAAGCCGATCTTGGCCTCGTACTCCTTGCTGAGAGCATCCAAGGTGACTTCGGGATTGTTTTTCGCATCGGACCCTGCGGCGCATGCGTTCAGAAGACTGATTGAGGCGACGCCGCCGACGAGGCCGAAGAAAGAGCGCCGCCGAATCGAGACACCGCTACCGAGGTGGTCGGAGTCGACCCCTCTTCCCCTGGGGGAGATTGTGCGCCCGGACGAGACAGGTCCAGACGAGTCATCATGAAAAGTCTGTGACTGCTCGGCGAGACCGTTTCTCCTAGTGAAAGCCATGTTTAAAATTCTAGGCGCATTCCCCGGACGCCTGTTCGGATATCGCCGAGCGAGGATATGTCCTTACGCACACCCGTCGATGAGGAGACCAACATTCTGCCGACGCGGCCCCGCTGCAGCCCCGGCACTGCGTAAGGCACGGAAGGTTCCGCCATCGTGGATGTATTCGGGCCGAGCGCATAATGTGATTGAATCCGTGACTTAACCGTGACTCTTACCGTGTTAAACGAAAAAATCCCCGGAACACCAACGCTACTTCGTTGGTATTCCGGGGCTTGTCCGTCGGGTTGACAGGATTTGAACCTGCGACCCCTTGACCCCCAGTCAAGTGCGCTACCAAGCTGCGCCACAACCCGAATTTTTACCCGGAACAACGCCCGGGCACTCGATACATCATACAGGACCGAGCGCCCGAACGCACATCCAGTATCGGTCCACACGAGAAAGCATCAGCGGTATTGGCCACCGGCAGTACATCCCGCAGGGAACCTACCGGCGTCCTCCGCCTTTGCTGTCCCGGCCCAGCGACCGGCGCTCGCGCACGCGCATCGAAATCTCCAGCGGCGTGCCTTCGAAATCGAAGGTTTCGCGCAGGCGGCGGATGATGAACCGACGGTACCCCGGGTCCAAGAACCCGGTCGTGAACAGGACGAACTTCGGCGGCCGCGAGGATACCTGGGTTCCAAAGAGAATGCGCGGCTGCTTGCCCCCACGCAACGGGTGCGGGTGCGCAGCAACGATCTCGCCGAGGAAAGCGTTCAGCCGGCCGGTCGGAATACGTGAGTCCCACGCATCCAGCGACTTGAGCAGAGCCGGAACCATCTTGTCCTTGTGCCAGCCCGTCTTCGCCGAAATATTGACCCGCGGCGCCCAGGCAACGTGGGCGAGGTCGCGGTCGATCTCGCGTTCCAGTTCGTCACGGCGGTCCTCGTCCAAAGTGTCCCATTTGTTGAAGACCAGAACCATCGCACGTCCCGAATCGATCGCGAGCTGAAGAATCCGTACATCCTGCTCAGAGAGTGGTTCGGAAACATCCAGCATGACCAGCGCGACCTCGGAACGCTCCAACGCCGTCTGCGTGCGCAACGACGCGTAGAATTCCGCGCCCTTGGCCATGTGCTGACGACGTCGAATGCCCGCGGTGTCCACGAACCGGAACGGGTGTCCGCCCAACTCGATCATTTCGTCCACCGGATCACGGGTCGTCCCGGCGATGTCGTTGACGACCGCCCGAACCTCCCCCGCGAGCTTGTTCAGCAACGACGACTTGCCCACGTTGGGTCGACCAATGATCGCCACGCGCCGCGGGCCCTCGTAATCTTCGGGTTGGGCATATTTCGAGTGCTCCGGCATGATCTTGAGCAGCTCGTCCAGCATGTCCGCAATCCCGCGACCGTGCACGCCGGAGATCGGGTGCGGCTCCCCCAGGCCGAGGCTCCACAACGCAGCGGCCTCGGGCTCCTGATAGGAATCGTCAATCTTGTTGGCGGCAAGCAGGATCGGCTTCTTGACGCGCCGGAGCATCTGCACAATCGCCTCGTCCATGTTGGTGATGCCCACCAGGGCGTCCACCACCAGGACGACGACGTCGGCATGCGCCACGGCGATCTCCGCCTGAGCGGCGACCTGGGCATCAATTCCCTTGGCGTCGGACTCCCACCCACCGGTATCGACCAGGGTGAAGTTCTTGCCACTCCACTCGGCCTTGTAGGACACGCGGTCGCGTGTCACCCCCGGCTTGTCCTCGACGACGGCCTCGCGCCTTCCGAGGATGCGGTTGATCACCGTGGACTTGCCCACATTGGGGCGGCCCACGATGGCAACCACCGGATCGGGTTCGCTGCTAGGCTCCACACCGACGTCGAAACCCCAATCGAGCAGCAGGTTTCGGTCTTCTTCCTCAAGTTCGTATTCTTCGAGGCCGGCTCGGAGCGCTTCCGCGCGCTTCTCGGCTTCGTCGTCGTCCAGATTGGCGAGGTATTCCTCGACCTGATCGTCTTCACCCGAGCCGCCGAGATACTTCTCCTCGTACTCATCGTGCATCTCAGTCATTGTTGTCGCTCTTGTCGTTCTCTTCGTGGTGCTGCTCTGCCGTCGTCCGGATGACGTCGATGACTGCCTGCACCGTCTGGTCGAAGTTCAGCTCCGTCGAGTCCACCAGGGTGACTCCGTCGGCTGCTTCGGTGAAATTATTGACCTTGGAGTCCGCCACATCGCGCTGGACAACCTCAAGCTTCAACCGGTCCTCGTCCCCACTGGCACCGATCTGTTTGCCACGGCGTTGCATACGGACGTCCTCGCTCGCGGTCAACAGGATCCGCACCGAGGCATCGGGGGCGACGACGGTCGTGATGTCCCGCCCCTCGGCAACGATCCGACGCCCGTTGGCCACGATCTCCATGCGCTGGCGCGCGATCAGTGCGTGGCGCGCTTTCTGGTTCTTGGCCACCGCGGATACTTTGTCGGTCACCCTCGATTCCCGGATGGAATCCCTGATGTCTGTGCCGCCAACCATAATGGTCTCGACGATCGGGTCGGTGCCCATCTGCAGCTGGAAGTCGCTCGCGGCCTCCGCAACGGCATCTTCATCGTCCAAATCCACGCCGGCTTCGAGGCACCACCACGTCAACGCGCGATACATCGCGCCGGTATCCAAATACGCCAGTCCCAAGCGATTGGCGACCTCGCGAGAGACCGAAGACTTACCTGACCCGGAAGGGCCGTCCACGGCCACGACGAGTTCGGACTTCCATGCCTCTGTCTGGTCCTCGTGCTTGAACTGGGACGCCGCGGGCTCGGCGGGTACTGCGGCCTCCTCGAGGGCCTCCTGATTATCTTGGCTCACGGTGTCCTCCATGGGTTGTCATCGGCCCGGGCCCGGGCACTGCAATCTTCACTCTGCGATCTTCCAGCCACGCTCTGTCAACTCCTGAACGAGGTTTTCGCGCACATTGGGAATCACGGATATCTCGACCATACCCACCGGTTGGCCTTGTGAATGCTCCATTCGCATATCTTCGACGTTCACGCCGATTTCGCCGATCTCCGCGAGCAACCGAGCGATCTGGCCCGGGGTGTCATCGACGAGCACCGTAAGAGCCGAAAACGCCTTGGGTGCGCCGCCGTGCTTGCCGGGAATCCGCGCCACACCGTCGTTGCCTTCGGTCATCAGCTCCGCAATGTCCAAGCGCGCGCCCTCGGCCGTCGGCGCCTCAAGGGTCGAGATGAGCCGGTTGAGGTCTTCCCGGACGCCGTACAGGGTCTCGACGACCGGGCGAGCATTCGCAGACAGGATCTGAACCCAGAGGCTGGGGTCCGAACCGGCGATGCGCGTGGTGTCCCGGAGGCCCTGCCCGGCGAGGCTCAGCGACTCCAGAGGTGTCTCACGCAGTCGAGAGGCCAATAGCGAGGACATGACCTGCGGTACGTGGGATATCAGCGCAACCGTCGAGTCGTGCTCTCGAACGTCCATGTAGGCGATATTCGATCCCAGGTCCATGGCCAGGCCCCGAGCCAGGCGCACGGTTTCCTGGGCGACGTCGTCGTGTTCGCAAATGACCCACGGTCGGGACATGAACAGCTCACCACGCGCCGCGACCGGACCGGACTTCTCCCGCCCGGACATCGGATGCGTGCCGATATAACGGCTCAAGTCCGCACCCGTGTCCTTCAGCGCCAGAAGAATCGGTTCCTTGACGGAAGCAATATCTGCGACCACGGCATTCGGGTAATCTGCGAGAGCTCGGGCCACGGTCGACGCCGTGACATCGGGCGGGGTCGCGACGACGACCAGTTGCGGGTTGATCTCCTCACGCGCTGCGGCCTCCCCCAGGTGAGCGACCAGGCGGCCCAGCGAGCGGCCGGCGCCGATGTCCTCGGCGACGGCCTCCGTGGTCGGCGAGATATCGGAAACCCATGTCTCGATGCCCTGCAAGGAAAGGCCCAGGCCTACGGAAGCTCCGAGCAAACCGGACCCGATCACCAGGACCGGCCCGGAGACCGTGGCAGACGAGTTCTGCCCCATGGTTACAGGCCTACCGAGGAAAGGAGTGCACCGATTTCGACCTTGGACAGGTTGCGGATGGTGCCTTGCTTCTGGGAGCCGATGCGTACGGGCCCCATTTCGGTGCGGACGAGCTTCTCCACGGGGTGGCCGACGGCGTCGAACAAACGGCGCACAATGCGGTTCTTTCCCGAGTGAATCGTGACCTCGACTAGCAGGTGGCCGGGTGTGGAATCCACGAGCGCGAAGTCGTCCACGCGGGCGACGCCGTCCTCGAGGCGAATGCCTTTCTTCATTTCTTGGCCGACGCCATGTTCCATGGGGCCTCGCACCTGAACGAGGTACTTCTTCGGTACTTCGTAGGAGGGGTGTGTCAGCCGGTTGGCGAGCTCTCCGTCGTTGGTCAGCAGCAGCAGGCCCTCGGTCGCGACGTCAAGGCGCCCGACATGGAAAATGCGTTCCTTGCGCTGCGGATTGAGGTAATCCGAAATACACGGCCGTCCCTCCGGATCCTCCATGGTTGCGATGACGCCTTCGGGCTTGTTGAAGGCGTAGTAGACCTTGGAGTCGTCGGTCTGAATGGTCACCCCGTCGACCTGGATGTGCGACTTGCGCGGATCCACCCGGACGCCGAGCTCCGTAATGACCTCGTCGTCAACCACGACGCGGCCCTCAGTGATCATCATTTCGCACACGCGCCGGGAAGCGACGCCGGCCTGAGCCATGAGCTTCTGGAGGCGAACACCTTCGCGGTCGTACACGTCCAAACGGTCGACCGGCGCTGCGCGGGGACGACGGGGACGGTGCGGACCCTTGTACTCGTGGTCGGGACGGTACTCGCCTCGCTCACGCGCGAAGATCTTCCCAGCCTGACCCTTGCGCGGCTTGAACTTCTTGGAGTCCGACTTGTTGGCGCCCGATTTCACGGTCGGCTTCTGCGAGCGACCTGCGGCACCGGGCCGGCCGAGGCTCTTGGGGCCCTTGTTGTTCTTGGGGTTCTTGGACGCACCACCGCGCGCAGAGGGCTTCCCCTGCTGTCCTCGCGAGGTTCCGCGCGAGGAATTGCTGCCGGTGTTCTGACGTCCCGTCGATCGATTGGCCATAATTCATACTTTCGGTGGTGGTTATGCAGTTCTTAGCTTCGCGCCGCAACCGGTGGATTCCGGCGGCGCCGCTGGTCAACGGCCCTTCAGCCGCTGCTCGTACTCTCCGATGTCTTCCACGTCCGGAAGATACGGTGAGATCTTGGGCAGGTCCTCCAAGGACTCCAACCCTATTTTCTCGAGAAACATCGGAGTCGTCACGTATAAAATGGAACCGGATTCCCCCGGTTCCTCATCTTCCGTGACGAGCCCCCTGGTTTTGAGGGTCCGCACGACGCCGTCCACGTTCACTCCTCGAATCGATGAGACCCTGGCGCGTGAAACCGGTTGGCGATATGCGATGACCGCAAGGGTCTCCAAAGCCGCTTGCGACAGTTTGGAGGTTTGTCCCTCGAGGATAAAACGCGATACCCACGGCGCGAATTCCGTGCGGGCGTAGAGGCGCCAGCCTCCGCCCACGCGCCGCAGTTCCATGCCGCGCGGTTCCCTCGGTCGGAGACTTCCGGTTGAGGGGGCTTGCTCGTCGGCCTGGTCATCGGAGGATCCGGCGACATCGGCCACGAACGTATCAGTATACCCGTCGTAATCGCGGGCGAGCTCGTCCAGGGCCCGTTCGACGCTTTTTACGGGGACAAGCAGTGCTTCGGCCAGTTCGAATTCGTTGACGGAAGACTCCGCGACCATGAGGATCGCCTCGACCGCTGCCTTGATTCCGCCCGGCATAAGGTCCACCCGGCCGGGTTCAGGGGCATCCGTGGGCGGCGTCGCAGGGTCGTGATCTGTGAGTTCGCTCATGAGGTCTCCTCTCCGGTGTATTCGTCTTCCGCGAGTCGGGCCGCGCTCCATTCAGAGTCGGTTCCGACCCAGCTCACGGTAAGTTCCTCGAGTGGCCCCTCTTGGGCGAAGCCGACGACGCGGTCACGGTACATTTCCAGAAGTGCCAGGAATCTGACCACCACCACAAGCATGTCCTCGGCGTCCGCGACGAGGTGCGTGAAGGTTGCCGGGGTTCCGTCCATGATGTGCGCTGCGATGTGTTCGGCTTCTTCGCGCACCGTGACTCGCGCACCGTGAAGGTGGTCCAGACCGACTTCGGTCGATTCTTCGGTTTTGGGACGCATCGCTTTTTCGGCGATTTCCGCGAGCCGCTCAGGCGTCGTCGTGAAAATGAGCTCCGGAAGCAGATTCGCGAATTCGGGTTGGAGTCCCCCTGGCCGAGGAAAACGGCTGCTCTCGGCCTCCATACGTTCGGCCAGTATGTGCGAGACGTCCTTGAAAGCCTTGTACTGCAGGAGCCGGGCGAAGAGAAGGTCCCGTGCCTCGAGCATCGCGATGTCTTCTTCGTCCTCGACCTCTCCAGCGGGAAGGAGTCGCGCGGCTTTGAGATCGAGGAGGGTCGCCGCGATCACGAGGAATTCGCTCGCCTCGTCGAGGGCTTTCTCCAACCCGGTATCCCGAAGGGCACGAACATAACCAATGAACTCGTCCGTCACGGCAGCGATCGCGACCTCGGTGATGTCCATTTCGCGCTTCGAAATCATCGAGAGCAGAACCTCGAAAGGACCTGCGAAATTCTCCAGGGACACCGCGAACCCGGTGCCCGTTGATGTTTCGGGCACCGGGTCCTGAACGACGTCGCCGGATTTTCCCTCCGGAAGAACGTCGCGCTGTTCCGTCTCGGGGTCGGTCTGAACCCTCGAGGGGGCCGGTCTCAGCGAGATCCTCCTCGACTGATGAGCTCCTTGGCGAGCTCGCGGTAGGCGATCGACCCGGTGTGCGTCGGGGCGTAACTGAGAATCGGCTCCGCGGAAACCGTCGCGTCCGGGAACTTCACGGTCCGCTTGATCACGGTGTCGAAGACCTTGTCGCCAAAGGCATCGATAATGCGGGCGATGACCTCTTTGGAATGCAGCGTGCGCGAATCGAACATCGTGGCCAGCACACCGTCGATCTGAAGATTCGGATTCAAACGGTCTTGGACCTTCTCGATCGAGTCGACGAGTAGAGCCACGGCGCGCAGCGCGAAGAATTCGCAGATCAGCGGAATGATCACGCCGTCGGCCGCGGTCAGCGCGTTGACGGTCAAAAGACCCAGCGAGGGCTGGCAGTCGATCAGGATGACGTCGTAGTCGTCCTTGAGCTTCGTGAGCGCGCTCGAGAGGACTTGCTCGCGGGCGACCTCGTTGACGAGCTGAACCTCCGCGGCCGACAAGTCGATGTTGGCCGGCAGCAGGTCGATGTTCTCGAAGTCCGTGGTGCGCACGGCCTCGTGCACCTCGACCTTGCGGTCCATCATCACGTTGTAGATGGTCGTGTCCAGCTCGTGCGGGTTCACGCCGAATCCCGCGGACAGCGCGCCTTGGGGGTCGAAATCGACCATGAGGACGCGACGGCCCAATTCTGCCAACGCCGCACCCAAGTTGATGGTCGACGTGGTCTTCCCGACACCGCCCTTCTGATTGACCATCGCGATGACGCGGGCCGGACCGTGTGAATCCAAGACGGCGGGTTCCGGGAACTGGCGGACGGGCCGCCCCGTGGGGCCAAGTTCTGGTTCGGAGTTCTGAGTACTCACGCACACCTTTTCGAGATCGTTGGGCGGATAATAACTGCCCTTAACCCTACAACCCGCGTCCGTCCGTGGGCACGACGTACGACTCCAGTTGGCACAAAGAGTCGAGGTGGCACTCACGCGCGGTCCGGAATGCAGATACCGTGCGTCAGTGCCACCTCGTCAGGAGCGGACCCCTGGAACCTTATTGTTCCTGAATCGTCGTGCGCGGGGAATCCTCCGGGACGGTCTGCATCTGCTTAGTGGGAGACTTTTGGGCGACCGCATGGTCCACGTGCTGGTCCCCGTGGAGTTCCCCACCCATGGTGGACTCGTCGAATTTGAGCTCGCCGTTGAGGACCTTGTGCACTCGTTCCATGTCGACTTCGCGCGACCATTTTCCCATCAGCAACGCGGCCACGGCGTTACCGGTGAAGTTGGTCAGTGCGCGCGCCTCGGACATGAAGCGGTCGATGCCGACGATCATGCCGACGCCGTCCACCAGGTCGGGACGGTGGGACTGGAGCCCTCCGGCGAGGGTTGCAATGCCGGCGCCGGAAACGCCCGCTGCACCCTTGGACGCGATGATCATGAAGATCAGCAGGGAAATCTGCTCGCCCAGCTGAAGAGGCTTGCCCATCGCGTCGGACACGAATATCGAGGCCATGGTCAGGTAGATCGCGGTGCCGTCCAGGTTGAAGGAATAACCGGTCGGAACCACGATGCCGACGACGGGCTTGGATACGCCGACGTGTTCCATCTTGGCGATCAGGCGAGGCAATGCGGCCTCGGAGGACGAGGTCGAGAAGATCAGCAAGTACTCGCGAGCGAGGTACTTGATGAGCTTGAGGATGTTGACTCCGGTCGCGAACTTCAAGAGTGCGCCCAGGATGACGACGATGAACAGAATGCAGGTCACATAGAAGCCCAGCATCAGGATGGCCATCTGTCCCACCGCTTGGAGGCCGGTGGCTCCGACGACGGCCGCGATCGCTCCGAAGGCGCCCAGCGGGGCAACCCACATGATCATCATGAGCAGACGGAATACGAGAGCCTGCATGTAGGTGATGAATTTGAGGATCGGCTTGCCCGTGTCCCCCATCCGTTGCAACGCGAAGCCGACCAAGAGGGCGACCATGAGTGTCTGAAGGATGTTGCCGGAGGTCAGTGACGAAAGAAGGGACTTCGGGATAATGCCGAGAATGAATCCGGCCGTGCCGCCTCCGGTGCCCTCCCCCGTACCCGCTGCGTCGGCCGGGGGCTTGTATCCGGTGGGCTGATAGTTGAGTCCCTCGCCCGGGTGCAGGATGTTGCCCACGATCAGACCGATGGCAAGGGCGAAAGTGGACATGATCAAGAAGTAGACGATCGCCAGGCCACCGACTTTGCCGACCGTCGCGGCTTTGGCGATCGAACCGACGCCGAGCACGATCGTGCAGAAGATGACCGGCGAGATCATCATCGTGATGAGGGAGACGAATCCCGTTCCAATGGGTTTCAGAGCCTTCCCGAATTCAGGGGCTATGAGACCGACGAGGGCTCCGGCAATTACCGCCACGACGACGGAGACGTAGAGCATGTGCGTGCCGTCTTTGTACCACGGCTTCTTCGCTGCGGACTGGGCCATGACGCTCTCCTTCCAGGTGTAAGTCATTGATGCTTCGCGTGCCGCGCATGTGCCACGGCCGGTAGAAGGTATTCAAGAAGTATGGTGGTCTGAGCCACAATCCAATATTTGTGGTCATTAAGTTCTTGAATTGTGCGAGACGGCGGATTCGCGCACTCGCAGGGCCCGCCCCCGCTCGGAACTGCCACCTCGTCCAAGTTTTGCGCTAAGGAGAAGTTGTGTCTGCGAAAGATCCCGGGCTGGGATCGCGGTCGATGCCCCGCGGGCCTGGCGTCGTCTCGGGCGTAAAATCTTCCTGGGCCATTGCACGGATCTTCCTCCTGACCCAAATGGCGATCGTGCTGGTTGTCTGCACCGTCGTGGGTGCCTTGTTGTACTGGCAGATTCAGGACGCCGCCCGGGACCAGGCCTCGGAAATCACCCGCGCGGAAAGTGCAACCCTCGCCCGCGATCCATTCGTCGTCGAACAGATCCAATCCGGAACACCGACGGAGCACCTTCAGCCGTATGTGAGAGATATTCTGACCAACTCGTCGGTCAGTTTCATCACGATCATGTCCCCGGATGGAATTCGCTTCACCCACCCCAACGACGGATTGATTGGGGAGCACTACATGGGTGACATCTCCCGCGCCCAACACGGCGAGACCATGACCGTCGAGGAAGAAGGCAGCTTGGGCGTGTCCATGCGAACCATCACTCCGGTTCGAAACGGTCAGGGCGAGATCATCGGTTTGGTCTCGACCGGAGTCACTGTCAGTGAGATTTCCGAGGTCGCGCACAACGGTTTGCCGGCCGTCGCCCTGATCGCGGGCCTCTTGCTCGTCGCAACCACCATCACCACACTGATGCTCTACAGGTACCTGAACCGTGCGACTCTCGGCTACAGCCGGGACGACATCCTCAAATCCGAAGCAACACGTTCCATGGCTGCACTCCTCCGAACCCAGAATCATGAACACCGAAATCGAATGCACACCGTTCTTTCTCTGCTCGATCTCGAACGAATCGACGAGGCCCGGAAATTCGCTCGGGAAGACCTCAAGTCCTCCGAGCACAAGGCGTACCAGTGGGGCAGCTACGATCAGCTGCCGGCCGTCACCGCTCTCCTGGCCGGCAAGAAGTCAGAGGCCGGCGAGCGCCGCATCGATCTGACTACCCGGGTTGCAGGAGACTGGGCGAAGGTTCCTCTGAGCGAGATCGAGCTCGTCTCAGTCGTGAGCAACCTGATCGACAACGCCATGGACTCGGTTGGGCCTATGCCCGGACCCCGCGAAGTCGAGATCGACATGTCCGAGACCGACGACGGCTGGGAGATCGTCGTCGCCGACTCTGGGCCCGGGCTGAGGGCAGGAACCGAGAATTCGGTCTTCGAATGGGGCTACAGCACCAAACCGTCAGGACCCGAGGGCCGGGGCGTCGGGCTCGCTCTCGTGCAGGACACTCTGGTCCGCCACGGAGGGAGCATCAGGGCCATGAACGATGCGGGAGCCGTATTCACCGTCCATATCCCCAACACACGGAACGGAAGTCACCTATGAGTCTCCATGTGATCGTCGTCGACGACGAAGAGGTCACCGCTTCGGCTCACGCCCAGTACATCAGGTCGAGGCCAGGATTCGACGTCTCGGCAACTGCATATAACGCCCAGGGCGCGATTGCCGCAATCAAGTCATCGTTCTCGAACAGCGTTCCGCTCGATCTGGTGCTCCTGGACATCAACCTGCCGGATCGTTCAGGCCATGAAGTGGCCAAGTTTCTGCGTGCGGAGGGCCTACCGGTCGACGTCATCATGGTGACTGCCGATCGGGAGGCGACGAGTCTGCGCATCGCTTCCCTCCATGGAGCCTTCGGGTACCTCGTCAAACCTTTCACCTTGGACCAGCTCGGAAAGAAGCTGGATGCTTACGCGGCATACCGCAATCGGGTCCCGGAAAGCGGTGAGCTCGATCAGGAGGCCATTGATCGGATCTTCCATCGGGGCCAGGACCAGGTCCCGGACCTGCCCAAAGGCTTATCCAAAGAAACTCTGGAGGAGATCGTGCACACCCTGTCGGAGAGTGGATCCACGTTCTCTGCCCGGGAGATCGCCGACCGTATGACCCTTTCTCGCGTCACGGCCCGGAGATACCTGGAATATCTGCACACGGCGCGTCAGGTCGAACGCAGACCGCGCCACGGCACTCCGGGGCGCCCTGAACTGGAGTACACGTGGCGCGGTTGATGCGGAGGGTACGTCAGTTGCCCGAGCCCTCGTGGGTCAGGATTCCGCGGAGGTCGTCCAGAACTGCCATGTCCTCGATAGTCGACGGAACCTTGTAGTCCTCCTGGTCCGCGATCTGCCGCATGGTCTTGCGAAGGATCTTCCCGGAGCGTGTCTTCGGCAGAGCCTCGACCACCCGAACTTCTTTAAAGTCCGCGACCGCACCGATCTTGGTCCGGACCATGCCGACCAACTCTCGGGCGAGTTCTTCCTCGGAAATGTCCTCGCCCTGTTTGAGGACCACGTAACCGGACGGTCTTTGCCCCTTGAGGGGATCTGCGACGCCGATCACGGCACATTCGGCGACTGCCGGATGCGCTCCGAGGACCTGCTCCATGGCCCCGGTCGAGAGCCTGTGTCCGGAAACGTTGATGACGTCGTCGGTTCTTCCCATCACGAAGACGTAGCCGTCTTCGTCGAGGTATCCCGAGTCACCGGTCGCGTAGTATCCGTCGAAAGCCGTCAGGTAAGAGGAGATGAAACGGTCGTCGTCGCCCCAGAGGGTCGGCAGAGTGCCCGGAGGCAGAGGCAAGCGCAAGGCGATATTGCCTTCGACTCCGGCTTCCACGGGTTCGCCGGCCGGGTCAAGCACGGCAATGTTGTAGCCCGGGACCGGAACGCTCGGTGAGCCCGACTTGAGGGGCAGTGGTTCCAGGCCGCGAGGATTCGCTGCGATCGGCCAACCGGTTTCGGTCTGCCACCAGTTGTCGACGACCGGGATGCCGAGCAGTTCGCTCGCCCACCGGTACGTTTCCGGGTCGAGCCTCTCGCCTGCTACGAACAGAGTTTCCAGGGATGAAAGGTCGTAGTTGTCGGCCAATTCGCCCGCGGGATCCGCTTTCCGGATCGCTCGAATAGCCGTCGGAGCGGTGAACAGCACCTTGGCGCCCGATTCTTCCACGACGCGCCAGAACGCCCCCGCATCCGGGGTCCCTATCGGTTTGCCTTCGTAGAGGACCGTGGTCGCCCCCGTGAGCAACGGCGCGTAGACAATATAGGAATGGCCCACGACCCATCCGACGTCGGAGGCCGTGAACATGACTTCCCCCGGGCCGACGTCGTAAATGTTCTGCATGGACCACCGGAGGGCCACGGCGTGGGAGCCGTTGTCCCGGACGACCCCTTTCGGCGAACCAGTGGTTCCCGAGGTGTAGAGGATGTACAACGGGTCGGTCGCCGTGACGGTCACGCAATCAGTGGGATCGGCCGCCCTGACCGCCTCGTCCCAGTCGACCCATGTCGGCTGGCTGCCTTTGGATTCCTCGGCACGTTGACCTGCGTCCTGAACCGACGTTTCGAAGCCCTCGCGTTTCTTGACGATCACCGTCCCCACACAATGCTCAGCGAGATCCAAGGCCTCCTCGACCGCAGGTATGTACTCGACGCGACGTTTCGGCTCGACTCCGCCGCTCGTCGTCACGATGGCTTTGGGCTCGCAGTCGTCGATGCGCGTGGCGAGTTCTGCGGGAGCGAATCCACCGAAAACCACGGAATGGACTGCACCGATCCGAGCACAGGCGAGCATGGCGACGAGCGATTCCGGGATCATGGGCAGGTACAGCAGAACCCTGTCGCCTTTGGAAACGCCTCTGGCGGTCAGCGCTCCCGCGAAATTGCTGACGCGTTCCAACAAATCGCCGTAGGTGATGTCTTGTTGCGCATCCGCGACGGGCGAGTCGTAGCGGATAGCGACCTGATTTCCTCGGCCCGCGTCAACGTGGCGGTCCACGGCGTTGAAACACGTGTTGAGTTCACCATCGGGGAACCACCGATAGATCGGAGGCCGGGACTCGTCGAGGGCACGAGTCGGAGTGGTCACCCAGTCGATACCCCTGGCCGCTTCAAGCCAGAATTCTTCGGGCTGTTCAACGCTTTGTTCGAAGGTTTCACGGTAGGTCGTGCTCATCTCACCGGTTTCCTCACGTTTGCTCCGTTGCAGTTGAGAGTTCAGCACCCCGGGGTCACCCCCACGAGTCGCGGAACATTGCCACCAACGTAGTGTCCTGACTCACACATGACAAGCTTATGTATACAAAATCCTGGAAATCTCGAAAAATTATGCGGAAACTTCTCGAATATTGCACCTAACCACCTGGTTCTGTATACATTGAGGGAAGAGGTCAACCAGTCACTGGTCAGGGAGATGAGTTCATGAGGGCTTCCGAACGGGCGTATCAATTCCTGCGCACCGACATCATCGAATGGCATCTGGAACCGGGGACCACCCTGAATGAGGTCGAGCAGGCCGAGCGTCTGGGGGTCTCCCGCACGCCCGTCCGCGAGGCCTTTTCCCGGCTGATGTCCGACGGCCTGGTCGAACCCGGTCCCGGACGGGGCGTCATTGTCACACCGGTGTCCGTGACCAACGTCCGCGCGATGTTCGAGCTACGGACCGCACTGGAAACGCGAGCCGCAGCCCTCGCTGCCGTTAAAGGCGATCCAGGGACCTTCGATGCGCTCGCATATCGCCTCGAGGAAGCCGCTGTATTCCTCGTCGACGACGACGCCGACCGCAGCTCTTACTATCTCCTCGTCGAGGAGATGGACGCCGAGATAGACAGGGCCGCGCAGAACACGTACCTTGCCCAAGCCCAAAGACAACTGCGCACCCATCTGGGACGCGTACGGAAATTGTCGAAGGGCAACGAAGGCCGCCTCATGGCCGCCGCCCACGAACACGCTGCCATCGCACGCGCCATCGCCGCGGGCGATGTAGAACTGGCCCAAGCCGCAATCCGTGTCCACCTGTCCAACGCGTTGAAGGCAATCCTCGACGCGGTACCCGAACAAGAGGGCGAACGCGACAGCGCCGCCTGAACCGAAACCCAACACAAGACCTAGACCGAGGAAGAGAGGACATTTTCGTGACCGTCAACCAACACGTCCGTGTATACCGAAGCGAAGAGAATTTGGCCCGTGAGGATCAACTGGCCCACAAGATCGCGAGCGTCGCTTCCGATCCGGTGGCGATCGACCCCGAGGTCGAGGACATGGTCATCAACCGAATCCTCGACAACGCCTCGGTGGCTATCGCATCGCTAAACCGGGGTCCTATCATCGCCGCTCGTGACCAGGCGCTGACCCATCGACCCGGTCCCAACGGCTCCGGGTCAACGATCTACGGAATCGATCCTTCTCGGTCCAAGGTCTCCCCCGAATGGGCGGCCTGGGCTAATGGTGTAGCCGTGCGCGAGCTGGATTATCACGACACGTTCTTGGCGGCAGAATATTCTCACCCCGGTGACAACATTCCCCCTATCCTCGCGGTGGCCCAGCACGCCAATCGTTCCGGCAGCGACCTTATTCGAGGTATCGCGACCGGTTACGAAATCCAAATCGACCTGACCAAGGCAATCTGTCTGCACAAGCACAAGATCGACCACGTGGCCCACCTGGGTCCGTCTGCCGCGGCCGGAATCGGAACGCTGCTGGGGCTGGATACGGAAACGATCTTCCAGGCTGTCGGACAGGCCCTTCATACGACGACTGCGACCCGGCAGTCGCGCAAGGGCGAGATTTCGACGTGGAAGTCCCACGCCCCGGCCTTCGCCGGGAAGATGGCCGTCGAGTCGGTGGACCGTGCGATGCGCGGACAGACCTCGCCCGTACCGATCTACGAGGGCGAAGACGGTGTCATCGCCTGGTTGCTCGACGGTCCGGATGCTTCCTACGAAGTCCCCCTTCCCGAACGGGGCGAGGCGAAGCGTGCGATTCTGGACTCCTACACCAAAGAACATTCGGCCGAGTACCAGGCCCAGGCGTGGATCGACATGGCTCGTAAGCTGCACCGAGAGCATCCCGAGATCGCAGATCCGGAGAGGGTCCAATCGATCGTTCTGCACACCTCGCACCACACGCATTACGTGATCGGTTCGGGGGCCAACGACCCCCAGAAATACGATCCGAAGGCTTCCCGCGAGACCCTGGACCATTCGATCCCCTACATCTTCACGGTGGCCCTCCAGGACGGCGAATGGGACCACAACCGTTCCTACGATTCCGAGCGTGCCGGCCGTCGAGAGACCGTCGCTCTGTGGAACAAAGTCACCACGGAAGAAGACCAGGAGTGGACGCGCCGCTATCACTCGCTGGATCCGGAAGAGAAGGCCTTCGGCGGCCGCGCCGAGATCACGTTGACTGACGGAACCGTACTGACCGAAGAGATCGCCGTCGCCGATGCCCACCCACTGGGTGCCCGCCCCTTCGCCCGCGAACAATACATCGGCAAACTGCGGGCACTCGCGGAAGGTTCAGTCGCGGACGCCGAGCTCGACCGCTTCATTCAAGCCGCGGAAAACCTCTCGAGTCTCGACGCCGGAGATTTGGACGCCCTGAACGTCACCGCTTCCGTAGATCTCAAAACCGGTTCGAAAGGACTGTTCTGAATGTTGTACCCCTCAACCACTGCCGCCCAGAAACGCGTCAACCTGCGCAAGACCTTGGCGGAGGGCCCGCGCAACGGCGGAACCATCAAGCAATTTCCCGGTGCTTACACCCCGATCTCGGCCAGATTGATCGAAGAAAAGGGCTTCGACGGCGTCTACATTTCCGGAGCGGTTCTCGCCAATGAGCTGGGCTTCCCGGATATCGGGCTGACGACCCTCAGCGAGGTTGCCCATCGGGCGGGCCAGATCGCTCGCATGACCAATCTGCCGGCCATCGTCGACGCCGATACCGGCTTTGGAGAACCCATGAACGTCGCTCGGACAGTCCAGGAACTCGAGGACGCGGGCCTGGCGGGTTGCCACATCGAGGACCAGTTCAACCCCAAGCGATGCGGGCACCTCGACAACAAGAACATCGTCGACGAGGACACCGCGGTCAAGCGCATTCGTGCCGCCGCGGAAGCACGCCGGGATGAGAACTTCCTGATCATGGCCAGAACCGATCTTCGCGGGGTGGAAGGTCTGGATGCTGCGATCGATCGTATGAAAGCTCTCGTCAACGCCGGTGCGGACGCGATCTTCCCTGAAGCCATGAAGGACCTTGGCGAATTTGAGGCCGTGCGGAACGCCGTGGACGTACCGGTCCTGGCGAATATGACGGAGTTCGGCAAGTCCAAGTTGTATACGACGGAAGAACTCGGCAATGCGGGTGTCGATCTGATCATTTACCCCGTGACGCTGCTCCGCAGTTCTTTGGGCGCGATGGAGCGGGTCCTCGAGGATATCGACCGTCATGGTACCCAAGAGGCTTCCGTCGATGAGATGCTGACCAGACAACGGCTCTACGATCTGGTCGACTATGAGGCCTACAACACATTCGACACTGGCATTTTCAATTTCGAGGTGCCTGAACGGTTCCAGTAGCCGTAACGCACCTGCACATCACAGGCGATCCGATTCGAAGGAGAATCACATGACCACTCAGGACGACATCAAGAAGGGTCTGGCCGGCGTCGTCGCGGACGTAACCGCGATTTCCAAGGTCAACCCGGATTCCAATTCGCTCTTGTACCGGGGCTACCCGGTGCAGGAACTTGCCGAGAAATGCTCTTTCGAAGAGGTTGCTCTGCTCCTGTGGACCGGAGAGTTGCCGGGCGCCGAAGAGCTCGAGGAATTCAAGAAATTCGAAGCCTCCCACCGGGAGCTCTCCCCCGAGCTCAAAGCCGTGATAGACGCACTGCCCACGAATTGTCATCCCATGGACGTCTGCCGCACCGCGGTGTCCGTGATGGGCGCACAGGATCCTGTCTCGGAAGAGGATTCCAAGGAAGCCAATCTTGAGAAGTCGAAAAAGCTTTTCGCCGTCATGCCAGCCGTCGTCGCATACGATCAGCGGCGCCGACGCGGAGAAGAGCTCATCGCGCCGCGCGCAGACCTGGATTACTGTGACAACTTCCTTTACATGACCTTCGGCGAAGTCCCCGCCGCGGAAGTCAAGAAGGCGTTCCAGGTATCCATGGTCTTGTACGCCGAGCACTCGTTCAATTGCTCGACGTTCACCGCGCGGACGATCGCCTCGTCGCTGTCCGACCTCCACTCGGCCATCACCGGAGCGATCGGCGCCCTCAAGGGACCGTTGCACGGCGGTGCGAACGAGGCGGTCATGCACACCTTCGACGAGATCGGCATTCGCAAGGACGAGTCCGAAGAGGACGCCGAGAAGCGCGCGAAGGAATGGATGGACGACGCACTGGCCCAGAAGAAGAAGGTCATGGGATTCGGCCACCGCGTGTACAAGAACGGCGATTCTCGCGTTCCCACGATGCAGGACGCCATGACCGACATGATCAAGTACTTCGGTCGAGAGGAAATGCTCGGCTTGTACAACGGTCTCGCCCACTCCATGGACGAGGCCAAAGGCATCAAACCCAATCTTGACTACCCGGCTGGGCCGACCTACCACCTCATGGGTTTTGATACCCAGACCTTCACCCCACTTTTCGTGGCGGCTCGCATGACAGGCTGGACGGCACATGTGATGGAACAGCTGGCCGACAACTCGTTGATTCGCCCGCTGTCCGATTACAACGGCCCGAACGAACGCCACGTCGAGAAGTGATGGGCTGAACCGCACGACCGGGTGTGAGGAGAGCCGTGGCGCGCATGCGAGATCTTCGTGTCTTGCGTGCGCACCGCGGCTTATTGCATCGTCGACCGCCCGCGGACTGGGCGTTGATCAAGGTCAGGCGGGGTTTTGATCGAGGGTTCGACCCCAACGGGTTTAGAGTGAGGGCACACACAGTGAGGAGAGTGATCCGTTCATGGTGACCCAGAAAATCGTCGCCCGGCCGCCCAAAACCGCGATCTTTCTGACCCTGACCATCAATCGCGGCTCGGAAGACGCCGTACGGGACCTTCTACCTGAGATTTCCGGGCTGACAAGATCGGTAGGTTTCCGGTATCCGGACAAGGATCTTCTCAACGTCGTCGGTATCGGATCGCGCGCTTGGGATCGTCTTTTCCCCGGTGCTTCCAGACCCGCGCATCTTCATCCTTTCGAAGCGCTCGACGGTGACCCGCATCAGGCGCCCTCCACACCCGGTGATCTCTTGTTCCATATTCGTGGAGCGACACCGGATATGTGCTTCGAACTAGCTCGGCTACTCATGAATCGGTTGGGGAATCACACCGTGATCGAAGACGAGGTCCAGTCCTTCAAGTACTTCGATGAGCGGGATCTGCTGGGATTCGTAGACGGCACCGAAAACCCGGAAGGCCGAGACGCGTACGACACGGTCCTCATCGACGACGACCCCCAGTTCAACGGCGGAAGTTACGTCCACGTCCAGAAGTACCTGCACGACTTGCAGGCCTGGAATTCGATCAGCGTCGAAGAACAGGAACGGGTCATCGGGCGCACCAAATCGGACGACGTCGAGTTCTCGGACGACGTCAAGCCCACCAACTCCCACCTGGCTTTGAACGATGTGAGCGACGAGGACGGCAACGACCTGGACATTCTCCGATTCAATATGGCGTTCGGGGATTTCACCAGCGGGAACATGGGGACCTATTTCATTGGCTATGCCAAGGACCCGGCTGTGACGGAGCAGATGCTGCAGAATATGTTTCTCGGTGACCCTCCCGGAAACTACGACAGAATCCTCGACTTCTCCACCGCCGAGACGGGCGCTTTGTTCTTCATTCCGAGCATCGACCTGCTCGACGAGATAGATTCCCTCGCCGAAGCGGCTGGCGAGGAACAGCAGGACTACGTCGAGGAGCCCGCCCCTGAATCCGGCACTGAATTTTCGGAAGACAACGCACCCGCGAGCCTGAATATCGGGAGCCTCAAAGACTGACCACCTCATCACACCCTCGAACGCCTGCCGAAGGGCGGGTGCTGCACCGGAAGGAACCGGTGCTGGAAGGAGAAGTCATGACCGTCAACAATCTTCACCGCGAACTCGCACCCGTCTCCTCGGCGGCCTGGGCCGAAATCGAGGAAGAGGCCGCCCGCACGTTCAAACGCAATATCGCCGGCCGCCGCGTCGTCGACATGCCCGAGGCTAAAGGAGCCGAGTTTTCTTCGCTTGGGACGGGGCATCTCAAGCACAGCCGTGACATTGTTCCCGGGGCCCAGACCGTCAGCCGGGAGATCATTCCCGTTCTCGAGGTCAAGGTTCCGTTCACGGTCACGCGTTCCGCGGTCGACGACGTCCTCCGTGGCTCCGTCGATTCCGACTGGCAGCCGGTCAAGGACGCCGCGACCACGGTTGCCGCGGCCGAGGATACCGTGGTGTTCCACGGCAACGATTCCTTGGGGATGACGGGCCTGGTCGATTCCAGTTCCAACGAATCGATCTCAATTCCTGACGAAGTCCGGGAGTTCCCCGAAGCGGTTGCGCAGGCCTTGACGAGGTTGCGATTGGTCGGCGTCGAAGGCCCGTACACCCTGGTCGTTTCCGCTGAGCTGTACACCAAGATTTCCGAGACAACGGACCACGGTTACCCAATCCTCGAACACATTCAGCGCGTGCTCAAGGACGAGGGCAAAATCATCTGGGCTCCCGCTCTGAATGGAGCACTCGTGCTCAGCGAGCGCGGCGGAGACTTCGAACTGCACCTGGGAGTCGACCTGTCGATCGGTTATGACTCTCACGATTCGGAGAACGTCAATCTGTACCTGAAAGAGTCCTTCGCCTTCCGCGTGGCCTCAGATGAGGCGTCCGTTCCGCTCTCCCGCTGAAGTACCGACGGCAGCAACGGCCCCTGAGCGATCTCACTCGCCTAGAGGCCGTTTGGCGTAGCCCCTAGCCGAGTGCGCGCGGATGGCTCGTGAGGAATACCTCGCGGAGGGTGTCGGCGGTGACCTTGGTATATATCTGCGTGGTGGTCAGCGATGAGTGGCCGAGCAACTCTTGGACTACCCGAATGTCCGCGCCGCCTTCGATCAGGTGCGTCGCGAAGGAGTGCCGAAGCGTGTGAGGGGACAGCTCGGCGGTGATATGTGCACGTTCGGCGGCCTTCTTGAGAACGAGCCAGGCTCCTTGCCTGGTCAGGCGCCCTCCGCGCGCGTTGAGGAAGAGCGCGGGAGTGCCCTTTCCTTTGGAAGCAAAGAGCGGACGGGCTCGCACAAGGTAAGCGGATATGGCCTCGTGCGCGTAGGAGCCCACCGGCACAAGACGCTCTTTTCCCCCTTTGCCGAGCAAGCGCACGACGCCGCCCGCCACAGGGTCGCCGTTCGGATCCCTCCGGACATCGCGGCCGTCCGGGCCGAAATCTGAGGACAGGTCGTCCCGGTCGACGCCGATGCTCTCCGAGATTCGTGCGCCCGTCGAGTACAGGAATTCCAGGAGTGCGGCGTCGCGAAGCCCAGCAGGCGTTTCCCGGTCGGGGGCCTCAAGTATTCTGGTCACGGTTTCGACCGGCAATGCCTTGGGAAGGCGCTCCCCTGCACTGGGCGGTGTGACGGTATCGGCGGGGTCGTGCTCCGCAAGGCCCTCGATTAACCAGAATTTGTGCATGCCCCTGGCCGAGACGACGCCACGTGCAACGCTGCGGGTCGAAAGACCGCATCCGCCGTCGGTCTTGGGGCGGGCCAGGTATTGGACGTAATCCCGCACGTCCTCCGTGGTGATGTCACGAGGTTCCCTCACGTGCCGCTGACTGACGAGGAAGCTCAGGTACCGGTCGATGTCACGGCGGTACGAGGTCAGCGTGTTGTCTGACAGCCCGCGTTCCACGGTGAGATGTTGGAGATAGCGACGGACGGGACGATCGAGGCCCGTTGGGAGTTCCTGCTCACTCACCGGAATTCGACTCACGCAGGTTTTTGTGTGCCGGCCAGGGCTCTTCCGGGTCACGCAGATCGGCGTGGTCGCGTTGAATACTCGCCCAGGCCGCGAGGATTGCGATATTGGCCGTCGGTGAGTGCAGACCAGTGGACAGTACGGCGCTGGCGGCTTCTTCTATGGGAAACCATCTCTTCACGATCTCTGCCTCCTCGTCTGTGCGCTCGGTCAGATCCTTTTCCGCGACGTCGTCGATTCCGCGGGCTAGGAAAATACGGTTCGCTTCGGTGGAACATCCCGGCGAATTGTTGAATTCGGCGAGAGTGTGCCAGGTCGATGCTTTGAGGTCGGTCTCTTCCGCGAGCTCGCGCTGGGCCGCGGCGAAAGGAGATTCGCCCTCGACGTCGAGGAGGCCCGCGGGGATCTCCCACATGTTCATTTCCACCGGCTGGCGGTACTGGTTGATCAAGAGGATTTCGTTGTCCTCGTTGAGGGCGGCAATCGCGACGGCGCCGGGGTGCCGCATGTAATCGCGGACGAGCTCGTGGCCGCCTTCGGTGAGTGCGATTCTCTCGCGGACGACGTCGAAGATCTGGCCCTCGAATGCGGTCTCGCGGGAAATGAGCTTGCGCGGATTGACCCTGTCCTGAGGCAGCCCGATGGTCGAAAGGTTGGGGGTCTTGGTCTCGTCGTGGGATGCAGTCATGCCCCCAGGCTACCGCCGGAGCGAGGGCGCCCCGGAGTTGCCTTCCGAGGGACACCACCGAGGGCAGGAGAAAACCTTTTGCTGACCTGGGGATTTAACGCAAAAGAATAGTTTATGTAATTATTTCCGAAACAACTTTCCGTACACTCGCCAGAAAAGTGTCATCGGCGATGCCGTGTCATGTATTACGATCATGTCGCCGCTTTGATATTACATATGAAAGGTGTCCCATTGTGAAACAAACCATATGCTCAATTAGCGCGGCCCTTCTCATTGCCGTCGGATCGCTCACGCAGGCAAGCGCGTGGCAGTGGGCAGGGGGCGGGAAATGGGAGAACGGCGTCGACATTCACCACGTGTGGTCGGATTATTTCCACGCCAGCCGTTGTCACGGCGCTACGGCCGTGGGGCAGTGGAGGGACCACAAGACCGCACCCAAAGGCGTGTGGGCCAAGGCCTCAGCAAAACGCAAGTTTTGGGGAGGCAATAAGGCCTACTACGACCATTGCTGAACATCATGCGTTCTCTGGCCCCGGTTTTCGCTAACATGAATTTTCCGAGAAAATTCTTCGTGTTTCTTTCCGTCCCGCTCATGGCCGCGATTTTCGCTTTCGCCGCGTTGTGGAGCATTGAGACAGATTCCCCGATCCGGTCGAATCAAGTCCTGTGGATCGCAACGAACCTCGGCGACACCGCGGCCTCGACTCCGGAATCCGATCCTGAGCTTACGCAAAAACTCGAGGAAGAAGCCCAGATCAGGCACCTGAATATTGCCAAGGTCCAGGACAACCGTCGGTCGCCCGTCAGCGGGGCGGAACTGCAGCTACTCGTCACCAACCCGGATGATTCCTCGCGCCGGCTACTCGAGGATGGGTACCGTTCTTTCAACCCTGACTACCGAGTCGACGTGACGGAGTGGAAGTCCCGGGCAGAGGATCCGCGCGCATACTATTTGCTTTTCGGCGACCGCGCCTCGATCCGAGGGCTGGCCGACTCCTTGCAAAGACCCGAGTACACGATCACCCAATTCGCGCTGTATTCGCCGTCGAATATTGTCAGGGTCTACGGGCTCTCGCCCTTGACTCTTGCACTCTTATCGTCCTTGGTCGCGGTATTCTGTACAACTTTCGCGGCATCAATCGCCCAGTCCAAGAAGAATGCTCGATTCAGACTCGCGGGATGGCCCGTGTGGCGCATAGTCATTCAAGATATTCGCGACGGGGTCCTTCCGTGCGGGGTAGGCGCCCTCGGCGTCTTTGGCGCCGCCGGCATTGCACTCTGGTTCTACAACGAGCTCGCCTCATTCGACATCTATCTTGCCGTGAGTGCCGCGCTTATGGCTGTCTACCTGACCGGCATCATCGCATCGCGACTCCTCGCTCTCGCTCTGCTTTCTCTTTTACCGGTGCCCGAGGCACTCAAAGGAAGAAAACCCGCACGGTTGATTTACACGCTGTTGTTTCTTCTCCAGGTATCGTGCATCTTCTTGGTCATCGGATCGGTCAGCGCATGGTTCACTGACTACGGGCTCGTGACTTCGCATGTCCGGGCTCACAACGAGTGGAACAAGACCCCCCACGCCGCCTTTATCCCCGTGACCGGTTCGACATCGGGAGGCGGATCGGAAGAGTCCATAGGAACATGGTTGGCCTCAGAAGCCTCCCGCTCGAACCTGATTGTCAGCCAGGCCGACGTGTATCAGCAGGATATGGACGAGAATGGAATTCCGAAATCGAGCGTTCCCATCCATTACATCAACTCTGAATACTTGAGACATCACACTATTCAGGGGATCTCGGAACAAATCGAATCCGGTAAAAGAAACGGCAATGAAACCATTTTGGCATTCGTCCCGGAAGGAATAGACCCCCGCTATTTGGCTACAACGTCTTTGCTCCCCGTTGGAGTCCCTGAAAATTCGGTCGAAAACGCGAGGGTTCTGCCCGCGGGGGAGGTTGGAGACGTTTTCACCTATGGAGATGTGCAAAGTATCACCGAGCAATTCGTTAAAAATCCCATTGTGGTGTATATCCCGGATGAGGTACTGATTAAAAGTCCGAATACTCTGTATTCATGGGCCACCGGAGGGGGTCTCTTACTGTTGAATGGGGACGAGGCGATTCCCCGTTTGCATTCTTCCCCAGCGGATCACTATGTTGCCTCGGTCCTTCCCGGACAGGCGCTGCAATCCCATGGGCTCACAGTATCGCTTTCCCAGCTGAACCTTACGGGTTTCGCGATTCTGGTCTATTCGGCCGTGGCCGCATTTGCTTGTATCGCTTTCGCCGCTGCCTATTGCACGGCGCAAAAGGATCGCCTGCTGCGTCGTGAACTTTCGGGTTGGCGACGGTTCTCTGCGGCAAGAACGGCTCTGATCGCCGAGTCGCTCGCGTGGTGCTCGGTACCCGTGTTCACCGGGGCCCTCATCATGCGTGCCGAGGACCCGATGGTTCTTGTCAGGATGTCTTCGGCGACCAACGATTCCTACATCAGGTTCATGACATTCGCAGGGTGCCTGTGGGGTTCCATGCTCTTTGCCCTGTCATGCGGCGCCATCAGCTACTTCGCCCGCCGCGTCATCCAAGAACAAGGGAGAATTCAGTGAATTCGTATCTCCGCTTAGACTCTGGACGCTTCACCGTCGGAGGCCACACCATTTGGAGCGACCTCAACTTCTCTGCCGAATCCGGTGAGATCGTTGCAGTCGTCGGCAGATCCGGGTCGGGGAAAACATCGCTACTGAACTGTCTCGGAGCCCTATCGCGTCTCAACGCGGGCAGCCTCACCATCAGTGGCGATGTGGTCTACCCCGCGTCGGCAGCAGTCCGCCGCCGGTTCCGGAGGGATCACCTCGGATACTTATTCCAGAATTTCGCCCTCGTAGAGACCGAGACCGTGCAGCGGAATATTTGGGATCCTCTCCGGGCCCTACCGCGGAAACGACGGCCTGACAAGGAAACGATCGCACAGGCGCTCAGCGATGTTGGCTTGAAAGGTCGGGAGGAGGAGAAAATCTACCGCCTGTCCGGGGGCGAACAGCAGAGGGTTGCTCTGGCAGCGGTCCTGGTCAAGAGGCCTTCGCTGATCCTTGCGGATGAGCCCACAGGCTCCCTGGACTCGGCGAACGGACACGTGATCTTGAGGTGCATCCGTCGGCTGACAGACCAGGGGTCGTGTGCCGTTATCGCAACCCATGACCCTACGGTCGCTGAGTTCTGTGACCGCGTGGTCGATCTCAATCCTTTCACCGAGGGGTACATGAATTCATGTGTGACGTGGACGCCCATTCATGACGTAGAAACCAGGCTACCGCCGGAACGAGGGCGCCCGGGAGTTGCCCTCCACGGGACGAGTGCGGGGCATCCGTCGGGGCAGGAGAAAACCTTTAGCTGACCTAGGGATCTAATACAAAATAATAGCTTATGGAACTATGTTTGAAGCGACTTTTCTACACTCGCCAGAAATGAATCTTCTACTCTCCCGTTTCATGCATTACAATCCAGTCACCGCTTTGATTTTACATAGAATAGGAGACGCATTGTGAAACGAACAATATGCTCGATCGGCGCAGCCCTTTTCATTGCGGTCGGATCGCTCACACAGGCAAGCGCGTGGCAGTGGGCAGGGGGCGGAAAATGGGAGAACGGCGTCGACATTCACCACGTCTGGTCGAACTATTGGCACACCAACTCTTGCCACGGTGCCACGGCGGTAGGAAAGAAGACTGTCAGGGTCACCGCGCCCAGCAGACAATGGGCCATGGCTTCTGCACCGAGGGCACGTAGAGGCACCAAAGCGTACTGGAATTACTGCTAAATCTCCTAGTCCATCGAAATTGTCAGTAGCTCACCCATGAATTTTCTGCGAAGATTCTTCACTCTGCTTTTCGCACCGTTGGCGGCGGCCATCTTTTCCTTCGCACCACTCTGGATTTGCGAAACTGATGCGCCTCTTATCGCAAATCACGTTCTGTGGATTGCTACAGATATCAATGATCCGGAGGGCAAAACTCCGGCGAACAATCCAGAGTTGATCCGTAAGCTGAAGGATGAGGCTAGAACCCGGCACCTCAATATCGCCAAGTTTCTGGACAACCCAGAATCGCCCGCCAGCGGGGCGGAATTGCAGCTCCTAATCACCAATCCCGAGCATCACTCAAAGAGACTTTTGGACAACGGGTATTCTCCCTTCAACCCGGGATACGTGGTCACCGTGAAGCCGTGGAATGATTCGGAGAATGACCCCCGTTCCTTCTATTTTCTTTACGGTGATGCCCAGTCAATGAAGGGACTGGCCGATGAGCTCGGCACACCTGGATACAAGGTGCAACAGTACGAAATCTACTCACCCAGAGAAGTTCTTGAGCGGAACACCGGCTCGCCCTTGTCGTTGGCATTCTCCGCCAGCCTCATCACGGCTTCGTGCTTCTCCTTCACTACCACCTTGGTGGATTCCAAGAGAATTGCGCGCCTACGGCTCGCCGGATGGTCAATCTCGCGGATTCTTGGTCGTGATCTTCGATCCGGGGCGATCCCGTTTATTGCGGCTTGCTTGGCCACCGCCGGAGTCGCTGGCGTTGCTCTGTACTTCTACAACGGGCTCGCCTCATTCGGCATCTACCTTGCCGTTTACGCCGCATTCACCGCGCTCTTCATCGCCACCGCACTCGCGTGCAGGCTCGGCGCGCTGGGGCTATTGTGCCGAGTTCCGGTTCCTGCCACGTTGACCGGTAAGAGACCCGTCAGATCGTTGTACGCGCTGCTCTGCCTCCTCGAAGTCAGCTGCGTAGTACTTCTTCTCGCATCGATCAGTTCCTGGTCCGAGGACTATGGTCTCGCGGACTCGCACCGCCGAGCCCATGAGCGATGGCAGGCAACGCCCATGGCCGCTTTTCTTCCCGTCGCAGGGTCTACCTGGAGCGAAGCCGAGGACAAGCCCATTAAGGATTGGCTGGCCTCGGAGCTTCAGCAAAGGAACGTCATCATCAGCTACTCGGATGTCAGGCAACGGGATGAGAATGCCGATGCCGTCGTCGAGTCCAGCTACCCGATCGTCTACGTCAACCCAAAATACCTTAGGTATCACGAAATCCAGGGGGTATCCGATCGCATCGTGGTCGAGGACGTGGAACGGTCGAAGACGACCCAGGCCTTCATACCCCGCGGCGCACCGTCCGAGGACCTGACAGCGGATGCTCTTATTCCCGGTGTGGATCTGCAAAACCTAAAAATTTCGGCCACCGATACGACGGGCGAAGTCTTCACCCATGGGGATTTGGACAATTTCAAACGCGAATTCGCCGAAAACCCCATCGTGGTGGTCGTGCCAGATCAGGTCCTGATCGACGACCCCAGTCCGCTCACTTCGTGGGTGACCCTCGGCGGCGTCCTCCTGGAAGACAGTGAGGCCGCGGCAGGCCGGCTACGCGGGTCCGCGGCGGAACACTACGTCGCGCCGATGTCGCCAGGGTTGGCCCATCAGGCACACGCACTCAAACTGACGATCGTGAACCTTCAAGCCACGGGTTTCGCGATCGTGGTCTACGCTGTGCTGGTCGCGTTCTCATGTCTGGCCTTCGCAGCGACCTACGCCGCGGCCCGCAAGGACCAGCTCTTCCGAAGACAGCTCTTCGGTTGGCGTCCGCTCATGGCTGCGTGGCCTGCCCTCTCCGGGTTGGGGGCCGTGTGGCTCTCGATACCCATTTTTACCTGGCTCCTGATTCAGCACGCCATGGATCCCATGGCCCTCATTGCAAAGTCATCCGCGGAAGTCAGAACGTACATCGAAATCATGTCAGCAGCGGGTCTGATTGTGGGCGCCGTCGTCCTCCTGCTCTCAAGTGGCGGGATCGTTATCTTCGCTCGCCGTGCCATTCAAGAGAGAGGAAGAATTCAGTAAGCTCCTGCCTTCGAGTCGAGTCCGCGCACATGGAACTCGGCGGGAGGCTCATCTTGGACGGACTCGAGATATTGGCCGAACCACACGAAATGGTCGCGATCGTGGCCCCATCGGGCTCCAGGAAGACGACGCTGCTCAACTGCAGGGGAGCGCTGACCCGGCCCGTCACGATCGGTGACATCGGCGTGCACCCCGCCTCAAGGGCTGTCAGACGCCGGTTTCGGAGGGATCACCTCGGATACTTATTCCAGAATTTCGCCCTCGTCGAATTGGAATCGGTCGAGAAGGATATCGTCGATCCGCTCCGAAGCATGCCCCGAAAACGCCGACCCGTCACCTCGGATATTTCAACAGTGCTGAGAGATCTCGGTCTGGCGGGCAGGGAGAAGGGCAAGGTCTACCGCCTGTCCGGGGGCGAACAGCAGAGGGTTGCTCTGGCAGCGGTCCTGGTCAAGAGGCCTTCGCTGATCCTTGCGGATGAGCCCACAGGCTCCCTGGACTCGGCGAACGGACACGTGATCTTGAGGTGCATCCGTCGGCTGACAGACCAGGGGTCGTGTGCCGTTATCGCAACCCATGACCCTACGGTCGCTGAGTTCTGTGACCGCATCGTGGACGTGGAACAGTTCGCGGCCCTCAACCAAGCCTGAAACTGCACGAGGAAGGACCGCCGTCATCCCGTGCCCGGGAGACGGCGGTTCTTTGCTTTTGCGGGCCGGCCTACTTGGTTCGTTCGAGGGCCGCCGCAACGAGCCCCCTGAACAGCGGGTGGGAACGCGTCGGACGAGAAAGCAGCTCGGGGTGGGCCTGCGTCGAGACATAAAACGGATGTTCGGAAGCGGGAAGCTCAACGAACTCGACCAGACGCCCGTCCGGGCTCGTGCCGGAAATGACCAGGCCGGCTTTCTCGAGGTCTTCGCGATAAGCATTGTTGACCTCGTACCGGTGGCGGTGGCGCTCCTCGACCTCGGTTGCCGCATATGCTCCGGCCGTGACCGAACCCTCAACCAACTTGGCCAGGTAGAGACCCAGACGCATCGTGCCACCCAGGTCTCCGGCACCCTCGACGAACTGCTTCTGTTCTTCCATGGTCGCGATGATCGGCGTCGACGTTTCCGGATCGAATTCCGTTGAGGAAGCGTCCTCGAGCCCGACCACATTCCGCGCGTACTCAATGACCATGCACTGTAGCCCGAGGCAAAGACCCAGCGCGGGGATTGAATTTTCCCGGGCATACTTCAGTGCACCGAGTTTGCCTTCCAAACCTCGAATCCCGAAGCCTCCGGGAACGCAGATCGCGTCGACGTCTCCCAACTGGTGGGCCGCCCCTTCGGGCTGCGAGCACAGATCCGAAGCGATCCACTTGAGTTTGACCTTGGCGTCATTGGCAAAACCGCCCGCTCGCAAAGCCTCGGATACCGAAAGGTAGGCGTCCGGGAGGTCGATGTATTTTCCGACAAGACCGATCGTGACCTCGTGGGTCGGCTCGTGAACGACCTTCAGGAGCTTGTCCCACTCCTCGAAATCGGCTTCGGCGCACTCCAGACCGAGGTAATCGAGAACGTAAGAATCCAAACCCTGGTTGAACAGGGTTTTGGGGATGTCATAGATACTCGGTGCGTCCGGGCACGAAATCACGGCCTCGGTATCGACGTCGCACGCGCCGCCGACCTTGGCCTTGAGCGGCTCCGGGATGTCCTGGACGCAACGCAGCACCAGAGCGTCGGGAATGATGCCCAGTCCGCGCAGCGCCGCAACCGAATGTTGGGTCGGCTTTGTCTTGAGCTCCCCCGAGGGCCCGATGTACGGGATCAAAGAAACGTGCAGGAAGAAAACGTTCTTGCGTCCGACGTCCCTGCGTACCTGACGGGCCGCTTCGAGGAAGGGCTGGGATTCGATGTCGCCGACGGTGCCACCGATCTCAGTGATGATGACGTCGGGAGCCTCGGGCGTACCCGTGGCTCGGCGCCGCATACGAGATTTGATCTCATCCGTGATGTGAGGGATGACCTGAACCGTGTCCCCAAGGTATTCGCCGCGGCGCTCCTTGGCAATCACGGTCGAGTAGACCTGACCCGTGGTCACGTTGGCGGAAGCGTCCAGGTTTTCGTCGAGGAACCGCTCATAATGCCCAATGTCCAAGTCCGTCTCGGCGCCATCGTCGGTGACGAAGACCTCGCCGTGCTGGAAGGGATTCATGGTTCCCGGATCCACGTTGAGATAAGGATCCAGTTTCTGCATGGTCACGGAAAGACCACGGGACCGCAGGAGGCGACCAAGGCTTGATGCCGTCAGGCCCTTTCCCAAGGACGATGCGACACCGCCCGTCACGAAGATCTGGCGGGTTATTTTTTCGTCGTTTTGGGAAGTTGCCGGGGATGTCTGAGTATCGTTCACCACGGAATTCAAGCCTATCACGAGAGGGTCGCCGCGAACCGTGGAATCTTGTCCGCCGGCCGCCTGCGCATGAGCGGGTTTGGGTTATGACAGCTGCTCGGCGTCCTGCAGAAGTTCCTTCGCGTGAGCCCTCGCCGCCTCCGAATCCTCGTGGCCGGCCAGCATACGAGCCAACTCGATGGTCCGCTCTTCAGCATTCAGCACGTTGACTTCACTCACAGTTGAGTCTTTGGATTTCAGGACGAGTACGTGACGATCCGCATAGGCCGCAACCTGCGGCAAGTGCGTGACCACCAAGACTTGGACGTGTTGAGCGAGGTGCGAGAGCCGCTTTCCGATCTCCACCGCCGCTTTGCCACCAACGCCGGCGTCGACCTCGTCGAAAATGAAAGTCGGGACGGGGTCGACCTCGGCCAGGACGACCTCGAGAGCGAGCATCACACGAGAAAGCTCGCCGCCTGAAGCTCCCTTACCGAGCGGCCTGGGGCTGGCACCTTCATGAGGAGCCAGCTTGAAGGCGATGACGTCTTTGCCGTCGGGGCCGAATTTCTCCGCCTCGGAAACCTCCACGACGAGGGACGCGTTCGGCATGGCCAAAGCTTTCAGCTCGGAAGAGACCGCCTTGGCCAGTTTCTTGGCCGCACCCCGTCTCAATTCCATGAGTTCGAGCGACTGCTGCTCCATATCCCGGCGGAGGGTCCTGAGCTTCTCCTCTAGGGCCTCCGAGCGCGCGGGATCATCGGTCAGCTGTTCCAAACGTGCCCTGTTGGTCTCGGCCCACTGAAGAACCTCTGCGATGTCGGCCCCATACTTGCGGGTCAGCTTCTTCAGCGCGGAGCGCCTCGACTCTACCTCTCCCAGTCGCCCCGGGCCCTCGGCGTTCAGGTCCGATAGATACCCCGAAAGCTCTTCGCCGATGTCCGCGGCCTGAATCATGAGTTCACGGACTCTTTTGGTCAAGGCCGCGAGGGCCGCATCCTCGTCCGCCTCCTGGGCCAGCGCTCGATGAGCGGAGTCCAAAAGGACGGAGACCGTGACAGCTTCGAGGTCAGCATCGTGTCCGCCGACCAGAGCGGATTGAGCAGTCTCGGCGGCGGTCCGCAGTTGCTCGACGTTGGTCAGCCTGGCAGATTCCGCGTCGAGGGCTTCTTCTTCCCCGGGCCGGGGTTTGACGCTGTCGATCTCCTTGAGAGCCTGACTCAGACTTTGCGCCTCGAAGGCTCGAGCACGAGCATTTTCCCTGACCTCCCGGAGCTCTCGCGCCGAGGACCGGTACTCCTCGTAATTCGAACGATACGTCTCGAGAGCCTCGGCAAGTTTGGGCCCGGCGTAGGAGTCCAGCGCGGTGCGTTGTGCCTCGGCAGATCGAAGACGTAACTGGTCCGTCTGACCGTGTACGGCCACCAAGGTCTCGCCCACACGGGACAACACCCCGATCGGCGCGGCGGCCCCTCCAATGGTCGCCCGAGAACGACCTGAGGCATTGACCGTCCGGGAAAGGATTAGTTCGTGAGGCAATTTGTCGGCGAACGCATCCGCCTCGATGGTGTGGGCCTCTCCCCCCGCGTCCTCGGTGAGGGCGAGCGCCGCGTGTCCGACCGGAAGTCTCACGACGGCCTGGGATAACGCTGATTTGGCTCCCGAGCGTACCGCTGCGGCGTCGGAGCGCGCGCCCAGTAGCATGCCGAGGGCCGTGACGACCATGGTCTTGCCTGCGCCGGTCTCGCCGGTCAGAACCGTCAGGCCCGGGCCCAGGGGCAAGGTCGCATCGGTAATGACGCCCAGATCGCGAATGTGAATCTCTTCGATCATGATCCTTGAGCCTCCTCCTGCTCGGGGTATGTGCCGTGACGCCGTACCGGTCCCCGCCAACCGCGGGTCGGAAGATCGAATTTCTTGACCAAACGTTCCGAGAACGGTGCCGGGTGAATCCGGGCCAGCCGAACGGGCTTCTCCGAACGACGGACCTCGATCCGGGATCCCGGAGGAAGCTCGGTCGTGCGACGGCCGTCACACCACAGGACCCCGAAATGTCCGTTGGTCGGCAAGAGTTCCACGGCCATGGTCGATGAAGGAGCCGTCACGAGCGGCCGAGCGAACAGGGCATGGGCGCTCAAAGGAACCATCAGCATGGCCTCGACCTCGGGCCAGACGATCGGTCCGCCTCCGGAGAACGCGTACGCTGTCGAGCCCGTGGGAGTGGCCAGCACGACACCGTCACACCCGAAGGTGCTCAAGGGACGACCGTCGACTTCGATCACCACCTCAACCATTTTCTCGCGGTTGCCCTTTTCGATCGAGGCTTCGTTGAGGGCCCAGGTATGGGTCAGAACCTGGCCTCGGCTCCACACCAGGACGTCGATCGCCATGCGTTCTTCAACCGTATAGGTCCTGTTGACAATGTGGTCCACGGCCTCATCGAGGTCGCTGCGCTCGGATTCCGCCAGAAAACCGACGTGTCCCAGGTTCACGCCAATCAGTGGGATATTCGTGTGCCGAATGATTTCTGCGGCGCGCAGAATGGAACCGTCTCCGCCCAGAACCACGCCGAGCTCGATGTCATCGAGGGCGACGTTCTCATTGATGACCTGGACCCCCACGGATTCGGCCTCGGTCCCCCGAAGGATTTCCAGGTCCCTGCGGCTCATCACCGGTATCAGACCCGCCTCCCTGAGCCGAACACATGCCTGAGTCGCTGCGGCGGTGGCTTCCGCGCGGCCTGTGTGCGCGAATAAGAGGATCTTGCGACTCATATATTGTGTGCCTTCCGATCGAGACGGGTATGGCTCTCGTGGGAGAATCCGTAGTTCTACATTAGGCGACGGTCCTGACACTTTAAGCTCATATCGGCCCCAGCACTCAGATTCGTCCCAGAGACTCCCCGGGCCTTCTCCCCCAAGGCTGGCTTCCTCAGATGCAAGAAATATTCGCGGTTGCCGTCCTGGCCGGGCAATTGCGAGGGCTGCTCACCGGCAATATCCAACCCCGCTTCGAGCGCGCAGTCACGCACTTTCTGGATCGCGGCCGCACGATCCGTGTCGTTGCGGACGACACCGCCTTTGCCGAGTTTCGATTTGCCGACCTCGAATTGCGGTTTGACCATCAGGATCAATTCACCGCCCCAAACGGTTGCATCGGCCAATGGCTGAATGACCAGGGTCAATGAGATGAAAGAGAGATCACCCACGGTCAGATCGACTTGACCTCCGATGTGCTCGGGCCGCAAATTCCGGACGTTCAGGCCTTCGATGGGCTCCACCCGCGGGTCATCCCGAATGAGCGGATTCAGCTGGCCGTGCCCTACGTCGACCGCGGCTACGTGGCTCGCGCCCGCTTCCAACAGGACCTGCGTGAATCCGCCGGTCGAAGCACCCGCATCAAGACACCGACGTCCCTGGACAACGATGCTTGGAAACGCCGCGAGCGCACCGGCCAGTTTGTGCCCGGCACGGCTCACGTATTGAGGGCCGGCGCCCAGGGCCACGAGGACTTCATCTTCGGGCTGGACGTCGTGCGAAGCTTTGACGACGACCGTTCCGTTGACCGAAACCCGTCCCTCTGCGATCAACCTCGCGGCCACCGTGCGCGAGTGTGCGTCTCCCCGGTCAACGAGCTGGCGATCCAGTCTCACGCGAACTTTTCCGAGGCGTCGTCTTCTTCCGTATCGGAATCCCGAGCGGAAAAATTGTCGACCAAACCCTGCGGCAAGGCCGACGGGTCCTGATCGAGGAGTCGCCGGAGTTCATTGTGCAACCGATCGAAGATCACGGCGTGTTCCTCTGCCGGGGCATCGTCGAGCGCATCCAGGATCGCCCCCAGGTTTTCCGGGGTCCCGTTCCGAGCGAATGCATCAAGGGAGGCGGTCTGCTGCTCGAGTCTCTCTGCGCTTCGTTGATCGGCCCCGGATTCGCGCTCCTGCTCCCCTACGGAATCGTGAGGGTCGGAATCCGTCCCTTCGGGGTTCTCCGGGTTCGTCTGCTCGGTCCACTCGCTCATGCCCACTGGATCTCCGCGCGGGTTGCGGTTGCCTCGTCCGGGTGCGCGGTCCACCACGCGGCCATGGCGGTTCGCCAGGCAAGGAGCTGAGTTGAACCCGCGGTCGTCTCGATACGCAGGGTCGCCCCCTCCGCGACGGCACGTGCGACGTCGTCGATCACGGCGACCGCGCTGTGGCCTCGTACCTCGATCTGGGGGTTGCGGTATTCCTCGAACAGTTCACGAAGGTTGCTCAGCACATAGGTAGGCCGCTCCGCGGTACGGGCGTTGACCAGGTCTTCCATGCTTTGGACTCCGGTCATCACCGCAATGCTGGGCAACCCTGCCTGGTGGGCCCCGAAAATATCCGTATCCAGCCGGTCCCCGACCACGACGGGTCGCTCGACTCCCAGCCGATCGACGATAGTTTGGAAAATCTTCGCCCCCGGCTTGCCTGCGACGAAAGGCTCCCGACGAGTGGCCACGGAAACAGCGTGAACCAAAGTCCCGTTGCCTGGTGCAATCCCACGCTCCTTCGGAATCGTCATGTCCGTATTGGACACAATCCACAGAACCTCGTCAGAAGCCAACGCATAAGCGGCATTCGCGAGGTCTTGCCATCCGAGGCCGGGGTCGAAACCCTGCAGGACAGCCTGGGGCGACTCGTCCAACCCAACGGCTTTCAGCCCCGCAGCCCGCGCGCACTCGGCCAGAGCCTCGGAACCACAGATACCTACGGTGGCTCCGTCGGGCAATTGATCAACGGCCAACTGGGCCGCCGACTGAGCCGAACTCACCACGTGTTCGCCATCGGTCGTTAACCCGAGCGAGTTCAGATGTTCGGCCACGGCCTCGACGGAGCGAGACGCATTGTTGGTCACGTAGGCGACAGACACCCCCTCGGTCTCAGCGCGGTTAAGGGAATCCACAGCGCCGTCGATCGGATGGGGGCCGGCATAGACCACACCGTCCAAGTCGGACAGGATGGCGTCAAAACTGGAAATCAGTGCACTCATGGACAGGCTAGTCATCCTCTCCTCGGCGTTCCTGAACGGCTTCGGTCTCCGGGTCCTGTCCGGTCACGTCTTCCTCCACGACGTCCCCGTCCTCAACGGATTCGTCTCTGACCTCTTCCACCGCCTCCGGATCGCGGTTGGGCCCACCCGCGGGGGTCAGTTCCTCGTGGTCCGGGGAGGACAACTCGTCGCTGGGGCCCGGTGCCGAGGTCTCGTTCTGCTCGATCATGGCTTCGGCCAGGTCAACTCCTTCCTCATCCGAGCGAGGATCTTGCGCAGCGGGTTCTTCGTCCGGCAGGACCTCAATCTCGTAGATTTCGGGTTCTTCGAACTGGCCTTGGCCCAAGGCCGCTTCGGCGATGGTGGCCAGACGGGCCCACGAGTTGGCTTCCTTGGCCTGCCCCATCTCCTCCAGAAGGTCGGCGTATGCGCTGAACAGGCGGGGGCTGTAGGAAAAAGCTTTCTTGCGGTTGAGCTCGGGAATCTCGAGGGCGGCCTTGGCCTTCTGCAGCTCGCCCTTGTCCCGATAGATTCCGGAGACAACCATGGCCAGTTCTGCCTTCTGCGCCCCCGTCAGGTCCGTCAGGCTGGGGTCCTGCGATGTTTCGAGCGCTTTGTCGATCCGGCCCAGAGCGCGCTCGGCGTCGACAATCAATGCGATGTGCTCGTTGGATCCGGTCATGCGCCGGTGAGTCCGCAATTCGCGCAGCGCAACGTCGAACTGTTCCGCTACGTAGGCTGCGATCGCTGCGGCTTCACGCACCGCGGCCACACGCCCTCCGCGACGAACCGCGGCCTGCGCATGTTCGAGAGCGAATTCGGGGTCCACCTCGAGGTACTGACTTGCCATCACCAAGTGCTTGCCCACGGTTTCGGCGTTGTCCTTCTCAAGGACGTGCAGTTCGCGGAGAACGGCTTTGTCGAGTTCGCGCCCGGTGACTTCTTCATCGATTTCCGGGGCCTTGGGACGGGCGGGGCGGTAACCCTCACGTGCCGGTTTCTGATCCCTTTGGTCCCGCTCGAAGCGGCCACGAGGATCCTGATCTCGACGGCGCGGGTCCCGATCGGAGCGGTCGTAGGGCTTGCGATCGTTGAAGCGACGTTCGCGGTCACCGTCTCGTCCGCCGTCGCGACCGCGATAGTTGTTGCCGCCCTTGCGATCAAAGCTGCCGCGCTCGGACCCTCGGTTCCGGTTGCGGCTATCCCCGCGATATGAATCCCTGCGGTCGTCCTCAGCCAAGCTCGTTCTCCTCTATTAGCGTTGTGCGGGCGGTTCGTCGTAGCGCCGACGCCTCGCGGTCCTGAGGGAAAGTTTACGCACCTTGAGCGGTGTTGAGCGTATCGGATGGCCGGACTTCGCGCATGACGTACGCCTCCAAGGCCTACCGGAAAGCACTCTGGCCGGTGAGCTTCTGTCCCAGGATCAAGGTGTGCACCTCGTCCGTCCCCTCATAGGTACGCACCGATTCGAGGTTGTTGGCGTGCCTGAGCGGCGGGTAATCTCCCGTGATCCCGTTGCCTCCCAGGATGGTCCTGGCTTCACGGCAGATCTCGATCGCGGCCCGTGCATTGTTGAGTTTTCCCACAGAAATCATGTGGTTTTCCAAAGACCCTTCGTCCTTGGCCCGCCCGATTCTCAGGGCCAGCAATTGCCCCTTGCTGATCTCGAGCGACATGTCCACGAGCTTTTTCTGCGTGAGCTGATAGGAGCTCAGGGGGCGGTCGAACTGCAACCGTTCCTGCGAGTAGGACAGAGCGGCTTCGACCGAGTCCCGGGCGGAGCCCATGGCTCCCCAAATAATTCCGTATCTCGCCTCGGTCAGGCACGCGAAGGGGCCGCGCAGCCCCGGATTCTCGGGCAGAATAGCATCCGCGGGAAGACGAACGTTATCGAAGTCGATCGTGCATTGCAGAGATGCCCGCATTGAAAGCTTCTGTGTGATAGGAACCGCGTTGAATCCTGGGGTGTCGGTCGGAACGATGAAACCGCGCACAACCTGACCATCTTTCCCATGCCCGGAAGTTCCCGAGTCCTCTTCCGGAACCTTCGCCCACACGATTGCAACCCCGGCTATAGTCGCCAAACCGATCCAGCGTTTGTGTCCGTTGAGGACCCACTCGTCGCCTTCTTTGTGGGCGTTGGTCAGCATGGACCCCGGGTCCGAACCCGCCGTGGGTTCCGTCAGGCCAAAACAGCCGATGACCTCGCCCGACGCCATCTTGGGCAGCCACTTGTGTTTCTGCTCCTCCGACCCATTCTTGTAGATCGCCGACATCGCAAGTGAACCCTGGACGGAGACGACCGTCCGCAGACCTGCGTCACCGGCTTCCATTTCCTGCATGGCAAGGCCATATTCAACAGCGGAACGCCCAGCACAGCCATAACCCTTGAGATGCATCCCGAACAGGCCGAGCTCAGCCATCTCAGGCAGCAACTCGGTCGGCAGAACGGCTTGGTCGAACCAATCGGCAATGTTGGGACGGATCCGACGGTCGACGAAGTCGGCCACGCGATCCCGCACCTCGAGTTCGGAATCGCTGAATTGGGATTCGATATTGAGTAGATCGGTAGGGTGTTTCGGCATGACGAAGCTCCTTTATTCTGCTGAAGTCTGCGGGTTACCAGCGACATCACTGGCTTCTTGACGCCGGGCCAACCAGTCCAGAACGGCGTCTCGGTCTTGGTCCAATCGAGGCGGGGCCTTGTCGTAGCTCGGTCCGGTCCGGCTGAAACCGATCGGGCTTTTGATCGTGGGCACGGCATCGTCGTCCGTGCCCGCGTCCACTACGGGCGAGAGTCCCAGCTCCTCGGCGAAGCGGATACCGCCTGCGACGTCGAGAATCGGCGAGCACGGCAAACCGGCCTGACGCAGCTGATGGAACCACACATCGCTGGTCTGCTCGGCGAGCACATCCTCAATGAGTCTTCTCAGCTCCGACCGGTTTCTATTGCGCTGGGGCATGGTTGCATAACGGGGGTCGTCGGCAAGTTCGTCCCGTCCGAGCGCATGGGCGAGGACGCGGAATTGGGCGTCGTTGCCGATGCAAATCACGAGTTGACCGTCTTGGGTCGCAAAAGGTCCGTAGGGGAACAGACTGGGATGATCGTTGCCCATTCGGTGCGGAACATTGCCGGCTGCCACGAAGCCTGACGTTTGATTGGAGAGGCCCGACAAGGCCGAAGACAACAGGTCCAACCCCAGGTGCTGTCCCTTTCCCGAACGCTCGCGCTCGTGGAGGGCCGCAAGAATGCCGACGGCCGCGTGCAATCCTGTCACGACGTCGAATAGGGCCACGCCCATACGTTGCGGAGGCCCGTCGGAAGAGCCCGTGAGGTCCATCATGCCTGAGACCGCCTGTGCCAGGAGGTCATAACCGGGAAGGGCCGCCCCACCCTTGGTACCGAACCCCGTGATGCTGACGTGCACGAGCCGGGGCCACCGCCGTGCGACGGATTCTTCGTCAAGCCCAAATTTTTCGAGGCCACCTGGCTTGTAGTTCTCGATGAACACGTCAGACGCCTCGATGAGGCTGTAGGCGGTATTGAGATCTTCCTCGTCCTTGAGGTTCAGCTGCAACCCGTATTTTCCGCGATTGACGCCGAGGTAATAGGTGCTCTCTCCGTCCCGTTCCGGCGGTTGCCATTGACGGGTGTCGTCACCGTTGGGGCCTTCGATCTTGATGACAGTTGCACCCAGGTCGGCCAAAAGCATGGTGCAATACGGACCGGCCAGGACGCGCGAGAAATCCGCGATGACAACGCCCGATAGAGGTCCACTAGATCTCCGGTCGAGTCCTGACTTCTGGTCGGACATCTGCAGCCTCCTCGCATCATTGTGCCAGGCACCACATAATCACTCGTGCGAGGTCAACCACAAATCATGGTTCTACAGACAAGTCACATGCGCCCATAACGACGACCGCACCCGCAGGCTCAGTCCTCAGTATTCAGCCAGGACAAACCCAAACGAAATACCACCCTGACAAAAAGAAAAAAAAGGGGGCCACACATTAAACACAAAAAAGGTGCAGCACGATGCACACCACCCACCCCCACACAGAGGACAAGCAATGCACACCGCACCACACCACAAAAATATTTCGGCGGCGACCTACTCTCCCACACACCTACCGGGTGCAGTACCATCAGCGCTAAGAGCCTTAACTACCGGGTTCGGAATGAGACCGGGTGTACCCCTCTTGCCATAACCACCGAAAAACTAACCACACACACCCACCCCACACCAGGGGCCAGCATGGTGAAACCTCAAACAACAACAACCCACACAAGATTGTTATCCCAAAACCATACAGTGAACGCAAACACCCATCACAGGATCATCCATCAAACCTTCATGACAACCACACCAACCCACAACGAGTCGAATGTGTATAAACCTTCGGCCTATTAGTACCGGTCAACTTCACCAGTCTTACGTCCTGGCTTCCATACCCGGCCTATCAACCCCGTCATCTACAGGGAGCCTCACACCCCTCAAAGGAGGCAAGGAGAACTCATCTCGAAGCAAGCTTCCCGCTTAGATGCCTTCAGCGGTTATCTCTCCCGAACGTAGCCAATCAGCCATGCACCTGGCGGTACAACTGACATACCAGAGGTTCGTCCGTCCCGGTCCTCTCGTACTAAGGACAGGCCTCCACAATTCTCCAACGCACGCAGCGGATAGGGACCGAACTGTCTCACGACGTTCTGAACCCAGCTCGCGTGCCGCTTTAATGGGCGAACAGCCCAACCCTTGGGACCAACTCCAGCCCCAGGATGCGACGAGCCGACATCGAGGTGCCAAACCATGCCGTCGATATGAACTCTTGGGCAAGATCAGCCTGTTATCCCCGAGGTACCTTTTATCCGTTGAGCGACGGCCATTCCACAATGAACCGCCGGATCACTAGTCCCGACTTTCGTCCCTGCTCGACCTGCCAGTCTCACAGTCAAGCTCCCTTGTGCACTTACACTCAACACCTGATTGCCAACCAGGCTGAGGGAACCTTTGGGCGCCTCCGTTACTCTTTAGGAGGCAACCGCCCCAGTTAAACTACCCATCAGGCACTGTCCCTGACCCAGATCATGGGCCGAGGTTAGACATCCAATATGACCAGAGTGGTATTTCAACAACGACTCCACCACGACTAGCGCCGCGACTTCACAGTCTCCCACCTATCCTACACAAGCCACACCGAACACCAATACCAAACTATAGTAAAGGTCACGGGGTCTTTCCGTCCTGCTGCGCGAAACGAGCATCTTTACTCGTACTGCAATTTCGCCGAGTTCATGGTTGAGACAGTAGGGAAGTCGTTACTCCATTCGTGCAGGTCGGAACTTACCCGACAAGGAATTTCGCTACCTTAGGATGGTTATAGTTACCACCGCCGTTTACTGGGGCTTAAATTCTCCGCTTCGACCCCAAAGGATCTAACGGGTCCTCTTAACCTTCCAGCACCGGGCAGGAGTCAGTCCGTATACATCGTCTTGCGACTTCGCACGGACCTGTGTTTTTGATAAACAGTCGCTTCCCCCTGGTCTCTGCGACCCATACACGCTCACCACCGCGCAGGTGGGTCACGCTCAAGGTCCCCCTTCTCCCGAAGTTACGGGGGCATTTTGCCGAGTTCCTTAACCATGATTCTCTCGAACGCCTTAGTATTCTCTACCTGATCACCTGTGTCGGTTTAGGGTACGGGCAACTAGAACCTCACGCCGATGCTTTTCTCGACAGCATAGGATCACCGAATCCCCCCACCAAAGGGGGTCCCATCACATCTCAGGCCCAAAGGATCGCGCATTTAACAACGACCCGCCCTACATGCTTAGACCACGACAACCACCGCGTGGCCCGGCTACCTTCCTGCGTCACACCCGTTAATGCGTTTACCGCCCCGGTTCAGGCCCCATGCAGACCACACCAGCACTCCACAAGGAAGCACACAGCATGACCCGGATGGTTAGTATCACCGGTTTAGTATGGACGGTTCTTCGTCGGTACGGGAATATCAACCCGTTATCCATCGACTACGCCTGTCGGCCTCGCCTTAGGCCCCGACTAACCCAGGGAAGATTAGCTTGACCCTGGAACCCTTGATCATTCGGCGGATACGTTTCTCACGCATCATTCGCTACTCATGCCTGCATTCTCACTCGCGTACACTCCACCATACGTTCACACGACAGCTTCACCGCAGTACACGACGCTCCCCTACCCAACACACAAAAAATTATGCATTGTCACGACTTCGGCGGTGTGCTTGAGCCCCGCTACATTATCGGCGCAGAATCACTTGACCAGTGAGCTATTACGCACTCTTTCAAGGATGGCTGCTTCTAAGCCAACCTCCTGGTTGTCTCAGCAACTCCACATCCTTTCCCACTTAGCACACGCTTAGGGGCCTTAGTCGATGATCTGGGCTGTTTCCCTCTCGACAATGAAGCTTATCCCCCACTGTCTCACTGCCGCGCTTACACTTACCCGCATTCGGAGTTTGGCTGACGTCAGTAACCCGTAAAGGCCCATCAGCCAACCAGTAGCTCTACCTCAGGCAAGCAACACGCGACGCTGCACCTAAATGCATTTCGGGGAGAACCAGCTATCACAGAGTTTGATTGGCCTTTCACCCCTACCCACAGCTCATCCCCTCCATTTTCAACTGAAGTGGGTTCGGTCCTCCACGCGCTCTTACACACGCTTCAACCTGGCCATGGGTAGATCACTCCGCTTCGGGTCTAGACCATGCCACTCAATCGCCCTATTCAGACTCGCTTTCGCTACGGCTACCCCACACGGGTTAACCTCGCGACACAGCACTAACTCGCAGGCTCATTCTTCAAAAGGCACGCCATCACCCCAAAAGGCTCTGACGGCTTGTAGGCACACGGTTTCAGGTACTATTTCACTCCCCTCACGGGGTACTTTTCACCATTCCCTCACGGTACTGATACACTATCGGTCACAAGAAAGTATTTAGACTTACCAGGTGGTCCTGGCAGATTCACACGAGATTCCACGAGCCCCGTGCTACTCGGGTATTCGCTCAAGCACCAACGCCATGATTTCGACTACGGGACTCTCACCCACTACGGTCCACCTTCCCAGATGATTCGCCTACCACAACGCTGAACACCACCAGCCAAGTAAGAACTGGTACAAACAAACCCCACAACACCCATGATGCAACCCCTTACCGGTATCACACACCACAGGTTTAGTCTCATCCGCTTTCGCTCGCCACTACTCACAGAATCATTATTATTTTCTCTTCCTGAGGGTACTGAGATGTTTCACTTCCCCTCGTTCCCTCCACACACCCTATACATTCAGATGCGGGTCACTACCCTTGACAGGCAGCGGGGTTTCCCCATTCGGAAATCCTCGGATCACAGTCCAGTTATCGACTCCCCGAGGCTTATCGCAGATTCACACGTCCTTCATCGGCTTCTTGTGCCCAGGCATCCACCGTGCGCCCTTAACGATTTACACACAAATGATCACCACAAAGGCATTCAAAATAAACAATCACAACCCGACACCACAAGGCGCCGGATCATAAGATGCTCGCGTCCACTATATAGTTCTCAAACAACAACCCCATCACCCCACCACAACAACCCCACAGGAGGCCACCATGACGAAGCCAGGCCACAAGACAACCAAACCAACGGTTCATTGCCTCAAAACCCAACAGTGCACTTCATCCCCACACACCAGCACCCACACAGGACACCAGCACGCAAGCACACAACAAACCCCTCCACAAGAAGAAATCCATTGCCGCGAATATTGTATTCCACCCATGAGCAAACCACCCAGACAACACTCGTGCCCAGCATGGCCAACCAAACAGTTGAGCTCCTTAGAAAGGAGGTGATCCAGCCGCACCTTCCGGTACGGCTACCTTGTTACGACTTAGTCCCAATCGCCAGTCCCACCTTCGACGATTCCCCCCACAAAGGGTTAGGCCATCGGCTTCGGGTGTTACCAACTTTCGTGACTTGACGGGCGGTGTGTACAAGGCCCGGGAACGTATTCACCGCAGCGTTGCTGATCTGCGATTACTAGCGACTCCGACTTCATGGGGTCGAGTTGCAGACCCCAATCCGAACTGAGACCGGCTTTTTGGGATTAGCTCCACCTCACAGTATCGCAACCCATTGTACCGGCCATTGTAGCATGCGTGAAGCCCAAGACATAAGGGGCATGATGATTTGACGTCGTCCCCACCTTCCTCCGAGTTGACCCCGGCAGTCTCCTATGAGTCCCCACCATCACGTGCTGGCAACATAGAACGAGGGTTGCGCTCGTTGCGGGACTTAACCCAACATCTCACGACACGAGCTGACGACAACCATGCACCACCTGTACACCAGCCCCGAAGGGAAACCGTATCTCTACGGCGATCCAGTGTATGTCAAGCCTTGGTAAGGTTCTTCGCGTTGCATCGAATTAATCCGCATGCTCCGCCGCTTGTGCGGGCCCCCGTCAATTCCTTTGAGTTTTAGCCTTGCGGCCGTACTCCCCAGGCGGGGCACTTAATGCGTTAGCTACGGCGCGGAAAACGTGGAATGTCCCCCACACCTAGTGCCCAACGTTTACGGCATGGACTACCAGGGTATCTAATCCTGTTCGCTCCCCATGCTTTCGCTCCTCAGCGTCAGTAACAGCCCAGAGACCTGCCTTCGCCATCGGTGTTCCTCCTGATATCTGCGCATTTCACCGCTACACCAGGAATTCCAGTCTCCCCTACTGCACTCTAGCCTGCCCGTACCCACTGCACACCCGGGGTTGAGCCCCGGGCTTTCACAGCAGACGCGACAAACCGCCTACGAGCTCTTTACGCCCAATAATTCCGGACAACGCTTGCGCCCTACGTATTACCGCGGCTGCTGGCACGTAGTTAGCCGGCGCTTCTTCTGCAGGTACCGTCACTTTCGCTTCTTCCCTGCTGAAAGAGGTTTACAACCCGAAGGCCGTCATCCCTCACGCGGCGTCGCTGCATCAGGCTTGCGCCCATTGTGCAATATTCCCCACTGCTGCCTCCCGTAGGAGTCTGGGCCGTGTCTCAGTCCCAGTGTGGCCGGTCACCCTCTCAGGCCGGCTACCCGTCGTCGCCTTGGTAAGCCATTACCTCACCAACAAGCTGATAGGACGTGAGCCCATCAAGAACCAGTACAAACCCTTTCCACCAGCACCCCATGCGAGGACTGGTCGTATCCGGTATTAGACCCAGTTTCCCGGGCTTATCCCAGAGTTCAAGGAAGGTCACTCACGTATTACTCACCCGTTCGCCACTCATCCACCCAGTGCAAGCACCAGGCTTCAGCGTTCGACTTGCATGTGTTAAGCACGCCGCCAGCGTTCGTCCTGAGCCAGGATCAAACTCTCCGTTAAAAAACAAAAAGAAAAACCCGTGGCCCAACAAAATAAACCACGACGGACCATCATCACGGGGTGATGACACAAACATCCGCCGTGTCATGTTGAAACCAACAAGAATTCAAAAAATAAAAACTTCGGTACAACATTCAAACAAAGCACACTATTGAGTTCTCAAACAACAAACCACACACCCACCACAACCCCAAACAAGAGCCATGACCAATGCCGGTCGACACCACCGCGAGAATTTTGCGGCAACTTCTCTAACCTACCAGAACCAAAACCAGCCCGCAACCCCAACCCTGAAGCCCATCCCCCGAACCCCACCCAGGCCACTGAACACAGTGAACCCCAGCAAGAAAACCAGGAAACAAAACACAAGACGGTCACGCACCAAGAACCAGAACCGGCAGAACCTGTCAGAACAAGTCCCCCGTGCCTCGCGGCGACAAGAAAAGACTTTACACACCCACAAACACCAACACCAACTCGAAACCACGTGAAACACGCCACACACCCCCACAACCCCAGCATGACAAGGCAAAACGGCCCGGAAACTACCTCAAGAGGTGGCTTCCGGGCCGTCGTCGGCAGGTGTCCGCGAGCTATTTGCTGCGCACGGTCACCATTGCCATGTTCTTCTTGCCACGGCGAATGATCGCGTACTTGCCGTGAAGCAGCTGCTCAGGGCCTACTTCCGCGTCTTCGCCTTGGACCTTGACGTTGTTCACGGCGGCCCCGCCCTCCTTGAGAGTGCGCCTGGCCGCGGATTTGGACTCGCACAGATCGGTGCTGACCAATAGGTTGATCAGGGAAAGATCGGAGCCGTCTACTTCCGCATGCGGCAGTTCAGCCGTCGCGGCCACGAGGGTTGCTTCATCCAACGCGGCAAAGTCGCCCTTGCCGAACAACGCGTTGGAAGCTTCAATGACCTTTTCGGTCGCGTCGACTCCGTGGACCAGAGAGCAGACCTCATAAGCGAGCGTCTTCTGCGCTTCACGACGGAAGGGCTCTTCCTCGGTCTTGCGCCCCAGCTCTTCGATCTCCGCGCGAGTGCGGAAAGTGAATACCTTGAGTCGGTCGACAACGTCGGCGTCAGCGGTATTGAGCCAGAACTGGTAGAACGCGTACGGGCTCGTGAGCTCGGGATCCAGCCAAATGGCGTTCCCCTCGGACTTGCCAAACTTGGTACCGTCCGAATTGGTGATCAGAGGAGTCCCGATGGCGTGGACCGTTTCCCCTTCGACCTTGCGAACAAGCTCGGTTCCCGAAGTCAGATTGCCCCATTGGTCGGAACCGCCGGATTGCAAAGTACATCCGTACTGACGGTAGAGCTCCAGGAAGTCCATACCCTGCAGAATCTGATAGCTGAACTCCGTGTACGAGATACCCTCATCCGAATTGAGCCTTTTGGCCACAATCTCTTTTTTGATCATCGTGCCCACGCGGAAGTTCTTGCCGATGTCCCGCAGAAAGTCGATGGCCGACAGTCCTCCGGTCCAGTCCAGATTATTGACCATTCGCGCCGCGTTTTCGCCTTCGAAGGAGAGAAAACGCTGGACCTGGCCACGCAGGGCATCGACCCAGTCGGCCACGACCTCACGCGAATTCAAGGTGCGCTCCGCGGTTTGGCGGGGGTCCCCGATCAAACCTGTCGACCCACCGACCAGGCCCAACGGTTTGTGACCGTCTAGCTGGAGCCGGCGCATGACGAGGAGCTGGACCAGATGTCCCAAGTGCAAGGACGCTGCCGTGGGGTCGAACCCGCAATAATAGGTGACCGTTTCTTCCGCCAGGGCCTTCTCCAAGGCTTCCTGGTCGGTCGAGACGTGGACCAGACCACGCCACACAAGTTCCTGCCAGATATTGTCAAAACTCTGGTCATTGGACTGTTCGTGCAATCCATGCACCGAGTCGATCACGGGATTATTCGTCACGCGGTTCACGCTACCATTCGCCATGCGTCATTGCTTCTTTCATCACAGTTCCTATCCCCTACGAAGACAGGGAATCCGTCGTCCATTCCTCCAGTCCAGCGGGCACATCGTGGGAAGCGATCAACGCCAACCGCTGCGTCGGGCGGGTCATGCTCACGTAGAGATCGCCGACGGTTCCGTACGCCGCATCCACCATCGACCCGGGCTCCGCGATCACGACGGTGTCGAATTCGAGCCCCTTGGCTTCCCACGGGGTCAGAACCAGGATCTGCCGTTCAAGGGCTGTCTCCGAGGTTCCCGTCAAATCCGAGAACTCCTCGGTCACCGCCCTGACCACGCGCTCGTAGTCGGGCTCGGCCACGATGACGCCGACCAACCCACCGGCCACCGCGGACAGGTCCTGCCGCAGTCGACGTTTCAACGCACCGAGTACGTCGTCGGTGCGGATCACCTCAGGACTCCATTGGCCCTCACGAACCGCCCGTGGGGCCGAGACATCGAGCCCCGCGGCCTGGGCCATCGACACCGCTGCGTCAGAAATCTGCGACGGAGTACGGTAGTTGACGGTCAGTTCGTCGAGCGTGTACCGCTCCCCCGCGAAGGGTTCCAGGGCCTCGTGCCAACTGGAGGACGATGCGGCGGCCGAGGCCTGAGCGATATCACCGACGATCGTGAAGGATTTCATGGGGCACCTCCTCATCAGGAGGCGCCATTGCATCGGCGAGAGCTCTTGTGCCTCGTCCACGACGACGTGCCCATACGCCCAAGTACGATCGGAATTCGCGGCTTCGGCGGCGGTCATTCGTGCTGTACCGACTTCGTTGTACCCCGCAAGCATCTCCGCGGTCACCACGCCATTGACGCCCATGTCTTCCAAAGCCGCGTCGACGTTCTCCAGGGTCTTGGTCGCGTTTTCGAGATTGAAATTGCGCTCCGCCGCCGCCCGTGCGGCGGACTGACCGACGGCCGCCTCGAAGTCGCCGAGCAATTCGGCGGCCTCATCCAAGAGGGGCACATCGGCCTCGGTGAAAGGCGCGTCCTTGGGCCGGAGCAGCGCATCGATCTCCTCCGACGTCAGATGCGATGCCGCCGACTCCAAGTATTGACGCTTCGAAAACAGGTCACGGACCAGCATCTCGGCAGTCATCGGCATCCAGGCAAGATTCAGGGCCACTCGGACATCGCGCGACTGACGCACGTCTTCGACGAGGTAGGAACGATCCATGTCGTTGCCGCTCGATTCGTTGAGTTGCTTTTCGAGCTGGTCCGCCAGATCCTGCACAAGGATCTTGACGAAGGTCTCCCGTGCCTGGTTATGGGGCTTTCCGGTGGCGCGGGCACGCTCTCGCGCATGCTTGACCTGCCTCGGCCTGAGCTGAACCTTCGAGGAATCAACATAAAGTTCTTGGATTTGCTGAGGAACCTTCTGGCGGTCGGCGACTGCCTTCTTGACGACCTGAGCCATCTCCAAGGCTCCCTTGATGCGCGCAACCCGCGGATCGGTTTCCGGAACCGCACGAATGCCAGGGAAGAGGGTAGCCAGCGAGGACATCACGACGCCGGTCTCCCCGAGGGACGGCAGGACGCGTTCGATGTACCACATGAAGGAGGAAGACGGCCCGACGACAAGGACCCCGGACTTCTGAAGCCGCTCACGATTGGTATAGAGCAGGTACGCGGCTCTGTGAAGTGCGACCGCAGTCTTGCCCGTTCCCGGCCCGCCCTGGACAACCCGGATCCCGGCGAGGTCCGCGCGGATGATGCGGTCCTGTTCTGCCTGAATGGTAGCGACAATGTCGTTCATCCGACCCGTGCGCTTGCGGTTCAGAGCAGCCAATAATGCGCCTTCGCCGTGCAGCACCTCCTCGCTGTCGAGGAATTCCGGGTCGAGCACGTCGTCCTCGATGTTCTTGAGAGTGCGTCTGTCCAGAATCAGGTGGCGACGCCGCTGAACGCCCTGCCGCTCGAACGCGGTCGCCTGGTAGAAGGTTCCCGCCTCCGGGGCGCGCCAATCGACCATGAGGCGCTCATGATTCTGGTCGGCCAGGCCAATGCGCCCGATATAGCGGGTCGATTCGTCATCGAGGTCCAAACGGCCAAAGACCAAACGGTTGTCCACGGCGTCAAGCTGGGCGAGCCTGTCCTCGTAGAACGTCGCGTAGGCGTCTCGTTCGGATCGATTTTGATGGCTCCCTGCCGAACCGGTGCGGCGCACATCGGCGAGTTTTCCCCGATTTTCTTCCCGGAGTTCGTCCAGGCGCGTGTAGAGGCGGTCCACGTAGGCACGCTCATGGCTCATGGCCTCCTCGAGCTGCCGCTCATAGGCCTCGTGATCTGTGTTTTCGGGGGTCGCCTTCTGCGGGGCGTCCTCGTGAGGGGTAGACATAGGCGTTCTGAAATTCCCTAGAAAGTCCGAGATGTGGTTGCTGAAGAGTAAAGAGTCTAGACCGTGTAGAGGGCGCTGACGTTATGCCCTTGGAGATTTGATCGCCCGTTCAGCCCGTCAAGTTCCATGACGACGCCGATTCCGATCACGTCCAACCCGGCCCGTTCCATGAGTTTGACGGCAGCGCCGAGAGTCCCTCCGGTCGCGAGAATGTCATCGAGGATCAGGACTCTGCTGCCAGCGGGAATATCGTCGCGATGGATTTCCAGGGTCGCGGTCCCGTATTCGAGCTTGTACGACTCGGCGTAGGTTTCCCGCGGCAATTTTCCTTCTTTGCGAACCGGCATGACCCCGACACCGGCGGCATACGCGGCTGCCGAGGCCAGGAGAAAGCCGCGCGCCTCGACGCCCGCGATGACATCGAATTGGCCCTCGAAGCGGTTCAGGAGGGCGTCGATGACTTCACGGAATGCCGCACCGTCCGCGAACAGCGGAGTCAGGTCCCTGAAGATGATTCCCGGTTCCGGATAGTTCGGAATGACCGCACACACCTTGTCGATGGTCTTGGCAACGCGGGTGTCCGCGGTGGGCGTGATGGACTCGTTCATAACTCGCCTGACTTCCGGGCGCGCAAGGCCCCATTGGACGAAAAGTGCACACAACAGAGTACGCCACACTGCCCTGGCGAGATAACTCACCGAGGCAGCATGGCACGCAATCAAACGGTCGGCGAGCCCGGGCTGTTCTTGCTTGTCACATGGAGACCGGAGCGAGGTCAGTCGATCATGCGGAGACGCTCCGCAAACTTCCTGTCGGGACCGAGCGCCGTCTTCAACGCTTCGAGCTGCGCCTTCACGGCCGACGGAGCCGTGCCACCCTGGGAGGCACGCGAGTTCAAGGAACCTTCGACGGTCAAAACCTCTCGGACCGCAGGTACCAAGTGTTCCGAGATCTGAGCGAAGTCCTCGTCGGACAGATCCCAGAGCTCGCAGTCCTTTTGCTCGCAGACGCGCACGGCGTCTCCCGCGATTTCGTGAGCCACACGGAACGGGACCCCTTGACGCACAAGCCATTCGGCGACATCGGTCGCCAAAGCAAAACCTTGCGGAGCAAGTTCTGCCAGCCGTTCGGTGTTGAATTCCAGCGTCTCGATCATGCCCGAGACCGCGGGCAGCAAGACCTCGAGCTGGTCGATCGCGTCGAAGACGGGTTCTTTGTCCTCTTGCAGATCCCTGTTGTACGCGAGAGGCAACGCCTTGAGAGTCGCCAGCAGACCAGCGAGATCGCCGATCAGACGGCCGGATTTGCCTCTGGCCAACTCTGCGATGTCCGGATTCTTCTTCTGGGGCATGATCGAGGATCCGGTCGAGAAGGAATCATGGAGCTTGACGAAGGAAAACTCTTTGGTAGCCCAAAGGATGACTTCTTCCGAAATGCGGGACAAGTCAACCGAGATCATCGCCGCGATCCAGGAGAATTCTGCATAGACATCGCGACCGGCCGTCCCGTCGATCGAATTGTGCGCTGCCGAGTCGAAACCGAGATCTTGGGCGACGGCCTTCGGATCGAGTCCCAAGGACGATCCCGCGAGAGCTCCGGAGCCGTACGGGGATACCGCGGCACGCTTGTCCCAGTCGCGAAGGCGTTCAAGGTCGCGCGAGAGCGCCCATGCGTGGGCCAGGAGTTGATGGGACAGCAAGATCGGCTGGGCGTGCTGCAAGTGCGTCCTGCCCGGCATCGGGGCGTAAGGATGCTTTTCCGACTGCGAGATGAGTGCATCGATCACATCCAGAACCCCCCGGGCCAAGAGTGATGCGTGATCCCGGAGGTACATGCGACCAAGAGTCGCGATCTGATCATTGCGCGAGCGGCCAGCTCTGAGTTTGCCGCCCAGATCCACGCCTGCCCGTTCGATGAGCCCTTTCTCCAACGCACCATGGACGTCCTCGTCGGAGTCCGCAGGAACATACGCTCCCGTGCGGACGTCCTCTTCCAACTCGTCCAAGGCCGCGAGCATGCCCGTCAGCTCATCGTCGCTGAGCAGCTCCTTTGCGTGCAGAACGCGGGCGTGAGCGCGCGATCCAGCGATGTCGTACGGAGCCAGCCGCCAGTCGAACTGGGTCGACTTGCTCAGGGCCGCGAGCGCTTCCGACGGTCCGCCTGCAAAGCGTCCGCCCCAGAGGGCGCCGTCGTTGGTTCCGTGCTTATCGTGGGTTGAAGTCACCGTTCGCCTTTCATTACCGCCCACCGTGGGCTCGGTCCTCGACATCGACCTCTGCCCGCCGGTCGCGGACCGGCGGGCAGAGCCAAGAGGTACTGCTGACTACAGTCCCAACCGCTGGTCACGAGCGGACGCGACCTTGGAGGACATACCGAAGAGTTCGATGAATCCTCGTGCCTGGGACTGATCGAAGCTGTCGCCCTCATCATAGGTCGCCAGGTTGAAGTCATACAGAGAAGTATTGGACCGCCGCCCCGTAACGGTGGCCCGTCCACCGTGCAGGTCCATGCGGATCTCACCGTTGACCATTTTCTGCGTGTCGTCCACGAAGACGTCGAGGGACTTCTTGAGCGGGGAGAACCACTGACCGTCGTAGACGAGCTCCGTCCACCGCTGGTCGACCGTCTTCTTGAAACGAGCCTGTTCACGCTCGATGGTGACGTTTTCGAGCTCCTTGTGGGCGGCGATGAGAGCCATCGCACCGGGAGCCTCGTAGATCTCGCGGGACTTGATTCCAACAAGGCGATCCTCGACGACGTCGATCCGACCGATCCCCTGAGCACCAGCTCGACGATTCATGATCTCGATGGCCTCGAGAGGAGTCACCGACTGACCGTCAATGGCAACCGGAATTCCCTGTTCGAAAGTAATGGTGACTTCGTCAACGGCCGGCGGGAAGGTCGGATCGTCCGTGTAGTCGTAGACGTCCTTGGTCGGCTTGTTCCAGATGTCCTCGAGGAACCCGGTTTCCACGGCCCTTCCCCACACATTCTGGTCGATCGAGAACGGATTGGACTTGGTCGTCACGATCGGCAGGTCATTATTTTCGGCGTACGTGATCGCTTTTTCACGGGTCAGGGCAAGATCACGTACCGGTGCAATGCACTGGAGATCCGGTCCGAGGGTCTGGATGCCGACCTCGAAACGCACCTGGTCGTTGCCTTTGCCCGTGCACCCGTGGGCTACGGTCGTCGCATTGAACTGCTTCGCGGCTTTCACCAGATGCTTGACGATCACCGGACGGGACACCGCGGAAACCAGAGGATAGGCATCCATGTAGAGGGAGTTGGACTTGAGCGCGGGCATGCAATATTCGGTCGCGAATTCTTCGCGAGCATCTGCGACGTACGCCTCGACGGCGCCGCAATCGAGGGCTCGCTGCCGAACAGTCTCCAGGTCCTCGCCGCCCTGCCCGACGTCGACCGCCACGGCGATCACTTCGGCCCCGGTGGCTTCTCCGATCCAGCCGATGGCCACGGAGGTGTCCAATCCTCCCGAATACGCGAGTACAACCCGATCCGTCATGGGTGAACCTTTCTGCTAGTTCGCGACCGGCCGTTCGGCCAGCCCTTCATATCTCGTTCTTGTATGACTATACATAAATTATTGTATTTATACACATTGGCGTCATGCCCACTTTCCCCACCGCAGGCACGGCGTTATGTGCCGGCGAAACGTCTTCCGTGTGCGTCGGCCAGTCGTCCTGTACGATTATTTTGAGTAGTTCACAATAAGAGGATGGAGAAACAATGACGGACCAGGAACAGAACCCCCCGGAGCTGACCGATCAAGAACTCGACGTCCTGCATCAAATCTTCGACCTGGCCCGCGAGGGTCAGGCAGAACAACTCGGTGCGGCCCTCGACCAAGGCGTCCCGGTCAACCTGACCAATTCCAAAGGCGACACCCTGCTCATCCTGGGGGCGTACCGGGAACAGCCCGAGGTCGTCTCACTGCTGATCGACCGCGGGGCGGACCTGAACCGGCTCAACGACCGCGGTCAGACTGCACTCGCGAGCGCGATCTTCCGAAATAACCGGGAAATCGCGACCGCACTCCTCGACGCAGGCGCGGATCCTTCACTCGGGTCTCAGACGGCCACTGCGATCGCGGACTTCTTCGACATCGCCGATATGAAGGAGCTGCTCCGCGAGCGGGGCATCGACTAATCCAGGACCTCCAATCTTGGCCCTACTCCGACCATTCCAGGAAGCGCTGCGCCAGAGCGTTCCCCCCGTTGGGGTCTCGGGAAACCACCATCACGGTGTCGTCGCCGGCGATCGTTCCGATAGCTTCCGGAATATCCGTGTGGTCTAGAGCCGAGGCCAGGAATTGGGCGGCACCCGCGGGGGTCCGGAGCATCACAATGTTCCCGCTCGATTCGGCCATAATGAGCAGATCACGGAAAAGACCCTTCAACCGATCTGGCGCATCCCTTTCCTTGACCGAGTCCGACCCCGAGACCGAATAGATGAGGACGCCGTCCGAGCCCCGGATCCTCTCGGCGCCGATTTCCACGAGGTCTCGAGAAAGTGTCGCCTGGGTCACCTGGACCCCGTCCTGTTCCAAGTACTCTGCGAGCGCAGACTGCGACCGAATCTTCGCCGACTCGAGCAATGAAATGATGCGAGCCTGACGCGCGGCCTTGGTCGAAGGAATCCCCATCGTTATCGTCGTTCCTTTCCCAGACCCGAGGCGCTCATCAGCCAAGCCATGAGCGCCTTCTGTGCATGCAACCGATTCTCCGCTTCATCCCATACAACCGAGGCCGAACCATCGATCACTTCGGAAGCGACCTCCAATCCACGGAATGCTGGCAAACAATGCATGAATATAGCCGATTCGCCGGCCTTGTCCATCGCCTCGGCGCTGACCTGGTACGGGGCGAAAATGCTCTTGCGTTCCTCAGTCTCGTCCTCCTGGCCCATCGAGACCCACGTATCCGTTACGACGACGTCCGCGCCTTCGAGGGCCACTGCCGTATCGGTCGTAGCCACCACGGATCCGCCGGTCTCGGCCGCACGCTGCCGCGCGGCGTCGAGCACCTCTGAGCGAGGAAGATACCCCTCCGGGCCGGCGACCCGCACATTCATGCCGGCCGTCGCCCCACCCAGCAGATACGAATGGGACATGTTGTTGGCGGCGTCGCCGAGATAAGCCAAGGTCAGACCCTCGGTCCTACCGAACCGCTCCTTGATCGTGAGAAGGTCGGCCAGGATCTGGCACGGGTGATAGTCGTCGGAAAGGGCATTGATGACCGGCACCGTCGAATACTCCGCCATCTCCTCGAGGCCCGACTGCTCGAATGTGCGCCACACGATGGTCGACACCATACGGGTGAGAACTCGGGCCGTGTCCGCAATCGATTCCTTATGACCGAGCTGGGACTCCCCAGGATTGACGATCAATGGATTGCCACCGAGGTCGCTGACTCCTGCACCGAACGAAAATCGGGTACGGGTGGATGTTTTGTCGAAGATGATCGCGACCGATTGAGGGCCGGCGAACGGTTTGGCCGCCCAGCGGTCCTTCTTCATCGCCTCGGCCAGCTCGAGAACGGCTTTCTGCTCTTCGGGGGAAAGGTCGGTGTCCACCAGGAAATGGCGTGTCATGGTCTCAATTCTTCGTAGCTCGAAAGGGTGGAAGGGCCGATGGCCGTTTTCAGGCGCCGTGTGCCGCTTCCAAAATGGTCGGGAGGGCCTCCAAGAAGGCATCGACATGCGTGCCTTCGATAATCAGCGGCGGGGCGAGGCGCAGGGTCGATGGCCCGGTGGCGTTGATGATGAAGCCTCGTTCTCGGGCGGCCGAGACGGCTTTTGGGCCGAGAGCCCCTTCCGCTGAATTCGGCTTCTCCAGGTCGAAGCCGATGAGAAGTCCGCTCCCCCGGACATCGACGACACCGTTGATGGCACCCAGTCCATCCCGGAGGCGTCGGCCCATGGTCCGCGCATTCTCGAGCAGGTCTTCGTCTTCAATGGCTTGAATGGTCGCCAACCCCGCCGCCATAGCCAACGGGTTTCCACCGAAGGTCGTGCCATGTTTTCCGGGCCCCAGGACGTCCACGGCGTCCGGGGTCATCGCGAGCATCGCCCCGATGGGGAACCCCCCGCCCAAGGACTTGGCAAGGGTGACGACGTCAGGCTCCAGACCCCCCGAGAGCGTGCCCTGGCTCGCGAGCCACTGGCCCGTACGGCCCATCCCGGTCTGAACCTCATCCACCACGAGCAATGCACCGTTGTCCTTCGTCAGACGGCGGGCAGCTTCGAGAAATCCCTCCGGCAGAGGGTGAACACCGGCTTCGCCTTGGATGGGCTCGAGAATGAGCCCGGCGACGTCCTCGCCCATGGCATGCTCCAACGCGTCAACCGTAGGATCAATGAATTCGACGCCGCCCGGCAACGGTTCGAAAGGCGCTCGGTAGTCCTCCTTGGAGGTCACCGCCAGGGCTCCGGTGGACCGACCGTGAAAGCCGTGTTTCAGGGCCAAGAGCCTGCTCTTGCGCGGATCGGTCGAGTTTCCGTGAGATCTGACGAGCTTCAATGCGGCCTCGTTGGCTTCGGTTCCCGAATTCGTGAAGAAGACTTTCCCTCCGTCCGGGGCACCTGCGATATCGAGGAGCTTTCGGGCGAGCCGCAATTGCTCAGGAGTCGTAAAGAAGTTCGAGACGTGGCCGAGCCGGCCCGCCTGACGCGATATCGCCTCGGTCCATGCCGGGTGGCCGTGTCCCAGAGCGTTGACCGCGATCCCGCCCAGAAGGTCAAGGTAAGTCCGGCCGTCCGCATCCGTCACGAGGCACCCTTTGCCTTCCGTGAGAACGAGAGCCGGATCTCCGAATACGCCCAGTAGGTCGTTGCGATAATCGTCCAGAAGGTCTTGCTGCGTCATGGGGTCTCCTCTGCTGTGTGGAATGGGTTGACCAGAACGAAGTCGGCGAGCGGCTTGGGAGCCGATGCTGTGCCGGTCACCTGGGTCCCGATTCCGGAGTCTGTAAAGATTTCCAAGAGCGGCGAATGGGCTCGTCGCCCGTCGACGATCGAAGCCGTGGGAACACCGTTTTCGACCGCTGCCAGGCACGCACTCATCTTTGGGATCATGCCTTCCGCCAGCTGCGGAACCAAGTCCCGCAGTTCTTTGGTGGTCAGGGAGCTGATGAGGGAGTCGGTGTCGGGCCAGTCGGCGTACAGACCCTCGACGTCGGTCAGCATCACGAGCTTTTCCGCTCCAATGGCAGCGGCCACGGCCGCCGCTGCGGTGTCCGCGTTGACGTTCAAAACTTCACCGGTCGGCGTATCGAGCGGCATGCCTTCTTCGACGGCTCGTCCATCGGCCAGTATTTCCGGCGCGATCGAAGAGATGACCGGTATTTTCCCGGCGTCGATCATGGACGTGATGGCGGTGGTGTTGACCCCGACGACTTCGCCCACGAGACCGAGATCCACTTCCTCGCCGTCGACGACGGTCTTGATCCGACGCGCACGCAATAGGCCTCCGTCTTCCCCCGACATGCCGACCGCGTGGGGACCGTGCTGATTGATGAGACCCACCAGCTGACGAGCAACCTGCCCAGTGAGCACCATCCGAACCACGTCCATCGCTTCCGGTGTGGTGTACCGCAATCCACCGCGGAATTCGCTAGGGATACCTAGTCGAGCGAGCATCGTGGATATCTGCGGCCCACCGCCGTGGACCACCACAGGTTTGATTCCCACGGAACGCAGGAACACCATGTCCTCCGCAAATGCTGAGCGAAGCTCTTCGCTGATCATGGCGTTACCGCCGTATTTGAAGACCATGATTTTCCCGGCGAACCGCTGAATCCACGGGAGCGCTTCCATGAGCGTCTCCGCTTTGCTCTGCGCCGAGGCGTACCGCAATTGGTCACTCTGCTGTGGCACGGTAGATCGATTCTCCTAGCTCGAGTACGCCGAGTTTTCTTCGACGTAGTCGTGGGTCAAGTCGTTGGTCCAAATAGTCGCGGATTCAGTTCCGGCGCCGAGGTCTATGACGACCTCGACTTTCCGGCTGCTCTCGAGGTCCACCAGCGATCGGTCTTCCCCGATCGCCCCACCGGCACAAATCTTGACTCCATTGATCGCGACATCTACCTCGTCGGGCTCGAAGTCCGCCGACGTTGTGCCTACCTCGGAGAGGATACGACCCCAGTTCGGGTCATTTCCGAAGATCGCGCATTTGAAGAGGTTGGATCGGGAGACCGCTCGGGAGACTTCGAGTGCCTGGGGCTCCGACACAGCTCCCCGGGTCGTGACGTGGATGTCGTGACTGGCCCCTTCGGCGTCCGAAATGAGCTGAAGGGCCAAGCTCACGCAGACTTTCGTGAGGGCTTCGGCGAATTCTTCGACATCGGGGCTGGTGCCGCTTGCACCGGAGGCCAGGAGGGCGACCGTATCGTTCGTCGACATGCACCCGTCCGAATCCGCGCGGTTGAAGCTGTGCTCCACCGCAGCCTTCAACGCGGAGTCGAGGTCCTCCGCGCCCAATGATGCGTCCGTTGCGAGCACGACGAGCATGGTGGCCAAACCGGGGGCGAGCATTCCGGCACCTTTGGCAATGCCTCCGATCCGAACCTGGCCGTTGGAAGTCTGCAACGTCATGGACGCCTTCTTCGGAACCGTATCCGTGGTCATAATCGCGGTCGCGGCCGCGTCGTCATTCTCAGGCCCGCTGCCCAGGGACCGGACGGCGTTCTTGATGCCGGGCAGCAGTCGGTCCATCGGCAGTTGCTCGCCTATCAATCCGGTTGAGCAGATCAGCACGTCACCCGCAGCCGATCCGGTCAACTCTGCAACCTCTTCTGCGCTGCGGTGTGCGTTGCGAAAACCTTCGGGCCCGGTGCAGGCGTTTGCGCCGCCCGAATTGAGCAGAATGACGTCGGCCCTCCCATCCGCAACCACCTGGCGGGACCAATCGACCGGAGCCGCAGCGAAGCGGTTACTCGTGAAGACGGCAGCTGCCGAGAACTCTGGCCCCAGATTGCGCAAGACGGCGACGTCGTTGCCACCGCTGGCCTTCAGACCCGCGGCGACGCCGGAGTATTCGAAGCCATGGACCACGGACAGACCGTGTTCCACGTCGACATCGGAAAGTTCGGCTGGTTCATGGCTCACGGAACGAGTCCTTCCTGTTCCAAGCCCGTGGTCTCGGCGAGCCCGAGGGCGATGTTCATCGACTGAATGGCGCCGCCGGCGGTGCCTTTCGCAAGATTGTCGATCGCGCAGGTCACGATCACACGCCCCACGTGCTCGTCGAAAGCCAGTTGCATCACTGCGTGATTGCTCCCTTGCACCGACTTCGTCGTCGGCCATTGGCCTTCCGGCAACACGTGGACGAAAGGTTCAGGGTCGTATGCGGTATCCCACATCGTCCGGAGATCATTCGACGTGACTCCTGCTTTGACCCGGGCCGTGGCTGTGGTCAGGATTCCCCGCGGCATCGGGGCCAGAGTAGGCGTGAAGCTCACGCTGACCTGCCGCCCCGATGCGTCAGCAAATCCCTGCTCCATTTCCGGTGTGTGCCGGTGAATTCCGCCAACTCCGTAAGGGGACATCGAAGACATTGCTTCGCTGGCCATCAGATGTGGCTTAAGAGCTTTGCCCGCCCCGGATGTGCCCGAAGCAGCAACGATGACCACATCCTGAGGTTCTAGTACGTTGGCCGCGAATCCCGGGGCCAGGGCCAGCTGGGCGCTCGTGGGATAACACCCCGGCACGGCGATCCTCTTGGCGCCCACCAGGTTCTCGCGCTGCTTAGCCATCTCTCCTCCGCGGGTGGGCGAAGTAATGAGCTCGGGAAGCCCATAAGGCCAATGACCTGCATGGTCGGTTCCATAGAACCGAGACCAGGCATCTGGGTCACGAAGGCGATGGTCGGCACCGGCGTCAATCACCAGCGTGCCTTCGGGCAATTGGGCCGCAACCGGACCGCTCGCCCCGTGAGGCAGAGCCAGGAAAACGACGTCGTGTCCGGCCAACGTATCTGCAGAGGTCTCCTGAACAGTCAGATGGGCCAGCGAACGCAGATTCGGGACGAGTTCGCCAAGGCGACCACCGGCCGTTGAATTCGCCGTCACCGTGGTCACTTCTGCTTCCGGGTGTTGCGACAGGAGTCGTAAGACCTCTCCACCGGCATAACCCGTCGCGCCCGATACTGCTACCGAAAATGTCATGAACCCACCGTACCGCAGATTTATACAATGAACTAAATCTTTATACATACAACTACTAGGATGGCCGCGAGACCACAGTCCAACCGAAGGAGATGGCCTTGTCAGAGCAGATACCCGAAACCATGACAACCGTTGTTGCGCCGGTGAGCGGTGGTCCACAGGTCTTGGTGGATCAGCAGGCTCCCGTCCCGGACCCATCGGCAACCCAATTGTTGGTGAGGAACGTCGCTACGGGAGTCAACTTCATCGAGACTTACCAGCGCTCCGGTGTCTACGACGTGAAGTACCCATTCACGCCCGGAAGCGAAGCAGTTGGCGTGGTTGTGGCCGCCGGATCCAGTGTGACCCACGCTCGAGTCGGCGATCGGATCGCCACCAGCCAGGCCTTGGCCACCTACTCTGAATACTTCCTGGTCGAAGACGACAAGGCAGTCAAGCTTCCTGAAGGAATAGATCCGAAGGACGCCGCGTGTCTCCCGCTTCAGGGTGTGACCGCGCATTACCTGGTGCGTTCGACCTACCCTGTGAGTGCGTCGGACACGGTGTTATTTCACGCAGGCGCGGGCGGAGTAGGTGGTTTGGCGATACAGCTCATCAAGAATCTGGGGGCCAAGGTCATCGCGACAGTCTCTACGGATGAGAAGGAAGAGATCGCTCGTCGTCACGGAGCAGACCACGTGGTCCGGTACGAGCATTTCGCGGATGAGGTTCGTGAGCTGACCGACGGCCGCGGAGTGGACGTCGTGTACGACTCTGTCGGCAAGGCAACGTTCGAGGATTCCTTGACGACGCTCCGACCTCGAGGGGTCGCGGTTCTCTTCGGAGGTGCAAGCGGACAGGTACCGCCTTTCGATCTCCAGCGACTCAATGCGATGGGCTCGTTGTATGTGACGCGTCCGTCGATAGGAGCGTATTTGAGGGATCGGAGAGAACTCGAATGGCGCATGAGCGAGCTATTCGACGATGTTCTGGCTGGACGATTGAAGGTCAGCCTGGACGCAACCTTTGCCTTGGCCGAAGCCGCCCGGGCCCACCAGTATCTGGAAGATCGAAAGACTCGAGGCAAGGTATTGTTGCAGCCTTAATAGGTGACACCAACGCGGCGGTTTCGCCCCCCCCCCCCCCCGCATGCAAGAAGGCCCGTCGAGGAATTCCTCGGCGGGCCTTCTTACGGTCAATGGCGGGCTATGCCTCGGACCGAGAGCGTTTATGCACTGATCTGTTCGTGGAGTTCTTCTTCGCGAGTCTTATGTCTGGCGAAGATTGCCCCGGCGATTCCGGCCAGGAACACCACGACCGCACCTGCCACCATGAGCCAGCCGTTCCGCTTCTCCGCAGAGACGCTGTCATCGGTGACGGGTTTGAGAGTACCTGCATCGTCGGTCTTGACGACCTTCAGCACTCCCTTGTCCACAGCCATCAGAGCATCGACATTCTGCGGGAAGTCTTCGTCCTGAGCGCCGGTTTGGGTCCCTCGGAACTGAACCTGTTGACCGGGTTTGACCTCGGTAGGGTCGTTCACGCCACCGTCGAACCGTTGGTAGGACACGTTCGAGTCCGAGGGGAGCTTGCCTTGGTACACACCATTGAACGTTTTCGTCTGAAGGTCGTTCGTCGATGTCAGGAACTGCCCTGAAACCACCCAGGAGTGCCCCGCGTAGGGAGCATCTTCCTTGGCGGAGTGCAACGACCGGACACCACCGTATATCAGCAGGCCAGCGAGAATCAGGGCGACCAGAATGATCAAGACACCGAGCCAACGCCATTTGGAGCGGCGGCGAAGGTAGTGCCCCGTTTGTTCGTCGTCTTCGTCAAAGCCAAAGAAGTCTTGTGACACGATTCTCCTCGTCTACCGGATGTTGCTGGGGAAGCCCGGTGTCGATGGGGCGGACTGGTGGTAGTTTACCCGCGCAGAACGGCCCCGTGGCGTTGTGACGCTAGCTCGATCGCGGCCTCTCGTGCCTCGCTGGCTTCGTCGTTGGTCAGCGTACGGTCCTGCGCTCGGAAGCGCATCGCGCACGCCAGAGATTTCTTATGTTCCTGGATACCTTGACCACGGTAGTCGTCGAAGACTCGAACATCCTCCAACAACTCTCCGGATCCCTCCCGCAAAGTGGTCAGGATTTCCGACGCCGGCAGATCTGAGTCCACGACGAGCGCGACGTCCTGGGAAACAGCGGGGTACCCGGAGATCGGCTCGGCCGTTACCGGTTTGCCTGCGTGACTGACCAATTGAGTGAAGTCCATCTCCATGGCCACGGTCCGCTCGGGCAGATCCAAGTTCTTGAGCACTTGCGGGTGCAGCTCTCCGGCGAACCCCAGATGATGGCCTTCCGAATCCATGAGTTCCGCGGTCCTGCCGGGATGAAACGCCTGGTGCCGTCCCTGGCGTATTTCGATCTTTACTCCGGCCGAATCCGCGATCATGCGGGCCACATCGAGCGCGTCCTGCCAGTCGTAGGGACGAGGGGTGATACCCGGGGAAGGCTGAGCATCGTTCCCGGTCAGAATCGCGGCGATATGACGCGGCTGCTGAGGCAGTCCCGCATTGAGGTCGGCAAGGACTCCTGCGCCCGGCTTGATACCCACTGCCGGGATGCGTTGAGTGCCCAGGTGCTCCTTGGGGTGGAAGACAAGGGCCGTCTCGTAAAGTGCCAAGTCGCGGAATCCACGAGAATGATTACGTTTGAGGACCTGAACCAAACCCGGCAAAAGCGAGGTTTGAAGGTAGCCCAGGGCCTCACTGATCGGATTCTCCAGTTTGATCGCGGCCACACGTTGATCTGTCTCCGGGGTCCCGAAAAGCGCGTTGTCGGCCTCGCTCACGAACGGGTACGAGGCGACCTCGGTCAGCCCGGCCGCCGCGAGCGCGTTGAGGCAGCGACGGCGCACGGATTGTTCGACGGTGAGTCCTTTGCCGCTCGGAGGGACCGGCAGAGTCGAGGGGATCTTCTCGTAACCCGACAACCGAGCGATTTCCTCGGCGAGGTCTTCCGCCTCGCTGAGATCGGGGCGCCACGAAGGTGCCGTGACCTGCAGGACGCCCCCGGTCTGGGTGACCTCCGCCCCGATGTCTTCGAGGATTCGGACGACGTCCTCCTGAGGGAAGTCCATGCCGACCCTTTTGCCCGGGTAATCGACTCCCATGTGAATTTCATGCGGGTAATAGTGCTCGAAGACGTCCGTCACGCCCTGTTCCGATCGTCCACCAGCCAGCTCCTCCAAGAGCTCGACTGCCCGTTGGGCGGCCGCAGCACAGACGAGAGGATCGACTCCGCGTTCAAACCGTTTCGATGCTTCGGACGGAAGCTTGTGACGGCGCCGGGTCCTGGCGATCGATACCTCCTCGAAACGCGCGGCCTCGATGAGGATGCGGCTGGTTGAGCCGGTCACCTCAGTTGTGGCACCACCCATGACCCCGGCCAGGCCGATAGGACCTGACTCGTCGGTGATCAACAGATCTTCCGGATCGAGTTTTCGCTCTTTGCCGTCGAGGGTCGTGAGGGATTCCCCGGACTGTGCACGGCGGACTTGGATCTCACCGGTCAATCGATCGGCATCGTAGAAGTGCAGCGGCTGTCCATATTCCAACATGACGTAATTTGAAATATCCACCGGCAAGGAGATCGACCGGATTCCGGCAAGTCGAAGACGTGAGGACATCCACGTCGGCGTCGGAGCTTCAGGGTCAACGTCGGCCACGGTTCGGGCAACGAATCGGGTCGCTCCTTGCCGATCGTGGATCGGCGACTCGTCGCTGATCCGAACCGGGTAACCCGCGTCGTTTCCGTGGGGCGCCCGCTGGTCCAAAGCTTCCGCAGGATCCGTGAATTTTTCGTTGACGGCGTGGCAGTACTCGCGGGCAACACCACGGATCGAAAAGGCATATCCGCGATCTGGAGTCACGTTGATCTCCGCGGCTTCGTCGTCGAGACCGAGCAGTGAGAGAGCGTCGGTTCCCGGTTCCGGGTCGAGTCCCAACGTCGAGAGAACCAGGATACCGTCGTGGTCGTCGCCGATTCCGAGCTCACGCACAGAAGCGATCATGCCCGCAGAAACATGTCCGTACGTCTGACGAGGCGTAATCCGGAAATCTCCCGGTAACACGGCGCCCGGCAGGGTCACGACGACCTTGTCCCCCGGTTTGAAGTTGTGGGCTCCGCAGACTATGCCCTGAACACCCGAAGGGTCAATGCCTTCGCCGGTGAGCTCCTGCGACTGGCCCTCAGGCACAACGCGAACGGAACACCAGTTCACGGTCTTGCCGTTCGAGTGTTCCTCCGGTTCCATGGTCAGCACCTGACCGACCACAATTGGTCCCGAAATCTCGTCCGACGGACGGTGGACGTCTTCTTCTTCAAGCCCAACCTTAACGAGGGTCTCCATGAGGTACTCCGCTGAGGCACCCGCAGGGAGGGGCGCATACTCGCGCAGCCACGAAAGAGGAATACGCATTGAATTAAATCTCCATCCCAAAATGCTCGCTGAAGCGGATATCGCCTTCGATCATGTCCCGCATGTCCGGTACGCCATTGCGGAACATCAGGGTCCGCTCGATGCCCATACCGAATGCGAATCCGGAGTATTGGTCCGGGTCGACTCCCCCAGCGCGCAAGACGTTCGGGTGAACCATTCCGCAACCACCCCACTCGATCCACTGCGGCCCGCCTTTGGCGTCCGGATGCCAAACATCCATTTCGGCCGAAGGCTCCGTGAAAGGGAAATAATTGGGGCGAAGCCTGATCTTCGCTTCGGGCCCGAACATCTGACGGGCGAAGTGCTCGAGCGTACCTTTGAGATCAGCCATCGTCAGCCCACGATCCACCGCGAGTCCTTCAATCTGGTGGAACACCGGCGTATGCGTTGAGTCCAGTTCATCCGTCCGGTAAACCCGGCCTGGGCAGACAATGTAAAGCGGCAATTCGCGTTTGTGCAGAGCCCTCATCTGGACCGGCGATGTGTGGGTGCGAAGCACCAAGTGGGCCTTCGCGGGATCAACGAAGAAGGTGTCCTGCAATTCGCGGGCAGGGTGGTCCGGCTTGAAGTTCAAGGAATCGAAGTTGAACCACTCGGATTCGACCTCGGGTCCGTCCTCGACTTCCCAGCCCATCGACACGAAGATGTCAGTCGCCTGTTCTTGAAGCAGCGTCACCGGGTGGCGTCCGCCGATGCACCGGTGCCCGGAACCGGCCGTGACGTCAACAGATTCCTCGACAAGGATCCGTTCCGCATGTTCGTTTTCCAGCACCTCATTCCGAGCCTCGAGCGCTTGGGTGATCCTGCCGCGCGCCTGGCCCAGCAATTTGCCGATTTCCTTCTTATGCTGATTCGACAACGAACGCATTTGGCGGTTCGCAGCGCTCACGCCCGACTTTTCGCCGGTAAATCGAAGCCGAACGTGCTTGAGTGCTTCGAAATCCGGGGTTCGGCTCTCGATGCTCTCGAGGGCTTGGGATACCTCCGCAGCGAATGCCTCGCGGACGCGCTCCAAACCCTGTTCAGGATCGTTTTCCAGGACGCCCACCATGTCTTCAAGGACCGGATCAGGTCCCGACGACGATGCGGCGCTGTCCGGCGACGTTTCAGTCATGAACAACTCATCTCTTGAAATTGCTGGCTTGTGCGTTGAACTCATTGCCTCGACGGGACGCATGGAATCCGGCCCAGAGGTCTTCGAGCACCCCCAGTCTAGAGGATATGGAGGTCTCTCAGCTCACCTTGTGGATAAGGGCGTCGACGATCGGCAGGTCGGCTGGGATCCAGGGAAGGGCCCGAAGTCTCTGCCTGTCGTCCAGGGGAACCCACTGCAATTGGCGGTGATCTTGAAGCGGCCGAGGGTCGCCGGTCGTAATGGTGCCAATGAACACCCTCATGGCGAGTCTTTCGTTGAGAGGCCACCCTTGTGGGTGGGGGCCTTCGACCTCGTCGAAGAGCTCCGCTTCTATGCCCAGCTCTTCGCTCAATTCGCGATGCAGGCCCTCCAGCAGATCCTCACCCGGCTCGACTTTTCCGCCAGGGAATTCCCACAATCCGTCGAGGGCAGCGGGTGCAGAACGTTGAGCTGCCAATAGCCGAGTTGGGGCCGATATGTCGTCGACGAGCGCGGCGCCTACAACCTGCACCGGGTACTTCTGTTCGGAGCTATCCACGCGTCAGTCCTCTCTTGTGCCTGGCCCGTCGTCGCTTTCGGGCCCAGTGGACACGTAATTCTCTCGATAGATATCCGGCTCGATGTAAATGACACGAGCTTCTGGTACCGCGTCTCTGATCCTGGCTTCCGTTGCGTTGATGGCATCCACAAGACCTACGGTGCTCACGTTTCCAGCAACGGCGATTTTGGCGGCCACCAGAATCTCCTCCGGGCCGAGGTGCATCGTTTTGAGGTGGATCAGATCGGTATCGGCCTGCTGGGTGATAGCCTCCCGGATTTTGCGTTCCGATTCCGGGTTGGCGGACTCCCCGACCAGCAGGGATTTGATCTCCACAGCGAGGAACACTGCAACGACGACCAAGAGAACTCCGATCGCCCCCGAACCTGCCGCATCCCAGCGACCGTCGCCGGTAACGACCGTCATCACCACCCCCACCAGGGCCAGGACAAGGCCGGTTACGGCGGCCGAGTCCTCGAGCATCACGACGGGCAGCTCCGGGGACTTGGCAGCGCGCAGGTAGCCCAGCCAACTACGACGTCCGCGGTTCTGCTGAGCCTGTTTGTTTGCGACGAGGAACGAGCGGCCTTCAAGCAGAATCGAGCCCACGAGAACCACGATCGGGACCCACGCCCACGATTCGATGGCGTGGGGTTCGTGCCATTTCTCCCAAGCCTCGTACAACGAGAAGAGCCCGCCGAGGCTGAACATGACGATCGAGACCAGAAAAGCATAGATGTAACGATTCTGTCCGTGGCCGAAGGGATGCTCTTTGTCGGCCTTTTTCCTGGAAGCTTTCCCACCGATGAGGAGCAAGATCTGGTTTCCGGTGTCCGCCAGGGAATGGATCGATTCCGCGAGCATGGACGAGGACTTGGTCAGCAAGTACGCCCCGAACTTCAGGATCGCTATACCGAAGTTGGCGCCTAGCGCCGCAAATATCGCTTTGTTTCCGCCGTTGTCAGCCATGTGGTGCCTCCCGGATGTTGGACTTCGTCGTGGGAAAGGGTGCCCTCGGGCACGAAGAACCTACGGTCGCCTGGCTCGTGCGCTCGAATAGAGGCAAACTGTCGCCGCTGTCCCAACGTTCAGGGATTCGGCGCGTCCGTAGACAGGAACGGCGACTCGGGCGTCGGCCAGGTTCTTTTCCTCATCCGTCAGGCCTTGCGCTTCATTGCCGAAGAGCCACAGTGTGGGCCGTCGGAGATCGATGCCATCGGCCGGGGAGTCCTTTCGTTTCTCCACCCGAGCTTGGGCAGCTGCGTCGGACAGGTCATCCAAACTGTGGTCGCCATAGCCATCAGCGGCCAAAACCATCATGCCGCTCTTGCGTGCCTTGCCGACGAGCTCGTGGATCTCCATGCCGACCATGACAGGCAGGTGAAACATCGAACCGGCTGTGGAGCGGACCGTCTTCGGATTCAGAACGTCGACGCTGCCCTTGGTCGTGATCGCGGCGTCCGCGCCGGCTGCATCGGAGGCACGGATCAGCGTGCCGACGTTACCCGGATCCTGTACACGCACCATTGCAGCGATCAGCCCGGGATCATGACCGACAGCCCACGGACTGTTGCCGAGGCTGGGCTCAACGTGCGCCACAGCGATCACGCCCTGAGGAGTCAAGGCATCGGACATCGCAGCGAGAACCTCATCGGTTACTAGCCGTATGAAAACCTTGCGGCGTTTGCCGCCGGCCGAGGGAGCCGAGCTCCCCTCGGCCGCCGCGATCGCATCCCCCAAACCGGGATGCTTCTCCAGGGCCGCCTCGGTGACGTAGATGGCATCGAGCACGGGATGGTCCCGATGAGCGGCCAGGGCCTCACGGACTCCCTGAGGCCCTTCGACCATGAACAGCTCTCTTTTGGCCCGGGTCCGCGGGCGAGCCAGAGCAGCGATGTCTTTGACACGATCGGCGGCCGGGTTGATCAGGGTGCGCTCGCGTGAGAGCGTCTCGAAAATATCCACTGTGCCAGGCTACCCGAAGCCGACGGACCCACACCGCGGTCGGAACCGGGCATGCAAAAACGACGACGCCGCCGCGCCGACTCCACGGTGGGAGAGGGTGCGGCGGCGTCGTTCGGTGCCCGGGAAGGCTCCGCGCGGCCTTAGGCGGCCTTGGCTGCGGAGGTGTCCTCGGGAAGGTTGTTCTTGGCGATGTCGATGAGGGCCTTGAAAGCGGTCGGCTCGTTGACGGCCAGCTCAGCGAGCATACGACGGTCGACCTCGACTTCAGCGGCCTTGAGGCCCTGAATGAAACGGTTGTAGGTCAAACCCTCGGCGCGAGCAGCCGCGTTGATGCGCTGGATCCACAAACGGCGGAAGTCGCCCTTCTTCTTGCGACGGTGGTCGTAGCTGTAGACGAGCGAGTGCGTAACCTGCTCTTTGGCCTTGCGGTACAGGCGCGAACGCTGCCCACGGTAGCCGGACGCACGGTCCAGAGTTGTACGACGCTTCTTATGGGCGTTTACCGCCCGCTTCACACGTGCCACGTGTGTACTCCTAACTGTTCGGTGGGCCGCGGCGAAGGGGCCCAGAATTCTAGTGAGACGGCCTGAGCCGCTCGGGGCGAAGTGACTACTTGGTCAGCATCTTCTTAATGACCTTGGCCTGACCGCCCGTGACGATCTGATCGCTCGCGAGGCGACGAGTCAGACGGGAGGACTTGTGCTCCAGGTAGTGGCGGCGGTTGGCCTGCTGGCGCTTGACCTTGCCCGAACCTGTCAGCTTGAAGCGCTTCTTGGCACCAGAGTGAGTCTTCTGCTTCGGCATATCAGCCGTTCTCCTAACGTTCTTCTCCCTCCACGCTCCGTGGAGCGTGACGGGTTGGACTTGCAGTGACCGTTCAGGCCACTGCTGGCGGGGATCCTGCCACGCGGAAGCAAATCCGACGTGCCGCAGGGTCAACCGAAACGGCTGAGCCCTTGTTTACTCTGCGGAGGAACTGGGCTTCGGTGTGGCCGAAGTCTCGCTTTCCTGCCCCTTGGCTTGATCTTTGAGCTCGGCAGGCATGGCATCTGCCATGCTGTTGGTCACCGGCTCCGCATTGCTGGTGTCCACGCGCTCACGCGTCTTGCGGCCACCGCCCTGCTGGTTCTTCTGATCGCGGCGTGCCTGGGCACGTGCCTCAGCCTTGTTACGCAATGGTCCGATAACCATGACCATATTGCGGCCGTCCTGGCGGGGGTTGGACTCGACGGCCCCTACCTCTGCCAGATCGTCAGCCATGCGCTCGAGAAGCCGGACGCCCATTTCGGGGCGCTGCTGCTCGCGACCGCGGAACTGAATCATGGCCTTGACTTTGTCACCTGCGGCCAGGAAACGCTTGGCGTGCCCCACCTTGGTTTCGTAGTCGTGGTCATCGATCTTCAGACGGAAACGGATCTCTTTGAGCACCGTGTTCGTCTGGTTCCGACGAGACTCGCGCGCTTTGACCGCGGCTTCGTACTTGTACTTGCCGAAGTCCATGAGCTTGCATACCGGCGGCTTGGCGGACGGTGCTACCTCGACCAGATCAAGATCCGATTCGCGCGCCAGACGCAGGGCGTCTTCTACGCGGACAATCCCAACCTGTTCACCGCTTGGGCCTACCAGGCGGACTTCCGGGACGCGGATACGGTCATTGATACGTGGATCGCTAATGTGGCACTCCTGTAGTTAGCGGGTTTCCCCATAGGTTGTTCGTGCATGCAACGGCAACAAAAAAGCCCCCGTTGCTTTCAAACGGAGGCATGGCCCAATGATCCAGATAGCACCCGCCACCACTGGCGAGAGCACCCGAGTCTTCGGGGCGCAACCCGGCAATCCACTGGACTGACGCGGGTGGGAGACATGCTCCGCTTGAAACTCCTCAACACTATACACCATGGTTACCCTGGGGCCCAGTGGCGTTCCCGACAATCTCCGTCACCCAGGACCGAGTCCTCGCATCCTTGTGGGAAGCTTGGGTTATGACCAACAATCCTTCATCCCAGGACTCGACTTCAGGTGAGCACCCGCAGGAAACGTACAGATTCGACGAGGCTGCTGCGGCGACCCAGAACACCTCAGGTTCTGAACCCACACCTGAGGACATCGAGGCCATAGGCCAGCAGATGCGCGATATCGCCGATGTCGCGGCCGTCGAAGTCATCACCACTTCAGCCGTGCACATGATGAGTGCCGCAGCCGTCAAGTGCGGTCTGGCCGCCGAGGAAGACGCGGCTGAGGTCAAGGACCTCGATGAGGCGCGCAAACTCATCACGGCGCTCGCAGGTTTGGTAACCGCTGCCGCCCCCGAAATCGGGTCGCAGCATGCCGGTCCGCTGCGCGACGGCCTTCGCTCGTTGCAACTTGCATTCCGCGAAGCGTCGATCGCTCCAGACGCGCCGGGCCAGGGGCCGGGCGAAAAATTCACCGGCCCCGTCTTCTGACCAGCCGATCTGCGAACTGGCGGGGTGCTCAGCTCAAGCTGACGCCGCACGCAAGCGGATGTCGGCAGAGTCGACTCGCTCCGCCAGAATTTCATGGGTAGAAAACCTGTTTTGGAACCCTTGCACGACGTCGTCGAGTTCCTGCTGGTCCAGACCCGGTCGAATCGAAAGTTCGATGCTCAATTCGGGGCCCGGTCCACCGCCCGGCAAAATGTGGCCATCAGCGTCGCGGCAGCCAACTCCTCTTCCGGGCGCCATGTTGACCGTGGCAATGTTCGGTTCCGCAACACCGCACTCCTGAAGAGCTTCGAGCACAGCCGGATCGGAGTACGCCGGACGCCACCGTTTCCCCTTGGCTATCGCCCACATGGCCGGTCTGCGAACCACGAAGGTCAGATCGGTTCCTGGATTGAGCACGAGCATCTGGTTTTCGTCCTCAACCGCTGACAATGCAATTTTTCGGGAATCAGCGGCCACAGGCCGCGCTTTTTCATGCCACGAGGTCAAAGCATCCACGTTGGAAAATACCGGCAAGGCCTTGCGTCCGTCGGGAGCTTGGATGCTCACGAGCGCCATATCCGATTCCTTGTCCGAGACCAGACCCGTTTCGGTGATGTGTGATTGGGACAACTCGGCCAGTACCGGTGCAAAGAGCCGAATTCCGGCCATGGCGTCTACCACGAATTCCTCTGGCGCTTCTCCTCGCGAGAAACGCTTCAGAGCGTCCGCGAGTTCTGCCGGTGTCCTACCGTCATCCCTGGGGTACTGATGGGTGTGGGAGGTCCCCTCCCCCAAGTCCCGACCCTTCCAGGGTTGACCACCGGTGTCCGTTTCCCGACCGGCGCTGGCCAATTGGGCCTGAATGTGCGCGGGCAGATCTTTTTTGTCGGCCATGGCTATTCGGGGCGACCCGCGACGTCGAGGGCCTCGACGAGAGTGAACTTCCCGGCGTACAGCGCCTTTCCGACGATGGTCCCTTCGACACCGCGGGGAACCATAGCGCGGAGGGCCTCGAGGTCGGCGAGCGACGAGATCCCGCCCGAAGCGACGACGGGTTTGTCCGTCCGTTGCGCGACTTCCGCCAACAATTCGGTGTTCGGCCCCTGCAGGGTTCCGTCCTTGGTAACGTCGGTGACCACAAAACGTGAACAACCATCGGCATTGAGCCGGTCCAGGACCTCCCAGAGATCCCCGCCTTCCTGAGTCCAACCGCGGGCCGCAAGGGTGGTCCCACGGACGTCTAGTCCGACCGCGATGAGGTCACCGTGTTCTGCGATCACGCGCCTGGTCCACTCCGGATTTTCCAAAGCCGCTGTGCCCAGGTTGATCCGGGTTGGTTCGAGCTTCAAAGCCCGATCCAGTGATTCGTCGTCCCTGATGCCTCCGGACATCTCGATTTTAAGGTCCAGGGCCTGCGAGACTCGCTGAAGCACATCGAAGTTGTTGCCGCGACCGAAAGCTGCGTCCAGGTCCACCAGGTGCAGCCATTCGGCACCCGCCTCCTGCCACGCCAGCGCCGCTTCCACGGGGTCGCCGTACCCCGTTTCGGATCCGGCCTCCCCTTGGACGAGTCGCACGGCCTGGCCGTTGGCGACGTCGACCGCGGGCAAGAGCTCCAGGCGATCATTCGGATTCATGCGGTCCCCTTAATCAAGAGTCGTAACGTAAAAACCGTAAGCGAAAAGAACCACCGCGAGAACCCAAAGAACGATTTGGGCGATGACCGTGATTTTCTGCTTTCGGAGTGAAATTGCGCCCCCGGCGAGAAATGCGCCGAAGGTCATGAGCAAGAGGCCTGAGACAATAGGGCTCATCGCGGCTCTTCTCCTCTCGGTGTGATGTCTTTACTGGCCAGGTCGACGGGCTCGCCCTCGGTATCCAGGCGCCTTGTACGCGGCAGTGACCCCAACCAGTTTCTGAGCAATTGAAGACCCGCGGCGGAAGATTTCTCCGGGTGGAATTGAGTTGCGGACAAAGGTCCGTTTTCGACCGCCGCGATGAATGGTCCGCCGTGATGCGACCACGTGACCTGCGGAGGCTTCATAACCTCTATGGTCTGGTCGAATTCCCATTGCTGAACGCCATAGGAGTGCACGAAATAAAAACGTTCGTTTTCAATTCCTTGGAAAAGGACGGTCTCGGCAGGCGGTTGCACACGGTTCCATCCCATGTGCGGCACGACGTCGGCTTTCAAACGCTCCACGAGACCCGGCCACTCGCCGAGCCCATCCGTCTCCTCTCCGTGCTCATCACCGTGCTCGAAGAAAACCTGCAGACCGACACAGATACCGAGCACCGGTCGAGACCCTGCGATACGGCGGCCGATCATGCGAGGAGCGTCCGCAGCGCGCAGGGCGCCCATCACGGCGGAAAAGGCTCCCACTCCTGGAACCACCAGCCCATCAGCACCCAGGACGTCACGCTCGGATCGAGAGAGCACGACGTCGGCGCCAGCGGCTTCCAGCGCTCGAACAACTGAGCGAACATTGCCGGCACCATAATCCAGGACCGTTACCGTTGGCCGGTCGGAACTCTCCGGCTCCTGATCCTTCAATGGATTCTCCGAAGACGCCATCTACAGAGCTCCCTTGGTGGACGGAATTCCTTCGACACGTGGATCCGGCTCAACCGCCTCCCGCAGTGCCCGGGCCAATGCTTTGAACTGGGCTTCAGCGATATGGTGCGGATCCCTCCCTGAAACGACCTCCATGTGGAGACAGATCCCCGCGTGAAAAGCGATGGCCTCCAGCACATGGCGCACCATAGAACCCGTAAAGTGCCCGCCGATCAAATGGAATTCGAAACCGGCCGGCTCACCGGTGTGCACGAGGAAGGGCCTGCCGGAAATATCGACCACAGCACGAGCCAGGGCCTCATCCAAGGGGACGGCCGCCTGGCCGAAACGACGTATCCCGCGCTTCTCACCGAGGGCCTTCTTGAGCGCATCTCCCAGGACGATCGCGGTGTCCTCGACGGTGTGGTGGACATCGATATGCGTGTCGCCCGAACACTGGATGTCCATGTCGATCAACGAGTGCTTGGACAAAGCGGTCAGCATGTGGTCGTAGAACGGAACCGATGTCTCGATGTGCGATGAACCCGTTCCGTCAAGGTCGATCGTGACGGACACGTTGGATTCGCTCGTCTCACGCTCAAGACTCGCGGTGCGTGCCGTTGATGGGGTCGTCATGACTCTCCTGCGGTCAAGAGGGCGCGGCCCTCGCTGTTGTGGTCGGTTCGTAAAGCGCTAGCTCGCGGCGCTCCCGGGGGCGCGATGCTTTTCGACGTGTTTGTCCAGACTATCGAGAAAAGCGGTGGTCTCTTCCTCCGTGCCCGCGGTGACTCGCAGATGGCCTGCAATGCCGACGTCCCTGATCAGCACGCCGTCTTCGAGGAGATCCTTCCACAGGCCGTGACTGTCGTGGATTCCCCCGAAGAAAACGAAATTCGAGTCGGATGAGGCCGGTGCAAGTCCCAGACGCCGCAGGTGATCGACGATCCGGTCCCGCTGAGTCTTAATGTTTTCGACGTTAGCCAGGAGTTGCCCACGATGGCGCAATGCTGCGAGGGCGGTTGCCTGCGTTATCGCCGAGAGGTGATAAGGGAGCCTCACGAGCATGACGGCATCCACTACGCTCGGATCCGCCGCGAAATAGCCGAGTCGGGCACCGGCAAAGGCGAACGCCTTGCTCATGGTGCGTGTCACGATGAGCCGCTGCCGCCCCGGCAAAAGCGTCAGAGCGGTCCGTCGGGGATCACGAGCGAACTCCGCATACGCCTCGTCAACCACGACGATGCCGTTGAACGACGATGCAGCTTCGTATACGGCTTCGACGACATCGAGATCGAGGCCGGTACCCGTCGGATTGTTAGGAGAGCACAGAATGGTGACCTCTGGCCGAGCTTCTGCGACTTGCCGCGCGGCAGACTCGGCGGTGAGGGAGAAGTCATCAGCGCGCTCACCCTCGATGAATTCGGTATTGGTGCCGGAGGCCAAGAGCGGATACATCGAGTAAGTCGGCACGAAGCTCATCACGCTTCTGCCGGGACCGCCGAATACTTGCAGGATTTGCTGAAGAATTTCATTCGAGCCGTTGGCAGCCCACAGATTTTCCGTACGCAACTCGTGGCCCAGAAACGCGGCGAGTTCGGAGCGGAGCTCGACGAAGTCGCGGTCCGGGTATCGATTGAGGGTCTTTGCGACCTCTCTGACACCATCCGTAATGGCGTCGACCACTTCCACAGGCACGGGATGCGTATTTTCATTGACGTTCAAGGCATAAGGAACCTCAAGCATGGGGGCCCCATAGGGTGAACGACCCCTGAGGTCATCCCGAAGGGGCAGGCTATTCAACGCATCCAATGAATCAGTCACCCCCTCATCTTAAGGACTGCAGATCATCCCTCGGAAATCACCGGCACAATAAGACGCTGTCCCGGAGTAACGCGGCCGCTCGAAAGATCGTTCAGGTCATTGATCTTCGCAATTGCCTCCCGGGTGTCCCCACTGGGATCCACGTCCCGAGCAATATCCCACAAAGTGTCACCGCTGCCGACCGTGACGGTCTTCGTCACAACCCCCGCACTTTCGGTGCCTGCATTGGCCGTCCCTGCAGCGAAAAACATCATCAAAAGCGCTGCTGCAATGATCACGGTCGAGAGGAGCGGCAAACCGAAGAACACAAAACGACCGCGGCGCGTCAAGGTCATCGGCGAGTTCTTGGACGGAGTAGCTTCTGGTCGGCGGATCCACTCCGTGTCGCGGTTCTTAAGGGACAGAACGGTGCGCATCAGATGATTCCTTCATGTTGAGCGAGAGTGATCGATACTCGAATATTTGTTCGAGTTCGTACATCTGTTCTACCAAACTATTCGAACACTGTCGAGAAAAATAGAACACATGTTTGATTTGCCACCTTCACTGGCCTAGCCTGAGAGGTAACATGTCGGCTCGATCGGCTGGATGACGCGCTTCTTTCTCTTCCTGAAAGCCAGGGCTCAGCGTCTTTCTCCGTCGGTCGTAGTCCTAGTACACACAGGGCGACTGACAACTTAAGCTCCCCAGGGAAGGACGAACCGGTGGCCACCCAGCTTCCTCAACAGGCCAAGCCGCTTACCCCGCGTCAGCGCAAGATCCTCGAGGCCATTGCCTCATCCATCGCGACGCACGGTTACCCTCCGTCCATGCGGGAAATCGGTGACATCGTCGGCCTATCGAGTCTGTCCAGCGTGACCCATCAGCTCTCCCGCTTGGAGAGCCTGGGCCTGATACGCCGGGACCCCAAACGTCCGCGGGCCATAGAAGTCCTCTGCGATATGCCTCTGGGTGAGGAGGCCCCCAGCGCCCCCGCCCCGAACGGCCAGGCCAAGCGGGCCCCCGGCAACGATGACCAGAAGGTTGTCCAGCTGTTCCCAGAGAACGACGCCGAAGGTTCCACGGCTCAGGTTCCCCTGGTCGGAAGGATCGCGGCCGGTGTTCCGATTACTGCGGAGCAGCATGTCGAGGACGTCGTCGCGCTCCCCCGGCAATTAGTTGGGCAGGGCCAATTGTTCATGCTCGAAGTCCGAGGCGACTCCATGGTCGAGGCGGCAATTTGCGATGGAGATTGGGTTGTCGTTCGGCAGCAGAACAATGCGGAGAATGGCGATATCGTCGCCGCGTTGCTCGACGAAGAAGCAACCGTCAAGACATTCCGTCAACGGGACGGCCACACCTGGCTGCTGCCGCAGAACCGTCAGTACGAACCAATCCTCGGCGATCACGCAACCATCATGGGCAAGGTTGTTTCGGTACTTCGTTCCGTCTGAGCCACCACCGTCGCGTCAAAAAAGCGCTTCAGTCGTACCAGCTGGCTGAAGCGCTTTTCCCGGTTGGGTCGGAGCCGAAGCGGGCTCGGAGGCTAGTCTGCCGAAAGCCTTCTCAGAGCGGCAGTGACGATGGGCAGTTTGTCGGTTGTCCAAAGCGGTGGAAGCGCGCTGCGCAAGAATCCGCCGTACCGGGCCGTCGCCAACCGGGAATCCAGCACCGCGACCACGCCTCGATCGTCGTGAGCGCGGATCAGCCGCCCGGTACCCTGTGCGAGTCGAATTGCCGCATGATACGCGGAAATCGCCATGAAGCCGTTTCCTCCCGATTGGCTCACCGCGCGTGTGCGTGCGGAGGACAATGGATCATCCGGGCGCGGGAAGGGGATTCGGTCGATCATAACCAAGCGGCAGGACTGGCCCGGGACGTCTACCCCTTGCCACAGACTCATGGTCCCGAAGAGGCATGTGTCTGCGTCTTCCGTGAACTCCTTGACCAAACCTCGGAGGGAAGACTCCCCCTGCACCAAAATGGTCAGATTCGAATTGTTCCGAACGTATTCTGCCGCCTGTTCCGCGCCTCTTTTGGACGAGAACAGGCCTAAAGCTCCGCCTGACGAGGCTTCGACCAGTTGGAGGATTCGTTCCAATTGCTCTTCGGAAACGCCCCTACCCGGTTTGGGCAAGTCCGAAGCGAGGTAGAGCATCCCCTGCTTCGGATAGTCGAACGGCGAACCTACGTCGAGCCCTTCCCATGTGGGCGCTTTCTCGCCCTTGAGCCCGAGCGATCCGGCCACCGAATCGAAAGAATGACCGATGGACAATGTCGCCGAGGTCAAGATGACTGTTCGGTCTTGGAACAGCCCTTCCCGGAGCCGCGACGCCACGGAAAGCGGGGCAACATTAATCGTCGCAGGGTCGGTATCGGCCGCCGCCACATAGCCCCGACCTGGCTCCCAACCGCCGACGCGGCTGATCCAGACGACCTCGTATTTGCCGTCTGCGCCTAGCGTTCTTTCCGCCAACTCGAGAACTTCGGTCAATCGGGCTCGGGCCATTTGTCGCCCGGCGTCCGAGTCCTTGCCATCCGGCTTGGTGTCTGACAATGCGGCACGGCTGGCATCTCGCACGAGTTCCATGGCTCGTTGCAGGTCCGGCGTCAGGCCGTGAGCCATGAGTTCGGCAGGCTTACCGGTGCATGCTGCGTCCAGGGCCTCGGCGGCAGAGTTGAGCGGCTCATGGGCGGCACTCGTGTTTTTCCTGATCGCCCGGGCGGCCGACCGAACCATGACGGGCGAAATTGCCCCCGTCACCGCGCCGGTCACTCGGTCCACGAGCTCGTGTGCCTCATCGACGATCACCGTGTCGTGCTCGGGAAGAACGCCTATTCCCTCGAATGCGTTAATGGCCAGGAGAGCGTGATTGGTGATGACGACGTCAGCTTCTCCCGCTTTTTGCCGGGCAAGCTCGGAAAAGCATTCCTCGACGAGCGGGCATTTTCTCCCCAAGCATTCCGATGCGGTCACCGAGACGTGGCGCCAGGCCTTGTCGCTCACACCCGGCAACAGCTCATCCCGGTCGCCGGTATCGCTTGTCTCCGCCCAGGAGCGCAGACGCACGACCTCTTCCGCGAGTCCCGAACTGGACTGATCAGGATGACCCGAGGCAGATGCCCCTTCGGAGTTCAGAGAGAAGAGCGAATTGGGGTCTTCCTCATCCGGGTATCCGCCCTCGAGCTTATGAAGGCAGACGTAATTGTTCCGCCCCTTCAGCAGGGCGACGTCGACCGGGCGTTCGAGCTGATCGTTCAGAGCCTCGAGCAGTCGAGGCATATCCCGGTTCACAATCTGGGACTGGAGAGCGAGGGTCGCCGTGGCCACCACGATGGGCGATTCGGCGTCTATCGAATGCCGGATCGCGGGCACCAGATATGCCAAGGACTTACCAGTGCCCGTGCCTGCCTGGACCAAGAGATGCTTGTTCATCTCCAGGGCCTGGGCCACGTGGGCAGCCATGAGCCTCTGCCCATCCCGCCTTTGCCCACCGGATCTCTCTACGGCCGTGTCCAGCAGTTCCAGCGCGTCCTTTGCTCCGGGCAGAGTCTCTGGCTCATCGCCCCTCAGCGCAGCGTCCATGTGCGTTTCCCTCCGCGCGCTCAAGCGTCCTAGACCGTGTATTCGTGCAATTCGGATGCCGTATCCGGCCTCACCAGGACCGACATTCTCGTTCCGTTTTCTTCGAACTCGGTCGACAGTATCTCGGCATCCCAGGAGTGCAGACGAGAGACGATTTCGCCGTGTGTATAGGGAACCAGAATTTCCAGCCGCACGTCCGGCCGCGGGATGGTTTCCGAGATGAGCTGCTTGAGCTCCTCGATTCCGGCTCCCGTCCGTGCCGAAACCACGGCGTGCCGCGGTTCGCGTTGGCGTAAACGCTCGATGACGTACGGGTCGGCGGCGTCTGCCTTATTGAGGACGATGATCTCCGGCACGTCGCGGGCGTCTACGTCGGCCAAAACTTCGCGCACTGCACGAATCTGCCCTTCCGGTTCCGGGTGGGATACATCAACGACGTGCAGGACCACGTCAGCATCGGCGACTTCTTCAAGTGTCGAACGAAAGGCCTCGACCAATTGGGTCGGTAGAGAGCGAACGAATCCAACGGTATCCGAGAGCGTATACCCGATGCCGTCCGGTGTTTCCGCTTTGCGCACCGTGGGATCCAAGGTTGCGAACAGCGCATTTTCGACGAGAACGCCTGCATCCGTCAGCCGGTTGAGCAACGACGACTTGCCGGCGTTGGTATAACCGGCGATCGCAACGGACGGAACGTGGTTGCGACGTCGGTTGAGTCGTTTGGTTTCGCGTGCCGGTTTCATTGCCGCGATTTCGCGACGTAATTTTGCCATGCGTGTGCGGATACGACGTCGGTCCAACTCGATCTTGGTTTCTCCGGGCCCGCGAGAGCCAATGCCTTCGCCACCGGCAGCCCGACCACCGGCCTGACGGGACATTGACTCGCCCCAGCCGCGCAAACGCGGCAACAGGTATTCCAGCTGTGCCAATTCGACCTGAGCCTTGCCTTCACGCGATTTGGCGTGCTGCGCAAAGATATCCAGGATCAGCGACGTGCGGTCGATGACCTTGATCTTGACGATGTCCTCCAAAGCGCGTCGCTGCGACGGCGCCAATTCGGAGTCGACGATCACGGTGTCGGCGCCGGTCGAGTTCACGATTTCACGGAGCTCTTGAGCTTTTCCGGATCCCAAGAAAGTTCCCGGATCCGGTTTGAGGCGCCGCTGAACCAAGCCATCCAACACTTCCGAACCCGCCGTCTCCGCGAGAGCTGCCAGTTCACGCAAAGAGTCCTCGGCTTCGGTTTGCGTTCCTTCCGACCAAATACCTGCAAGAACCACGCGTTCGAGTCGCAACTGGCGGTATTCGACTTCGGTGACGTCCTCGAGCTCGGTCGAAAGCCCCTGGACGCGTCGCAGCGCGCGGCGCTCTTCGAGTTCTTGTTGGTCCCCGTCGGCGTCAGTGTGCTGTGTGTTGTCTTCCGACAGCTCACGGGCCTTGCGGTCGAGGATCGACTGCTCGTGTTCCTCCTCAGGGGAGAATCGTCCGAGCACTCGGTCCACCGTAGCCCGCAGCTGGGCATCGCTCGGCTGTGAGCCGCCCTGCTCGTCGGGTCCGGTTGTTTCGTTCTGGGGCATAGTGCCTTTCTTCTTTTGTCGCGGGGCAACCCCACGACGCGGTATTCGATGATTCTATCTGTGCCGCGATGCGGCGGCCGCCTCATCCGGCGAATGTGTGGAGAAGAACTCGGCCACTTCCTCGGCGTCGGAGACCCCAAGGGGCACACACGATGCCGTAAAATCGCTCACCATGGCTGAGCATTACTTTTCTTCGCATGATGAAGGCGATTTGCAGACCCGTCCCCTGACCGTCGAGCTCGACGGTGTGAGGCGCGAGCTAGTAACAGCCTCGGGCGTCTTCAGCCCCAAAGGGCTCGACAAAGGAACTGCGGTCCTCTTTAAAGAAGTCCCTCAGCCCTCAGGAAATTCCCTCTTGGACATCGGTTGTGGTTGGGGGCCCATCACCTTGACGATGGCTCTCAGGAATCCCCTCGCGAAGGTGACGGCAATCGATGTCAATCAGCGGAGTTTGGAGCTGACACGACGCAACGCCGCCGCATTGGGCATCGAGACCATTTCCGCTGCTCTGCCGGAAGAGGTCGATCCTGAATTGACCTTCGATACCATCTGGTCGAATCCTCCGATCCGGGTCGGCAAGGAGGTCCTCCACGATATTCTGCTGACTTGGCTCCCCAGGCTGGCACTCGGCGGTTGCGCCTACCTGGTGGTTCAAAAGAACCTCGGGGCGGACTCGCTGGTGCCATGGATCGACGAGCACTTGGGCCAAGGCTTCGACGTCGGCCGATACGCGACGGCGAAGGGCTTCCGCGTGATCGAAGTTCGACGTCACATCCCGACGCGGACTAGTTGAGAACCACTTTCCCTACCAGGACCGCAGGACCCGAAAGCACAACGTGCTCGAGCTCATCCGGCCCCAGGACGAACGTCGTTCCCACGGCCCCTCCCGGGACCTCAACCACCCACTCATCGGGAGCGTCCTCGCCTGCCCAGAAACGTGTTGCCGCGGCGGCCGCGCACGCTCCCGTACCACAGGACTGGGTTTCCCCGACTCCACGTTCATGAACCCTCATGGCGATCCGTCCGACGGTCTCGTGCTCTTCCGAATCCATGGGAACCACGAATTCCACATTGGTTCCGTCCGCCGGCGTCGGTCTCACTGTCGGAGCCGATTCCAATCCCAATTTTTCGAGCTTTTCTTCCCCGGCGAGGGCCACCACAGTGTGCGGATTCCCCATGGTGATGGACACTCCGGGACGAGGAGTCCTCAGGCCGCGCGCCGTCACGAGACAATCAGATCCGGAATCCCGAGCTTCGTCACCATTGATGAATCCCCACGGGCCCATATCGACCGCGTAGCCGGAATCGACCTTGGCGACCGTTTTGGGACCGCCCCGCGTACCGATGGTCAAGGTCTGACCTTCCTCGAGGCACACGAGACCCTCCTGAATCAGGTAGTGAACGAAGACGCGCACCCCATTACCGCACATTTCCGACACAGAACCATCCGCATTGCGGTAGTCCATGAACCATTCGGCCCGAGGAGCAAGGTCAAGAAGGCTCCTCCCCTCCGCGAGCCGTTCCGACCGGATCGCTCGGATCAGACCGTCTGCCCCGATACCAAGGTGCCTGTCGCAGACCGATGCGACCAGTGCGTCATCCAGTTCGAGCTGTCCATCCGTATCGGTCAGCAACACGAAGTCGTTGCCCGTTCCGTGGCCTTTCGTCAAGGTGATCCCGGCAAACTCACCCCATGATGGTTCGCTGGCCGCTTCTGAGGATTCGGCAGCAGGCGTTGAGTTGTCGAGGATCGTCTCGGTGGGCTCGGGCGCATCGGTTCGTTGAGAAGTCACCACACCAGTTTAACCCTCGGTGGCTCGGTGGAACAGCTCGACGGCTCGGTTCACGTTATTGGTGAAAGGCTCCGTGAAATTCAGCCAATGAACCCGAGGGTCGGCACGGAACCAGGTGGTCTGCCGCCTCGCGAATTGCCTCGTCGCGATGATGGTTTCCTCGACCGCCTCGTCAAGGCTTTTCTCTCCGTCGAGAACCTGAAGGATTTGGGCGTACCCCAGGGCGCGCGAGGCGGTCCTACCATCCCGCAGTCCTTGCCCGTCCAGGCGTTCGACTTCATCGACAAAGCCCCGGTCGACCATCGTGTGCACACGAGCAGCCAAACTGTCGTGGAGCACGGCGCGAACGCCATCCAGACCGATCTGCAGGGCTGGCTGAATGTACTCGCGCCGGGGCATGTACGAGGAGAAACGTCGACCGGTGACCTCGTGAACCTCCAGCGCACGAATCAGTCGTCGGTCGTCCTTGACCCGATGAGCCGATTCAGGATCGATTTCCTTCAACCGATCGAGCAGTGCTCCTCGACCGCGAACGGCGAGGTCGTTTTCCAACCGTCGACGCACGGAAGAATCCGTCCCCGGAAATTCGAGCACGTCGAGAGCGGCACGAACATAGAGCCCCGAACCGCCGACAAGGATCGGGGCACGACCCCGGCCCCTGATTTCGTCGAATTGGTTTCGAGCCGCAGTTTGAAAGTCGGCAACCGAGGCTTCCTCGCGCACGTCCAGGGTGTCCAGGAGGTGGTGCGGGATTCCCCCGCGCTCGTCAATCGGCAATTTGGCGGTACCGATGTCCATGCCTCGATAGAACTGCATCGAATCCGCATTGACGATTTCGCCGTCGACGGCGCGGGCCAGGGCAACTGCGAGATCGGACTTTCCCGTACCTGTGGGCCCGACCACGGCAACAATCGGACTCGTGGACCTCGACGATGTGGTGGCCAATTCGGAGCCGACGGCTGTTTCAGTCCTCTCGTGCCCCAGGGGACGATTCACCACTACGAGGCGCTGGTCAGGTCCAGCGACGGCTTACGAGGGATCGTGGGCATACCGAGATTTGTGGTGCCGGGTTTGCCGGTCCCTGCACCACAGGACTCCGCCTGTGTACGATCCCACGCGTCCCCGGCGCGCGAGCGACGTACGGAATACTCTGTCGACCCGAAGGATTGAGGGTCAGCAATCAGGTGGAATGGTGCGGCCTCGGTGATCTTGAGCGTCACCAAATCTCCCGGTCGCGGTGTCTCGCCGCCCTCGGGAACGGAAAAGTGCACGAGTCTCTGATCCCTGCTGCGTCCCGAAAGGCGGTGCGTCTGTCCACCCTTGCGTCCCGAATCCGCGGACACCATGACCTCGACCCGCTGGCCAACCTGTCGGGCATTCTCTTCTTCGCTGATCCGGTCCTGAAGCTTAGTCAGTCGCTCGTACCGTTCTTGAACCACTTCCTTGGGCACCTGGTTATCCATGGCGCCTGCCGGAGTTCCTGGCCGAATCGAGTATTGGAAGGTGAAGGCCGAAGAGAATCGGGACTTCTCCACGACGTCGAGGGTCGCTTGGAAGTCCTCTTCGGTTTCCCCGGGGAATCCGACAATGATGTCGGTCGTGATCGCCGCGTGGGGAATCTTCTGCCGGACTTTGTCCAGGATTCCCAAGAACTTCTTGGAACGGTACGAGCGCCTCATGTCTTTCAGGACCTTGTCGGAGCCCGATTGCAACGGCATGTGCAAGACCGGCATAACGTTGGGGGTCTCAGCCATCGCATCGATCACATCGTCCGTGAATGCGGCCGGGTGGGGACTTGTGAAACGGACCCTCTCGAGGCCTTCGATCTCGCCGCATGCGCGCAACAACTTTGAGAAAGCCTGCCGGTCGCCGAATTCGACACCGTAGGAATTGACGTTCTGCCCCAGCAAGGTGACTTCAATGGCCCCGTCGTCCACCAGGGCCTGCACTTCGGCCAAGATGTCCCCTGGCCGACGGTCCTTTTCTTTGCCTCGCAGTGACGGAACGATGCAAAATGTGCACGTGTTATTGCAACCCACCGAGATGGATACCCACCCCGAGTAGACCGAATCGCGTTTGGTCGGGAGGGTCGAGGGAAATACCTCCAAGGACTCCAGCAATTCGGTTGCCGCCTCGTCATTGTGGCGGGAGCGCTGCAGGAGCGTGGGAAGTGACCCGATGTTGTGAGTACCGAAGACGACGTCGACCCAGGGAGCTTTTTTGACGATCGTGTCCTGGTCCTTCTGGGCCAAGCATCCGCCGACCGCAATCTGCATACCTTGGTTCTCGCGCTTGGTCGGCGCCAGGTTTCCGAGATTCCCGTACAGCTTGTTATCGGCGTTTTCGCGAACCGCACACGTGTTGAAAACCACGAGATCGGGAGTGCCTTCGGTATGCGGGACGTAGCCTGCCGATTCGAGAAGACCCGAAATTCTTTCGGAATCGTGCACGTTCATCTGGCACCCGAAGGTCCTGACCTCGTAGGTGCGGTGCTCGCCCGTCTGCTCGTCGATGCCGGGCATCGGCTGCGTAGCTTCCGTGGGAAATGTATGACTGAGTGCTTCGGTTGGGTTTGATGTCACCCTGCCAGCGTACAAGAAGCCGGGCACCCCATGCCCACCTCGTTGACGAGCGTCACGGCCAGCGCCCCCAAACCGGCCCGGACCACAACGAAGTATCCTTGGCCTGTGCCCGATTCCTCTCCCAATCACCACGACGACCCGCCGCCCGTGGTGTTCTTCACGGGTGAAGACTTGGTGCGAGCCATGTCACCCCGAGCGCGGGAACCCCTCCGTCACGGTTGTGCCCTTTCGGCAGAGTTTTTGGGCGAGCCGATCGATTCGGCAGAGCTTTTGTCCTCGACCAACCGGTCCGTCGTCGTGCGTTGCCGCGCGGGGCAAGCCTCCGTGGTGGTCAAACATTTTCGCAGACGTGATTCGGCGAGAAACGCGAGTGGCTTCGGTTATTTGAGAGCGCGATACGGTTCGGACGTTTTACCGTCATCCGCCCGCCTCGTGGCCCACGACGACGCTGACCGGATATTGATATTCGAAGACTTCGGTTCGAGTGTGGACCAGAACCTGAATCGGGAAGATCTCCGCAAGTGGATCAGCATCTGGCCGAGCATGGTCCTTCCTGCCGAATCCTCGGCGGCCCTGTGGTTCCGCGACTCGTTGGCTGCGGCCGATCCGATAGCCGCGGCCAAGGGGCGCCCCGGGGCGCTGCCTTCGCTCGGATTGCTCGACCGGAGTCGCCTTTCAATCGAAGACGTTGGCCGGTTGCTCGACCCGAAGGTCTCCGTCCTGTGGTGCGGGGATATGACTCCGGGCAATTTCGCGCCCTCGGCCGACGGCGGGTACCGACAAATCGATACCGAAGGCACGGGATACTGCGACCCCGCGATACTGGTCGCCGAGGTCAGGATGGGGCTTCCTTCGGCCATCGGCCACAAACGACTTCACGCGTTGCTCGATCCCGACGAGTGGGGCGACGCAGCAGATTCACTGGCCGAACAATGGAAGGTCGACGGTCAGCGTGAGATCCGCGCCCGCCTGGCATTGGAGGCTATCCTGCGCGTTCTCGCCCCGTCCCGCATTCCTCTGCACGGTATCGAGTCATTGCCTTAGGGCAGTTCTTCGTATTCCGAACTGACAAAGTCCGCATCTACCGTGTTGCCGCCGTCCAAGCCCGTGTCCGAGTACTGGTCAGCTGAACCTCGAAGTTCCTGTTTGACTACTTCGAAGGCCATACCAGAGGAATAACCGCGGCGCGCAAGCATCGAGGCGAGGCGTCGGAGTTCCTTTTCGTGAACGGCTCTGTCGGACAGGTCCACGTTCCTCTTGATTTTCTTGCGTACGAGTTCCCTCGCATCTTCGCGCTCGTCGTCGTCCGAGCGCTGCGCGAGAGCCTCTTCCGCGATGTCGCCCGTGACGCCCTTCTGAGCCAGCTCTCTCCTGAGTGCAGGGCGAGCGAGCTTTCGGCTCATAGACCGGCTTCTGACGAACATCTCCGCGAATTGCTGGTCGTCAACCAGCCCCAGGTCTTCATATCGGTCGAGGATCTCCGAGACCGTGTCCTCGGAGATTTCTTTGGATCGGAGCTTTTCCTCCAACTGGCCACGGCTACGTGCCGCCATGGTCAATTGGCGCAGGACGATGTCCTTCGCGCGGTCGTACTCGGATTTCTCGGTGGAGTCCGCGCGTGCTTTGTCGCGATCGGTTTGGGGATTCAGATCAGTATTGGAGGGAACCGTTGCAGCGGCCTTGTCTGCAGCCCCGGAACCTTCCAACCCCAAATCCTTGACCGGCGGGGTCTTCGCTCCCCCGAGTTTCCGTCCCTGACGACGACGGCCGGAACCATAGCGGTTCCGGCCGTCACCGCGTCCTGAGCTCAATGACATTAGAAGTTCTCAGGCAGGGCGTCCAGGGGATCGTCACTCAGCCCGGCGGAGTCCACGCCGTCACCCGGCGCGGCCGCCGTTTCAGTTGGTGCGGCAGCACCATCAACATCTTCTTCTTCCGTGCCAATGATGCCGGCCTTGACGAGAGTTTTATGTTGGATCTCTTCGGCCAATTCAGGATTGTCCTTGAGGAACCGGCGGGCGTTCTCCTTGCCCTGGCCCAACTGATCGCCTCCATAAGTGAACCAGGCGCCGGACTTCTTGACGATGTTGTGTTCGACCGCCATATCGATGATGCCGCCTTCGATCGAAATTCCTTCGCCGTAGAGAACGTCGAACTCGGCGACCTTGAACGGCGGGGCCATCTTGTTTTTGACGACCTTGGCCTTAGTGCGCGAGCCGATGGGATTGGCGCCATCCTTCAAAGTCTCAATACGGCGAATATCAATCCGCACCGAGGAATAGAACTTCAGGGCCTTACCGCCGGTCGTGGTCTCAGGGCTGCCGAAGAACACACCGATCTTCTCGCGAAGCTGGTTGATGAAAACTGCCGTGGTGTCGGTTTGGGACAAACGGCCTGTGATTTTGCGCAAGGCCTGAGACATCAGGCGAGCTTGCAAGCCCACGTGGGAATCGCCCATCTCGCCTTCGATTTCCGCGCGCGGTGTCAACGCCGCGACGGAGTCGACCACGATGATGTCGATCGACCCGGAGCCAACCAACATATCCATGATCTCGAGCGCCTGCTCACCGGTATCCGGCTGAGAAACCAGCAACGAATCGGTGTCAACCCCGAGCTTTTCAGCGTAGACCGGATCCAGAGCGTGCTCCGCGTCGATGAATGCCGCGATGCCGCCATTCTTCTGACAACTGGCCACGGCGTGGAGTGCGAGCGTGGTCTTGCCCGAGGACTCGGGCCCGTAGATCTCGACGACGCGGCCGCGTGGCAACCCGCCGACACCGAGGGCGACGTCCAAGGACAATGCGCCGGTGGAAATGGTCTCTGTCTTGACGGCCTCTCGATCGCCCAGGCGCATGACCGAGCCCTTGCCGTAATTCTTGTCGATCTGGGCGAGGACCGTGTCCAGAGCCTTTTCTCGGTCCGTGCCGGTTGCGCGGGAGACGGAAGTCGTGTTTCGCGATTTAGCAGCCATGATTACCTCAATTCCGTGGCCCTCCAGTGGTGGCAGGACCTGCTGTCGTGCGTTTCAGTCCTCACGCTAGTCGCCGGGACTGACAAGTTAAGCGCTTTGGGGCATCTGTGGAAAACCCGCGTCTCGCATCTGCGAACAGTCTAGCCGATGTCGAACACTAATTCGAATATAGTTTCGATCGGCGCGCCCCTGCGGTCTTCGAATGCCTCCGAGCCTCAGGACTCACCGGGGCTCCCCGGGATCGACTCCCAACCAACGATCTTCCGGCAGATCGTGCTGACGGCAGACGGCCTGCCACACCTTCAGCGGTGCAACTCCGGATTCGAGGGCCTCGTTCGCCGTGCGATTGTCCACCGCATCGAGAACCGTTTGGCTTCCCACGACCCGCGCGTATCCGGAACCGAATTCGTCCTCCATGCTCCGCCAGAACTCCGAAACCTTCACCGTTTCTCCTTTCCGGGCTCATCACAGCATTCCTCAAACTCGACAATAGCGGCCGTAGAGCCACAGGCAGAAGCCCGGTATATGGACCCGGAAACGCGAAAATCCGCATTGCCTGCGAATTGATCGCAGACAATACGGATTTTCAAACTACTCGGAAGGACTCATGGATGCGAGTCCTCCGCGGACACGACCAAATTTCGGTCGTTCACGCTTTTTCCGGGAACTATCGAACGATAGGGCGGGTCCGGTGCACGGCCGGCAGATCGCTGGAGCCCACGGCGTTCATGCCGTATTCGCGGCGGAACTCCTCGGAAAGCTCGTTGGGTACGGTATCGGGAACGTTGAGTCCCTCGGCGGAGGCGAGTCGGTCGGAGACCTCGCGGAGCATCTGGGACATGGGAATCTCCAGTGCGACGCAGATTGAAGCGAGCAGTTCTGACGAGGCTTCCTTCTGACCGCGCTCGACCTCACTCAAATATCCGAGCGAGACACGGGCACTGTGGGACACCTCGCGCAGGGTCCGCCCCTGACGCTGTCGGATGTCTCGAAGGACCTCACCGATTTCGTGGCGTAGGACAATCACTTTGGGCTCCTGCGGTTCGGGCGTGAAATTTTCTGACTGTCCCACGTCCTTCCAACGGACGACGCCGTTCACGGACACGGGTTGCTTAGTCATCTTTATGCCTATCTCCCTTTTCGATGTGGCCCCTTAGTATTGAGTGCCACTGGATTTCTTCAGCCTAATGCAGTTCTGACGTTCTCGTTAGGCCTGTGGACGGATCATCTTCACACCGTCACAGTTATTCAAACCAAGTTTCCTGTGAATTCATTCCCGCTCATGGCGAAAGGTGCCTGGGAATATCCTGGGCATGCTGTGGGAACCGCGTTTCAGGCGTCCAGGATCATCGTTTCCAGCAGGAGACGCAGGGCTGCCCGAACGCTTTGCTCGCGGATCTCCGCCCGGTCACCGTGAAAGCGCAGTTCCTTCGTTGCGAAACCAAGCGGGCTCGCACAACCGATATAGACCAATCCTACGGGTTTGCCGTCGTGGGGCTCGGGGCCGGCGACTCCTGTCGTAGAGATCCCCCAATCAGTGCCGCAGACATGCCGCGCACCGGCCGCCATGGCCCGAGCGACGTCGGGGTCTACCGACCCTTTGTCGGCCAGCAGGCTCTCCCGAACCCCGAGAACCCCCGCCTTGACGGAGTTGTCGTAGGACACCACGCCTCCCCAGAAGGCTGCCGAGGCCCCGGAGACCGAGCAGATGGTTGATGCGACCATACCGGCCGTCAACGATTCCGCCGTGGATATGGTCTGACCCGATACAGTCGCCGACGCGACGATTCTGGCCGCCAAGGATGCTGCGGATTCCGTCTCGGGAACGCCCATTCGGCTCATGACCGTCCGTTCTCAGCCAGGTAATCACGCCGCAGGGTGACCGCCTTCGCCACATAGTCGATGCCAGTCACTACGGTGACAACGACGACCGCGGCCATCACGATCCACCCCGGGATCATGGCCCACCACCCGAGTGCACCGAGCGGAAGAATGAACAGAATGAGTGCGATCGTTTGGAGAACTGTCTTGAGTTTGCCCCCCTTGGAAGCGGCCATGACTCCGTACCGAATCACGAAGAATCGCATGACGGTGATTCCCCACTCGCGGATCAGAATCACGATGGTGATCCACCACCAGAGTTCGCCCAAGATCGACAACACCACGAATGCCGCTCCCGTCAGGAGCTTGTCCGCTATGGGATCGGCGATCTTGCCGTAATCGGTGATCAAATTTCTCGAACGGGCAATGTCCCCGTCGAGCTTGTCCGTGTACATCGCCACTCCGAAAATGACGACGGCCGCCCATCGCATCCACATCGAAGTCTCGCCGAAATGCCCACCTGCGACCAAGAACCACACGAAGAACGGAACCATCACGATCCGGACCGTGGTCAGAGCATTCGGCAGGTTGAGGTTCGACGGTTTGGACGTCTCCTCGGGTTCTTTTGCGGTGCTCATGAGTGTCCCTTCCACGGGCCTTCAATTTTCGGTCTCATCGGCCGGTCAGCTGCCACGCGTCATTGTCCCCATTCGACTCGTCTGCGTGATCGTTGTAGTCCGGCGCGACGTTCTGCAAGGATTCTTCCACGGGGTCCCCTCCAGGATTCGCACCACCGTCTCCGGAGGATTCGGGCGGCTCCTCGCCCCTGAGTTTGGCCAGAGCAGCCGGAAGGTCGTCCGGAGATACAAGGACGTCACGGGCCTTGGACCCCTCGGACGGCCCCACGATTTCGCGGGACTCCAAAAGGTCCATGAGGCGGCCCGCCTTGGCGAAGCCCACGCGCAGCTTGCGCTGCAACATCGAGGTCGACCCGAACTGCGAGTTGATGATGAGTTCGGCGGCCTGAAGAAGGACGTCGAGGTCGTCGCCGATGTCGTCGTCGATCTTCTTCTTCGGCTGGTCCTGGATCACGTCCGAACGATAGCTCACGGGCATCTGAGTCTTGACGTGCTCGACGACGTCGTGGATCTCCGATTCGGTGACCCATGCGCCCTGCACACGCATGGGCTTGGACGCACCCATCGGAAGGAAGAGAGCGTCACCCTGACCGATCAGCTTCTCCGCGCCCGCCTGGTCCAGGACCACTCGGGAGTCCGTGACGGATGAGGTAGCGAACGCCATGCGGGACGGCACGTTCGCCTTGATCAGGCCCGTAACCACGTCCACTGAAGGGCGCTGAGTCGCGAGGACCAGGTGGATACCCGCGGCACGCGCCAGCTGGGTGATGCGGACGATGGCGTCTTCCACATCGCGCGGAGCGACCATCATGAGGTCGGCCAACTCGTCCACGATCACCAAGAGGTACGGATAGGGGCGGATTTTACGTTTGGAACCGGGTTCCGGTTGAACCTTCCCCTCGCGAACGGCCTTGTTGAAGTCGTCAATGTGCTTGAACCCGAAATGGGACAGGTCGTCGTAACGGGCGTCCATTTCCCGGACGACCCACTGCAGAGCTTCTGCCGCTTTCTTCGGGTTGGTGATGATCGGGGTGATCAGGTGCGGTACACCCTCATAAGCCGTGAGCTCGACGCGCTTGGGATCGACCATGACCAGACGAACTTCGTCAGGGGTCGAACGCATCAGAATCGAGGTGATCATCGAGTTCACGAAGGATGACTTACCGGCACCGGTGGCACCGGCGACGAGCATGTGCGGCATCTTGGCGAGGTTCGCGACGACGAAACCGCCCTCGACGTCCTTCCCGACACCCATGACCATGGGGTGCGGAGAGGCGTGGGCCTTGTTGGACCGCAGAACGTCGCCCAAAGCGACGGTTTCCCGGTCGGTATTCGGAATCTCGATGCCGATCGCGGATTTGCCGGGAATCGGCGAGAGAATCCGGACATCGGCACTGGCGACCGCGTACGAGATGTTCTTGGACAGGGCCGTCACGCGTTCGACCTTGGTCCCCGACCCCAGCTCGATCTCGTACCGAGTCACGGTCGGACCGCGAGAGAACCCGGTGACCTGGGCATCGACCTTGAACTGCTCCAGGACGTTGGTCAAGGACTCGACCACGGAGTCGTTGACTTCCGAGCGTTCCTTGGCCGGAGGACCCTGGATCAGCATCTTTTGCTGCGGCAGAACATAATCCGTGGTCGATAGCGCGGCCTCACGGGCCGCATCCCGCTGGGGCTGTGCATGAGGGATGCTTTCGTCCGACGGTGCGGGTGCACTCGATGAGAAAGTCTCGGCTTCCTTAGGATTCGGTTTTTCGACCAAAGGAGAGACGCCCTCGTGGGGGTCCTCGAACTGAGTATTCGGCTCCTCGGGCTCCTGAGGAGCCTTCCGCTGGGGCGCCGCCTGCTGGGGAGAAAGGACCTCGGTAGCGTCTCCGTCCGGACTCTGGATCACGCGGGTCCGGTCCAGGTCCTCCTGGACGGCTTCGGCAGTCTCACCCGATTCTTCCCCGCCATCCCGAGCGGCACGCGCACGATTGAACTTGCCCAGGTCGAAGAGCTCGGACTTCTTTCTCTTCTGCGGTTTGGCGCCAGCGGCCGCGGAATCGCGATGGTGATCGAACACCTCGGTGGGCGCGGTTGCCAAACGGCCACCGTGCGGATCCGCCGTGGAGGCATTCTTGTCGACCACTGCCCTCGTAAAGGCCTCGTCACCCACGTAGGTGTCCAGGGGACCCGAATCTTCCTCGGTCTTCTTGCGCCGTCCGAACAAGGAACGCTTGGGTTTGGTCGTCTTCGCCTCGTCATGGCCCTCGTCGAGGTAGCTGCGATCATGCTCCGGCGCAGAGACGTCGGTTCCCTGGCGCTGAGGCTTCTCACCGACCAACCGGGCGAAAGCTGCTTGAATATTCGGCACGATCTGACGAATCGGCGTCGCGGTGATGATCAGGACCGAGATCAGAGCCAGGAGAATGTGGATCGCGACGGCGCCGGGAACCGTGACCAGCTTGGAGAACGTGGCCCCGGCCAACAAACCGACTATGCCTCCTCCCCCGCGAATGGCGTCCAGTCCCGAATCGATGCTCGGGGATCCGGCAGCCAAGTCGAAGAGGGCCGAACCGCTGATCACCATGAGAAGCAACCCGACGGCAATGCGGTTGTTGGCGCCCATATCCGTCGGGCGTCTGAAGGCACGGATCGCGAAGCCGCCGAGCATCACGGGCGCGACGAGCGCCATATGCCCGAAGGTTCCGGCCACCACAGCATGCCAAGCCGTGGCCGGCCAGGACACAGCCTGCACCCCGACGGAAGCAAGGCTCCACCATTCGACGGCCGCGGTGACCAGGGCCAAAATGAACATCAGGAGGGCGCCGCCGTCGCGCCGATCCTCAGGAGCCAATTCGGTGCGCAACGTGCCCATTCGACGGATTGCGCCGCCGACGAGATGGGCACAACCAACCCACGCGCCGAGGATCGCCCGGATGAGCCAGTTGGGCTGATCGGGTGCGCTAGTGGTCGCACGCGAAGAACGAGTGGCGGCTTTTTTGGTGCCGCTCGACGAACGCCGCGACTGCGATGCGCCCTTTTGAGGGGTGGGGGAAGTACGAGTCGCCATATCTTCCAGGGTAGACGATGAGGGCGGAACCCACACTCGCTCCGGTCAAAACCGCGCGAATCTGTGGATTACCGCCCTCGGCTCGTGGCTCTGCGCCGCGAGATATTCGTCTCTACTTCTCCTGATTGGCCTCCACGACCACGGGGATGATCATCGGTTTGCGACGAAGCTTCCGACCAATCCATTGGCCAATCGTACGGCGCACGATCTGCTGCATCTGGTGATTGGTCACGCGCTTGGCGGACTGCTCCTGAAGAGCGTCCTCGAGCGCCTCCGTGATCTTGGGAATCATCGGCGAGAAAACGGCGTCTTCTTCTGCAACGCCTCGGGCGTGGATATCCGGTCCTGCAACGACGCGTTTGGTCTTGCGATCGACCACAATCACGATCGAGACGAAGCCTTCTTCGCCCAACGTGCGGCGGTCCTTGAGGTCCTGGTCCGTGATTTCGCCCACGGACTTGCCATCAACGTAGACATAGCCACAATCGACGGCGCCCACGATCCGGGCCTGCCCGTTCTTCATGTCCACCGCGATGCCGCTTTCGCCCAGGAGAACGTTCTCCTCGGGGACACCGGTTTCCATCGCGAGCTTGCCGTTCGCAATCAGGTGACGGACTTCGCCGTGGACTGGAAGGACGTAATTCGGCTCGAGGATGTTGTAGCAGTACAACAATTCGCCCGCGGCCGCGTGGCCCGAGACGTGAACCTTGGCATTGCCCTTGTGGATCACATTCGCACCCAATTTGAGCAAGCCATTGATCACCCGGAACACGCTGTTCTCATTGCCAGGAATCAAGGACGAGGCCAACACGATCGTGTCGTCCTGGTCGATCTGGATCCTATGGTCCCCACTGGCCATGCGGGACAACGCAGCCATGGGTTCTCCCTGAGAACCGGTGCACATCAGAACAACCTCGTCATCGCGGTAATTGTCCACGTGCTTGAGATCGATCAGGACGTTCTCCGGAACGTGCAAGTAGCCGAGCTTCTCGGCGATCGACATATTGCGGACCATCGAGCGGCCGCACAGCGCTACCTTACGGCCTCGCTCGACCGCGGCGTCGATCACCTGCTGAACACGGTGAACGTGAGAGGAGAAGGAAGCCACAATGATGCGTTTGGGGGCGTCCCGGAAGACGTCGGAGAGCACCGGACCGATGTTCTTCTCCGTAGGAGTGAACCCAGGGACCTCCGCGTTGGTCGAATCCGGAAGGAAAAGATCGACGCCTTCCTCACCCAGTCGGGAGAAGTGACGCAAGTCGGTGATGCGACCGTCCAGAGGAAGCTGATCCATCTTGAAGTCGCCGGTGTGCAATACCGTCCCGGCCTTGGTTCTGATGAAGACAGCCAAGGCATCCGGAATCGAATGGTTCACGGCCACGAATTCGCATTCGAACGGCTTGAGATCCTCGACATCGCCTTCCGCGACGGCCATGGACGTCGAGCGAATACGGTGCTCCTGAAGCTTCGCCTCAACCAGGGCCAGAGTCAGCTGCGAACCGATCAAGGGGATATCGGGCCGACGCTTGAGCAGATACGGAACCGCGCCGATGTGGTCCTCGTGACCGTGGGTCAGGACAATGGCAACGATGTCGTCGAGACGATCAAGAATATGGTTCAGATCCGGCAGGATCAGGTCGACGCCAGGCTGGGTCTCCTCTGGGAAGAGAACACCGCAGTCTACGACCAGGAGCTTGCCGTTGAGTTCGTAGACCGTCATGTTGCGGCCTATCTCACCCAGTCCGCCGAGGGCCAGAACACGCAGAGTGTCCTTTTGCAGCTTCGGAGGTTTGGGCAAATCGGTAGGTATCTGGGTCACGGGACCCCTTTCTGATGATGAAGGCCCCGCCGGCTCTGCAGCGGGGCCCGTGAGGTTATTCGATGCTTGAGGCGGCGGCTGACCCTTCGAGGTCTGACCGAATTCGTGCGGTCTCCGCCTCGGTGGGTTCAACGTGCGGCAGGCGCACCGTATTGGTTGCGAGCCTTCCCTGCCATTGAAGAATTGTTTTGGCGGCCACGGCCCCGGGAACCCGGGTCATGGTCGCGGTGACGACCGGATGTACATCCCGATGGATTCGCTGCGCGGTGGCCAGATCGCCCCGAACGACGGAATCGATGAGATCGCGGAACTGCTCCGGAATCACGTGCGTGGTCACTCCGATGAGTCCCTGCGCACCGATGGCCATCCAGGGGAGGGTCAATCCGTCGTCGCCCGAGTAAAACTGAAGGTCCGTCCGAGACATCACTTCGGTTGCGCTCGCGAAATCTGCCTTGGCATCTTTGACGGCAACAATATTCGGGTGTTCTGCGAGCGCGACCATGGTTTCGGGCGCGATCTGGATCCCGGCGCGGCCGGGGATGTCGTACAACATGATCGGGGTCTTGACCGAGTCGGCCACGGTGCGGAAGTGCGCCAGAAGTCCCGACTGAGTCGGCTTGTTGTAATACGGGGTGACGACCAGGAGACCGTCGACGCCGACTTCTTCAGCGAGCGACGCTACATGAATCGTGTGCTGAGTGTCGTTGGAGCCGACACCAGCGATAATCGAAGCCTTGTCCCCCACGGCGTCCTTGACGATGCGGAAGACACGGGCGTTCTCCTCGTCCGTCATGGTCGAGTATTCGCCTGTGGTTCCGCAGACGACGAGACCATCGTTGCCGCGCGCGACGAGCTCTTGGGCGAGCTCGGCGGTGGCTTTCTCGTCCACGGATCCGTCCGCCGCGAAAGGAGTGACCATCGCGGTCAGGAGGCGACCGAACAGGGGCTCAACGGGGGCTGTGTTCTCGATCGAAGACTCAGACATGTCTCCCAGGCTACAGCAAATTCACGCCTCCTCGCCTTGCGACAAAGCACCGGCGGCCCTGCCCTGATACAAAGCCACGGCGTCACGCATGGAGCGTCTTGCCCTCTTGCGGTCTCCGGCCGCGTCGTAGGCACAGGACAGCCGGAACCACGTGCGCCAATTTTCGGGGTCGGCCTCGACTTCCTGCTGGTACACCGGAAACTCCGCATCCGCGGCATCCCGGTCGATACCGCCAGAGGCAGTGCGCGGCAGATTGTCCTCGGGCAGGCCTCCTTCTCGTCCCAGGATTGCGGCGAGTTGTTGGACGCGCACTCCGAACAGGACTTCCCGGATCAGTGCCCAAGCGCCTATCAGCGGAAGCACGATCAAACCGGCACCAAGCAGGATTCCCGCGATGTCGCCCGAAGCCACCAGAAGGATGCCTCGCTGCAAGGTCAGGACCAAGTACAGGGCGAGCAGCGCGACCGTGATGGCCGCGAAAGTTTTGCCCTTGTTGGTCGAATCAATGAAGACGAAAGCCGCACTGAACGCCAGGATGACAAGAATGAAAAGTCGCGTCCCGGGAGGTACGGGGAGCAACCAGACGGTGATTGCGACCAGAACGACCGCCGCGGCCGTGAAAATCTTGAGTCCGCGCACGCTTCAGTCCAGGTCCAGGTAGCCGTCGAGCCCGTGTGTCAGCCCCGGGCGGTCACCAACGGTCCGTATCCCCAGAAGAACCCCTGGCATGAAGGAGACTCGGTCGAACGAGTCGTGACGAATCGACAGTTGCTGCCCCTCATCCCCCAGAAGGATCTCCTCATGGGCAACCAAACCGCGTAAGCGCACGGCATGGACATGCACATCTTCCACGACGGCGCCCCGAGCGCCCTGAGGGTCGGACTGTGTCGCGTCGGGGCTCGGCCCGCGTCCGGCACTTTTCCGGGCCTCGGCGATCTCGTGCGCGGTGTGTGCCGCGGTTCCGGAAGGAGCGTCCAATTTCTGAGGGTGGTGCAATTCGATGACTTCGACGGACTCGAAATATTTGCTCGCGGTCGCGGCGAATTTTCCCGCGAGGACCGCGCCGATGGCGAAGTTGGGGGCAATCAGAACGCCCGTTCCCGCATGTTCTGCGAGCAGCTTCCCCAACCGGTCGAGTTTGGTCTCATCCCAGCCCGTCGTCCCGACAACGGCGTGCATTCCGTGCTCGACCGCGTATCGGACGTTTTCCTCGCTGGCCGAGGGGACCGTGAGGTCAACGACGACGTCCGCCCCCGATTTCCCCAGGTCCTCGAGGCGATCCTGAGAACCCAGGGCCGCCACCAGTTCCATATCTTCCGCATTTTTGACGGCTTTGACGGCTTCTGAGCCCATGCGGCCCGCCGCACCGAGTACTGCAACTTTGATCACGTCAGTCATGCTTCCCACCCTATCGCCGCATATGTCGGTCACCGAGTTGCGGCGGACCAGTTCATGAGGAAAGCCTCAACCGTCCGGGAAGCAGGAACCGCCCTCACGTGATTACCATGTTCAGGGAAGTTTCCTCGAACTCCCGGTAAACCACACTCACCAAGGATTTCTGCCCTCTTCATGAATTCGTCGTCCCTTTTTGCGTCGCCCGTACCACCCGAGGCAGGACAAGAGCGCTTCCACCTGAGGGGGCTTGATGGGCTTCGAGCTATCGCGGTGATTTCAGTGGTGATTTACCACTTGTGGCCGAGAGCATTGCCAGGTGGGCTGATCGGGGTCGATCTGTTCTTTGTGATTTCCGGTTACTTGATCACCGCACTGCTGCTGCGAGAAGCCGCGTACACCGGAAAAATGCACCTACCCCAGTTCTGGATGCGGCGATTGCGTCGGCTGATACCGGCAATGGTCTCCTGCGTTCTCATCTGTACGAGCGTCGCGTTCCTGATCGGCGGCGACATCCTGGTCCATATGCCGCGGCAAGTGATCTCGGCCCTGACGTATACGTCGAATTGGGCGAGCATCGTCGCGGGCAACGATTATTTTTCGAGAACTTCGCTCGAGCTGTACACCAATTTCTGGTCGCTGGCACTCGAGGAACAATTCTATTTGGCCTGGCCGGTCATCCTCGTCACGACCTGCATGCTGGTGATGTCGTGGAAGAAACGCACGCTGGTACCCGCTTTGCTCTGTGTCGCCTCGATCTCCGCCATGGTGTTGTGGAACCACTTTGAGCCAGATATGACACGTGGATACTACGGTCTGGACACCCACGCATTCGGCCTGATGACGGGTGCGGTCCTCGCACTGATGATCCCGTGGAGCATGTACCCGCCGCGCCCCGGAATTCGGGTGCGGGCCCTCGAGCAGCGGTACATGCCCGCGCTCAACGTATTCCGAATCCTTGCGGGCTGGGCCAGCCTCTTCCTTCTTCCCGTGTTCGCTCGCATCCTCACCGAGGACGAACCCACGATTCTGGCGCCATGGGGCCTCCTGGGCGCTTCGCTTCTAGGCCTGGGGGTCATTCAGACTCTGCTTCCGGACGTTCGCGGCATCGGTGCAGAATCGCTTCGTCGGCTCTTGTCCCTCAGCCCTTTGGAATGGCTCGGCAAACGATCCTACGGTCTGTACTTATGGCACTGGCCTGTGATGACTCTGTTGCACTACGGCGCCCCCACCGTTCCCGACCAGGTCAAAAACGTCCTGGTCCTGATCCTGACAATCATCGTTGCGGCTCTGTCCTACCGTTGGCTCGAGCAGCCCGTTCGCCGAAAAGGCTTCCTCGGAGCCGCAAATGCATTTTTCCGGGCTTTCGGCCGGCCCGTTCGCGCCCGATGGGCCGCGATCGCATCAATGGCGCTCGTGGTGTGCGCGGTCACGGGAACGGTCGCGGCCTGCCTGAACGCCCCGCAAAAGACGCAAGCACAATCCGTGATCGCACAAGGTCGGGAAGCCCTGAAGTCGACCGAGTCGCCCTCGCCGTCCCCCAGCTCCTCGGGGCCCGAAGCGTACCGTCCGTCGCCTGGAGGAGAGGACGTCACGATGATCGGCGATTCCGTGACACTTGCCTCTGCGGACGCGTTGCAGTCCCATGCGCCAGGCATAGACGTCGATGCCGCGGTCAGCAGAAACATGTCCGCTGGGATAGACCTAGCACGCAAACGACTCGATCAGGGAACCCTGGGGCGGATCGTGGTGATTTCGCTGTCGACCAATGCCGAGGTCTCATCCGAGGACATCGACAAACTGACCACGATCTCGGAATCGGGCGAGACACGCGAGGTCGTCCTGGTCACGGGCCAAGCGCCCGAGAAACTCGATTGGGTCGGCCCATCGAACGACGCAATCCGCGCTGCCGGATCCGGAAACGACAAAATCGTCGTCGCGGACTGGGCAAAGGCTTCCGACGGCCAACCGGAGCTTTTGGTCTCGGACGGTGTCCATCCCGAGGCGGCGGGTCAGGAACTGTATGCATCGACCGTGGGAAACGCGATCGGAGAGGCCAAACAGAAACTCGCGCAACGGACCGGTGGCGGAAACGCTCCCGGCGACCAGCCGGGCCCCAAACCCGGCGGTCCGTGACGGCCTCGGCAGACTCGCTACGCAGCGAACTGCTAAGTTCGAATGTATGGCAGATCACCTTCCGTTGGAGCCGTCCACGAGCTTCGTTCTGACCGATGCCGACGGCAGAATACTGGCGAGCCGATCGCCCCAGAAGGTCTACTATGCCGCGTCGACTATCAAATTGGGCGTCGCGCTGGCCGTCGGACGGCACGTCCGTGACGGCTCGCTGAGCCTCGAGACGAATTTCGCGGCTACGAGAACCTTCAGAGGTGTGGACGGAGAGCCTTTCACCCTCTCGGGAGACCACCTGGACGACCAGTTTCCCCACGATGGCACCTGCTTGGCCGTCTCACAGCTCCTCCGTGTCATGATTTCTCGATCCTCGAATGAAGCCACCAACATCCTGCTGCGGGAAACGGGACTCGAGACCGTCACGGAAGTGTTCCACGATCTGAATCTTCAGGTCACCCGAGTCGAACGGCTGATCGGGGACTCCGCGGCCGAGATCCGCGGACTGACGAACGAGACGTCGGCCGCGGATCTGGTACACCTCATGCGCGGCGCCGTGACCGGTCTCGTCGGAGACCGCCCTCCGTTGCCGAATCCCGTCACGGTCGAGATTGTGCGTGCCCTGGAAGCGCAGACCGTTCCTCCGATCGGGCGGGTTCTTGGACCCCGCGTACGGTGGGGTTCCAAGTCCGGCGAGGTCCCCGGTTATCGCCACGACGTCGCTTTCATCGGCAACCCGGCCACATCTGAGGGCCGGTATTTGGCGGTGTGCACCCGCGGGTTCGAGGAGTCTGAAGCTGACGAGTCGATCGCCGCAATCGTTCAGGCCCTGGGCCTCGACTCAACCAGCGGCTCGGGAACAGGGGACGATGTCCGAGAGGATCGGACCTTGGACTGAACAGCGCGGACCGAACGACCGACTACGAGGTTGCCCCACCCTCATTCTCCCAATCTTCCTCGTCCTGCTCGAGCGCGGCTTGGTTGACGCTCGTGAGGAGTTTGAAGGATACCTGCTCGGCCAGATCCTTCACGAGGTACAGTCGGTGGGCTTCGGAGTCGGAGTCTCGAAGGGCCTGATCCCTGGCAATTTTTCGCTCGCCACGCAGCGCTCTGCCGATCATGGCCAGTCGCTCGCTGAGCACCGTGGCCAGACCGTCTCGCAATTCGACCAGGTTGGTCCCTGAGACTTCGAGGCGTCTGTCCACGACGTCGAGCGCGACGTTCGGATAACCGGCCGCGACCAGGAAATCTCGAGTCGACTGATCTGTGATCGCAGCGATTTCGTCGCTGACTGGGCGACGGGTAAACATGATGTCGACCATGTACTGCTGGGGCGCCTCGTCGGTCATGAGCGTCGGCGGCAGGGATCCGGTCATGACCGCTCCCAGGCCCAGAATTCCAGCTTCATCCGGGATATTTTCTATTCGCTCTTCCATATATGAACTCTACGCCGTATATTGCGCGGACTACAGCACGCCAAGAATTAAATTAAAAAGGAATTTTCAGCTGGCGTTCGGAAAAAGATTGTATGATTCAGGTACAGAGGAATTGCAATCCCATGATCGCTCGGAAAATGTCCGGAGCCTGCCTCTCTGCCGCGCGGCCTTCCCATTCATCGGGTGCTGCACGGTGTGGGACCAATCGACGCCTTTGCAGTCTTCGCGTTCACGCGCAAGGCCAGGGCGCCAGATGTGAGGACATCATGGCCACTGAGCCAAATTCTCGTACCCAATCCACCCGACGAGGCAGAACAGCTGCCCCACAAGAATTTACCGAACTTGCCAAGAATATTCGGCAGAGCGGTTTGTTGAGACGGAGATATGGATATTACTGGACCAAAATAATTGGCCTTTTCCTAGCATTTTCTGCAACAGTTCTGGCGCTCATTCTCATCGGAGATACTTGGTGGCAAATGATCACGGCCGGCGTGTTGGCCTGCGTACTGACACAAATCGCCTTTCTGGGGCATGATGCCGCGCACCGCCAAATCTTTGCATCCGGCCGGTGGAACGACTGGATCAGCATCGTCCTCGTGGATTTCCTCGTGGGTATGAGCTACGGGTGGTGGCAGCACAAGCACACCAAGCACCATGCCAATCCCAACAAATCCGGATCGGACCCGGATATTGAGCTCCCGATTTTCGCGGTCACCGCTGAACAAGCCGACAGTCACCAGTCTTCGCGTCTCAGGACGTGGGTGCGCGGGCGCCAAGGTCTCCTGTTCTTTCCCCTACTGTTCCTGGAGGGTCTCTCCCTCCATGTTTCCAGCGTCCAACGATTGGCCGCGCCAGGGAAGCTCAAGCGTCGGTGGGCCGAGATCACGCTGATCACCGTCCGCCTCACCAGCTATGTGCTTCTCGTCTTCTGGGTCCTCTCCCCCGGAGTTGCCGGTGCGTTCTTGGGCGTTCAACTCGGACTCTTCGGTTTCTACATGGGTATGGCTTTTGCCCCGAACCACATGGGAATGCCGATTGTCCCCAAGAACATGCGTATCGATTTTTTGAGAAGGCAGGTTCTGATGAGCCGAAATATCAAGGGGTCACGCTTCCTGGACACCGCGATGGGCGGACTCAATTACCAGATCGAACATCATCTTTTCCCCTCGATGCCGCGACCCCATCTCCGGAAGGCCGCACCGATGATCGCCGCGTACTGCGAGGAGCACAGAATCACGTACACCCGGACGAGTCTGCTCCAGGCCTACGTTCGTGTCGCCGATTACATCAACCGCGTGGGACTCGGCAAGAAGGACGTCTTCACGTGCCCCCTCGTCCAGGAACGCCAGTCTCCAGGCGTCCCCGTTCCGGTGGGGCATTCGTAGAGGAGACGTCAGGCTCCGATGACCGTCGCGGCTTCCCGCTCGCGGCGGTCGGAGGAGAGACCTTCGATCCAGCAAGCTATGCGATGCGCATTTCCGCCCCGCAGAACCGCCGCATGATCGCCATCAACCACGTGTGTTTCCAGAGAACTGCACAATGGCTCCCACGCGGTCGGGTCGGCACCGGCCTCGAGGGTTTGACGTGCCGAGCAGAGAACCACGCGACCGTCGAATCTGCGCGGTGAGTCCCCTCTCGTGTATCCCATGGCTTTCCACACGGACGCGATGCAGGTGCGCAGCGCGGAGTCGTCCAGGTTCGCCAACGCAGAACCGTGCTCCCGCAAGGCCGTGACGGTCTGTTCCAGACCGGATGGAACAGTCTCAGGCTCGATCCCGCCCATTCTCATCAGGGCGATCCACAGATCCGATTCCGCGGGCTCCGGTCGGGTGAGCCAGTACGCCGGCGGATACGCGTCGAGGAGTACGACTTTCTGGACCGGAAGACCGGAGTCCGAAGCGCGAGCCGCGACGTCGACCGCGGCGATCCCTCCGACCGACCACCCCCCGAGGATACAACCGTCCGGGGCCACTTGCCTGAGGGATCTCGCGTATTCCGCGGACAACGCTTCAAGATCCTCCGGCCACGGCGCCTCGGGCATCGCAAATTGCGGTGCTTGCAGGGTCCAAACCGAACGAGCAGGATCGAGGTACTGCAGAAGCGACGCATAGCACCAGCCCAGTCCGCCGGCCGGAGGCAAGAAAACCAGCGGCGCCAATGCCGGGTCCTGTCCACGGCGAAGTTGCAGCGCAGGGGCGAGTTCTCCGAAGCCTTGCTTCTCGAGTGCCCCGGCCAGCGACCGTGGGGTCGGATGAGCAAAGATTTTGGCCAGCGAACAAGACAGCCCGAAATGCTCTTCGACCCGGATGCCCAATTCGAGGGCGCTCAGCGATGCCCCGCCCGCCGTGAAGAAATCCGTTTCCGGGCCGACCGCGGGAATATTCAGCAGGTTGCCGAACAGCGTGCACATGACCTGCTCCCGAAGATTCTGGGGAACCCCGCCTTGGTCCGGAACGACCAGTTCTCGCGTATCCAAGGCCCTGCGATCGGCTTTTCCGTTAGAGGTGACCGGCATTCGGTCAAGCGCCGACCACAACGTCGGAACCATGTAGTCGGGCAGGTTCTCCTCGCAGTGGGTTCTGGCCGCCGCAAGCGTTTCTTCGGCCCCGCCCGAATCCGTCTCAACGAATGCCGCGAGGACGTCTTGTCCGCCGATGTCTTTGACGAGTACGGCCGCGGCATGAACGCCCGCGACGTCGGTAAGGACCGACTCGACCTCGCCGAGTTCGAGGCGCTGCCCGCGGATCTTGATCTGGTGGTCGCGTCGGCCGCGGTACTCGAGGACACCGTCGTCACGCCAGACGGCTACATCGCCCGTGCGATATATTCGCAGTTTCTCGGTCCTCGGCGCCGCGTCGTCGTGAGAGCGAGATGGTGCCGGATGCACAACCTTCAGCTTCCCTAAGGCCACTTCATCGGCTTCAGGTCGATTCAGGTATCCGGACATGATCTGGACACCGGAAAGACACAGTTCTCCCGGAACCCCAGGAGGGCACACGTGGCCGGTCGGATCGACTACGTAACACCCGGTGTTCCAGGCGGGTTTTCCGATCGGCACCACGCCGGCATTCGGGTCTTGGGACGTGTCCCACGCGGTGACGTCGATTGCGGCTTCGGTGGGTCCGTACAAGTTGAGCGGGTAGACCCCCAGAACCTCATGCGCACCACGAACCTGTTCCCTCGTCAAGGCTTCGCCGCTGCACACGAGGTATCTCAGCGACGTCGAAGCCCCCGAGAGTATGTGGCGCACGGACGGCGTCGTGAGGAAAGCAGAGAGCATCGTGGGCACGAAATGAAGGCACGTAACCTGTTCTTCGGTCATAAGTCGTGCCAAGTACTCAGGATCCTTGTGGCCTTCGGGGGCCGCGATCACGATCCTTCCGCCGTGCTGGAGGGGCCAGTACAGCTCCCACACGTGGACGTCGAATGAGATCGCGGTCTTGTGCGCGACTCGGTCCCCCGCCCCGATCGGAATCAGATGTTGCTGCCAACGGAGCCTATTGTCCACAGCGCGGTGGGTTATGGGCACGCCCTTGGGGCGTCCGGTAGAACCGGAGGTGAACTGGATATAGGCCCGATCCCCCGGGCGTGTCGAATGGCCAGGATACTCACCGGAGGCGGAGGGCGATGCACCGTCTTCGCCGTGGATTTCCGGCTCGCGCTCGAGAGAGCCAGCAAGCTCCCGTGAGTCGATTTGGCGGATCGCCGTCTGAGAGCTCGTCCCGAAATCCAGCCCTGCGATTGCCGGACCGTTGACGAGGACGGTGCACTGCGCGTCGGCGAGCATCGTTTCGACGCGCTGGGCCGGAAGGGAAGGATCAATGGGCAGGTAAACGGCGCCGGCATACAGGACACCGTAAAGCAGCTCGAACTGTTCGACGCCACGTTCTGTCCTGAGGGCAACCGCATCTTGAGGCCGTACGCCGGCTCGCACCAGGCCCCGGGCCACGGACTGCGCGGCGTACTTCAACTCGGCGTAGGTACGTTGCCTCCCACCGAAGCGCCCGTCGGCATCGTAGACGGGCCCCTCTCGAAGGGCTACGGCTTCCGGCGTCCGATCTGCTTGGATTTCGAACCTCTGGAGCAAAGTGCGGTGCTCGACGAATTCGTCAGCCCCCTGGAATCCGAGGACCGCGTCGATTTCCTCCGGCAGTGCCTGCTCCAGCTCTGCAGTGCTCCTGTTCTCGACGGCCGCCAGCGACCAGGAGGCGAGCCAATTCTTGATCCTTCGGACGTGCCGATCGACCTCATCGCGTCCGTAGAGCTCTGGATTCGCGGTGAGCTCCAGGCTCAGCACATTTCCCCGTCCCGGCATTCCGCGCATGCAGACGGTCATATCCGGAACCGGACCGGCGGTAACGTTGTGGACCCGCCCTTGCAGCCCGCCAAACCGTAGGACGGCGTCGAAAGGAACGACGTTGATCTGCGCCCCGAAAAGCTTTCCACCTCTCCGGGTGCAATAGCGTTCCAAATCTTCTTGTCGGGCCAGGGCGTGGGTCTGGTTGAAAACCATTTGCTCGCGGACCGCCAGAAGCTGCTCCCGAGGCTGGGAGACTGCCGATACCGTCACGGGAAGCATGTTGACCGCGGTACAACATGTCCGGGCCGCAACCCGGGGCCCACCGGGCACAGCCCTATTCATCTGGGGCACCCCGAACCGGGCTTCTTCGACACCGAGAACACGGGCCAGATAGGATCCCACCGCGGCGATAACACCGGCCGGCCACTGAGTTCCCGCGCCGCGCGCGACCGAAACCAGCCGATCCTGGATTTCGGGTTCGATCGGAAGTGTTGCCCGATGTGGACGTGGGCTGGGTGGGGCCTGCCGTTGGGCGAGCGAAAAATCTTCCTCAAGACCTTCGCGTTCGAGCCTGTCCGTCCACGCCTCCTGGTCCTTCGCACGCCGGGCGGCGTCGCCGAGATCTTGAGCCCGAAGCTCCGCCAGCCCAGGCCGTGATGCCGGCTCAGGATGGTGACCGGCGGTGATCTGACCGTAAACCTGCCCGGCGCGGCGAAGTGCGTCGAAGGCCGCAAAGCCGTCCGCGACCAGGTGGTGGACGCAGTGATAGAACCAGGTGCGTCCACCGCACTCGATAATCGCGGAATCGACCGTCTGGCCAGCCTCAAGGTCCAGGGCTTGCCCTGCTGTGCCGGAACACCATTCCAGTACCGCTTCTTTGGCTCCATCAGCGGGGGCGTCCAACCTCACGACTCGAGCGATATTCACGGATCTGGCGAATTCCTCGAGGCTCAACGGCTGCCACCCGAGTTCGTTTCCTCGTTGCACGAGCCTGATCCGCAGACCTTCGTTTTCTGCGTACACCGTCAGGATCGCGTCCCGCAACGCGTCAACGTCCGCCAACGTCGGGAATTCGATGCACTCTGCCGTGTTGTAGCAGGGATTGGCTGGGTCGAGCGTGGTCGCGAAGCCGATCCCGAGGGCCGCGTCCGTGAGGGGAAACCATTCGGGGTGCACTTCGTCTAGCCCCTCTCTGACGCTTCGCGCAGGAACTTCACGCTCGGATCGGCGATCAATTCGGTGAATTCCAAGGTCACACCGTGGTCCTGGAGGTCGTCCAACAGGGCGAAGGCCGAAATGGAATCCATTCCCAGTTCGAAGAGGTTCGATTCGGGTTCATCAAATGCTTTGTCCAAGGACCCTGCCTCGCTCAGGTGAGGGGCCAGGACGTTCTTGAGGGTCGAGTCATCGACCATGGTTTTCTCCTTCTGTTGACGGACAATTACGGTCTGGTGGTGGCCATGTCTTTGGCCAAGGCCGTGCGCAAATGGCGACGCGAGATCTTGCCGACATTGGTCATCGGAAGGCTCGCGCGGATTTCCACACGCTCGGGAATCTTGAATTCCGCCACGCCCTGCTCTCGGAAATACGTTCGGAAATAGGATCTGGGGTCCGACCCGAAGTTCGCGCCCGGTTGCGGCATCACCACGAGTCCGACCCGCTCCCCCACGTCTTCATCCGCGATACCGACCACGACGGCATCGGCCACTCCGTCGGCTGTCAGGGCGATATCCTCGATCTCGTCGACCGCGATCTTCTCACCGGCCCTGTTGATCTGGTCCTTGGCTCTTCCGGTGACTTCGAGGTGCCCGTCCGGATGACGCCGGACGATGTCGCCGGTGCGGTAGTAGCCTTCCTCCGTGAAGCTGAAGAGATTCGCCTTCTCTTCCAAGTAGTATCCGCGGATCGTGTAGGGGCCACGGGTCAGCAAATGTCCCGCTTCGCCCGATGCGACGGGTTGATCGTCGTCGTCGAGTATGACGATCTCGTCCTCCGGGCTGATAGGACGTCCCTGGGTTGTGAGGACAACCTCTTCCGGGTCGGAATCACGAGTGTAATTGACCAGACCTTCCGCCATTCCGAAGACCTGTTGGAGCCTCGCACCCAGAATGGGGACGACCTTTTCGGCGACGCTCGGTGCCAGCTTGGCGCCGCCGACCTGAATCAATTCGAGGCTGCCGAGATCGGGGGTCCTGCGCTGGGCCGAAGCAATCCACGCTTGCAGGAGAGGAGGGACGAGCGAAGCCATCGTGACACGCTCACGCTCGATCAAGCCGAAGGAGGTCTGCGGGCTGGGATCCGCCGCAAAGACGAGACTTCCGCCCGCATGCAGTACACCGAGGATGCCCGGGGAACTCATGGTGAAGTTGTGCGCCGCGGGAAGTGCCACGAGCATCACGGTTTCCTGGTCGACTCCGCAGATCCTGTCCGATTCCCGAACCGAGTACAGGTAGTCCGCATGGGTTCTCGGGATGAGTTTGGAGATGCCCGTCGTGCCGCCCGAAAGTTGCAGGAATGCGACATTTTCGCTCAGACGCTCCGAGCCCCGGTTCCGAACCGGTGCAGGCAAATCGGCCAACGGTTCAGGACTCTGCCTGACCACGACGACGTCGGCATCGACCTCGCCCGTGTACCCACCGACCTCGACGAGGACGGGTGGCACGAGCCCTTCCGCGCGCAGGTCTCCCGCGTACCGGCGGTACAAGTCGAGGTAGTCGAAGTCTTCGGCGCCCTGACACACCACGTGGGCGGCGGCGTCGGTCTTCCGGGCGAACTGGCACAGATCCATCGCACGATGCTTGGGCAAGGTGAAAACGGGTACGACTCCCAGGAGGAAACAACCGCACATATAGGCCATATACTCCGCCGTGTTCGGAAGTTGCAGCAGGACGCGGTCCCCCGGAACCGCTCCGGCGTCCGCAAGCACCCGGGCGGCGCGTCGGGCTTCTTCCTCCAGCTGGGCATAGGTCCAGGTCACGGTAGCGAGGCTGCTTGCCTCGGAGGCTCGGGCGCTATGGGCAATCACCGCGGTCCGTTCCGAGAATTCACGGCACCGGGCCAGGATGAATTCCTGGAGAGTTTCATCGATCCAGTAGCCCGCCTCGCGGTACTTTTGGGCGAATTCCTCCGGGATGCCGGGGAAGTCGGCCAGTGGGCTTCGACCGGGGCCCATTGTGGACGTCATCTACGTACTTCTTTCATGTTGAAGGGACTGGATTCGGTGAATCGCCCGTGCGCTCACCGTGCGGAATCAACGGTGTGCCGGGATGAGAACCGGAGCACCCGTCTGCGGGTGTTCCATCAGGTAGACCTTCTGGCCGTAGACCTCCTCGACGCGTTCGGGGGTCAGCACATCGGGAGGAGAACCGTCGGCAACCAGTCGGCTCCGGGAGAACATGAGAACCCGGTCCGCATACCTGGCGGCCTGGTTGAGGTCGTGCAGAACCACGACCAGGGCGGTGCCCCGGTCCGCGAGGTCCCTGGCGGACCGGAGAAGAGACTCCTGATTTTGGAGGTCCATCGCGGCGGTCGGCTCGTCCAGGAGCATGATCGGGGTGGTTTGGGCGACGGTTCGGGCATACGCTACTCGCGCTGACTCGCCCCCGGAAAGTGTCGTGACGTCGCGACGGCGCAGACGGACCAGATCCGAGCCGAGCAACGCATCCTCGACGATCTGGTGGTCACGCTGAGCGTCGACGTCGTGCGGCAGACGCCCCATTGTCACGGCTTCTTCCACACTGAAACCGAAGTGCGTGGTCTGCTGCTGAAGCATCACGGAACGCCGGCGGGCAAGCTCCAATGCGTGCCATTGGCTGGGGGTGCGGCCGCAGAGAAGGATCTCTCCGCGGCTGGGTTCGAAGTCTCCCGCGAGCAGACCCAACATCGTCGATTTGCCGGCGCCGTTGGGTCCCACGAGCGCCGTGAGCGTCCCAGGTCGGAGGCTGAAAGTGACGTCGTCAATCAGCGTTTTGCCGCCGATCGTGTAACCGGCGGAGGTCACGTCGATGACCCCGAGTTCAATGTCGCCCTCCGTGGCCAAGGTATTCGCCACGGGCTCCGAATCTGCTTCGGGCGCTCGGTTGATTTTCCTCCGTGATGAGCGGTCCTTGCGGATCATGAAATCCTCCTTTTCTCTCGAAGGATCAGGAACAGGAAGAAGGGCGCGCCGACCGCGGCCGTGAACAAACCAATGGGTATTTCGGTCGGCGGGTTCAGGGTGCGCGAGGCGGCATCGGCGGCCACGACCAAAACCGCTCCGGCGATTGCCGAGGCCGGCAGCAGCGCCTTGTGTCCAGGGCCGACGATGAAGCGCATGATGTGAGGGACAACGAGCCCGACGAAACCGATGGACCCAGCGAATGCAACGGCGGCCGCGGTCAACAGTGCCGTGGTCACGATCACCACGAATCGACTGACCTTGACGTTGAGGCCCAAGTGTTGAGCCTGACGCTCGCCAAGGGTCAGTACATCGAGAGTCTTGGACAAACGAAGGACCAAAAGCATGCCAACAAGAAAAATCGGCAGAACGGCAGCCAGCTGCGCCCAATTGGCCCGTCCCAACGAACCCATCTGCCAAAAGACCAGGGTCTGAAGCTGCGAGTCATCGGCAATGTAGGTGAAGAATCCGACCAGGGCCTGGCAGGCTGAACCAACCGCGATTCCGACGAGGAGCATCCTCGCCGTACCTGTGGTCCTGCCGGGTCTGGCCAAGAGATAGATCAGCCCAGTGACGGCCAGGCCGGCTGCGAATGCGCCTAGAGGAACAACCCACGCGGTTGCGAACCCACCGGCCAGAACGATCGCGCCGACCGCGCCGACGGACGCCCCGCTGGTGACCCCGACGATACCGGGGTCGGCCAGAGGATTGTTGAAGAGGCTCTGAAGGCATGCACCCGAGATCGCCAGAGCGGCCCCGACCATCACCCCAAGGAGAATGCGGGGGACCCGCAACTGCCAGACCACAGAAACGTCCCGCTGGTTCAGCGAATCGTCGCCACCGAAAAGTGGAGCCGAGAGGATGTGCCACACATCGACGAGCATGACCCGTACAGGCCCGATCGAGACCGAGAGGACCATGAGGGCGAGCAGGATCACGACCCCAAGGGCCAACGTCGCGGAGAGGGGAAGACGATGGATCTCCTCGCCGTGCGAATTTCTGCGTGTTGTCGGCATTCAGTCTCAGAACTCCGAAATCGCCTTGGCGAGAGCTTCCGCCCCGGCGCCCAGTTCGGGGCTCGAGTAGCGAACCTGGGCGTCCGGCATAACCACGATTCGGCCTTCCTTACCGGCCTTAGTCTCCTTGAGGGTCGGGAACGCTTCCCACAATCCGTCTTCTCCTCCCCAAGCCTCGTAGTCCGACTCGGCCAGTACGATCACGTCCGGGTCGGACGCGAGGATCCCCTCGTTGCTGAATTCGCGGGACAGGCCGCGCAGCCCGCTCTCGGCCCCCACGGACTTCATACCGAGGCTTTCGATCATCTCGGTTCCGGGTGTTCCGGTACCCGCAACCGAGTTCTGGCCACCGGCTCCGTTGGAGGTCACCTGGATCACGCTGTGGTCCTGGAGGTTGGAGTCCTTGACCTTCTTCTTGGCCTTGTCCATATCCGCGTTCAAGGAATCCACGAGTTGCACGCCGGCATCGTGAGCCCCCACGTAGTCGGCCACTGCCTGGAGTTTGTCTGCCTGGGTGGTTTGGTCGTCCACCACGACGGCGTCGGTTCCTGCGTCACGGAACTGCTGTGCAACCTCACCGTGCCGTTTGGTGTTGTCCCCAATGAACAACGTTCCGTCCAGGGCCAGAAGTCCTTCGGTTCCGGTCTGCTTGCTGAACTCGAAGTGCTCCGGGGCATCCTTGCCGGCGGGCGAGGTGCTGTTGCTCGGGGCGGCGTAAATCTTGTCCTGGAGGCCGAGGGCCGCCAAAGTCGACGAAATGCCGTCCCCTGCCGAGATGATCTTGGACGCGTCCTTGACCGTGACCTCGGTTCCGGTTCCGTCCTTGACCGTGGTGGGCAGCTGGGGATCAGCCTTGATGTCCTCGAAGTTGGTGGTGCCGACCGCGTGCTTCCAACCGGCGGGCAGCTTGAGATCCTGTCCGTTGCCGGACGATGAGGACTCCGAGCTCGAGCTGGCCTGATCCCCTTCGGAGGCGGTGCTGGCTGCGTCCCCGCAACCGGCCAAGACCAGCGCTCCGATGCTCAGCGCAGCGAACGCTCCCGTGGCGCGCAGGCCGGCCCTGGCACGGCGGGAACGTGTTCTGCCGTTGCTTCCGTCCGCGGGAGGATACGGGCGTTCGTTCTCCTCGACAGCGACGGTCTTCGATTCGTTGAGTTTCTCATGATGCGGTAACATGTTTCCTCTTTTCTTCGGGCCGACAAGGCCCTTCCTTAGGGGTGGTTCTTCAGCCACGGTCGGAAGCAGCAGGTACGGGGGCGGCGGAAGCGTTGAGCTGGCTGTATCTGCCGCCCAGCGTGATCAGCTCGTCATGGGTCCCGAACTCGATGATCCTTCCGTTCTCCATGACGGCGACTCGGTCGCACCGAGCGGCCGTTGCGAGTCTGTGTGCGACGATCACGGAGGTCGCGTCCGTGGCTTCTAGCGCATCCATGACGGCCGATTGCGATGCGGCGTCGAGGTGCGCCGTAGCCTCGTCCAGGAGCAGCAGATCCGTTCCGGCGAGCTCGGCACGGGCGAGCGCAATGAGCTGGCGATGACCCTGGGCAAGATTCGCCCCGCCGTCGTCGACGCGGTACTGGAAACCTCTGGGCAGACGAGCAATCGCGAGGATCGCCCCGCTGCGTCGCGCGGCTTCTTCGACCTCGGCATTCGTCGCGCCGGGCCTCGCATACCGGATGTTCTCGGCGATCGTGGTGTCGAAAAGGTGTGGTGCCTGGTTGACCACACCGACGCGCCGCCGGTAGGTCTGCCGATTCAGGCCACCGCGTTCGCTGCCACCGACCAGCACTCGCCCCTGGTCGGCTTGGTAGAGCCACGCCATGACCTTGACCAAGGTCGTCTTCCCGGCACCGGTGCTCCCGACCACGGCAAGGCTCGATCCTCTCGCGAGTTCGAGGTCGATATCCTTCAGGGCCGGTTGGGAGGCACCATCGTGGGTGTAGCCGACCCCGCTCAAGCGGATATCGCCCGAGAGTCGAGCCGGATTCTGCGAATGCGGCTCGTCCGAATCCACGAGATCGCTTTCCTCTTGCGGGGTGGACAACAGTTCGTCGGTCCGCTTCTGGCCGATTCGCGCCTGCTGGTACGAATCGAAAATATTTGCCAGCTGCTGAATCGGCGCATAGAACTGTCCCAGGAACAACAAGAACGCGGCCATGATGCCAGGGGTCAGGCTGCCATCGGAGACGAAGTGCGCGCCGGCGACAAGGACCAATGCGTTGGATACTTGGGAGCAGAACACGACGAAAGGGAAGTAGAGGGCGATGTAGCGTTGCGCCTTCTCGCGGGATTTCCGGTATGTGTCGGAGACCTTCTGGAAGAACCCGGCCGCCACGGACTGTTTTCCGTGCGATTGGACCACGCGCAGACCGGAGATATTCTCCTGCAGAGAGCTGTTGACCTTTCCGATGTCCTCTCTCGCCTGGTCGTAGGCCTTAGTAGACAGTTTGCGGAATATCAGGGTCGCTATGAGAACCAGCGGCATCGGGGACAACGCAATGACGGCGAGCAACGGGTTGAAGATCAGCATGGCGATTCCGATCCCGCACATCGAGATCAGAGACATCGTCCCGTTGACCAAGCCCGTCTGCAGGAAACGCGAGAGCGAATCGACGTCGACGGTCAGCCGGGTCATGACCTGTCCGCCCTGTTCCTTCTCGAAGTATGGAAGTCCGAATCCGAGGACGTGGCGAAAGCTCCGCACGCGAACGCCGTATTGAACGGATTCCGAGCCCTTGGAGCTGAACAGCGATTGCCCGATGTAAAAGAACCAGTCCCCGGCGATCATTGCCCACGCGAGTACCGCGTAGAGGAGCAACGTTGAGTGGTCCCTCGGCGCGATCCCGAGGTCGATGCCTCGTTGAATCATGAGAGGCACCAGCACGTTGACCAGCGCGCTCAGGGCAATCAGGATCAGGGCCGCGCCGAAGAGGCCCTTGACGGGCTTCAACATCTGGACGACGCGCGTGATTTTCGAATCGGCGGCCATGTTCATCACGGATTCGGGAAGGGTCGTGAGCCAAGAGCCGGGTTTCGCCGAGTCGCCTTCCGGCATATCGGTTGCCAGGTCATCCTCGGTACCGTCCGGGTCCTCGGCCGCGGGCCAAAGACTCGCGTCTGCCGATACTCGGTCGATGGCCTCGTGTCCACCGGCCATGAGCTCGCCGAATTGCGGGCAGTCCCGAAGGAGCTGTTCACGGGTACCCACACCCACGGTCCGGCCACGGTCCAGGACGACAATCCTGTCCGCGAGGTCGAGGGTACTGCGGCGTCGGGCGATCAAGAGCGTGCAACGCCGGGCTGAAGAATCTCCCTGACGGTCGGCGCTCGCGTAGTGCCGCAAGGTTTCGTTGATGCCGCTCTCCGTGGTCGCGTCCACGGAACTCGTGGCGTCGTCGACGATGAGCACCTTGGGCTGGGTCAGCAGGGCTCGGGCCAGGGCAATACGTTGCCGCTGCCCGCCTGAGAGATTCTGACCGCCTTCGGCCAATTCGGTCTCGTACCCGCGGTCCAGACGCGCGATGAATTCATCGGCACCGGCCGCTCGGGCCGCGGTCCGGATGTCCTCGTCCGAACAGGCATGAGTCCCGTAGGCGATGTTGTCTCGCACCGTGGCGCGGAAAAGAAACGGATCCTCGAAAACCACACCGACGTCCCGCCGAAGCTCCTCGAGCTTCAGTTCCCGGACATCGCGGGGGCGCTCGTCCTCGGGAACGTCCGAGGCATCCGCCGGGTTGCCGATGAGCACGGAGCCACCGCTGACGTCGTAGAAGCGCGGTGCCAGAAGCGCAAGGGTTGATTTTCCGGAGCCGGAGGCCCCGACGACCGCGACGGTCTCCCCCGGCTTGACGGTCAGGTTCACGTCGCGAAGAACGAGTTCGTCCGAAGTGTATCCGAAGGAAACGTTGCGCATCTCCAACCCGGTGCTCCGGGGCGGGGTTGCCTCGCCATCCCGCATCTCGGGCTTGGCGTCTGTCAGCTCGAAGATTCTTTCCGCACACGTGCGGGTCCGCTGCGCGATCACCAGGAAAGAGGCCATGACGCGGGTCGGACCGGTCAGCATGCTCAGATACGTGGAGAACGCAACAAAGGTTCCGAGGTCAAGGCGTCCCGTGGTGACCTGCCATCCGCCGACCAGGAGCAGTGCAGCCTGCCCCGCGGGAGGAAGGGCGAGCATCGTCGCGCTGGGTGCCGCCTGGGCCCGCATGGTCTGCATTCGGCGGGAGAACAGGCAATGGCTTGCCTTCTCGACCCACTTCACGTGGCGGGTCTCCTGGACGAATGACTTGACCACCGATATCCCGGACAGGGCCGAGCGAATGTTCTCGGTGATCTGGCCGACGTCGTGCTGCGCTCTGGCCGACGTCTCGAAAACCCGCTTTCGTGTTCGCCAAGCAGTCATGCCCAGCAAAAACACGACGGACACGGCGATGAGGGTCAGACTCGGTGACAGCCAGAGCATGACCCCGATTCCGAAGACGTAGTAGGAGATGACAGAGACGGGGACCGGGCACATCTGCAGCATGGACTGGACCTGTTGCAGATCGTTGTTGGTACGCGAGACGACCTGTCCGGTCCGCAACGAATCCTGAGCCGGACCGTCGAGCCTCTGAATCGAGTCGAAGACCCTGCTTCTGAGGCGGTGCTGCACGCGAAGGGAGAGCTTGCCCGCCGCGAAGCGACGCAGGTAGTCACCCAGGAAGTCGAATGCGGCGATCGCCACGAGTCCGGCCCCGAGCCACCACAGTTTGGAGACGTCCCCGTCCATGGCCCCGTTAATGCCTTCTCTCGTCAGCAGAGGACCGGCGACGACGGCCGCGATCGTTGCGACGGACACGATAAGAATCAGGACAACGAGGCGAGGAAATTCGCAGCAGACACGAATCAGCCGACGGAGGCAACCCTCCTTTCGGAGAGTCGCGGCTCCGGTGTGAACGGTCGAAGAGATGATCTACACCCCCACCAAGACGCCAGCCAACCGGTCGGCGATCTCGGCCGGTCCCGGCATGGCCTGGATCTCCGAGCGAACCTGACCGGCTTGTTCCTTGTACGCGGGCCCGTCAACCACGGCGCGAATCGTATCCGCGGTGAGTCCTTCTTCGTCAGGCACAATCCCGCAGCCGCGGTCCTGAACGATTTTGGCGTTCATGGGTCGGTCGGCTCCCTCGCCGAAGACGATCTGAGGAACTCCCGCGGCCAAAGCGGTAAAAGTGTTTCCGGCTCCGCCGTGATGGATGAAAACATCGGAGTTGTTGACCAAGCCGCCCATGGGGATCCAGTCGGTCAGGACCACGTTGTCGGGGAGTTCGTCGACGAGTTCTTCGCGTGCATTGTCCTTGAGCTGAAGAACCACTTGGGCATCGATCTCGTCAGCCCGGTGCATGACCCACTGAATCAGATCGAGGCCATCCACCATGGGCTTGAGGGTTCCCAGACTCACGAGGACGCGAGGTTTGCTGGGACGAAGCCACCAATCCTGGAAGACAGCTCCGCCGTTGTACGGAACGTATCGCATGGGCAGGGTTCTCTCCGTCGGGTGCTCGAGAACGCTCATGCTGGGTGGTGCGACGTCAAGCCAGGCCACGTCCTCACACGGTTCACCGACGCCGTGCTCCTTGAATTTCTCCCTCAATGAGCTGGTGACCGTGTCCACATGCTTCTGCTGGTGCGCAAATCCCACGGTCTGCAGGACAGTCGGTATTCCGAATCGGGCACCCAGCAGTCGGCCGACCACTCCCAGCGGCGGGTAGACGATCAGGTCGGGGCGCCACTGACCCGTGAACTCGACCAGTCGGTCCGTCATTTCGTAGCTGAAGAACGAGAAATCTCCCGGCTTCGTTCCCAGATTCTGACGTTTCCGCTCTGCTTCCCGACGTCGGTATTCGGCGTCCGGGTCGAGGGCCGGAGCGGCGTCGAAGGACACGAGGCCGGCTTGGGCAACATGCTGTGCCATTTCACCGGCGGTTCCCACGACCACCTCGTGTCCAGCTGTCCTGAACCCCTGAGCCAGGGAAATCACGGGGTACAACAGCCCGTAAAGGGGCGGACCGATCACGAGGACTCTCATCAATATCCTTAGAATTCAGGGAGCTAAGCTTTACTGCATACGACGTTTGTTGAGCCTAACCATATCTGTGAGTTGATGTCCATCAGGTCAAACAACATTTCAATCTGAGGCGCGATGCTCGTCCCGCTTCCCCTCTCGCGCTTGCACACCGAGATTCAATATGAAATAAGTTAGATTTCTATAGCTTATTTGCGGTAGATCCTTAGGGATGCCGCAAACGACTGACAACCTTTGAGGATGCGCCCGAACGATGAACTGCCAGAATCGCCCTTCGACGATCACAGGCTTCTTGGACGAAGACGCTGTGATCCGATCCTGGGCACATGCCGACACCGGTGAACTTCGCCAATGGTGGGAGCAGGTGGCTCGGTCGGGCACTCCGATCAATGACCCCGATTCGAGCAGGGTTACTTTTCTCTGGCGGGGCACTCACGTCCAGGACGATCCACAGGGCACCGAATCCGTTCACCTCGCCATGAACAGGGTCACGGACAAGGACAACTACGACCACGGTCTGATGCGACACGTTCCCGGAACCGATATCTGGGTCAGGACTCTGGAACTTGAGCCGAATTTGCGGGTCAGCTACGGCTTCAAACCCATGAAACCCGAGGAGACCCCGCACCCGGGCCCGCCCCGATTCAACCGATATGACACGCTTCGGGACATCTTCAACGCCTCGGATCCCCTCGTGGATCGCGGCGCCCACGGACTTTCCCTGTATTCGGGGCCACTCTCCCCCGCCCAACAGGAATGGGACAGACACACGTCCCGGATCGTGGAAGGCCGGATATTCAGGAGCACGAGGACACTGCCCTGCGACGTCGCCGAGGAAACGGCCCGTGACCACTGGCTTTATGTGCCCTCCCCGGAAGCGCCGGGCGCCGACGGTTCTCCCGTGCCCTTGGTCACGATCTTCGACGCCGAGATCTGGTTCGGCAATCTCTCGCTCCACCACGCGATCGAAGCCGCGGTCGAGGCCGGGCGGATACCTCCGCTGGCCGTACTAGGTATCTCCAATACCGACACGCCCGATCGGATTGCCCATCTAGGGGCGAACTCTGATTTCCTTCGCGCAGTGGCGGACCATGCCATTCCTTGGGCCGAAGAGCGCGCACAATCCGCCGGAGTGGAACTGTCCGGTCGAGAAGACCGCGTGATCGTCGGCCAGAGTCTCGGCGGTCTTTCCGCGCTCGTCGCCGCCCTCGAACTGCCCGACGTCTTCGGTCATGCCCTCGCCCATTCGCCCTCCCTGTGGTGGACCCCCGACGGAGCCTCGAAACCCCGAGATCTCGGAGCCCGCGAAGGAATGGACTGGATCACCGAAAGGTTCCATCAATCCGCTGCAGGCGACGTCCGAGTCAGCATGGCCGTCGGCGAGCGCGAGGGACTGACCCTTCCCCATGGCCGAATACTCCACCAGGTCATGCTCGACGCGGGTTGGGCAACAACGTTCGATACGTACGCCGGTGGGCACGATTTCGCCTGGTGGCGTGGGGCCGTCCTCGACGGTCTCAACAACACATTCATGTCTTTGCTTTCTCGGTGAGAAAGCAATTCCCATCATCTCAACCCCACCTGTGAGGAGCCCCCTTGCCACTACCCAGAATCCTGCCCTATCACCTCGATTCCCCCACGCCATGGCCGAACCGAACCGATTGGCGGCTTGACCCCCAACGGGCCTTGCTCCTGATCCACGACATGCAGAACCATTTCATCGACGCATTCGATCGCTCGCCGGGTTCGCAGATCGACGCCGCGGTAGACAACACTGCGGCTCTCCGGCAAGCTTTTCACCGCGCCGAGGCCCCGGTGGTGTACACCGCTCAGCCTCCGGCTCAGGACCCGGCCGACCGTCAGTTATTGACGGACTTTTGGGGGCCGGGACTGACGGATGAGGAAGCGGCCCGAATCATCGACGAGCTCGATCCCCATGCGGAAGACACTGTTCTGACGAAGTGGCGATACAGCGCGTTCTACCGCAGCGACCTCGAACACCGGATGCGCAATCACGGGAAGGACCAGCTGGTCATCACCGGGGTCTATTCCCACATCGGGTGCCTGGCTACCGCGTTGGAAGCATATATGAGGGGGATCCAGGTCTTCTTCGTTGCCGATGCTCAGGCGGATTTCGACCGTGAGCACCATCAGATGGCCCTCGATTACGTCGCCGGCCGCTGCGGTCAGGTGTGCGCGGCCTCGGCCGTGATCGAAGAGTTCGGTGCTGCTTTGCGTCCAATCGAGGAGATGGCCTGGTGAAAGAACTTCCTCACGCAATTGTCGTGACGGGCGGCTCGGGAGGCATCGGACGCCAGATTGTCAGTCTGTTGAGGCGCCGCTCCGCCGATCACCGTGATGCCGTGGTCATTTCGACGGACCGTACCGGCGCGGCCTCTGAAGGTGCCGACAAGCCGAAGCATTCTGGGGTCGAGTACATCGACCTCGATGTCACAGACGCGGGCGCGGTCACGGAAGTTTTCGACGAATTGTCCTCACGATACCGCCTTCGATCAGTGATCAACGCTGCCGGAATCATCGCGACCGGACCGGCGTTGGAAGCCCCCGAATCGGAAGTTCGCCACATGATCGAGGTCAATTCGCTCGGTGTCGTCAACGTCAGTTCCGCCGCTGCACGCACCATGATCCGCCAAGGTGATCATGAGCCGGGTCAACGCCCCGAAAAATCCATCGTGACGGTCGCGTCCAACGCGGGCACCGGGCCGCGTGCTGACTTCGCCGCTTATGGTGCCAGCAAGGCCTTCGCCTCCCACTACACCCGTAGCCTCGGATTGGAGGTCGGTTCGGCCGGAATCCGCTGCGTCGTCGTGAACCCGGGAACGACGCGGACTCCCATGGTGGAATCCCTGTGGCAAGGTGCCGCCCGTACGGAACAGACCGTCGCGGGCGATTCCCGGTTGTATCGGACAGGCATTCCGTTGGGGCGCATCGCCGAGCCGGCGGATATCGCTGAGGTCGTCGAGTTCTTGGTTTCGGCTAGGGCAGTTCACATCACGGCGGCGGAACTGACCGTAGATGGAGGAGCCACCCAACGATGAACCCCTCTACACTGACGGCGCATCCGGCGACGGACCCGGACCGAGCCACGGACCCCGAACCGAATTTCACGTTCTCTTCAGGCCGATGGACACTGGAGGCATCGGGCGGTGAGATTCTGCGTCCGGTGTTCGCCCACGAATCGGGTGCGGCCGGCGACCTGATGAATCGGTTGCGCGACCGGGAGCAGGCCACGAGCCGGACCCAGGTGCTCTACGGCATCATTCCCTTCGACACTTCCGAGCCGGCCGAGTTGCGGATAACTGGCGAAGCAGCGTGGATTCCGCAGAAGGTGTCGAGACGTACAGCTTCGGCTCCGACAACACGGCACACCACACCGGATTCTCCGCATTACCGGAGAATCGTCTCGGAGGCCCTCGATCGGATCGAGCTCGGTGAGATGAAAAAGATCGTGCTGTCCCGTTCTATGACCTTGCCCCTTCCGGGAGAAGACCGGGATACTACCGAGCAACGGATCCTGGAGCGGCTCTCCTCGGCTGGAGGCAGGGCCGATATCTTTCGGATCCGGTTGAGCGACGGGGTCACATGGCTCGGTGCCAGTCCGGAAATCATCGCGGATCTCAACGACTCCAGGTTCGTGACCCATCCCTTGGCAGGTTCCCTCGGCCGTTCTCCGGGCGGGCCCGAGGCCGACGAGGCCGCTCGACTTCTCGGCTCCTCGCCCAAGGACATGCACGAACACGGCTTCGTGACCCGACATATCCGCGATGCTCTCTGCCCGCTCGCGCGTGAACTCCGCGTGCCCGCCGAACCGGAGCTCTTCGGGACGGACTCCATGTGGCATTTGGGGACCCGGATCACCGGTCTTCTGAAGCCCGGTGTTTCGGCGCTGGAGGCGGCCCTGGCCGTCCACCCGACCCCGGCCGTGGGCGGAACACCGGCAGCACAGGCCGTCGCGGCGATTCGTCAGCTCGAAGGCCAATCGAGGCGTTACTATTCCGGCTTGGTGGGATGGACCGATTCCGCCGGAAACGGTCGGTGGTCCCTCGTCCTTCGGTGTGCGAGCATTCAGGAGCGGAACATTACGCTCTACGCGGGAGCCGGTATCGTCCAGGGATCCACGCCCGAAAGCGAACACGCCGAGACGGCCTCCAAGTTCGGGACAGTGCTGCGCACGCTGGAGGGGCTGGCCTGAGCGGGCTGGTTCACCGGATAGAACGGCCCGGCGGCTTCCGAAGCCGTCGGGCCGTTCTGCGGTCTACCCCGTGTGCGAGCCGACGGTGAGTTCTCGGAGAACAGGCTCGAGGACATGGACCCACGCCTGATACCCGGGCCCGTTGAGGTGGAGTTCGTCCTCACTCAGTTCCGGACGCAAGGCCCCCTCCGGGGTGGCCAGTGCCGGCCACAGGTCGAGGTACCGAATATTCTCCGGGTACGAGGCAACGATCTCCCGGATTCTCTCATTGGCCCAGAGAACCTCGCCGCGGTAGGAAAGAGCCCGGGGCATGATCGACTGGACCACCACGGACGTCCCCGGAGCGCAATAATCGATGTGGTCCAGAATCCCGGCGAGGTTGTTCAGAATTCCTTCGGTCGGTTTCCCCTGGCCGATGTCGTTGGTGCCCATCAGGAGCATGACCGCCGACGGGCTGTTGATGACGCCGTACACCCGTTCGAGTATGTCCCCGCTGGTCTCTCCTCCGACTCCGCGATTGACGACGGGGATGTCCGGGAACCATTCCTGCCACTGCCCGTGTTCGGTGATGCTGTCGCCGAGAAAAACCACGCGACCCGCGGGCAAGGGCAACGTGTCCAGCTGGGACCGCCGGCTGATCTGCTGAGGTTTGTATCGCCGCGCTGACAGTCTGCTTCTGACGCGCCTTCGCAAAGCGGTCGTCGCACCGATCCTGTCCGCTGTGTCCGACGCTCCTTGTGAGGAATTCACAATATCCTTCAGCCCTCTCGCCATGTTGTGTCCTGCCACTTTGTCGTTCAGCCCGAGATTCTTCCGGTCACAGGCTCTTATCCAGAAACGTAGTACACATCATCGCCATGGTGCGGCAGCCACGGCCCGATAACGCGTTCTACGCCCGGGCCGTGACGGACACAAGATCAGAGCATTCTCTTGGCGCCTGAGAACTCGCTCTTCGAGTCCCACTGCTTCCAGTCGGTGATCGAAACAGTGGTCGACTCGTTGGGGGCGTGGATCATTTTCCCATCGCCCATGTACATGCCGACGTGGTGGACGGCACCCGTGCCTCCCGGTTGGGCGAAGAACAGCAGGTCGCCGGGCTGCAGGTCGCTTTCCGCGACGTCCTGGCCGAATTCGGCCTGTGCGTCCGCATCGCGCGGGATATCGATCCCGTGGGCTCGGTACATGCTGTAGGTGAAGCCCGAGCAGTCGTATCCGTAGGCTGATACACCGGCCCACAGGTAACGCAGGCCCAAGAACTGTTTGCCGGTTTCGACGACGTCGCTGCCGGTCGGACGGGAGGGTCCCTCACCCGGGGAATAGAGCGCGACCTCGTCCGGCTGGACCCAGCCCGTCCCACCGTCGGGCAAGCTCACTTGCACTCCGGATTCGGTCCGCTGAACCACGGGAAGCTCGGTGTTGAAGCTCAGCTCCAGATTCTCATCCGCGTTCCCCGAGTCATTGGTCAGCGTGGCCTTCTGCGATGTGACGACCGCTCGTTGACCGGCGTCCTTCTGGTGGTCGAAGGTGTTGTTCTCGATCAATTGCCGAGTCGGGACCCAACCCGGGTACCCCTGCTCATTCTTCGGGGTCGACTGGTCGTGTACCACGACCTTGGACCAGTCGCCCTGAATCTCGGTTACCGAAACCTCGGAGCCGTAGACTGCCTGGGTTTCCGTGTTGCCGGTCAACCAGCCCCGGGTTTCGGTATCCTCCATATTCTTGTTCCACTGGTCGAGATCCACCGGGTTGGTCGTGGACGGTTTGTCGATCGGCCGGTCCTTGCCGGGCTCGCCCCATAGCGTTGCGACCGTAGTGTCTACAAATGCAGTGTCGCCGACACTGATCCCCTCCCCTGGCGTGGCCGCCTGCGGGCTTCCTCCGTCGGACTCCGCCATGGCCGGCGCTCCGGCGAGAGAACATGCCAGGCCCAAGGCTCCGGCGGCCGCGATAATTCGGTGAAATCTCATGATGCTGTTCCTTCCGTGAGTGAGGGGTCAAGGTCCATGCCGAGCCCCGGAGTCTCAGCGAGGGAAATCTTTGATCCCTCGCGCTCGTACCCTCGCGCGATGCGTGGGTCCTGGATCCATTCGGCGGAGTCCAAGTCGATCAGCTGGATGTTCGGATGAGCCAGCGCCGCGTGGGCGGCCGCGGCAATGGATACGCGAGGTTCCATCATGGCCCCCATCATGCAACCGACACCGGAGACCGCCGCCAGATCGGCGATCGACATGGCCGAGCGAATGCCTCCGCATTTTGCGAGTTTGATGTTGATCAGGTCCGCTGCCTCCCGGCGGAGCACGTTCAGGGCGTCTCGCTCGGTAGCCACCGATTCGTCGGCCATGATCGGGGTCTCAACGGCGGCCGTTACCTTCGCGAGGGCTTCCAAATTTCCTTTGGGCGTGGGCTGTTCGACGAGGTCCACTGGTATCCCCGTATCTTCAAGACGCCGAATCATGCGTATTGCTTCCTTGGTTTCCCACCCCTGGTTGGCATCCAGCCGAAACCGTGCAGCCGGGACCGCTTCGTGGACGGCCTCGAGCCTGTCCAGATCAGTCCGAGGGTCGCTGCCCAACTTGATCTTGAGGATTTCGAAACCTTCCTCGCTGGCCGCGACGGCTTCCCGTGCCATGGTCTCCGGCGACCCCAAGCTGATCGTCATGTCGGTCACGGCGTGCGCATCGCTGCGCCCGCCCAGCGCCGCGACGAGAGGCAATCCCAGGCTCGATGCCCAGGCATCGTGGAGAGCGACGTCGACCGCGGCCTTGGCGCTCATATTCCCCTCGCAACTGTTCGCAACCGCGTCCTCCGCTTCCCGCAAGGACACGTCCTTTCCGATGAGTGCCTCGAAGAGGGGCCCGTTGATCGCGGCGAGGACAGAGGCCACGGATTCTCCGGTGACTGCCCACGTTTCCGCGGCGGTGCCGAATCCGTGGGAGCCGTCATCGAGATCCATTTCGACGAGGACCCCCTGGATGGAATCGACGCGTCGGCGCGAGGTGACAAAGGGGCGCTTGAGGGGTCCGCTGTACGGCATGGCGCGGAGGTCCCGCACCCGAATTTGTCCGTTCGAAACCATATTTTTCTTTTCCTTCCCTGGTGTGGAGTGCGACATCACAGCACCGACAGAACTTGTGCGGTCATGAGACCGAAGAATGTACCCGCAAACGCCCCGATCAGGGCGAAGAGCACACCAACGGGTACGAGCTGGCGGTTGAACGCGCTAGCTACCACGGGTGCGGAGGCGATACCGCCGATATTCGCTGTACTGGCAACGGCCAGGCTGAATAGCTCCGTCCGGGTCAATTTGGCGTATACCACCACGATCCCGATGTGGACGATCATCACAATCACACCGGCCACCAAGTAGAGCGGAGCCTGTCCAAGCGACGCGAAATCGGACTGGGAGGCGATGATGCCGATGATCAGGTAGAGCATGACCATCGCAATTTCGCTGGATCCTGCGACGTTGCCGAGTTTCGTCGAGCCGATAACCAGCCCGAGGACGCTGACGATCAGAATGGTCCAGGTGCTCGAAGTGACCACGACGCCGATTTCCGGGAGCAATTCTCCGACTTTGGTTGCCGCGGAGGAGATGAAGATGCTGAAACCGATCACGCAGATCAGCGACACCAGATCGATCGGCTTCTGCGCGGGTCCTTCCTCGGCATTCGAATGGACATCGAGATAACGGGTATCGGCCTTGGTCCAGGCGTTGAATTTATCCGAAATCGAGACGGATCCGAACATGACCAGCAACCACACCGAGTACACAATCGTGTCGACGATGAGAACGTAACCGAAGACGTCCTGGGGCGCCTGCAGGATCGACTGCACAGCGACCATGTTGGCCGACCCGCCGGTCCAGGAAGCGGAAAGTGCCCCGAGCGCTTTCCAGGCCTCGGGATCAAGGACGCTGTGGAGGATCAGGTATGCGACCACGAATCCAACGAAAATACTGAATGCCGTGACCACGTAGGTCAGCAGAAGCTTGGGACCGAGTTTGATGATCTTGCGGACGTCGCATTGGAACAGAAGCAACAGGATCATTGCCGGCAGGAGAGCATCTTGGACTCCCGAGCCCAGGTCCACGACGTCGTCGCTCTGGCCGAATGCCCCCACGGTGTTCAGGAGCGCCGTGACGATGTACATGAGCACGAAGCCCGGAACGTATCGAAAGAATTTGTAGCGAGAGCGCTTCTCGCAAAACACGATGACGGCGGCCAGTGCAAGCAAGACCCCCAAGAAGAGGAAGCCATCGGTGATCATGCTCGTTTCCTTCCCGCACCCCCAGTAACAAAAAAGTCGGAAACACCGGGACAAAGTTGTCTGGTATTTCCGACTGGATCCGGTCCCCGCCGAGGGACCAGGCAATCAGGGGATGCCTGTTAAGTCTTGGTGGTCGCGCAACGATACTTGGTCGCCGCGTTGTGCAACGCGGTGATCAAGGCCCGTTGGGACGACCCGTGGTATCTGACGGAGATCTGTTCCGCCAGGCTTTCCTCCTCTTCGATGCTGGCCCCGACAATCAAGCTCCTGACGAAGGTATTCGTCAGCGCCAACGTCGCCGTGCATTCTGCATCGAGAATTCGGTGAGTGTCCGTGTCGATGACGAGCCCGATGAAGAAGAGACCGAACTGGTTGGTGATCGGGTTATTCGACGGGGACTTCGCTTCGCCTGTCACGAAGATCGAGGAACACATGCGTAAAACCTTAACCCAGATCACATTCAAAACATAGCTATTACGAGCCGACGGCGGATTCGCGTGCCGCGGCGACCCCGGTTCCGACCCAGGTGGTCACGCTATCGCGCGCAGCCAGTTCCCCAGCCAGGCTTTGGACTTCCTGCGCCGTGACCGCACGAATGTTGTCGTGGAGTTCGTCGAGGTCCGTGAAATGACCGGTGTCCAATTCGGATCGGCCCAGTCTGGACATCCGAGATCCGGCGTCCTCGCTGCCGAGAACCGTTGCGCCGCTGAGTTGTCCCGTGACCTTGTTCAATTCCGTTTCCTGCAGGCCCTTGTCCGCGAGCCGGTCCAATTCTGCTCTCATCAGGTCCACGACTACGGGCGCTTTGTCAGCGGTGCACCCCGCGTACATACCGAAATAGCCGGCGTCGGAGTAGGAACCACCGAAAGAAAATGTGTTGTAGGCGAGTCCGCGCTTTTCGCGGATCTCCTGGAACAGACGAGAGGACATCCCGCCGCCCAGGCACGCGTTGAGCACGGACATCGCGAATCTTTGCTGTGACCCAGCGATCAGACCCGTGGTGCCCAGAATCACGTTGGCCTGCTCAAACGGCCGGTCGACCGTGTGGCCACCGTATTCCGGCGAAATATCGGCCGGGTGGCGGACCCGTCTCGCCGCGGGAATCGCGCCTTCCGTGAGATCCCACCCGGCGGCCTCGAGGGCATCGAGAACGAGTCGGACGATTTCGCGGTGTTCGAGCCCGCCCGCCGCGGAGATGACCAAACGATCCGGAGTGTAATGCTTGTTGTAGTGTTCCCACACCGCTTCACGCGAGACGCTTGTGATCTCGGACGGTGTGCCCCCGATCGGCCTGCCCAAAGGGTGCTGACCCATGATCTTCGCGGTGAAGTTCTCGAAGGCCACGTCGGTCGGGTCGTCGAGGTCCATGGCGATCTCTTCCAGAATGACCCCGCGTTCCTGTTCGAGTTCGCGGGGATCGATCTTCGCCGACGTCACCATGTCCGCGATGACCTCCACGGCCATGCGCACGTCTTCGGATAGTACTCGCGCGTAGTAGCAGGTATGTTCTTTGGCCGTCAGCGCATTGGATTCACCGCCAACGGCGTCGAACTCTTCCGCGATGTCGAGAGCGCTGCGTGACGGGGTTCCCTTGAACAGCAGGTGTTCCAGGAAGTGCGTCGAACCGTACATGCCCGGTGTCTCATCACGCGAACCCACGCCGAGCCAGAACCCCAACGCGACGCTGCGCTGGCCAGGCATGCGTTCCGTCAGAACACGTACGCCTCCGGGCAGGACGGAACGGCGGACTTCGTTGCCGCCCTCCCCCGAGCACACGAGGCGCCCTTCCTCGTAATTCAGCTCTTCCACGAGGTCCTCGGGGTTCAAGCCCAATGCGTATGGCATGTATTCAGTCAGTTCCTCAGATTGATCAGGTGACAGGGGACGAGCCCGTTCGCAATGAGTTGTCGTCGATCGCGGCGGCCTCCGGCGACGAGTCTAAGGCCCCAGGACACGTCGTCCAATTCGACGAAAACCCCGGCGGGATCCTCTGGGATCCGACCGGGGTTTTCGTGGGAGAGATTCGGAGGAAATTACTCCTCGTCGTCACTCTCAGTGACGGTTGCGGTCTCTTCTTCGGAGACAACAGGGGCCAACGACAGCTTGCCGCGGTCGTCAACCTTGGTGATCTCGACCTGGACCTTCTGCCCGACGCCAACGACGTCTTCGACGTCGCTCACGCGATTGCCATCGTTGAGCTTGCGCAGCTCGGAGATGTGCAGCAGCCCGTCCTTGCCCGGAGTCAGGGACACGAAAGCACCGAAGGTCGTGGTCTTGACGACCGTACCCAAGTAGCGTTCTCCGACCTCAGGAACCTGGGGGTTGGCGATCGCGTTGATCGCCGACCGTGCGGCCTCAGCGGAAGGGCCGTCCACGGCACCGATATAAACGGTTCCGTCGTCCTCGATCGTGATGTCCGCGCCGGTGTCTTCCTGGATCTGGTTGATCATCTTGCCCTTCGGGCCGATGACCTCGCCGATCTTGGAGACGGGCACGTGCACCGTGATGATACGCGGGGCGAACTCGCTCATTTCATCCGGAACGTCGATCGCGGCCGTCAGCACGTCAAGGATGTGCAGGCGGGCTTCGCGAGCCTGCTTGAGCGCGGCACCGAGCACCGAGGCGGGGATTCCGTCGAGCTTGGTGTCGAGTTGGATCGCGGTCACGAATTCGGATGTACCCGCGACCTTGAAGTCCATATCGCCCAATGCGTCCTCTGCGCCGAGGATGTCGGTCAGAGCGGCGTAACGAGTTTCGCCGTCGACCTCGTCCGAGACCAAGCCCATCGCGATACCGGCCACCGGAGCGCGCAGCGGCACACCGGCGTTGAGCAGCGAGAGGGTCGAGGCGCACACTGAGCCCATTGACGTCGAACCGTTGGAGCCGAGCGCCTCGGAAACCTGGCGAATCGCGTATGGGAATTCCTCACGCGACGGCAGGACCGGGGTGATCGCGCGCTCCGCAAGCGCACCGTGACCGATTTCGCGGCGCTTCGGGGAACCGACGCGGCCGGTCTCGCCCGTGGAATACGGAGGGAAGTTGTAGTGGTGGATGTACCGCTTGGTCTTGACCGGAGAGAGGGAGTCGATCTGCTGCTCGAGCTTGAGCATGTTGAGCGTGGTGACACCCATGATCTGGGTCTCGCCGCGCTCGAAGATCGCGGATCCGTGCACGCGCGGCAGAACTTCTACCTCTGCCGTGAGCTGACGGATGTCGGTCAGTCCGCGGCCATCGATGCGGACCTGATCCGTCAGGATGCGCTGGCGCACGGTCTGCTTGGTCAAGGCGTTGAAAGCACCATTGACTTCCTCGAGGCGGCCTTCGAACTCTTTGCCTTCACCGGCGAGTTCCTCGGCAACTTCCTTCTGCAGGTTTTCGGAAGCGATCTCGCGCTCCTGCTTGCCCGCAATGGAGTAGACGTCCTTGATCTTTGAGGAGAACTTGGACTCGACTGCCTGGGCTACTTCGTCGGCGTATCCGCCGAAGCGCTCGATCTCCATGGCCGGCTTGCCGGCACGCTTGGCCAGATCCGACTGGGCATCACACAGCGCCTTGATGAAGGGCTTGGCTGCCTCGAGGCCTTCCGCCACGACGTCCTCGGTCGGCGCTGTCGCGCCGGACTGGACGAGGTCCCATGAGGTGTCGGTGGCTTCGGCCTCGACCATCATGATCGCGACGTCTTCGGTTCCGTCGGCCTTGGTCACGACGCGTCCCGCAACCGCCATGTCGAACACTGCGTTCTCCAGCTGCGAATGCTTGGGGAATGCAACCCACTGACCGTCGATCAGTGCGACCCGGACGCCGCCGACCGGTCCCTGGAACGGCATTCCGGAGAGGGTCGTGGACATCGAGGCGGCGTTGATGGCAACGGTGTTGTAGATTTCGTCAGGATCGATCGTCAGAACGGTCACGACGACCTGGACCTCATTGCGGATTCCCTTGCCGAAGGCAGGGCGCAATGGGCGGTCGATCAGGCGGCATGCCAGGATGGCGTCCGTCGAGGGGCGTCCCTCACGGCGGAAGAACGAGCCCGGGATGCGGCCCGCGGCGTACATGCGCTCTTCGACGTCGACCGTCAGCGGGAAGAAATCGAATCCTTCGCGCGGGTGCTTGCCGACAGCGGTTGCCGACAGCATGCTGGTTTCTTCGTCGATGGACACGAGCGTGGAGCCCGCAGCCTGCTTGGCCAAGCGGCCGGTTTCGAAGCGAACGGTGCGCTGGCCGAATTTGCCATTGTCGATAATGGCTTCTGCGAATTGAATCTCGGGACCCTCCAAGGGTCACCTCCATTTCTTGTACTTCGCGCGGACCCGCCTCGACTCGGTCTTCGATCGAGGCCCACGGATGAATACATCCGGAGGCCACTACCGAGGACCGCAAGGAGAGGATAGGCCCTACGCGTATTTTTTACTGAAGTCCCACGGATCCTTCCGTGGGAGCTCGCTGTGGGTAGCGAGAGGGCGGCGCTGCCGTCCGGTATCCAGTCTTCCATGTTTGGAAGCCGGATTCCGTCACAGCGGCGCCGCCCCTCACGCTTGTCGTCTTTATCGGCGAATTCCGAGACGCTGAATCAGCGCGCGGTAACGCTCGATGTCGATCCGACGCAGGTAGCCGAGCATGTTGCGACGGCGACCAACGAGAATCATGAGACCACGACGCGAGTGGTGGTCGTGCTTGTGGGACTTAAGGTGTTCGGTCAAGTCGCTGATGCGACGAGTCAGAACTGCAACCTGGACCTCGGGCGAACCGGTGTCGCCCTCGTGGGTTGCGTATTCCTTGATGATTTCCTGCTTGACAGCGGGATCCAGTGCCACTGATTAACTCCTAGAGTTAGTGCCGTGAACGGCCCGATACGGCGAATGCCGCCGGGAACCCAACGCACCGAGGACAGTCCCGGGCGGATATCGCCGCCCGAGGATCACGGAACGAGGGACGCCTGGCAACCACGGACTGCAGCCAGACGTACTCTCCAGCTTAGCTGATGGAACCGATCTGCGGAAGAACATCCGCCCGGACGGTGCGTTTCAGGGCTGTGAGACTCGCGACCCGGCGTGCCACGATGGTGCAATGATCGATTTCACCCAGTCTGCCGACATCGTGGCTCCCCAGCTTCTGGGGGCAGTAATTCATCGTGGGCAGGTCGCGATCAGATTGACAGAAGTCGAGGCCTACCTCGGCACCGTCGATCCGGCGTCGCACGCCCACAAAGGCCCGACGCCGCGGTGCGCGACAATGTTCGGCGCGCCTAGCCACCTCTATGTGTACGCGTCGTACGGGATTCACCGTGCCGGGAACCTGGTCTGCTCCCCTGATGGAACCGCCTCCGGTTGTCTGATGCGGGCCGGAGAGGTCGTTTCCGGGTGGGATGAGGTGCGTACCCGACGCGGCGAAAGCGTCCTCGACGTCGGTCTGGCCCGAGGACCGGGAAACCTGGGTTCTGCCCTGGGGCTCAGCTTGACGGACAACGGAACGCCGGTCCATCAGGCGGCTCGCGGAGACCACATCTCGGAGTCCACCGTCGAGTTCTGGATAGAAGAGGCTCGAGAACCGGTCGAGCACGTCAGAGGCAAGCGCATCGGCATCAGCAAGAATGCGGATGCTCCCTTGCGGTATTGGATCCCCAACGATCCGACGGTCAGTTCCCCGCGTTCGCGGCGGGTCGCGGTCGGCTGAGCCCGGTTTACCCCGACGAGGCGGCGATCCTGCGCAACGCCCTGACCCGACACGGCGCACGCACCATCGTCGTCTCGCAGGAGGGACCGGGTCACACCTTCAGCTGCTCCGCCTCGTAGGCGGCAACCGCTCGACCAAGTCGCGCCACGCCTTCGACGATTTCCTCTTCCGCGTTGGTGACGAAGGAGATTCGCATCGTGTTCCGGATGCTCGTGTCCACGTGGAATGAGCTGCCGGGCACGAACCCAACACCTTCCCGCATCGCATAAGGCAGCAGAGCGTCCGTGTCATAGGCCTCCGGCAATTCGGCCCACAAGAACATTCCCCCTTGGGGCGAGGTCACGCGAGAACCCTCCGGAAGAGCCTGGGGCAGCTCGCGAACCATCGCTTGCAGACGCTCGCCATAGACCCGGAGCTTCTCCTCATCGGATTGATGCGTCTCCGGATGAGCGAGATAGTAAGCGGCCGCATACTGATCCACCGTGGAGCTATGCAGGTCAATGGCCTGCTTGCCGACGATCATCGCGTCACGGATCGAGGACGGCACGCGTGCCCAGCCGAGGCGGATTCCCGGAGCAACGGATTTGGACAATGTCTGCAGGAGCGCAGTCTGCTCCGCCATGCCTTCGATCGCACAGATCGGCTCGAGCGCTTCACCGGAATAGCGGAGGCTCGAATACGGGTCGTCCTCGATCAGCATGGTTTGGGTCCTGAGAAGGATCTGGGCGACGTCGTGACGGCGCCGCGCCGACATCGTGCGGCCACTCGGATTCTGGTAACTCGGGATGAGGTAGACGAGCTTCGGTCGATGCGCTGCGATCGCCCGGTCCAGGGCTTCCGGGATCACGCCTTCGTCATCGCACTCGACGGGCTCAAAACGCGCTCCAGCCAACCCGAAGGTCTGCAATGCGGCCAGGTACGTCGGGTCTTCGACCAGGATGACGTCCCCTTTGTCGACCATCACCTGTCCCATGAGGGTCAGGCCCTGCTGCGAGCCCGTGGTGATCAGAATGTCGTCAGACTGGGAGGGAATGCCTTCGGACGTGAGGTTCGCGGCGATCACTTCGCGAAGCTCGAGCTCGCCCTCACTCGACGAATACTGGAGCGAACGCTCCGGCCGAGCCAGGGATGCCTCGTAGGCCGCGCGGATGGCGCCCAGGTCGAAAAAGGAGGAGTCCGGAATACCGCCCGCGAAAGAGATCACCCCGGGTCGACTCACCAGGTCCAGGAGCGCCCGGACCGGAGAATCTTCCGTATCCGCAAAATTGCGCGCGAGCCGTGGGGTGAATTCGGTATTTCCCGTAGTCATTATTCTTCTTTCCGCGTGTCGTGTGATTTCCTCGATGTCTCACATCTTGGTACAAATCATGAGGCCGGGCTGGGACATCAGTTTTCGGCGAGCCGCGCGGCCACGACGAATACCCGGCGGAACGGCATGACGGTCCCGTGGGCTTCGGCAGGGTAAGCCGTCCGAAGTGCCGCTTTGTATTCTTCGACGAACTCGCCCTTGACGGGCTCCGGCAGGGCGTTGAGCACCGGACGGGCCCCCGTCGAGGAGATCCAGTCGAATACAGGGTCCTCCCCCTGCAGAACGTGGAGATACGTTGTTTCCCAGGCGTCCACCGACCATCCCGGACGGGACAAGAGAGCCAAATACTCCCGGGCCCGGATGATTTTGTCCCGGAGCTTTTCGTCGATATGCCGGGCGTACTTCGGTTGGCCAGCGATCTCGCGCAGCAGAACGTGGGACGGGGCGTCGAAATTGCCCGGCACCTGAAAAGCGAATACACCGCCGCTCGGCAAGAGGTCTGCCACTTGCGGCAACCAGGTCTCGTGGCCGTCAACCCATTGGAACAGGGCGTTAGAGACAATGAGTTGGGGCTCCTCTCCTGCCCAGCCATGGACTCGGCGGGCGTCCAACCACTCTTTGACGTCGGCATGCTCGTACCGAGCGAAAGACTCCCCGCGCCCTTGGGCAGCGTCGATCATCTGCTGGCTGCTGTCGACACCGTGCACCACCGCCTCAGGCCAGTGTCCGTGAATGATCGGGGTGTCGGAACCGGGCCCACAGCCCAAGTCGACGACGTTCTGGACCGTGGTCAGCGGAATCCTCTGGAGGAGGTCCACGAGCGGGCGGGCTCGTTCAGAACCGAATTTGAGGTACTGCTCGGGGTCCCACCGTGTGCGTTCCTGTGCAGCGCCTGCCGAGTCCTGGGAGGACAATGTGCTCACTACTTGGCGGAGGTGCGCGAGGCGACGTCGCGCCCCAAGATGGCCGACGCGGCGCCGGTCGCGGCAGTCACCGTGTAAACACTCGGCCAGGCACCGATCTTCTTGGCCAGCGGATGGGACAGTCCGAAGGAGAGGACATAAATACCGGTCAGGGCCGCAGCCGTGCCGGTTCCCGCATTTTTCTGCCAGCCTTTGAACGCGGCCGCACCGGCAACAGCCAGAACGGCACCGCCGAGCGGGCGGTTTCCGGTTGAACGAGCTACTTTGTAACCTCCGATCAAACCTGCGGTAGAGAACAGCGTGGGGGCGAGAGCGGACATTTTCCGCCACCTTTCCTTCAAGACAATCTGACTTGTCCGGTATAGCGCACCACAGGAATGTTCGCCAATGAGACGTGATGATTCAGACCACCTTGAGCTCCACGAATCGGGTCTGAGCGGGATCCAGCTCGGGGAATTCTTCGCGCAATGCTGCGGCTGCCCGACGCACGCGCTCGCGGGTGACGTCCGCGATCGTCGAGAATTCGCTGGCCACCGTTGGCTTCCGCGCCGCATTGATCGGCTCGTCGAGTTGAACGAGGACGAACTTCCGGTTGCCACCGTCTTCCGCGTTCTGCCGCATCACCGCATGAGCCGTGGTGCCCGAGCCGGCGAAGAAGTCAAGCACGAGTGAATCTTTGCCGGTGGTGACCTGAAGGAGTCGCTGGATCAGGCGCACGGGCTTCGGGGTCTCGAATACGGCCGTGGTTCCGAAGAGCTTTCTGATGTCGTTTTTGGCCAGATGATTGTGCCCGGCGAAGTCGCGAGTCCAGAGGGTCGTCGGTACAACTCCGTCCTGAACTTCCCCAAGGTATCGCTTGAGTTGAGGGGCGCGTGTTCCGTCCGTGCCCCAATATATCCGACCCTCGTCGATCAAGCGCTGCATGGCCTGAGGCGAATATCCCCAACTCCGCCCGGGAGGCGGAAAATGCTTCGCCCCGGTCAGTGGGTTCACCACGGCGTAGTCCGCGGCCGGCGAATACGTGCGTACCGAGAGGTCACTCGTCCGGTAGAGGCCGCGACCATCGGCGTCGTCGTGGCGGTACGGCCGATTGGTTGCCTCGGTTCGGGGCAGGAGGTTGCGACGAAAGGCTGGTGATGCCGCATAGAGAATCAGGTAGTCGTGGACGACCGAGAAATTGCGGCAGTCGTTGGCCGGTGAGTATTTCTTTTCCCAGACGATCGTCGCGCAGAAATTCTCCTCTCCGTAAATCTCGTCCAGGAGCAGCCTGAGTCTGGGGGCTTCTGCGTCATCGATCGAAACGGCAATGACCCCATTGGAGGCGAGCAGCTCGCGCGCGGCTCGAAGCCTCGGGTACATGAGATCCAGCCAGAGCGAATGCCTCCGGCCTGCGTTAGAGCGAGCGGCACACCGCTCCGGCTCTTCGTGCACTCCTGCGGCGCGGTCCTCGACAGCCTGACTCCGGTGAAAAGAGTCTCGGTAGTCGGCCTTCGTCCCCACGTTGTACGGAGGGTCGATGTAGATCAGCCCGAAGGCTCCGGCATGCGTGCGCCTCAAGATTTTCAGGGCGTCGAGGCTGTCCCCCTCGATCACGAGGTTCACCTCCGCGACGGCGGCTCCACCTTTCCCCGGGGAATGGGGGACCAGGCGGGCGGATGTCGCGCTCTCCCCCAGCCTCTGGGATTCGGACTTGCCGGGCCAGGTAAGCCCGTATGTTTCGACGGGGCCTCCACCTGCGTTCCGGTGGGCCTGTGTTTGCACTCTTGCACCCCCACGTCGTGCCATGTACACTTTGCACACAAGGATAGCGAAGTTTTGCCATGTGCACTTGGTAGACCTGAACTCCGGGCGACCCGATTCTGGTGCAATGACTTCCGACTCCCTTGATCGCCAAACCGCGTTGCGACTCGGGAGCCTTCTGCAGTCCCATCGGGCCGATCTCGGTATCACTCAGGAGAAGGTGGCTCTGGAAGCGGGAATCTCCCGCCAGCACTATCAGCAAATGGAATACGGGTTCAGCGATCGAGCGACTCGGAGCCCCTCGAATCCCAAACTGCGATCTCTCATGAACGTCGTCGCAATCCTCGAGATTCCCCGGGAAGAGGTCCTCAAAGCGCTCTGGCCTGACGAGACCGAAGACGATCTCACCACCTAGCCACGTTACGGTCCGTCCTGCCGCCCCTGACTTAAACCGCACATGTGCGCAACAATTGATGTATGCAGAAGATGAACGTTGAATCCTTCAACTTGGACCACACCAAGGTCGCCGCGCCGTACGTGCGCATTGCTGACCGCAAAGAACTACCCGGCGGGGATACCCTCATCAAGTACGATGTCCGGTTCTCCCAGCCCAATCAGGGTCACCTCGAGATGCCGGTCGTTCATTCGATCGAGCACCTGACGGCCGAGCACATGCGCAATCACACGGAGGCCCTCATCGATTTCTCCCCGATGGGTTGCCAGACCGGGTTCTACGCCCTGACGCTCGGACTCGAACCAGATGCGTTTCTGCCGATACTGGAAGCGACGTTCCGCGACATACTCGACGCGACCGAGGTTCCCGCGGCCAACGAAACCCAGTGCGGGTGGGGTGCCAACCACACCCTGGCCGGGGCCCAGGGCGCGGTCGGAGGCTTCCTCGACCAACGTGAGGTCTGGGACGAGGTCTACGCGTGAGCCCAGCCCACAACAACCCGTGGTCGGACGACATGTGCGAAGCGGTGGCCGGCGGGATTGTCGTCCAAGTCGCCATGGACGAGGAAGCCTCCCCTTTCCTCGATTCCTGCGAGCACTTGGGTGAGCCGGTCGATTTCGGCCGAGCCCGCTACACTCCCCTGGCTCATCAGGGGCACCCGATCCTGTTGGTCCGGTCCGGCATCGGCCTCGTCAACGCGGCCAGCGCCGCGACTACGGCGATCGCCATATGCGAGCCGCGGGCACTGTTGTCTGCCGGTAGCGCGGGAGGCTTACGCCGGGACGTCGAGGTCGGCGATCTGGCAGTGGGAGACTCGTACTCATTCACGGATGCCGATGCCACCGCATTCGGCTACGAACGAGGCCAAGTCCCTGGCATGCCGGTCGACTACGCTTCGGATGAGACCTTGCTCGACGCTGCTCGCTCGGTCACTGCTCGCAAAGGCACACACCACGTGGGACAGATGCTCGCGGGAGGTTCCTTCGTCACCGAATCGAACGTCAAGGATGCACGCGAAGCTTTTCCTCACGCCATTTCGACCGATATGGAAACCACCGCGATCGCTCAGGTTTGCTCGAGTCACGGAATCCGGTTCTTGTCCGTCAGGGGCATCTCGGATCTTTGCGGCCCGTCGGCCGACCAAGACTTTCACATGGCCGTGGAGATTGTGGCACAGAGGTCGGCGGAGGCCGTCCTGGCCGTGATCCGTACGACCCACGCTCCGGACGCGTAAACTCGCGTCAGGAGACGACCACTGAATTTCAGGAGACCCTAATGCTTACTCACAACCTGCGCGATGGCCATGAGATCCCGGCCGTCGGTTTCGGGACCTACCCCATGTCCAATGCCGAGGCGGAGGCCAATGTCGCCGAGGCCATTATGCGCGGTCACCGCTTGATCGACACGGCCGCCCAATACGGAAACGAAGAAGGCGTAGGGCGAGGAATCCACAATTCCGGCGTCGACCGGGAAGAAATTTTCGTGACGACCAAGCTCGCGGGCAAGGACCACGGATACGAGCCGACCATCGCCGCTGCCAAGGAGTCCCTCCGGAAGATGGGTCTGGACTACCTGGACCTTTACTTGATTCATTGGCCCAACCCCAAGGTGAATCTCTACGTCGAATCGTGGAAAGCCTTGATCGCGCTCAAGGACGAAGGACTCGTCCGGTCGATCGGCACCTCCAATTTCCTGCCTGAGCACATCGACCGTCTCGGCGAGGAGACCAGCGAACTTCCGGTGGTCAACCAGATCGAGCTCCAGGTTCGACAGCAGCAGGAAAAGCTCCGTGCATATCACGAGAAGAATAAGATCGTGACTCAAGCGTGGTCACCGCTGGGACGCATGCAAGGCCTCGAGGACACCCCCGAACTGGGCGATATTGCCGACACCATCGGCGTGACCCCGGCCCAGGTCGTTCTTCGATGGATGGTCCAGAACAAAATCGTCCCGATTCCGAAGACCTCGACACCCGAGCGGATGGAAGAGAACCTCAACGTCTTCGAATGGGATCTCAGCCCTGAGCAGATGGACGTCATCAAGCGTCTCCACACGGGGATCGCATTCAAGGGGTACGACCCCCGCACCCACGAAGAGTTCTAGACACCGCATATACAGAAGCCCCCGCGAGGAATGTCCTCGCGGGGGCTTCTGTATATGCGGGTGATTGTCCTTCAGGCTTCGTCGGAGCCCAGCACGCGCCAAGCGTCGTCGACGTCCTTCGACATCTGACGGATCAACGCGTCCATGCCTTCATAGGCGACCATTGGCCTCAAATGCGCCACGAATTCCAGCAGCACATGTTGGCCGTACAAGTCGAAATCCTCGACCTCTTCGTGCGGCCGCCCCATCACGTGCGCTTCGACCTGCCGTGATACTCCTTCGAAGGTCGGATTCGACCCCACGGAAATAGCCACCGGCCACCGCATTCCGGCCTCATCATGGAGCCAGCCGGCATACACACCGTCGGCAGGGATCAATCCATCGGATACTGGAGACATATTCGCCGTGGGAAAGCCTAGTTCCCGTCCCCGAGCAGCACCATGGATCACTTCGCCGCGCATCCGGTGATAGCGGCCCAACAACTGGGTTGCGGCCTCAACGTCCCCGGCCGCGAGGAGTTCACGAATCCAGGTCGAAGAACACCGCCGATGCGGGTCTTCGTCATGCAGGTCGTTCAGGTCGTTGTCGGTCGAGAGGTCCTCGACCACGACGACCTCAAAGTCGTACTTGCCCCCCAGTTCCTGCATTGTGGTCAGATCGCCTGAATTGTCGCGGCCGAACCGGACGTCCGCCCCGATCACGACTTTCTTGGCGCGGAGACCTTCGACGAAGGTTTCCCGGATGAAATCCTCGGGCGTCTCGCGCGCAAATTCGAGGGAATACGGCAGCAGAACCAGGGCGTCCAGCCCAAGTTCTTTGAGAAGGTCCAGGCTGTCTTGCAGGCCCATGATGGGTAGGTGTGGGACGTCCGGTCGGTGCACCAAAGCAGGATGGGGATCGAAGGAAATCGCAACGGCTTGCAGCCCCGCGGAATGGGCTTCCGAAACGACCGTCTTGATGACGCGTGCATGGCCACGATGGACTCCGTCGAAATTTCCGATGGTCACCGCCGTGGGGCCGAATTCCTCCGGGATCTCGTCCAGGCTCCTGAAACAGTCCACGAATCTCCTCATGCCAGACCGCGGCTCGGTTCTCGAGCCGCGGCCATCAGTCTAGTCCTTGTGCGGTCGCACTGCCGTTCCCGAGGGGGCAGTTATGAACGCTTTTTACCGCGTTTGTTCCGGGGTGCGGCCTGCGGGGCACCCTGAGACATTTCGGTACGAATACGATTGGCCTTGCTGATCCAGGCGTGCCAGACCAGCAGGCAGGGCGGGATCACGAGGTCGAGCACCATGACCACGATCATTACGGCATGGGGAAGTCCGAAAATCGCCCACGAGAAGATTCGGCCTATTCCGCCGAGGAAGATCATGAGGCAGACGAACCACAGGACGTTGGCCCATTTGAACTTGACGGCAATCGCGACGAACGCTGCTCCCACGCCGCACAGAACCGCTGCGAGGGCTCCGTACGACGAGGCCACGGTGGCGCTGGAGTCCTCCGTCTCACCAGGCAATGAAGCCGTTCCGGCGAAGATCTGCCATACGCCGTATGCAATGATCACCAAACCATAGAGTGCAACGACGGCCCGGAAGATTCCCCAGTCCTGCTGTTTGCCGGGCTTGGACGACGTCTTGGCCGGCCCTGGGGTGCTGGATGTCTTCTTCCGGGTCTGTTCAGCACGAGGCTGGCGAGGTTGCTGCCTCGTCCGAGGTTCGGATGCCTCGGTCCGTCCCGGTCCTGCAGTCGAGGACGGCTCGGCGCTATCTCGCGACGTTCCGGTCGGACCGGTCGACTCCGATTCCGGGCTGTTTTCCCACGGGCCCCTGGGGTGGCCGTTCTGCTCGTTGTTGTTCTCCGGGCTGGACGGATGAGTCACGATTGGCTCCTTTCACGGAGTATCAGATCTGTCTTGCACCACTTTATGGCCGATGGGGCCGGTCATGGTCTACTTCGCGCGTTCAACGCCTCGGCCGGGTCGGTTTCGATACAGCCACAGGAGCCCGATAATAGGCAAGACCAAAGGCACATAGCCGTACCCGGAGCCGAAATGCGACCACACGGATGCCAACGGGAACAGATCCGGTCGAAGGTAGGAGAAGATTCCGACGGCGATCACGCCGCACAGCTCGATGGCAATGGCCCACACGGCCGCCCAGTACGCTCCCAGACCTTTGCGCGCCAAGGAAATGGTCGCGTAGATGTAGATCGCGGCGGCGACTCCGGAAAGGACGAAGGAGACGGGCGCCTCATCGAATTTGGCGATGATTTGGTAGAGCGCACGGGCCCCGGCCGACAGGGAGAATATCGCGTACACGGCCACCAGGAGCATTCCAGGGCCTTTGGATTTCGCGGCAGGGCCCCGGGTCTGATGTGCGGCGTTCGCCTCGACGTCGTTCATGTCAGTCATGACCTCTCTGATGGGTCTCTCGGGATGGGACTCAGTAGTAATACCACAGTACGTTCATGCGTTGGACCATCACGAGGATGATCGGTCCGGCAACGGCCAACATCAGCGTTGACCACCGGGTCCTTTCGGTCAGCGACCACACGAAAGTCCCTGCGGGAATCAGCATTGCGGTCAGCAGATAACCGTAATACTCCCAGGCATCACCCGAGGGCCCATCGGTCACTATTTGCATCACAATCGAGCCGATCAGATACACCACGAGGAAAGCCTCGAGGACCAGGACGGAGCCCTGTGAGAAGTCGTCCGGAACCTTGCCGCGGAGGAACTGCACCAAGCAGACCAGCGCCGACAAGAGGCCCAGGACCAGAGCGATCCAGAACCACAGATCATAACCCGCGATCATGAATCAGCCGTCCTTTCCGCTTCGACCGGAAAAGTCGTGCCCGATCGAAACACGAGGTGCGGAACCGCGACATCGAGCCCTCGGCGGCACTGGTTCTGGGCCAGCGCAACCAAGGTCCCGTCCGGGGCGAAACCCGCGGCCAATTCGCATGCCGGAACGATGTCGTTGGCTCGCTTCCCACTGGCCTCGGAGGCACCTGCCTCGGTCTGAGCGTTTGGGGGGATCCACCGGCCGTTCGAGAGCGAGGTTGCCTCGTCATTGTTCAGATTCCGGCGCACAAAGATTCTCTCCGCCGCACGTTCGACCGAAAGCATAGGGATGGTACGGCCTTCGTCCCTCGCCTGGGCCAGCTCTTCAAGCGTCGAGGAGTCGTCTATAGATACCTCGCCGATATTCAATCGGTTCAGGCGCGTCAGATGGCCTCCCACACCGAGCCGTGCACCCATGTCGCGGGCCAACGCCCGAATATAGGTGCCGGAGGAACACGAAACCGTGACGTCGACGTCGACCACGGATGTCTCCCTCGAGCCCTCGCATGTGGCCGTGACGCGCCGAATGTCATGGACGTCGAAGGAATCAATCGTAACCGGACGGGCCTCGAGCTCGACGTCCTGCCCCGACCGGACCCTGGCATACGACCTGACTCCGCCGACCTTGATCGCGGATACCGACGACGGAACCTGCAGGATCCGGCCCGTCAGTTCGGTGACCGCGGCGTTGATCGCGGATTCTTCGAGGGAGTCCACAGTGGCGGGGTCAGCGGTGATGCTCACCTCGCCCTCGGAATCGTCGGTCACGGTCCCCTGCCCCAGTCGGATCGTCGCACTGTAGGTCTTGGACTCGCCGCTGACCCAGGTGAGCAATTTGGTGGCCTTGTTGACGCCCAGAATGAGTACGCCGGTGGCCATCGGGTCCAAAGTCCCAGCGTGACCGACACGCCGCGTACCGATTATCTTCCGCATTCGGGCGACGACGTCGTGGCTGGTCAGGCCTGCTGGTTTGTCGACGACGACGAGGCCCGAGGGAACGTCATCGTGGCGGTCGCGATGCCGTGCCACCTACTCGGTATCCTCCGGTGCCTCGCGGACCTCGTTGGCCCCTGAATCGGGATCGCTGCTGGAGCCGTCTCCGAAGTCTTCCTCGACCGGATCGTAGGCGGTTCGAAGGTTGTCGCTGTCCCCGCGGGCAGCGTCCATGTGGGGCGTCGCGACGGCGTCGTCCGTGCCCTGTGCTTCCGTCTCTTCGTCCTCGCGTCGGTATGGATCGGCATCACCGGCGAAAGCTTTTCCTTCGGCGGCCTCGGCCAGTTCGGCGTCGCGGGCACGGGCCTGCCTCAAAATTTCCTCGAGGTGGCTCGCATTCACGGGAACTTCGTCCGCGACGAAAGTCAGCGTCGGCGTCAGGCGAGCCGTAATGTTCTTCCCGACCTCCGAACGGAGGATGCCTTTCGCCGATTCGAGGGCGGCGCGGGTGCCTGCCTGTTCCTCTTCGGTCCCGTAGACCGTGTAGTAAACAGTGGCGTGCTGAAGGTCATTGGTGACCCGAGCATCCGTGACCGTCACGAAGCCGAGGCGGGGATCCTTGATTCGGCGTTCGAGGGCTTGGGCCACGATGACCTTGATGCGGTCCGCCATGCGAGCCGCGCGGGCTGCGTCAGCCATGATCTCTCCTCATGTCATTGCGCCCTGATGGGCGCGGAAAATTGTGCATTCCGTGGAAAACGGGCCGGTGTCCAGGTTACTCCTGGACACCGGCCCGATGCTTCTTCAACCGCTACTCAGGCGGCAGGTCCTTCAACCACGCGATCAGTCGCGGGGCTTCTCCTGCATCTCCCACGTCTCGATCATGTCGCCTTCCTTGATGTCGTTGAAGGATCCGAGCCCAATACCGCACTCGTAACCGTCACGGACCTCGGTTGCATCGTCCTTGAAGCGACGCAGCGACTCGATGTTGAGCGAATCCGCAATCACGTTGCCGTCACGCACCAGGCGAGCCTTGGCATTGCGGCGAATGAGACCGCTCCGCACGATCGAGCCGGCGATGTTGCCCCACTTGGAAGAGCGGAAGACCTCGCGGACTTCTGCGGAACCAAGGTCGACTTCCTCGTACTCGGGCTTGAGCATGCCCTTGAGGGCCTGCTCGACCTCGTCGATGGCCTGGTAGATGACGCTGTAGAACTTCATCTCGACGCCTTCGCGGTCGGCGAGTTCGGTGACTCGCTCGGCCGGACGGACGTTGAAGCCGATGATGATCGCGTTATCCACGGTGGCCAAGTTGACGTCGTTCTGGGTGATAGCACCGACGCCACGGTGGATCACACGCAGCTGAACCTCATTGCCGTCTCCGACCTCGATCTTGAGCAGCGAATCCTCGAGAGCCTCCACGGCACCCGAGACGTCGCCCTTGATGATGAGGTTGAGCGTGTCCATCTTGCCTTCGGCCACGGCCTCGTCGAAGGACTCGAGCGTGACGCGCTTGCGGCGCTTGGCCAGTTGAGCGTTGCGGTCCGCCGCCTCGCGCTTTTCAGCGATCTGACGAGCAGTGCGCTCTTCCTGTGTCGACAGGAACGTGTCGCCTGCCCGCGGAACCGTGGAGAGGCCCAAGACCTGCACGGGGCGCGAAGGACCGGCCTCTGCGACGTTCTGACCGTTCTCGTCGAACATCGCTCGGACACGGCCGTGGGCAACGCCCGCGACAATGCTGTCACCGACGTGCAGCGTACCGGACTGGACCAGCACGGTCGAGACCGCACCACGTCCCTTGTCCAGGTTCGCTTCGATCGCGACACCGCGGGCTTCCTTATCAGGGTTGGCCTGCAGTTCGAGCGCGCCGTCGGCGGTCAGGCAGATGGCTTCGAGCAGTTCCTCGATGTTCTGGTTCTGACGAGCCGAAACGTCGACGAACATGGTCTCACCACCGTATTCCTCGGGCACCAGACCGTATTCGGTCAGCTGTCCGCGGATCTTGTCCGCGTTCGCGCCTTCCTTGTCGATCTTGTTGACCGCGACCACGATCGGCACGTTGGCCGCCTGGGCGTGGTTCAAGGCCTCAACGGTCTGGGGCATGACGCCGTCATCGGCGGCGACGACGAGCACGGCGATGTCCGTGACCTTCGCACCGCGGGCACGCATAGCGGTGAACGCCTCGTGACCTGGGGTATCGATGAAAGTGATCAGGCGGTCGGTGCCGTCCACATTGGTTGTGATCTGGTAAGCGCCGATGTGCTGGGTAATGCCGCCGGCTTCACCTTCGATCACATTGGTGTGGCGGATGGCATCCAACAGACGGGTCTTGCCGTGGTCAACGTGACCCATCACGGTGACTACGGGGGGACGCGCTTCGAGCTGCTCTTCGGTCTCTGCCTCACGCTCGGCGTCGAGGTTGATGTCGAAGGATTCGAGGAGCTCGCGCTCCTCGTCCTCGGGCGAGACAATCTGGACCCTGTAGCCCAGCTCTTCGCCCAGCAATTCGAACGTCTCCTGGTCCAAGGACTGGGTTTGTGTCGCCATCTCACCCAAGTGGATGAGGACGGTGACCAGTGCGGCCGGGTTGGCGTTGATCTTCTCCGCGAAGTCCATGACCGAAGCCCCGCGACGCATGCGTACGACAGTATCGCCGTTGCCCCGGGGAACGACGACGCCGCCCACCGCAGGTGCCTGCATCTGCTCCAACTCATGGCGCTTTGCCTGCTTCGACTTGCGCTGCTTCCGACGTGAATTTCCGCGTCCGAAAGCACCCTGGGCATTGCCACGTCCGCGACCGCCGCCGCGCGGAGGACCACCGGCACTCGGGCCACCACGACGGGGACCATTCCCCCCGCCGGGGCTGCCGCCACCGGGCCGTCCGCCGACGTTCGAGGGCATCTTGGCCGGCATCATGTTCGGGCTAGGACGATTTCCACCGGATGCGGCCGGGCGAGGAGCATTCCCCCGCTGGCCGCCTGCACCCGCGCCAGCGGCGGGCCGAGGTCCGGCAGGACGCGGTCCGCCCTGTCCCTGTCCTTGTCCCTGGGCGGGACGCGGTGCACCGGGACGCGGTCCGCCTTGACCCTGACCTTGTCCCTGGGCGGGACGCGGGCCACCGCGGCGATTGCCGTTGTTGCTGCCGCGCATGCCCTGCTGGGAGCTGAACGGGTTGTTGCCGGGACGCGGGGCACCGGGCTTGGGCGCACCTCCACGTGATGCTGCGGGACGGGGTCCTGGGGTCGGCACCGAGCCGGGCTTGGGCGCGGAGGAATCCGTGCGCATGCCCTGCTGGGAACTGAACGGGTTGTTGCCGGGACGAGTCCCGGGCTTGGGCGCGTTGCCCGATTTGGGAGCCGAGTCCTGGTCAGACTTTTCCTGGGCCTTTTCGTCGGACTTCGCGGATGCAGCCTCGGTCGGCGACGGAGTCGGTTCCGGCTGTGCTGCGGGCTTCTCTTCCGCAACGGCCGCCTTTTCTTCCGCTGCCGGCTTGGGGGCCGGCTTCCCTGCTGTAGCAGGGGTTGGCCCGGAAGGCTTGGGCTTCGCGCCGGGCTTGGGTGCAGCCGGCGTCGCCGGTGCAGGCGCCTCGGCCTTGTTGGTCTCGGCCTTCTGATCAGAGGGCTCGGATGTAGTGGACGCCTTCTTGCCTCCGGACTTTTTGCCCGGCTCAGAAGGTGACTGTGCGCGGTCCGCAAACGCGGCGCGCAGTTTTTTCACCACGGGGGGTTCCACCGTGGAGGATGCACCACGAACGAATTCGCCCAAGTCTTGAAGCTTGGCGATCGCTTCCTTCGAGGTGATGTTGAGCTCTTTCGCGAGCTCGTGAACGCGGGGCTTGGCCACATTACTCCTGTCTCGGTCTGCGCCGAAACAGGCACAAACCGCTTAATTCCGTATAAGGCTCCCGGCAATCACATAATTGCCTTGGGACTCGCCGTTTGCAGAGCACAGTGAAGTACTCATTGCGCGGCACTCATCGGGTTTCCATCGGTTTTCTACTCGCTTTCTTCAGACGCTTGTGCGTCCGTTGATTGAGCTAGGGGGTGTTCCTCAGTGGCCGCATAACGCCGCAGGACGGCGTTTTCTTCCGCGCACCACTGACCTTCGAGGTGTTCGGAATCGACTCGGGTACGGAAAGATCTGGCGAATGCCTTGGTCTTGACCGCCCGGTCCAAACACTCCTGGTCAGGGTGTAACCAGGCGCCACGTCCTTGAAAGGACCTTTTGGGATCCAGGACGACGACGCCAGTTTGCGCTCCCTGCGACCGTTGCAGGACCACACGTACTAGTGCGGTTTGATCTTCGCTCCGCCGACAGCCGATGCACGTACGAATACCGGGAGGGGAAGACATAGGCTTTCCCCTTTCCGGACCGCTCCTGCTTGCTCGGGCCGTCGCTCGCAGTCGATGACCGCATTCCAGTCTATCCCCCCACCGGGCGTTTCCCCCAAAGATTCGGCAAAATACACCGTCCCGTGTGAGGACCGTTACCAGAATGACCGGTTATTCGGCGAGATCCGCCGCCCGCGCCTTGGACTCGGAGACGATGTCGATGCGCCAATTCGTCAGTTTCGCGGCCAGACGTGCGTTCTGGCCTTCCTTTCCGATCGCCAGGGAGAGCTGGTCGTCCGGGACGATGGCCCGGGCCTGGAACCTGCCCTGGGGATCCACCTCGACCGAGGCGACTCGAGCGGGGCTCAGAGCGCCGGCAATGTAGTCGGCGGGGTCCTCGGAGTAGCTGACGATATCAATTTTCTCGTTGTTGAGTTCGGAAGTCACGGCTCGGACGCGCGAGCCCATTTCTCCGATGCAGGAACCTTTGGCGTTGATCCCTTCCCTCGTCGCCCTCACTGCAATTTTGGTGCGGTGACCGGCCTCGCGAGCGATCGACATGATTTCGACGGAACCGTCCTCAATCTCCGGCACCTCGTGTTCGAAAAGACGTCGAACCAAGTCCGGGTGGGAGCGGGACAGCGTGATCGATGGGCCCTTGAACCCGCGACGGGCTTCGACGACGAATGCGCGGATGCGGGATCCATGAGAGTAGCTTTCGCCGGGCACCTGTTCGTGCGGGGGAAGAACACCTTCCACGGTTCCCAGGTCGATCTGGACCATGTTGTTCCGACCGCCCTGCTGGATCTGCCCGGAGACGAGCTGCCCCTCACGGTCGCGGAAGTCGCCAAGGACCTGATTGTCCTCGGCTTCACGCAATCGCTGGAAAATCACCTGCCGGGCCGTGGCCGCAGCAATGCGACCGAAGTTGCGCGGAGTGTCATCGAATTCACCGATGACCTCGCCGTTTTCGTCGATCTCCGGAGCCATAATGCGCACGTGCCCTGTATCGCGGTCTACGATGGCACGCGCGTTGCGGATCGCACCGGGGTTCTTCTCGTACGCCAGCAATAGAGCGGACTCGATCATCTGGATCAGCTGACCGACTGGGATGTCACGCTCCTTCTCCAAGAGTCGGAGGTTGCTCATGTCGATGTCCATTGCTGGCCTTTCCTTGCTCTATGTGCCAAAGCACCGGAACGCTTCAGCGCTCCGGTACCCGACTGGGCCTGGATCCTGTGCTGGGCGGCCCCTGTGTTCCGACTTATTCTAGCCGGGATGTCCTAGTGGCTGAACTCGATTTCTACCTGGGCCGCTTCGACGTCCTCAACCGAGATCTCCTCCGGTTCCAGATACTTCGCCGGAACGCCTTTGGGAGTCTGTCTCCGACGTGCAATCGTCGCGGTACGACCGTCCGTTTCTTCGAGGCGCGCGACGAAGGTCTCGCCGCCCGAAAGGCGCAGACTGAGGAGCCGGCCTCGCGACCGCTTCCAGTGACGAGGCTCGGAAAGCATGCGGGTTGCACCGGGGGATGTCACCTCGAGCAGGTATGTCTCTTCCGGGTCTCCTTCGGTCCGGTCCAGGGTCTCGGAAATTGCTCCGGAGACCTCGGCGATGGTGTCCAGACTGACGCTGCCTTCCTCGTCTTCCTGAAGATCGACGACGACCGTCACGGTCTGGTTCTTTCCTGCGCCGCGGGCGCTGACCTCTTCGAGAACCAGGTTGAACTGCCCGACGACCGGCGCAATGGCCTCCCGCAAGGAAGGCAAGTCCAGCGTGTCGGACAGAGAATTCCTCGGATGAGCTTGGTCCGAGTATCCGGCGTTGGCCTTCATCCGAGCGGTCCGACGGCGTTGACGAGAAGTGTTCTTGCTGGTGGTGGACTTGGGGTTCGAGCCGTTGTTGGCCAAGAGACCTCCTGTAATGGTCATGTCATGTCCTCTCCCCAGGTTAGCGCCCACAGCCCTGCCCGACATGCCATGATGGTGAGTTGACCCAGGACCGCAACGCATCAGAGGAAACACGTTCGGATGAAAACTTCCGCCGCAAAGACCATTTTTGTTTTCTTGCTGATCGTGCTCTTGCTCCTGGCAGCAGTCTCAGGGTTCGTCTGGTGGCGAACCACACACAATCAGGGCGGCGTCGCAGCCCAACAGCAGGCGGCGGCGGAGCTGAAAAGTCTTCAAGCGGCCGTCCGGAGTTCGGGTGTCGCCGGGTCCCAGAAGGACAGCCTCGAATCGGATCTCCACGAGCAGCTCGATGCGCTGAATCGTTCAGCGGTCGAGGACGCCCAGCCTGAGGAGGATCACGCGCCTCAGGACGTACCCGGCCTGGCACAACGGATGACTCAGAGCTCACAACGCATTTACGATCTCGCTTCAAACACAGGCCTGTCCTCGGACGAGTCCGCCACTTTGACCTCCATCTCGGTCGGTCAATGGGCCACGGTCCAGCTCTTGAATGGAACCTTGGCCGAGGTCGAAGACCCGTCGTCGGCGGCGAGCAGGGAGCTCAAGGACCTCACCGGTTTAGGGCAGAACGAGGCGTTGAAGGCCGACGGGTTGTGCCCTGCCATGTCCGACGATGCCAAGGACAAGGCCTCCGGGGGCGCTGGTTCCCAACAAGCCGACGACGGATCGAATGCGGAAGATTCCGAAAACCTCACGAAGGTTCTGACGGGTCTCTATACGTCGACCTGGTCCGAGTCCTACTTCCAGGCCCGCCAGGACGTCGACAACATACCGAAAGACACCTCGGACCGGATCGTGGTCGCCGCCAAGATTCATTCTTCTCAGCTTCAGCAGCTGCGTGCCGGGTTGGATCAGAATTGCTCCGCGATGCCGCAGCCGAAGGCCGCCTACAAACTCCCCCATGGTGCTGCACGGGAGCCGGGGAAAATCATGGCCGAACAGGCGGATCATCTCGGCAGCGAATCGATCGGGGTGATCCGATCCCAGAAGCCGGGTAAGTCCGATGCTCAGGGATCTGGTTCCTGGACCGCTTGGGGCGCCCGTTCGCTGGCTCTCAACACCGCGATCTCGACCCAGATCAGCGGGGATGTGCCGGCCCTGCCCGGAATTTCCTGACGGATGGCCCCACAGCGGGGTACTGGAATCGGGCGCTGAACAAGTCTCGTCCCTATGCGATCACGTCGCCGTAAACATCCCAGCCGGTTTTGACGATCAAAACGGCCACCACGGCCAGGAACACGACGCGGATAAACCTGTTCCCTTGAGACACGGCACTTCTGGCCCCGGTATAGCCTCCGGCCATGTTGGCGATTCCCAGAAGCAGTCCCAGAGCCCAGACCACCGAACCGTGGAACCCGAAAAACGCCAAGGCACCGAGATTCGTCGCCATGTTGACGACTTTGGCCTGCGCGCTGGCCCGCAAGAAGTTCTGGCCGAGCAGCGTGATGAGACCGATGATCAGAAATGACCCCGTTCCTGGGCCGAGAACACCGTCGTAGAAACCTATGACGAGTCCCAGCGCCGTCGAACGAACGAGCACAGTCCGGGAATCCATCGTGGGCTTGGTCAATGTCCCCGCATTCGGTTTGAGCACGGTGAACACGGCCACCGCGACCAGGGCCGCGAGGATCACGGGTTTGAAAACTGCTTGGGGCAGGGATGCGGCCACCGCGGCTCCCGCGAAACTGCCGAAGAAGGCGACGCCCGCCATCGGCAACGAGGGCCGGAGAGGCGTCGTCGTGCGACGGAAGTACGTCACCGCGCTGGTGCTGGTTCCGAGCAGAGAACCGAATTTGTTGGTTGCGAGGGCCTGCACCGGAGTCATGCCCGGGATCATGAGCACAACGGGCAATTGAATCAGACCGCCACCGCCCACCACGGCATCAACCCAACCGGCCAGGAATCCGCCGACGAGTACAAGAACCAGGGTGCTCGGATCCAGGGATTCGATTCCCGCGATCACCTTCCGAGTACCCCTCTTTCATTCAGCTCTTTCGTTCAGCGGCTCACGTCATAGATCGCGGTTCAGCCGTCGGAAGCGACCGACTTGGTTTCCTTCACCACTTCGTCCACCACAATCGAGAGGTCGACCTCGCGGGATTCACCACTGATCCGGTCCTTGATCTCGACCTTGCCGTCCTTGTAGCCGCGTCCTATGACCAGGATCGTCGGAACACCGAGCAGCTCGGCGTCACCGAACTTCACACCGGGAGACGCTTTGGCTCGGTCGTCGAAGATCACCTGCAAGCCAGCTCGTTCCAACTGCTCCACGATGCCTTCGGCACCGCTCATGATTTCCTCGCCCTTGCCGGCGGCGACCACATGAACATCCGCAGGCGCCAGGTCGCGGGGCCAGATCAGACCCCGCTCATCGTGATTGGATTCGGCAATGGCCGCGAGCGCTCTGGTGACGCCGACACCGTACGAACCCATGGTCACGGTGACGAGTTTGCCGTTGGAGTCCAGTACGCGAAGCCCCAGGGCATCCGCGTATTTGCGACCGAGAGCGAAGATGTGACCCATCTCGATTCCGCGAGCGGTATGCAAAGGCCCCGAACCATCCGGAGCCTGGTCGCCTTCACGGACTTCGCACGCTTCGACGACACCGTCCCAGGTGAAATCGCGACCGGCAACCAGATCGAAAACATGTCGACCTTGCAGATTCGCGCCCGTTATCCAGGCGGAGCCCTCGACCACGCGGGGATCCACGAAATACGGAATGCCGGTCGTCGACTCGGTGCCCAGAGTAGCGGCATCGGTGCTCAGACCGGGCCCGATGTAGCCCTTGACGAGCATCGGGTAGCTACGCAGATCGGAGTCGTCGGCTTGGTTCACCTCGACTTCGCCGCCGACTTCCAGGGCGTCACTGAGGCTGACTTCGAGTCGCTTGAGATCGACGGCACGATCCCCGGGCACGCCGACGGCGACGATCTGTTTCTCCCCGCTCGGAAGGGTAACGGCCACCAGAAGGTTCTTCAGGGTGTCCGCTGCCGTCCACTGTTGACCGTCCTTCGCGTGAAGCGCATTGGCTTGGGCAACGAGGGTATCGATGGTCGGCGAATCCGGCGTTTCCTCGACGTGCGCGGCCGCCAGTCCCTCGATGTCGATGGCCTCGGGGGCCACGGTCGTGACGGCTTCGACATTGGCCGCGTATCCCCCTTCGGAACGGACAAAGGTATCTTCGCCGATGGGCGTCGGGTGCAGAAATTCCTCGGAGCGTGAGCCGCCCATGGCACCGGACTGCGCCTGAACGATGACGATCTCCAGACCCAAGCGTTTGAAGATTCGCTGGTAAGCGCCTCGATGTGCTTGGTAGGCCTCTTCGAGGCCTTGGTCGTCCACGCTGAAGGAGTAGGAATCCTTCATAATGAATTCACGACCGCGCAGAAGACCCGCACGGGGGCGTGCTTCATCACGGTATTTGGTCTGGATTTGGTACAAGGTCACCGGCAGATCCTTGTACGAGGAATACATGTCCTTGACCAGGAGCGTGAACATCTCCTCATGCGTAGGCGCCAAGAGGTAATCCGCGTCCTTGCGGTCCTTCAGGCGGAAGAGATTCTCTCCGTACTCCACCCAACGGTTGGACGTTTCATACGGCTCACGGGGCAGCAATGCTGGGAAGTGGACTTCCTGGGCGCCGATCGCATCCATTTCCTCGCGGACGATCGCCTCGACCTTGGTCAGGACCCGTAGGCCCAGCGGCAACCACGAATAGATGCCGGGGGCCGCTCGGCGGATGTAACCGGCGCGCACCAGGAGTTTATGGCTATCCACTTCCGCGTCGACCGGGTCTTCGCGAAGGGTGCGGAGGAAAAGCGAGGATAGGCGAATGGCCAACTATGAAGTCCGTTTCTTTGAGGTGCCGGTTGTCTCTCGGATAAGTCTAAAGGAGCCCACCGTGGAGTACATACCAGCAGGACAGGAGGCGCCGGTTACATCAGGATCGTCGAGAAGGTGCCGACCTGTTGGAAACCGACGGCTCGGTACAGCGCGCGAGCCGGACCGTTGTAGTCGTTGACGTACAGGCTGATCCTCGAAAACCGCGGGGCGATCAGCTCGCAAGCCTGCGCCATGAACGCTTCGGAAAGTCCTTGGCCCCTGAGCCGGGGAGCAAGCCACACGCCCTGGAGCTGGCACATGTCCTGCGCTGCGAGGCCAAGGTCCGTCTTGAAGATCACCTCTCCCCTCCTGTCCGTGGCAACGACCGTACGGCCCGATCGGACGGTCTCGAGAACTCGTTGTGAGTATCCCTCCGGGTTGTGTTCCATCGGCGAGTACCCGACTTCCTCGGTGAACATTGACACGCTCGCAGGCAGGAGCGCTTCCAGGTCACTCGGTACGGCCCACCGTACCGGGGACAATCCGGACGTGGTTTCCCGGTGCGCCACGCGACGGGCGGTCTCGTGATCGACCAGGGCCATGAGCGGCTGTTGTGGGCGAATGTCGAAAGGCCGGGGCAGGCCGCCGCGAATCAGATCCCACAGGGGCATGACGAATTCTGCGGGGCCGAACAAGGAGGCGGGCCTTTTGTGGGTCCGCAGGACGTAATCCGCAACCCGGGAGAAGTGGTGACGTTCCAGACGGATGGGGACCAGATTCGCGCCGAACCACACTGCTCCCGTCAGCTCGGAGAGTTCGGTTTTTCCCATCTCTTCAGACGGTTCGAAGACGCCGAGAAAAGGCGAGGCAGAATGCATCCGCGTCAGGAACGAGGGGCGCGGCAGACCGATGCGCTCATAATGCTCCAGCGGGAACAGGTTGGCCACGGGAGATTGGTTGATCAATCCGAGGAGGCTCTCGGTATCGTCGACGGTCAAGGGACGAACGGTCGGCCCCGAGATACGATCTGCGCGTTGCGTCAGGAATTTCACGAAGTCATGGCTCCCGGGGTCATAGGATTTTCACCGGGTCGAAAATGTCCGCGGCGATCAGCAGGACCGACATCCCCATGAAGGCCACCGCAACCACGTAGGTCAGAGGCAGCAACCTGATCGGGTCGAAATGACCGGGGTCGGCTTTCTTTCTCAACCGTGCCCAGAACCGCCGTATTCCTTCCCATAGGGCGCCTGCAACGTGACCACCGTCCAAAGGCAGAAGCGGAATCAGGTTGAAGACGAAGAGGCTGAAGTTCAAGGTTCCCAGAACAGAGACGATGTAGGCCGCTTTGGTTTTGGTGGTGATGTTTTGAGTAGAGGCCACTTCTCCCGCCACACGCCCGACTCCGACCACCGACATCGGAGAATCGGCAGGTCGTTCTTTCTGGGTGAAGAGCGCAACCCCTACGTCCCAAACCCGCAGCGGAAGCTTGATGATGACGCTGCCGATCTGGTTGAAGGTTTGCCCGATCACCGGTGGAATCTCGGAAATGCTCCCGGCTTTGAGGTCCTGCTCGGGGCTGATCCCGATGAACCCGACCTCTTGCGTCTGGGTCTTGCCCTCGGTGTCTGTCTGGGGGACACCGGCGGCATCGGTCACGGGACGTTGGGTGATCATCGGGCTCATGCTCAGACTGACTTCGCGGCCGTCCCGGTCGACGACCACGGGTACGTCCTGGTTGCCGTGTTCACGAATGAGACGACTGAGCTGATCCCAGGAGTCGATATCCTGATTCGCGAAACGCACGATCTTGTCGCCCGGCTTGATCCCGGCCTCATAGGCGGGTGCCGCTTGGTCGTCTGCCCCGCATTCGGTTTTCTGCTCTTCCTGACCGGCCTGGACCTTTTGAATGCATTGATTGACCGCCGAAACTTTGGTGGTCGGCTGGGCCGTCCCGAAGGACAGAACCACGACACTCAGGCAGAGGATTCCGATCAAGAGATTCATGCAGGGCCCGCCCAGCATGATGATGATTCGCTTGTAGATCGGCAATTGGTAGAACTGACGGTTCTCGTCCCCCGGTTGCAGGCGCTCGGCCTCCATGCTGCGCGTTTCCGAGACCATCTGTTGGACGAGCCCGGTCGAATCGCTCGTGATCTTCTCGCCGTTCTTGTCCGGAGGATACATCCCGATCATCGAGATATACCCGCCGAGCGGTATAGCCTTGAGCCCGTACTCGGTCTCTGCCTTTCGCCGGGAGAAAATGGTTTTGCCAAAACCGATCATGTATTGGGTGACCCGGACATTGAATAATTTGGCGGGCACCAAATGTCCGACTTCGTGGAGCGCGATCGACAGAGCGATGCCCACAGCCATGATGAGGACGCCGACCACGAACATGAGCCATGACCCGCCCAGAACTTGAGAAAGATCCACTAAAGTCTCCCGTCCGTTCCCATCGTGGACGGTTTTCCGCGCCCGCGCTCGATTCTACGGACTCTCGACCGCATTAATGGCTCCTACGGACCGGTGTACCACCGACGACCACGCATGGGCTCATCCCACAATGCCGAATTTCTTGAGACGTTGGCGGTCCGCCGCGGTGGCCGACATCTGCAATCGCAACAATTCAGAGTAAATCCCGCCCGAGGACGCAAGCTCACTGGGAGTTCCGATCTCACGGATCCTGCCGTTCTCCAGTGTCACGATGCGGTCGACAGCCGAGATCGTGGACAGTCGATGCGCGATGATCAGACTAGTTCGGCCGACCATCAGTCGGTCGAGGGCATCCTGAACGATTCGCTCGGACCGAGTATCCAGGGCGCTCGTCGCTTCATCAAGGATCAGGATCGGCGCGTCCTTGAGAATCGCCCTGGCTACGGCGATCCTCTGTTTCTGTCCGCCCGAAAGCTTCAGCCCCCGCTCCCCGATCAGCGAGTCGTAGCCGTCGGCGAATTTCCGGACGAAGATGTCAGCGTTGGCTTGTTCCGCAGCTTTCACGATGTCTTCACGGCTCGCATCGGGCCGAGCGTAGGCGATGTTCTCCGCGATTGTTCCCGAGAAGAGGGAGGCGTCCTGGAAGACCATTCCCATCGCGGCCCTCAATTGGCCAAGGGTCGACGTCGAGGTGTCGAACCCCGCGACGGCTACTTTTCCCTTCGTAGGCATGTACAGACCTTGCAGAAGGGACATCAGGGTCGATTTGCCGCCTCCTGACTCGCCAACGAAGGCTACTTTCTCTCCACGGGCGATCGAGAGCGTGATGTCTTCGAGAACCGCCTGTTCGCCGTCATAGGCGAAAGAGACGCGGTCGAAGGTGATGACGGGGTCCGGCAGCCGGTCAGTGCGCGGGGTCGCCGGCTCAGCTACGGCAGGTGTTTCGGGCGAAACCTGTTGGATCGTTCCGGTCACCGTCGGGGCCACAACGGAGCCGGCGCGAGGATCATTCGGCAGATTCATGACCTCGAAGTACTCCCGCGAGCCCGCAATCGCGCGCTGGGCCGAGTCGATGATCCACGAGAGCATCGCGACCGGCTGCGACGCCATGGCCATGAGCTGGATCATGAGCACCATGTCGCCCAAGGAGAAATCGCCTTCGAGTGTCTTCCAGAAGATCAGCAGGTACATCGCGAAGAACACGAGGTTGAGGACGGACCTCCGGTAGTTGTCCATGCGGTGCCAATGCCGAGACTGGTCTTTCGTCAGGGATACGGTGTCCGTGAAGTGACGGGTGAACGCCGCTAATTCCCTGGCTTGGGTTCCGAAGGACTTGACCACCCTCAGCTGGGAGATGACTTCGTTGAATCGGCCCCCAGCCAGGTCGATGTGCTCGTTCTTGTCCCGCTCCCAGACTTGCCATTTCTTGCTAGTCAACCCGGTCAGCCAGAGATACATCGGATAAATGATCAGCAGGAGAACCGCCAGGGGCCAGTAATAGACGAACATGATGACTAGCACGGCGATGGTGGTGATGATCGTCGAGAAGAAGTTGTTCGACATCGACTTGATGAAGAAGGTGACTTCCGCGATCGACCGGTTCAGCCGGGAGACCACGGACCCGGTGAGTTGAGTATCGAAATAGCTCTGGGGAAGGCTCAACAGCTTGTGGAAATACCGGGTAGATAGCAGGGAACGCATCCGTTGCCCCATGATGTCGCCCAGGTATCCGCCGTAGTTGGAGATGAAGGTGCTGAACAGCTGCATGATCAGATAGAGGCCCGCAAACGTGAAGATGATGCGAGCGGTCGAGTCGCCGTGCCCGTTGAGGGCCGCGACCACAGCATCCGTCGCGAACTTCAAGACGAATGGCGTCGCCAGGGAAGCGATTGCCGTCAAGACCGAACAGATGAGGATACCGACGTAAAACGGCCAGAGGGATCCGGTGGCCTTCATGATGCGGAATATGCTCCGCATAGTACTTCTCCTTCCAAAGCACGACGTCGTGGTGCCGGAAGGATCACGGCGGTCTCAGCCTCAGGCCCCGGAGGGTAAAGGCTGTGCACCGTCGTGCCACGCGTCAGCGCAATGCTTGGGTCAGCTGAATGGCCTTCTCCAGGAAGGCATCCACCTGCGCTTCGTCATAGGCATGTTTGGATGTGGCCGCTCGGAATGAGGCCCGTCGAATCAAGGTCGGCTTGACATCGTCGCTGTGACGGAAATACTCCAACAGGTCCGCGCACAGGCTGTCGACATCGCCCACAAAGTAGCCTTCGATGCGACGTCGCGCCGGTCGCCTGAATCGCTCACCGTCACTTCTCTTCAAGCGACCCATCACGAGGTCAGCCAATTGCGAGGCGTACTCGTGCCACGCCTCTTGACCGTTCCGCTGAATCGATGTCTGTTTCTCCACAGCGGCGAATCTGTCCTCGTAGGACTCCAATGCGAAGTCCACGTCCGCGGGCTCGTATCCGCCCTTCTCGGGTTCGAACTCCACAGCGCGGATCTCGGCCGCGGTGATAGCGCCCCCGGATGGACCTTGTCGCAGCAATTCCACGTCCCTGCCGCACCGATCCAGAATATCCCGCACCTGTCGAACAGAATACCCGCTCTTCTTGGGAGCGACCCGACCGATTCGGCCTAGTTCTTGTGTAGCCGAAATAGAGTCGTCGTTCTGTTCCGGAACGGATGAGCCGGGCATGTATTCCTCCAGTGAGCGTTGAATGGGTCAGACCAGAAGTGCTGCAAAGATGACGTATCCAATGGCGGCTGCGAAGACGATTGAGTCGAGCCGGTCCATGACGCCGCCGTGACCAGGCAAGATGTTGCTCATGTCCTTGATCCCGATTTCTCTTTTGACCATGGATTCGGACAGATCTCCTACGGTGGAAGCGACCACCAGAAGGACGGCTATCACAATGCCGTTCCACCATGGCGCACCCAGCAGGAAGACCGCGCACAATACTCCCACGATCATGGACCCGATCATGGACCCGGCAAAGCCTTCCCAGGTTTTTTTGGGGCTAATCCTAGGTGCCATGGGGTGTTTACCGAAGAACACGCCGGCAATGTAGCCCCAGGTGTCATTACCTATGGCCATGAGGACGATCGTGAACACCTTTGCAGCACCGTTGTCCTCGCGGAAAATCAGGACTGCCAACGCGAGCATGAACGGAACCCAGCACATCACGAAGATCCCGCCCATGATGGACAGCAACATCCCGGATTTCTGCCCGAACGCTCGCCACAGTGTCAAGAGACTGACGGCGCCCAACACGGAAAGTATCAGCGCTTCTCCCCCGCCGAAATACGCGGCGAAAGGGAGCAGGGCGCCCGTGACGACGGCTGGAATGATCGGCACGCGCATCCCGCGCTTGTGGTTCAGAGCTTGGCCGACCTCCCAGGTTCCCACGGCCGCCGCCAGAGCGGCGACGGCCACGATCACCATCGGAACGAAGAACAGCCCAATGACGACGACGACCACCAGGGTCGCGCCGACCCCGATAGCCGCAGGGAGGTCTCTACCTGCCCGAGACTTCTTCTCTGGGGTCGACGAAGACTCTGTAGGAGACGACATCAGACCTCGAGAAGCTCGGCTTCCTTGCGCTTGAACAGATCGTCGATCTGGTCGATGTGCTTCTTGGTGATGGAATCAAGTTCCTTTTCGGCGCGGTTGCCTTCGTCCTCGCCCGCGTCCCCGTCCTTGACGATCTTCTCGATCGCGGTCTTGGCCGTGCGGCGGATGTTGCGAACGGCCACGCGGGCATCCTCGGCCTTGCCGGAAACCATGCGCACATATTCCTTGCGGCGCTCTTCGGTCAATTCGGGCATCACGATGCGAATCACATTGCCGTCGTTGGCGGGATTCGCGCCCATATCGGAATCTCGCAAAGCTTTCTCGATGTCGCCCAGGGCCGACTTGTCGAAAGGCGTAATGAGAAGGGTACGTGCTTCCGGGTTCTGGAAGGAAGCCAACTGCTGCAAGGGTGTCGGGGTTCCGTAGTAGCTCACCAGGACGCCCGAGAACAACGAGGGGTTGGCACGGCCAGTACGTACCGCGGCGAAGTCGTCCTTCGCCGTGTCGACCGCTTTGCCCATCTTGGTACGGGCTTCGGACAGGGAATCTTCGATCAATTCGATCTCCTCATTCGGTGTAGTCACACCCATTCGGATGTGGCCTAGACAGCCGCCGCCGACCGGCCAGGAAAGACCGGGTACGGCACCGTCTAAAGTCTCCTTGATTCAGTTTAGCGACCTGATTCGGGGACGGGCGAACCCATCCGGCCTCGTCACGCTAGGCAGTGACTAGGGTTCCGATTTCTTCACCGAGGATCGCGCGGGCAACGTTGCCCTCGCCCTGCATGCCAAATACGCGCATCGTGACGTTGTTGTCCTTGCAGAGGCTGAATGCCGTCTGGTCCATGACGCGAATGTTCCGTTGCAGGGCCTCGTCGTAGGTCAGGTGAGTCAGACGTTCCGCGGTGGGGTCGACCTTGGGGTCGGCAGTGTAGACACCGTCGACACCGTTCTTGGCCACGAGCACCTCGTCCGCACGGATTTCCAAGGCTCGTTGCGCCGCGACCGTGTCGGTCGAGAAATATGGAAGACCTGCCCCTGCCCCGAAGATCACCACACGATCCTTCTCCATGTGCCGGATGGCCCGACGCGGAATGTAATTCTCCGCTACCTGAGCCATTTCGATGGCCGACTGCACGCGAGTGTCCACACCGCTCTGCTCCAGGATGTCCTGGAGCGCCAGGGAATTCATGACCGTTCCGAGCATGCCCATGTAATCGGCGCGGGACCGATCGAGGCCCGCGGAAGACAATTCGGCGCCCCGAAAGAAATTGCCGCCACCGACGACGATCGACGTTTCAGCCTGACCAACCGTCGAAGCGATCTGTTCGGCGAACTTCCGTACCACGGCCGTGTCGATACCGACGCGGCCGCCGCCGAAGACCTCCCCGGAAAGCTTGAGCAAGACCCTGCGGCGCTGCGGTTCGGCTGAAGGGGCGGTATTGACGGACATGGATCCTCCTGGGCTCTTGACCCTGCGTTCTCGTGGTTGGGCTGGTCGTCCCCAGCTAGCTTACGCAAAGAGGGAGCGTCCACACATGGTGGACGCTCCCTCAAACACTTCGTTGATCAGTTGCCAACTCGGAAGCGGACAAAGCCGGTGGCCTTGGCACCTGCCTCTTCCAGCACCTGTCCGACGGACTTCTTGGAGTCCTTGGCGAAGTCCTGATCGACCAGGGTGTTCTCCTTGAAGAAGCCCTTCAGGCGGCCCTGAACGATCTGCGGAATGATCTTCTCGGGCTTGCCCTCGGAACGCGCGGTCTCCTCGGCAATGTGACGCTCGGATTCGACCTGCTCGGCCGGGATGCCCGACTCGTCCAGGAACTTGGGAGCCATCGCTGCGATGTGGACGGCGACGTCGTGTGCGACCTCGTCCGAGTCCTTGCCATCGACGGCGAGCAGGACACCGACCTGGGCCGGGAGGTCCTTCGACGTCTTGTGGAGGTAGACGGCAACGTTCTCGCCCTCGAGGCGAGCAACGCGGCGCACGACGACCTTCTCACCGAGAAGGGCGCCGGCCTCGGTGACCTGCTCCTCCACAGTCTTGCCATTCGAGGTGGCCTTGAGGAGGTCCTCGAGGTTGTCGACGTCGGCGCTCACTGCCGCATCGAGAACCGAGTTGCCGAATTCGATGAACGGGGCCGATTTCGCCACGAAATCGGTCTCCGAGTTGACCTCGACGAGATAGCCGACACCGTTCTCAACGTGCGCAGCGACGAGACCTTCGGCGGTCGCTCGACCTTCACGCTTGGTCACGCCCTTGAGGCCCTTCACGCGGATGATCTCGAGAGCTTTCTGCTGATCTCCCTCGGCTTCGTCCAAAGCCTTCTTGACATCGAGCATGCCGGCACCGGTGCGCTCGCGCAGCGCCTTGATATCGGCTGCAGTGTAGTTCGCCATGTGAACTCCTTAGGTTTTTTGATGAGCACGTGAACGCAAGGCCGGGCCGGTGCGGCCCGGCCTTGCGGATACTGTGCGGTCCGATCAAGCGCGGACCGGTCAGCTACGGATTAGTTGGAAGAGGTCTCGGTGGACTCTTCAGCCTCGGTCTTCTCCGAGCCCTCAGAGTCTGAAGCCTTCTCGGCTTCGGAAGCGGTCTCGGATGCCTTCTGAGCCTCGTGCTGCTCGAGAAGTTCCTTCTCCCACTCTGCCATGGGCTCCTCTGCGGCGTCAGCCTTGCCGGACTGCTTGTTGTTGCGCTCGAGAAGACCCTCGGCCACGGCGTCGGCGACAACGCGTGTCAGCAGGTTCACGGAGCGGATGGCGTCATCGTTGCCCGGGATCGGGAAGGCGACTTCGTCCGGATCGCAGTTGGTGTCCAGGATGGCCACGACCGGAATGCCCAGCTTCTGGGCCTCGTCGACGGCGAGGTGCTCCTTCTTCGTGTCAACGACCCACAGCAGCGACGGGGTCTTGGACAGGTTGCGAATACCGCCCAAGGTCTTCTCGAGCTTCTCGAACTCGCGACGGAGCAGGAGCAGTTCCTTCTTGGTGTACTGCGATGCGGCGACGTCGTCGAAGTCGACCTGCTCGAGTTCCTTCATGCGCTCAATACGCTTGGAGACGGTTGCGAAGTTGGTCAGCATACCGCCGAGCCAGCGATGGTTAACGTAAGGCATGTTGACGCGGGTGGCCTGCTCGGCAATGGCCTCCTGGGCCTGCTTCTTGGTACCCACGAAAAGAATGGTTCCACCGTGTGCCACGGTTGCCTTGACGGCCTCGAAGGCACGATCGATGAATTCGAGCGACTGCTGCAAATCGATGATGTAGATGCCGTTGCGCTCGGTAAAGATGAAACGCTTCATCTTCGGGTTCCAACGGCGGGTCTGGTGGCCGAAATGGACACCGGAATCGAGCAACTGACGCATAGTTACGACGGGCATGTCGTCTCCTTTGTGCGATGCGCCCCAGATACTTTAGGGCAGCGCATCGGCCTAGTAGTTATCGGTTTTCCATGAAGCGAGCATGTGACTCGCCCCATTCCTAGCGACCTGCGATTCCCGAGCCGGTTGCCCGACTGGATCCAGAACCTACCGTTACCGCCTCCTGAAAGGCGACGGACCGTTGGTAGGCACCGCCCTCCGTATGCGAAGGGCGCGCTGGCCGCGCGAAGTCAGCGGACATAGTTGTTCCACTGCTACGGCAACTATACAGCACGCCAAAGCCCTCCACCGTCCGAATATCCACCGATCTGAATCACACTTTTCCACCGGAGTAGGCATTCACACCGAATTCTTCCGAAACTGCTCGTGGCGAGGACCTTTGATGGTGGCATGAACACAATCCTTGCCCTTGTTCTCGCCGCCGTCCTTGGAGGGGCGCACGAGCTTGCAATACCGGCTCACGCGCCTTCCTGGGTCCCCCGATGGGTATGGCCGACCTCGCCCGCGCCCGCGGTCGAAAGAAAATTCGAGAAACCCGCCCGGAAGTGGGACCCCGGTCACCGAGGCGTGGACCTTGCCGTGAAACCCGGGCAGACGATCAGATCGCCGGCGTCCGGGACCGTGACCTTTTCCGGTCGGGTCGTGGACCGTGGCGTTATCACGGTGACCACGGACGATGGCTATCTCACGAGTTTCGAGCCCGTGACCGAACAGCTGCCACGGGGCACCAGAGTCTCTTCGGGAGATGTCATAGCGAGGCGGGACTGGGAACAATCACACGAGGGGTGTTCTTCTTGCCTCCACTGGGGAGTTCGACACGGCGGTGACTACGTGAACCCGCTCTTGCTGGTGGGAGCCCTTAGCCCCTCCGTCCTGTGGCCTCTCCCCCCGCGGCCCAGACCTCTGATCTTCAGCTATAACCGAAGACTTCTGTCTTCCCATTCCATGATGTGGATTTGTACATGCCAGGAACTCTTCAATCCCTTAGTGTGAATGTGCGAAGCTTCGCTCAGAGCCTCTCGCTGGAAAGGATGCCGATCACTCGTGACCATGCACTACGTCAGCCGACACAAGATCGCAGTGGCCTTGGGGATGACACCTGCGGCCATTCAACAACGGCACAACGCGGGCACGATGCCCAAGCCTGACGCCATCCTGCACGGGTCCAAGGCATCGGAATGGTTCGGTTGGAAGAGAGAAACCATCGAGAAGTGGGCTCCCAGCATCGGGCGAAAAGTCGACTGGACGCGGACCGGAAAATAGATCGAGGCCCCCCAAATAGCAAAGAGCCCGCTTGCGGCCGCACGATGGCGGCCGGAAGCGGGCTCTTTCGGTAGGGGGTGCGGGGCTTGAACCCGCGACCAAAGGATTATGAGAGTTATCTTGGGGTTTCGCTGGGGTTGTTTTGTGGTGATGTGACCTGATTTTTCGGGGGTTAAAGGTTTCCACGATTGTCCCGTTGTGACCCTTTATTTGTCTTAATGGTGTGCAGAATGGTGTGCACTTTTGAGCTCCTCATCCACGGGTGCAAAATTTTTTCGGCCTATACTCGAGACCGTCGATCACCGCACTCTTTAGGAGAAACGCTTATGAAAGCCCGCACCCTACCCATCCTCGCGATCGCCGCGCTTGCGCTGAGTGCCTGCTCCAACAACGGCAACGAGGACTCACAAGGCAAGTCGTCGGCGCCGACCACCTACGACGCACCCAGCGACGCCTACGATGATGTCGGAACCGGCATGCCTTCCCAGACACCCACGCAAGATACTGAACCTTTCACCCTCGATGACACTATGCAATTCACCGGGGAGAAAGGATCGACAGGAACAATCACGTTCAACGCCTCGCCTCCTCAGGATCTCGCCCTCGGACTGCAGTGGGCAGGCAAGCCGGCCGGGTCATGGGCAAGCATCCACGTAGACAACAGGAAGGGTGCGGATGCCGTTCCGTTTAGCAACTTAGGGCCCACACTTTTAGATGATGCAGGGACTAAGTACGAGCTCCGCCCAGATTCTGACGTAGCAGCTAACCTATACGGCGACTCAGATTCCGAAGATTCTCATCAGGATGCCTATTACGATTTATACGATAAGTACAACACTGGCAATGGTGAAGTGGCTGCGGGCGAGGTGAAAGACATGCTACTGTACTCGTCTAAACCGTTGCCGCAAAAGCTTGCGCGCGGGACTATCGGTATCGATGCAACTGAAACGCCTCTAGTAATCAGCAAATAAACACGAAAAAGGGACCCCCGCTCACCTTCATTGGTGGGCGGGGGTCGTGTCTAACGTATGAGAGTCCATGTAGCCAATGGAACGCTAGACACATCCAGAGTACACGGGGCGTGAAGAGGCCCCCTCACATGCACCTGAAGGGGCCTCAACTGTCTAGCCCTTGGGGAGGCCCTATGGAAGCCGAGCTAGACAGCCTCATTCTAACTAGTCCCTTGAGCGCTAGAAAACATCCACGCACAGAAAAAGAGGCCCCGCCCACCGTTGAAGATGAATGGGGTCCGTGCCTAGCTCCCGAAGTTCCACCTGTTGGTGGAATGCTAGACGGAATCTCGGATACAAATAAAGTGGCCTCCCCGAAACGGGAGTAGCGGGGAGGCCACTGTCCAGCTAGCAAGTTGAGCCAAGCTATAGAAGGTCTGCTGGACCATCCCAGACTACACCGGGATGGTGGCATGAGAAGAGGTCCCGCCAACTCGCCAGCAAGGGGACCTCAACCATCTAGCTCGTTGAATTCGCCATGATTAAAGGCCGCTAGACAGTTCCTACTTTAGCGAGAGCGTCCAAATCCGGGTAGGCCTCCTCTGTGGTCGCCTCCGCCGTGTCCTGGAATGCGGGCTCAACCGCAGCCGGCGTTTCCGTGCTCAGGGCGTGCTGACCAACATACGATGCGGTCTCTGTTGTATTGACCTTCGACGCCACAGCCTCAGCAACCTCATCGGCAGACGGGACCGTAACCGTCGGGGCAACCTCAGCGACCTTAGCCGCTACCTCATCGGCAGACGGTGCAAGGTACGGGGCTAAGGCTTCGGCTTTCGACGGGGACAAATACCCTGCGCCCAGGCCACACAAGGCCGAGAGGACAACCGCCAGGGCCGCGAACCCATCCGTACCAATATCAGCCGGGATCAGCTTCACGATCAACGTCGCCAAAGCGATCCCAATAATGGACGCGCCACCGGTCGCCGCCAACGTCGTAGTCCCAATAGTCTTCTTAGCCATCTTATTTGCCCTCCTTGAGAGTGGCGATCTCCGCCTTGAGGTCAGCGATCTGCTTCTGCGCGAACAGCACGTCAGCCTTCAACCTGCCGAAGTTCTGAGCGCTGTACTGCGCCTCCGTGACGAGGGTCGTCTGACCACCGACCGGCTTCCCGTTGATGGAGCCCTCACGGTTGAACTTCTCGTTGTGGATCACATCGTGGATGCACCGACGAATGAACCCATCATTCTGATGCAGTACGTCGTTGACGACCTCCGCGAGGTCCTGTCTAGATGCCATATCAAACCAATCCTTAGTTGCTACGGAGGCCGTGTCTCCGGCTGTATGTGATGCGTTGTAGGTGGTCAGGAAGTTGTACGGATGAACCCTGCCGTAGTAGCCGTTCGACCACGCAAACGGTTTCGGTAACACTTCCCAGTGCAGGTGCGGGCCCGTCGCGGCCCCTGTCGCACCGGATTCACCGACTGGGTCACCGGTACTGACCCGGTCTCCGGGATTCTTTCCCGTGCTGTTCAGGTGGGCGTAGACGGTCAAGAAGTCGCCATGATCGATCACGACGCAGATCCCGCCGAACTGCTTATGCAGATACCATCGCGAGGCCCAACCCGCCGCCGAGTCATCACCGGGCAGGTTGCTAACCCAGTCGGCCCAGACAACCGTCCCGGCCAACGACGCTTTGACCGTGGTTCCGGTCGGCACGGCGTAGTCCCGGCCGGTGTGCCCACCCGAGGCGAGGTTGTATTGAGTCCCGTTCTGCCCGAAATCCTGACTGATCGGTGCCTCACCGACCGGCAGGATCATCGCCGACGCGGACGCGCCTGAAGCGGTCCCGCCGGCCCAGCGGGCGAGGTCGTCCTTGGTGGCGTAGAGCTCGGACATGTCGATGTCGCCGCCGTAGCCGTCGATGCGGCCGGTCCCGGTGTACTGCCAGGCTGCTATCGTCCAGCCCGGAAGACCACCAACCAGGCCAACAGCCCAGTCCAGCGACGCTTGCGCGCCCCAACCCTGCCGGGTCGAGTACGGGTAGGCGGCCAGCCAGAGTGGGTATTTCTTCAACCCGGCGTGATCGCCGCGTGCAGCGGTGGACGGTCCGGCGTAGATCCAGGGTGTCGTCCCGGTCCTTGACGCCACTCGCGCGAGCCAGTCGGCGGCGAAGTCCGGGTAATCGAGGATCCCGGCCGTGTAGGAGGCTTCCTCCCAATCCAAAACCGGGATGACTCGGCCCTGACCCCACCAGCCCGAGGTGGCGGTCAAATATGCTTCGGCTTGTGGGTCGGAATCGCCGAGGCGGGGAAAGTGGTACAGCAGGACTGTTCTGCCTTGATCGAGCCCTGTCTGGGCTTGTCGACGCCAGTCCGTGTTGGACTCGCCGGTGCCCTCGGTGACTTTGACCGCGAGGGCGATTTCCGATTGGCTGAGAGCCGAAGCGCTGATTCCGGCCTGGTAGCCGGAGACGTCTAGCATTCTGCTCACAACATGACCTCCTAAATGGGCATAAAAAAGACCCCCAACACTTGGGGGTCTAGTCGTCGAATAGTTCCGCTACCTCAGGCGGGCGGACCGGTGGCTCTCGACCAATGCGGAGGATGTGATCCTCCAATCGGACAATATGCCGCTTGGCAGAAACCACTTTCGAGAATAAGCGTTCGACCTTCTCGTTCAAGTCGCCGATCTTTCGATCCTGAGCGTCCAAACGTTCACTCTGCGCTTCAACACGCTTGGCTAGTAGCTCCATTAATGCCGTCTGGCGATCAGCTGGGTCCTTCTTCTCCGGGGTCCGTTTCGTCCACCGGGTAATCAACCCGCCAATGACGATCCCCAAGAACCCGAGGCCCGGACCCATTAAGTCACCCATCGCGGTTAACCTGCTTTCCCGGCCCGGTCATTGCCTGGACAATGCGCTTGTTCGCTCTGGTTAGTTGCTTCTCGTACCGGGTGACTTCCAGGTGTTTACCTAGCACGAACGCGGCAAATCCTAGATACAGTAGAGCAGTTTTCCACGGGTCACGATCCGAGTTGCCCACGATCCAAGCCCCGACATAAGACAGACCCCAGACGGTGAGGATGCCAATGAACGCCGGAACCGACCAGGTGGTTTTATTGAGGACGAAATCCAGCCCCGCCAGCACGGTCACCACCAGCCATGCCAGTGCGTAGACCCACAGCAATGTTCCGTCGTCAGTCAGGAATAACGGTCCTGGAGAATCGACCGGCGGGATGAACAACCCCGAGTAGGCAAATGCCGAAGACCCACCAATAAGCATGATCCCCAGCATCGCGACACGGTGACCGGTTAGACGTTTCATCTAGTCCACCTTCTCCCACCCGTCCGGGTAGGCATCGGGTGCCCACACGTTTCCGTCGATCACGGATTCGTACACCTGCCCTTGGTAGGTGACCCGGTCGCCGGCCTGGTAAGCGTCGACAGAGCCGGTAGGCTGCCGATACTCGGCCGGGGTGCCGTCCTCGGCAGGTGCTTCTACCCACCCTGCGGATCCGGGCTCCCATACGTTCGCCGGGGTGGTCGAGGTCCAGGTGGTGTCATGGTGGGTGACGGTCGCGCCCTTTGGGTAGGCGTCCACGGCGGAGGTGGGCTGGACCCATTCGTCCCCGTCGGCCCGCCCGAGGGCGTCCTGGTAGCCCTGGATGATCCGGTCGATGTCACTGGCCGCGGATTTGACCTTGTTGCGGCGATCCAGCTCCGTGCTGATCAGGTCACCTGCCTGGATCAAATCGTTGTCACTAAGTTCCTGTATATCGGCTTCGGTGAACATGCCCTATTCCCCTTCATCCTGTGCGTCCGAGTCGGTGTCTTCGAGCCGGATTGCTCCGGCGATGATCTGGGTGTCGAGTAGCTGGGACCGCAATCGCCGGTTCTCGTCCTCCAGCCAGGTTGCTTTAACCTTCAGCTGCTCTTTGCTGAGCTCCATATGGTGGGGTGTCCTTTCCGTTGGGTGTTTAGATCGCGATCGCGGTCCATTTAATCCAGCAGTAGCCGGATGCGTTGGTGGATTTGTTGACCAGTCGGAGTGTGAACCCGCCGGTGCCGACGTTCTTGAGGACGTAGGCGAATTCGGTGAGGTTGGTGGCAACTGGGCTGACGAACACGGCGACGTTGGATCCTGGCGTCATGCTGTTCGGGAACGTCACCACCCAGTCGGAATAGCCACCGCCGCTAATGTTCGCGGCCTCGAGCTGCCCGGATTTCATGGCCGCTGAATCGCGGGTGAATTTGCCGGTAAAGCTGATGGTCTTAGCAATCGGCAACAGGTGAATGCCGGGATCGTCGGCAGCGACCGAGGTTTTGGTGGTTGCGGCCATATGCATGGCCGTGTTGAAGATGTTGTCGGTGGGTGAATCGAACCAGATTCCGCCGTGAGGTGCGTAGTCCGAGCCAGGAGTGATGTCGGAGTAGAGGTCCATCGCGGCTAGCGAGCCGCGGGAGGTGATCTTCACGCCGGTCTGGTTCTGTGGGGCGGTGGCCAGGTTGCCGATGATGAGGTTGTCGGAGCCGTTGATGCGTATCGTTTGGCGACTGTTAGTGTCGAAGCCTTCAATGCCGCCATCGTTGATTTTGATGCCTCGGTTCAGGTCCGCGTCGGTTTGGATCGCTCCGGCTGTGACCAGGCGGGCGCCGAGGTCTTGGACGTTGATGCGCTCGGCGACCAGCTGTGGGGTGACAATGTCTTGAATGACGGTGACCCGGTTCAGGATCGCGTCCTCGGTGACCACCAGCTGTTTCGTCTCGGTGCTCATCGCCCGGACCACCTCGGCCGCCATTTCCTCGGTCACGTTCAGTTGGGCAACGTCGAGGGTGCCGGTCAGTATCGCGTCCCGGCCGACCAACAGCTTGTTGCTGTTGATCTGATCCGCTGCGGTAGACCCAATCGCCTCCGGGGTGGTCCCGGCCTCGACCGCGCCGATACGCTCCCTCGCGTCCTCGAGCTCCTGCCCGGCCTTGTTCAGCCCGTCCGTGGCCTCAACGACCAGTTGTTTCGCCTCGCTGATCCTCGCGTCGTAGTCGGCGACGGCGTCCCCATCCCACCGCAGCACCTGCCCGGTGGAGGTCCCGTAATTGATGCCCTCTCCCGCCGAGGCTGCTTTCTGCCCGAACGGGCGCGTGTGCGTGGTCGTGGCCTCGCCGAGGATCATTCGTAGTGAATCCACCGGCACGCTTTTGAGATCCACACGTCTAGCCATAGCGGCCTCCCTTGTCGTTTTGGTGCTTAGTCCCAGGCGTCCTGCTGGAACTCGAGACTGACCTTCTCGTCCAGCCCGCCGGAGGCTTTGATGATCCGCATCGGGTACATCCCATCCGGGATCGAAAAGAACCCGGCGATGGTGACGTTGCCGGTATGCCCTACCATCCACGACCCCAGCGGGTACTTCTTCGAATCCGCCCGGATCGACATGGAGAGTTGGTCGATCATGGACTTGGAATTGGCCAGCTCACCGGCGGCTTTCGCGCCGAGTTTCGTCGTGTCGCCCTGCTCGGAGTCGGTAATGACCTTCTCCATGTACGGCACCCAATCGCGCAGACTGGTCAAATCCTCGGCGTAGGCCCGTGCGATGTCCTCGCCTTCACCGGAGCCGGTCGCCCAGACCCGGTGAACCAGCGCGGACGCATCCGAGGTCACTGTCGGATCCATCGCATATGGTGCCGGCCCGGTCAGGTCGAAGTCCGGGATCCACGTTTGGATAATCGGCGGCCGTGTCTCGGTGCCGTGGTACATGGCCCATTCGATCGCGGTGCGCTCATCGTTGGCCCATTGGGGCTGGAACATGATGTCTGGCCCGTTGATGACCTCGCTGATTTCGGTCAGGCGCTTGTCGATCCCGTTGTTCGACAGGTTCCATGCCTCATAGGTCCGTTGGTGCGATGCGTCATCGTCGACGGTTTGTTCCGGGGAGGCGTGGACAATCGGCAGCCCGCCGGAGGGTTTCTCATTGCATGATTCCTCGACGATGCGCCAGGCGATCGTGCCCAAGGACAGGCCCCGATATTCTTTGTTGTTGGTGATGATGCGCCGCTCGAGTATCTTGCGGATTCCTGACCAATCCAGGACGAACTCGTCAGTGCTCTCGGACGGCCACCCGGTGATTGGCCCGGCCACGACCGGTTTCTCGTCGCCCCACGGGTCGGTGTAAGTAAACAGGACCCCGGCTTGCCAGGGCGTCCACCACGATCGCGGTATCTGAGCCAGGTCCTGTTTCTTGACCGTGACTTCCCCGGACTCGGTCTTGTTCAGCTCGATCGACCAGGACCCGGAGACGGGGTCTAGCTGTGCCCCGAGCTCACCGGTGACGGTTCGGATGAGGTAGACGGCCCAGCTCATAGGTTCGCTACCCCGTTATCGACCACGACCATCTGATCCCCCGGTGCTTTGTTCGCCCCGCCGTAGCGGACCGCCCAGGACGAGGCCCCGGACGACCACTGGACGGTGTAGTGGATCGTGTTGTTGGCCTGCTCGATGACGACGGGGAAGGCATAGTGCTTGGATTCCCAGTACTTGTTGAAGACCCGCTCGACCGAATAGACCAGGGCGTCGTTGAGGTAGAACTTATAGATCACGGACCCTTCAGGGTCGGCGCCTTGATTCGGGCCGGCGCTGATGCACGAGTTGAAATGGATCATCAGGTCACGATCTGTAGGCGCGACTCCGTTCCACATGGCCCCGAACCAGAGCTGCTGCTGTCCGCGCTTGATCAGTTCTTTCCCATGAACGCTCGAGTCGGTATCGATGAATTTCGCGACCTGCCCATACTGCCCACCCACGGACCGGGTGTAGACACGGTTGGCCCGGTCGATCGCCCCGGAGGTCGAGGTCGAATTCGCGGGGACCTCGTAGTCGGCCAGCAGGATGGACCGGGCTGGTAATGCCCCGGGGGTGGAGGCGACGACGGCGAGGTTGTCCCCGTCGGCCTCGGTCGTCCTTTGCTGAACATAAATCTTGTCCCGCCGGCTAGTAGTGCCCGGATTCGGGTCGACCGGGATGCGGGTCTCTTCAACCGGAACGAGAACCTTCTGGTCCATGCCCCAGTTCATGACGACCGCTCCGGCGAAGACGTGATATTGCATGGTCGACGTGGTCTCGACGGCGCAGCCGGATAGGATCCCGGCGACCCGCCAGTTCGCGCCGATGATGCGTTGGATGTCGTCGGGTGCGGTGCCGTTGCCGTTCTGGTCGATGTCGAGGCCGAATCCGGTAGCCATAGTAGGGTGCTCCTTTTAGAGGTAGGTGTCGTGGTGGATGATGTCGGCGTACCCGTCACCGGACTGCAGCGCGGTGATCCTGACCGTGTTGGTGCTCCCGGCAGGGATGGAGAACCATTGCCGTCTGGTGGCCCGTGCGGATTGGTCGAGGTTGTTCTGGTAGATGGCCCCGTCTTGGTTGTTGACTTCCACGGGTGCCTGCTGCCAGACCGGGGCAGGGTATTCGATCGTGCGGCCGGTGGAGTCGTGAAGGACGAATCCGGAGGGCATGTCCCCGACGATGCGGATCAGCGGGTAGGCGGTGGAGTTGCCTTGGTTCTCGATGATCGCTCGAGTGTTCGGATTGCTGGTTCCGAACGTGAGCACGCCCGGTTTAGGTCCGGTCAGGGTCACGGCGATGTCCTGGACCGCGTCGGTAACGGCACCGTTTTTGTGGTTGGTGTACACGGTGATCGTCATGGCCGTGTATCCCTCCGGGACGGAGATCGGTAGGCTGTAGGACTCCCAGTCGAGGCTGACTTCACGGGTGACCGGGGAAGCTAACAAGTATCCTGATTGGTCGGTTCTGCCCGGCCCGGTCAGGACGTAACGGATGGTGAAGGCCGATCTGGTCCGGTCGGCTTTGGCCAGTCCGGTCAGGGTGTAGGTGTTTCCCGCCTGGACCGGTGTCATGTTCACCATGTAGCTCGAGGTTCCGGTGCCACCGGTGAACCTCGCCGAGGGCCCGCCCTCGGGGGTGGGGTCTCCGGAGGTCAGCCCCTCGACGTACGTAACTTGATTACCGCCAGTCCGTGCTGGGGAGAACAGCGGGTAGCGTAGCCCGATCCCGTACCCGGCCGGGAACACCTGGAACCGCTGGGACTCTCCGTACAGGAACGGGTCGGCGGCGATCAGCGGGATCTGAAACTCCAACGTGTCCAGCTGGTGATAGGTGACCTTAATTGTCCCGTCGAGCTTCACCGTCGACGTCAACGCCGGACCACCTTCAACCTCATAGGTCAGGGTCCCGAATCCCCCGTCACCGAGAATCCCGGAGACGAACCTTTCGGCTATCGTCCGGGACCGCTCGGTGTCGAAGAACAGGTACCCCTCAAGGGTGATCACCCGCCCAGTCCGCACGGACGGTTCAGGAAACAGCCCGTGTGAGAGGGTCCGCTGCGTATTATCCGCGTGAACATCGACCCCACCGAGCCACCCGTCGAGCTCTTTAATCCACGCCTGGTAGTCGGCGTCGAATTCCTCGACGTTGGTCAGCGCCAACGACAGCCCGTCGCCCCACTTCAGCGTGGCAACCCTGGGCAGCCGGCCGTCGATGGTCTCCCATGAACTCATCAGATCAACCCTGCTTTCCTGTACTCGTGGGCCTGCATCTCGGTCATGCGCTGCATCATGTGCTCCGGGGACCGTTCCAGACGTTCCTGGATGGTGTAGTTATTTTCGATCTTCTGACCGTCCAGGGTGCTAGTCCGGACTTGCTCCGCCAGAGCGTGCATATCCGACCACTGAGGTTTGGACAACACCGCATCGGGTTGCCGGGTCTGGTGGGATACCAACTGCGCATGACCGGCGTTCTCCAACCAACCGCCACCGTCATACAAGAATGGTTTGACCAAGCCGCCACCGGAGTACCCGTGCCCGTGCCCGATCGCACCGAGCATGCCCGAGGCGCCATAGCGAGCTTTGGCGTAGCGCATCCCCGCGACCAGGGAGGCCAGAGGGTCCATCCGGTTATTCGGCAATGACGGGTCCCGGTAGGCATCAAATGTGGACGGGATGACCTGGACCAAACCAGCCGCCTCGTTACCGCCGGAGTTGACGTCAACGATGCCCTGCCGGGCGTTAGGGTTACCCCCAGATTCGGATTGAATCTGTCGGATCCAGGCGTCGACGTAGTCGTTGCTAGTCGGCAGTCCCACCCGTTTCAGCGCGTCCTTGACCTGTGGTCTCCACGCCTCAGCGGACTTGGACGCGGACACGTTCCCGTCCTCGGAACCACCGCCCCCGAACATATCGGAGATGAAGCTGACAGCACCTTCGATGATCTTCTCGGCCCCGCCCTTGGCGAAGTCCGTCATCAAACCGGCGCCGGGGATCTTGCCCAACAACGGGCGCACGAACTTATCGAGCATCCAGTTGATCAGCTTCGCGGCCCAACCGCCCCCATCACCACCGTCACCGCCGGGATTCTCGTAGGTCTTCACGCCCTTACCGGGCTGACCCCACGTCTCGACCAATGCTTGATAGTCACCGGAATGCGGCCAGTCTCCACCGGACATGAAGTGATCCATGACCGACGAGGAATCGTGCGAACCGGGATGGTCCAGGCCCAGGGCATGGCCCATCTCGTGGACCAGAACCCCGTCGACACGGTCGGCCGGGACACCAGGCGAGACCTGGATCGTATTGCCCGAGTAGTAGCCCCAGCCGCCGGAGGCTCCGTTGACGAAGTTGGATACACCAGGCCCGCCGGAGCCCATCTTCACGTCCAGGGCGGACCGGCCCATCCATGCTTTAGCTGCCGCTTGGGTGGAGGCTCCGGAGATGTTGGTGTTCTTGAACACCATTTTCCCGGTCTTAGAAGCCTGGGCCTGCATGGAGCCCCAGACACTAGTGCCGGGCCCGTGCGGTGGGACGGTTCCTGCGTAGGCGCCGCCGTGCAGTTTCGGTTCCCGTGTCTTCTGCGGGCTCGAGGGAAGGTCACCAGTCTGGTTGATGGTGTCCAGGTATCCGGGGTATTTCTTTTCGAACCTGCGACGAGAGGCCTTGTTGACGACATACTCGTCGGCGTGGACGATGCCGGCCGGGTCGTACTTGGCACCGGGGCCGGTGTAGCCGCCACTGGACCAGCCGACTCCGTCGAACTTAATCGGGTCGACACCGAACTTCCCGGCGATGTCGTTGAAGTGCTTGACGAACCCGTCTCGGATGACCGTGTTGATCACGAACGAGACAGGCTTTTTGACGATGTCCTGGACCTTGTCCCAGACGTTTTTGATGCCGTCTTTCGTCTTGCGGAAGAAGTCAACGACGGTTCCTTGGAGGAAGTCGCCCATGGGCTTCAGCACAGTGTCGCGGATCCAGTTCCAGGCGCTGGAGATCTTGGAACTGATGGCGTTCCACACGTCGGCGATCCGGTCACGGAGCCAGTTGAAGGCCGGGACCAGGACATTATCGATGAACCATTTGATGCCGTCCCAGACCGGTTTGATGATCGTGTTCCAGACCCACTGGACTTCCATGCCGAGCCCACGCCAAACCAGCGATACGACGCTCTGGAACCAGCGGAAAACCGGGACGAGGATCGTGTTGATGACCCAGTTGATGGCGTCCCAAACGGGTTTGATGATGCTGTTCCAAACCCATTGAATAGCTGTGCCGATGGCGTTCCAGACGGTGCTGGCCACCGAGCGGAACCAGTTGAACACCGGGACAAGGATCGTGTTGATGAACCCGTTGATCGCGTCCCAGACCGGTTTGATGATGTTGTTCCATGCCCAGGAAATGGCCGCACTGATCCCGTTCCAGACCGGGACGATCACGTTTTGCCACAGCCATGTAAAGACCGGGCCCAGGACGTTGCGGACGACCCACATGATCCCGTCGAAAATCGTCAGGATCGCGGCGACCGCGATAGCGATGACGATTTTGATCCCGGTCCAAACCGGCTGGATCACGTTGATGTAAAGCCAGTTGAAGACCGTGCCGAGCACGTTCAGGGCGGACTGGAACCACGGCAGCGCGACGGTGGTAAACCAGGTTACGACCGCCTGGATCGCTATCTGAATCGCGTTCCACGCGGGAACCGCGACGTTCTGCCACAGCCAAGTAAAGAACGCACCCACAGCTTGGATCGCTACACCCAGTGCTGGGAACACGGTGGTGGTCAGCCAGGTGATGGCTATGGTCAAGCCCTGCGCGATCCAGGTGATCAGGGTGGAAAGAATCGTGACCAAAACCTGAATGACCGGTACGAGCAGGCTGACGATGAAGCTGATCAGCATCGTGATCGGCGGCAACAGAGCGGTGATTACCTGGATCACGACCCCGAAGATCGCGACGAGTGGCGGCAGGACAGCCGAGACGAGCTGCATGAATACCGGCACCAGCTGGGTGAACAGTACGTCGACCAGCATCTTGATCACCGGCATCACGGCGATCAGGATTTGCTGAACTGCGGTTACTAGTGCCCCGAACAGTTGCCCGATCAGCGGCCCGACGGTGACCATGACGCCGCCGATGGCTTGCCCGATCCCGGTCACGACCGGCCCGAGACTGGACATAATCGTCCCGAACATTCCCCCGAGCGAGGTCTTCAGTTGGTCCGAGGTCGATATGGCCGAGACGATCAGCGAGATGAGCATGCCCCATGGACCGCCCAGGAACCGCAACCCGCCGGCCAGCTTCCCGAGAATCCCGTTAAACGGGATGAACTTGTTGACTACGGCCTCGATGGGTCCGGGCAGTTTCAGGGCGTTGGCGACCATGGCCCCGAGCCCGGCCGCGACCGGGGCGAGTGCGGCACCGATGCCGGCGAAGACCTGGACGGGCGCGGACTGCACAAATCCGGTGAACGCTCCCTTGGCGGTGTGCAGACCGTTTGCCAGTCGCTCCATGAATCCGGGGAACCCGGAGGAGGTGACTTGCCCGTCCGCGGCCTGCCAGGCGGCCCGGAAGGCACGGATTCCACCGATGAGCTCGTTCATCCCGGCGAACAGGGGCGAACCTGGGGTGATGCCCATGCTCATGACAATGTTCTGTGTCAGGTTGTTGCCGCCCAGCTGGGTCATGGCTGCCCCGACCCGGCCGATCGCGCCGGCGACGGACTCGAAGAACGGGGTGACTTTCCCGGCCAGGGCATCGGCTCCGGCGGTTAGGACGCCGAATAGGGTTTTTGCCAGCGGTAGGAATGGTTGGACCGCTCCGGCCCCGAGCCGGGATATGGCGGCTTTGAGGTTCGCGAACGAACCGGAGGTGGTTTTGCCCATCTGGAACGCGGCATCACCGACGCCGGACTTCATGGCGCGCGCGAACGTGTCGAAGTCGATCTTGCCCTTCGAGACCATGTCTGAGACTTCGGCCGATGTTTTCCCGGTTTCCTTCGAGAGGAAGGACAGGGCCGGGACACCGGCATCGGAGAGCTGGAGTAGCTCGTCGCCTTGGAGTTTGCCGGTGGCGGCGACCTTGTTAAAGATCGAGCCCATGGAGTTCATATCGACCCCGGCGATCGCCGCCGAGTTCGACACGGTTTTGAGTACGTCCTCGAGTTGCGCTCCGGGTTTGATGCCAGCGGCAACGGCTGCGGCAGCGGTCGAGGCTGCCTCGTTCAGCCCGTAGGAGGTTCCTTTGACCGAGGCGGTCGCGTTCTTCATGATCTCGTCGACATCAGAAGCTGAGTTGCCTAGGCCTGTCAGTTTTGCCTGGGCATCTTCGATCTGAATGGCACGGTTCAGGCCCCCGGTGACGGCGATCGCGCCGATACCGGTGGCGACCCCGGCCAGGGCCGCACCGGCTTTGACCCCGAAGCCGACCATGGAGTTGGCCATGCCGGAGACTCCGCCCATGACTTTCCCGGCGGCATTGGATGCCTCTGCGCGGAAGGTCGAGAAGCGGGTGGCGGCTTGGGAGACGTACCCGCCGAGGGTGCCCATCTTCCCGGTGACCGGTGATATTGCCGAGTCGGCGTCACGCATGCCGGTGACGAAGTTGCCGATACCGGCCCGGACCACTCCGAGTCCACCGGCGGCCTTGCTGAGGGCCCCGCCCATGGTGGAGCCGACTTTGGATACGGTTCCACCGAGGGTGCCCATCCGACCAGTCAGCGCTGACGAAGCGGCGTCCTGGGATTTTAGGCCGGAGAGGAAGTTCTGAGCCGGGGCTGCGGCTTTGTTGAACACGGTCCGGGCCGCACCACCGAGGGTGCCCATCCGACCGGTCAACGACGAGGATGCCGCGTCCTGGGATTTCAGACCGGATAGGAAGTTCTGGGCCGGTGCGGCCGCCCGATCGTAGACAGTCCGTACTGCCCCGCCCAGGGACCCCATGCGCCCGGTCAGCGCGGATGCTGCCGCCTCAGTGGAGGTGAAGCCGGCCGCCAGGTTCTGAAACGGTGCCGCGGCTGCGTCAAGGCTTTTGCGTGTGGTTCCCCCGAGGGTGCCCATGACGCCGGTGAAGCTGGACGCGGCGGCTTGTGCGTCGTTGAACCCGAGCCGGAAGGTCGAGCCCATCTGTTTGATCAACGCGTTGGCGTTTTTGACCTCGGCACCGAGAGGCCCGGTCAAGTTCATGGACTTGACTATGTCCGCGCCAAGACCGGCAACGAGTTTATTGGAGGCTCTCAGCCCATCGGACATGCCGCCACTGAGCTCTTTGGATACTGTTGCCCCGGCGTTCCGGCCAGCTTTCGCTGCCGGTGCCATGAGCGTCTTCTCAATGTTGCTTTGGATCCCTTGAGCGGAGGGGATGAGGGAGATGTACGCCTGGGCGAGTTCGACTTTGTCTGCGGCCATAAGTGGGCGCCTCCCTCAATATGTGAATGTGGGTGCACCAAAGAAGGCGGCCAAGACGTTCCGGGTGGTCCCGGGGTGTCTTGGCCGCCTTCTAGAGGTGTCGGTTTTTTATGTGTTGTGTTGTCGGGACGGGAGGGCGTGACCGTATTTGGCCAGCCACCTGTCACGTCGGGCTTGGTTACGCGCTTCGACCTGACGTTGATGCTCGTAGGTCGGTGGGGTTTCGGGTGCCTTGGGTTTCCGCCCGGATCCTCCCCCGCCTTGGTAGAGCTGCAACTGGCCAACGTGGAACAGGCTTCTCAGTGCGTGTTCGACCACGGTCAAAGAACCGTTGCCGCCGACTCTGCGCATCACGGCGGAGTCCGGTGGGAGGTTTTCCAACAGCACGGCGATCTTCCTGGGGGTGACTAGGCCGCGGTACATGTCGACAAGGTCGATGTTGCAGTACCGGTGCAGGTCGAATTCCAGGGCGCCGCCGTGGTGTTCGAGCGCGTAGAGAAGCCCGATTAATCGACCAAAGGGCGGACGAACTCGCTCAAGTCTTCGAAGAAGCGACGCATCTCAGTTTGTCGGGCCTTGCCCTTGCCTTTGGGGTCGTTTTCTTTCAGGTCCTCAATCAGGGTGCGGTACTGTTCCCCACCGAGCAGGATGCGCATTCCTTGGCTGACGCTTTGCTGCAGGGTGTCCCCGAATTCGAGGTCGTCCAGGTCGTCGATATCGATTTCGTAAACGTTGCCGCGCCAGTTGAATTCGTGGATGCTGCTGTCGACTTCTTCGGATGCTGTCTGCCGGTCCTGGGGCTGCTTCGCTCCGGCTTCTTTGGCGCGGGCGGCAGTGTTGGTGTTCTTGCGGGGTGTAGCCATGGTGGTGGGCCTTTCGAATATGTTGTTTGGCTGATACTCGTTCAGGTGGTCTCGATGGGTTTTTGTTGAGGGTGGGCCGAGGCCGGGGACCACCTATACCTTCCATGCCGTGGACAAGATTCCTTGTCGGGCGCGGATGGCCGGCCCCGACCCACCCGGTCTTAAGTGGGCGACAGGTTAGGCTGCTTTTTCGCCCTCGGTGTCGTCTTCACCGGCCGGCAGTTCAGGGGTCGTATTGGCCTCATCGTTGCCTTCCCCGTCGGTGCCTTCGGCGTGCTTGGCGTAGTCGGCATTGTTGGTGATCATGTAGCCGTCGCCGATGAACTTCGCCGTCATCTCGTAGAGGGACAGGTCATCGTTCTTATGGTCGAGGGTGCCGCGGTCGGTGATCTGGATGTGCGGCCACACGTAGATAACGAAGTTCTCGCCATCGGTGAACTTGAAGATCGCCCAGCAATCCAGGGTCTTCAGTGAGCCGGGAAGATCCACGATCGTCTCGTTCGTGCTGCCGGCGACCTTTTTCGGGGCGCCGTGATCCCAGTACAGTTCACCGACACGGACGGATTCCTCCAGTGCCTGGATGGTCGCGGACCGGTTGGTCTGGGTGATCTTGTTCTTGATGATTTGGGATCCTTGCAGGCCCTTGAACTCTTCCGAGTCAATATCGGTATCGAAGGGGACACCGTCTTCGGAGAGCCATCCGAGCGGCGGGTGGGTCTCGGAGAACTTGACCAGGTCGTTACTGGATCGGGGAAGCTGGACGGTTTGGTCGCGGTGGATACGTCCGAGCCAGACGTCGGTGTCGGAGTCGCCGTAGGCGCGGGCGTTGTCGGCGTTGCGGACGTCTACTGTTTCGAGAGTAGCCATGATGGTTTCTCGCTTTCTTGGATCGATTGGTCTGGTACCAGGGGTGGTGGCCCTAAATCAGTGGGTGGTTATGGGTGGCGTAGGACGAGGTTCGCGTTGAACGTGTACCGGGTCCGCCCGTCGGGGTCTGGCAGGTTGATCGGCATCGATGCACCGGTGGAGCGGATGAGGGCGGTGTGTTCGTCGTTGGTGAGCTTCTGGCCACGGTTGAATCCCCAGGTGAGGATGGTGGTCCGCAGGTCCATGGCTGTTTTGGAGGCCAAGGATTCGCGGTTCTTGTGCCAGGATTCGATGGCGTAGGTTTCGGTGCCGGTGACCCCGTAGAGCCGGTCGTCGCCGGTGATACGGAAAAGCCGCACCCACGCGGTGGCGGGTGCGGCTGGTTCGCGGGTGCTGATGATCAGGTCCGGGTGCGCTGCCGAGAGTTTCTCGATCAGGGCTTGTTCCCCGTCGGGCAGGTAGTCGAACATCGGTTCTGGGCTCACCTCCCCGCGTTGAGGGCTTTGGTCAACGCTCGATGTTTGGCCTCATCGGATTTGGCCGTATGGGTTGTTGCCACGACTTGGGCACGGGACCGGTCGTAACCTTCGAACGAGTCGGCTTTGAACCCTCGTTTGTCCCCGCCGGCTGCGGTCTGGATTCGTTTGGCCCGATCCACGAGGTCTTTCTTCAAATTCGGGTGTCGCAACAGCTGCCCCACGGCTTTACGGTTCAACACCACTTTCACGGGTTTGCTCACGGTTGCTGCTCTTCCCTCCTATTGGCGGATCGCTTCTTCAGCTGAATCACGATGTGGGATAGCCCAATGGGTGATTCCCACACTTGGACTGGGACGCTGATCTCCAGGCCGGGGATGTACTTGCCGGAGTTGAAAAGAATGTTGATCTCATCGGCCGAATCCAGGTCCGGCCCGAACCCGCCGTAGGCGACCCATTCGGTTTCTTCGGCCAGGGCCCGCACCAAGTCCTCAGACCCGCCTGCCGGTTGGACGTTGAACGATCCCAACGGGGATTGGACCATATGGTCGTAGTCGGGAATTTCTTGGCCGTGGTCGTAGATGGTGCCGGGTTTCGAGCGTGTTAGTTGTGCGTTGAGGAAGAACATCTTTAGGCCCTGTCCCCTCGCTGGATTTGGTAGTTGGAGACGGCTTGGGACCATTCCTCGGTCACGATGGTGGTCCCGGTGGCACCGTAGACCGCGCTCATCGCCCCGACCTGGATGGACTGGACGCCGGGGTATTGACCGACCCGTAGTAGCGCGGCCCAAGTGACTGGACCGGTGATCTCTTCCGGGACGGTCTCGAGCCCGGAGGAGAGGATGCTGACGTCGATCGCTTCCAGATTGCGGGGTGTGACGGTGTTGAATTCGAGGATTCCGCGCCGGGATACCCGCGTTTTGGTGGGTTCGCCGTGGATGGAGACTCGTTCGATGACCGGGTTCAGGACGGGTAGTTGCACGTATCGGGTCCCGGTCCCGTCGAGGATGAACTGTTGCGGGCCCGGATTGGTGACGGGGTGCCGGACGGCTGCCCGGAATCGTGAGGACGCATTCCGGCATGCTTCGATGACCCGCACGTCCTCAGCGGAGAACGTTTGGTTGTAGTAGGTGGTGGCGAGGTCAGCGACGATCTCCGGGTCGCACAAGTAGTCGTGTGTCGTCGTATCGGCCACTGACCTCACCATCCAATCTTTGCCGGGCGGTTTACGCCTCGGCGGTCTCGGTTTCTACCGGCTCGGGAGGTTTCCGGGCCTTGTTGGCCGGTCGCCGTTTCCGGGCCGGTTTCTGTTCTGTGTGTTCGTCGGGCTCCGGGCGCCCGCCGACCTTCGCAGCGTCGACGGGCTTGTACCGGATCCCGTTGATCACGACCATCTCGGTCATGACCAACCACCTCCTGCTGGGGTTTTTACTCGGAGTCGTCGCCACCCGCGTTGCCGGTGCCGGCCTCGGGGCCGGTGACCAACAGCGAGGGGTTGAGGATCCCGAATCCGGCGCGGAGCTCGGCCAGGACGGCGACGAGGTTTCGGATGAAGAAATCCGCGTGCGAATCCGTGGCCGTGATCGTGGCCTGCTCCCGGTCCCAAATGACGCAGGTGGACAGATCACCGAGGATGAACTTCCCGGTCCCGGACAGGCCGGGTACGACCACGCGAGGCCGACCCCAGATCGTCGCGGGTCCGGACTGCCAGGGGCCGGCGCCGAGGTAGCGGCCGGTGTTGTCCTTAAGCAGGTCCAGTTCTTCGTCGAGTTCCGGGGAGACCAGCGCGGCGGTGACGTTGCCGTTGCGGCGGGTGATCTTGGAGATCGCCTTACGCATCGTGCGGACGACGTCGCCGTCGAAGCTCTGGTCCTGCAGCCCGCTGGTGTTGAGGATGCCGTCCCATTCCTCTTCGCCGACAGGGTTGTCCTTGTCGCCGGCGAGGATGAGCCGCTCCACTTCCTCTTCCAGCCCCTGGTTGAGGAACGAGTCAATCATCGTGCGGATCTGCGCGGCGTCGGAGAGGGTCTTGCGGGTGACGGGCATCCAGTGGGCGACGGTGATGACCTCGGCCGATGCCTTACGGAAGGCCAGCGACGATTCGGGCTTGACACCGACGTTTCCTGTCGTCGAGGGTGCTTCCTTCACACCCTTGGCGTTGCTCTCGTTGCCGTCCTCGCCGGTGGGTACCAGCTGGGCGTACTCGATTTTGTCCGAGCCGGTGGTGCCGTTGGTGATGACCTCACGCAGCTTCGGCGCCACATACGGGTAGGGCACGAGGCCGAGCTTGTCCGGGGTGATCAGCGTCGAGGCGTCACCCTCGGTCTGCCCGGACGAGGTCAGCAGACCCTTCATGCCGCCGGGAACCTGGACCTGACCCATGGACAGGTCAGATTTCGACGGGATGCCCTGCGGGTAGCGGTTACGCAGGCCCTGGTACTCGTCGGATTTGGTGAAACGTTCGCCGAGCGACTTGAACTGGGACTTGAAGCTGCCCCCACGCTTGGCGCCGTTGAGGGCCTCCTCGTTGAGCTCACCGGCCTCTTCGGCCTTCAGCAGCTCACCGACCTGCTCGAGATCGCGCTTGGTCTTAGCCTGCTCAGTGGCCTTAGCTTTCTCGCCCTGCGCCTCACGGAACAGGTCACTGATGCTCTTACGTTCATCGTCGGTCAGCTCACGGGCGGCGGTCTCGGCGGTCGCGGCAATGTCGCGGGCCTTCTCGAGCTTTTCGACCCAGGGAGCTTTAGTTGCGGTAGCCGGCATGGCTAGTCCTCACTTTCATCTTCGGTTTCGGCCAGCGCGATCTCGATGTCGAGGCGTTGGCGGGTTGCGGATGCTGGCGTGGAGCCTGGGTCGCTGGCGGGCCCGCCGTTGGGGCTGGCCGCGTCCTCTCTGGCCGCATCCTGTTGATCCCCACCTGTTTCCGGTGGGGTGGTCTGTGTTTCGGTCTGATCCTCGACGCCGGCCTCGGGGGTGACGTCGAGGATCCGGCCGAGGGTTTCGTAGGCTTTCTGCAGCTGGTCTCGGGCTGTGCCGGCGAAGTCGCCGCGGCTGGTCAGTTCGGCCGCTTTCGCGGCCAGCAGCTCGGTTTCCTGGTTCACGCCGAGCAGGCATGGGCCGACCTCGTGGATCTTCAGCTGCCGCAACTCGTAGGCGTCCTGGCCCTTGTACTGTGTAGGGCCGCCGTCCTCGATGTCGAAGGCGAACGAGAACTGGTTGACGCGCCTCGATTTCAGCAGCCGGTAGATTTGGGCGGCCTTCGGGTTGTGTTCCTGCTCGTCCGGGGAAATGTAGCCGGTGATTTCCAGGCCCCGGTCGGTCTCGACGGCCTTGGACACGGTGCCGATGTGCGAGAACGGGTCCGCCCAGTCGTGCGACCAGATCACCGGGATCTGCTGGCCCTTAGCACCCCAATCCTGTAGGGACTTGGCGAAGGCTCCCTTACGGACGACGTCGCCGAACGCGTCGACGGTGTCGAACACGGAGACGATGGCTTTGAACTCGCCGTCGGCCAGGCCGGTGTCGGTTTCGTCCCCGACGTTCTCGACGGCGGTGTCGAAGTTCTTGGTGCGGATCATGTGTGTCCTCATTCCTTGGAATAGGTCAGTCGGCATTGGCAGTGCGCGGTCTCGGGCCCGGACCCGGTCCAGTCACCGGGCCAACGCAGCCCGTTGTTGAACGTGTCATCGACCGGTACGGTCTGCCCGTCCTGGGCCGCGTGCGAGGCCCGCGGATTCTTCGAGGTCGTGTGCCAGGTCTTGTGCGTGGCTTTGGCGGCTTTGGCGGCGTCGGCGGCCCCAAAGCTGGTTACTTCGGTCCCGATCGTGTTGATGCGCTTTTCAGCCTGCTGGTTCGCAGCGTTGAGGATCGCGGTCATCCTGAGCTCGACTTGCTGGACCCCGTTCTCTTGAACATCGCGCAGTTTCCGGTAGAGCCCGTCATCGACCAGCAGCTGAGCGTAGGATTTCCCGGCCTTGGACAGCCACCCGTATTGCTTCTCGCGGGCCCAGACGCCCAGGTCGGCGCCCAACTCCCCGAGGGTCTGCAACGAGGCTTCAGCGGCGACGTCGCCGAGATGGTTTTCAAGGATCCCGACGATCGCTTTCTGGTCCTCAGCCGAGAACGCGACCGCTAAGGCTTCGGCCATGTCCACACCGCCGTCGACGGTCCGGCCCGGAACGAACGAATCCGAGTAGCGGGCCTTCTCACCGGTTTCCCGATCGAAGCCAAGCCTGGAGGCAACGTCACTGATGATCCGATTCATTTCCTTGGACACGGCCTCGGTCATCGCCTCGAGCGCCCCTTGGACCGGTTCTGCGTCGAGGTCGGTGAAGGCCGCCTCGCCCTCATCGCTACTGTCAGCCTCGGTGTCGTCTGCGGTGTCAGCTTTGCCCCGTTCCGGGGCTGCGGCTTTTCCCAAACTCGACCCAGCTTCCAGATCCGGCAACGGATCCGCCGGGTCCGGCTCATTGGTCTGGCCCGTATCGTTCGGACCCGCCAGCCCGCCTTGGGTGACGTTCATTGGAGTGATCAACTCGTCGCCGCCGTCCACGGCCGGCCAGCCCTGTTCGGCACGGGCCTCGTTGACCGTCTGGATGGGCGCACCGACGGTGGTCTGGTAGATCTTCGCCCTGGTCGCCTGGTCGGTGCGCAACTTCGAGTCAACGTCGGCGCGGATCTCTTCGTCCGCATCGAGCAGATGAGCCAACCCGACGTTCAAAGCTTCTTGCGTCCACCGGATCAACGGGCCCAGGACATCCTGGTAGAGCTGCTCACGCAACGCCAGGATGTTGCTGTAGGTGCCTTGCCTGGCCCCGACCAGCTCCGGCGGGACGTGCAGCGCTTCGGCGGCTTCTTCCAACGCGAGTTTGCGGACGTCGACATACTGGGCGTCCTTCGGGGACACCGAATCCACGGACCGGTAGGTCATCCCATCCTCCAGGATCGGGGTGCCTCCGGCGTTGCCGCCGCCGGCTTTATACGTTGAGAATTCGGTTTTGAATCGACCCCACGCCTCGTCGGACCATTTCGGCGCCGTCGAGGGTCGCTCGATCACCGCCGGGACCCTGGCACCGTTGGAGAACAGGTCTGCCCGGTAATCGCCGAGGGCGGTGAGCTCGCGGGCGAGATCGTCGAGGGTAGCCACTGATGTGGATCCGTAACGGTGCTTACCGAAGATCGGTTCCGGGCCCATATCGAAGACAACGTCAGTTGTCGGAATGATCTCCGGCTCCCCGCTCTTTTCCGGCCAGATCGCCACGCCCTCATACCGGCCGAATCCGTCGACGACGGTCGAGAACCGGTTGCCTTTCAGTTTCGGGAATTCGTAGCCGCCGCTCCCGTCGGGCATGGCGAGGAATCCCCACCGGCCGAAAATGTAGAGGTCGTTGACCAGTGCCTCGATGAATCGACCTTGCCCTTGTTTCGGCCACGGCCGGTGCAGAGCCTGGTGGATCTTGCTGGTCGGATCGATCGTCTTACCACCGGACGAGTCGCCCTGGTAAACGTGAAAAGGGATAGAAGCGACAGACCGGGCGATAAACCCGATGACGGTCCGGACCGAGGGCTGTGTTGCCCACAGGTCGTAAGGATCCAGGCTCCCGGCCGGCCGGTAGTCCATGAGGGGTTGCGACATGGTCAGGGCCCCGGACTTTTGATTATCCAGCGAGATGATGTCGCCGTCGCGGATTCCGTGACCCATAGTTCACTATTCCTTCCGTTGGTGGTGGACCTGAATCCACGCAATGGCGGGGACCTGAATGTTGATGACCCCGGCCAGTGGGACCGGGTCTTTGTTGGTCAGTAGCTCGACGTGTTCGAGGGTGATCTCGTGTCGGTCGGTGTAGGTCACCGTCCCGGATAGCGAATCGTTGTTCAGGGTGGTGACCACGACCTGCTGTCGCAGGTAGATGTCGTGATGTTTGCCCACGGGCTCGGTCCCCTTTTTTTGTGGTTGGTCTTAGACGGCCCGTACGGTGCCGCCATCCTCGTACGCTGACCGGGTCGGTGCCGGCCCGTTCATGCCCTCCGACAGGGCGTCCAAAAGCGCGGACACGCCGTCGATCTTTTCGGAGCTGTTGGCTTTCGATGGTTTGACGTTGCCGGCCGGGTCCATATCCACGGCCAGGTTGTCCACACACCACATGGCGACGGGGTTTCCGCCGTGCCGGACCCTGGGCCGGTGTTGGCCGGGCTTGCCAGCGGCCCCGAGCTTGACGAGCCGTTGCAGCTCCACCAGCGCCGCGTTCATGGTGGCGTAGCCCTGTCCGACCTTGATCATCGGCATGTCCTCTTCGACAAGGTCATTGACCAGCTGCGAAGAGTTCCACCGGTCGTAACCGATGGAGGCGACCTCGAACGTCTCAGCATCGGCGAGAATCTGTTCTTTGATGAAGTCGTAGTCGGAGACGTTGCCCGGCGTCAGCGTCAACCAACCGTCTTTGACCCAACGGGTCGCGTTGCCGCCGGTCCGTTCGTCCAGGGCCGGGAGGTTATCCTCCGGGGTCCAGAACCGCCAGATCGCGTCATAGCCCTCGGTCTCGTCCTCGAACGGGATCAACCAGCACAACGCGTTCAGGTCGGAGACCGACGCGAGGTCCAGGCCTCCGTAGGCTACCCTCCCGGCCAGGTCTCGCTCGTCAATCCTGGTCCCGGCGTTACGTTTCCAATCGGCCAGTTCAATCCACCCGGTGGTTTCCTTGGTGCGGATCCCCAACCGGAGTCGCTTGAACGCGGCCAGCTCCGCCGGGGAATTCTTCGCCTTATTCGCTGCCGCCCGCATCGACGATTTCGTCGGTGTGACCCCGTAACCAGGGTTAGCTGCCTTCCACGTGGACTCTTTGAAAGGGTCCGCGTCCTTATCGGCGGCGAAAATGACCCCGTAAGTGGCCTCATCTTTGAACACGCCGCGGGCGAGTTTCTCGATATAGGACCGGTTCGAGGCGTAAGGAGTGTTCGTTTTGCCTTCATCAGCGGTCGTGATCTTGAAAATCAGCGGCTGCTCACGGGCGCCGGTGCCGGTCTCGAGGGCCTCGACGAGGTCCTTTTTCCGGTGAATGTGCAGCTCGTCGATGATCGCACCGTGCACGTTGGCCCCGTGTTGGGCCTCAGCGACGGCGGAAACAACCTGGAAGTAACTGTAGGACCGTTTGTGGATGATCCGGCCCTTGACCGTGTCGAACGATCGTTGCAACACCTTCGACGACTCGGCCAGCTGCTTGACCGGGTTGAACACGAACTCGGCCTGATCCTTAGTCGTGGCCGCCGCGATCACCTGCGCACCGGCCTCATAATCGGCCCCGGTCAGGTACAGTCCGATACCGCCGCAGATGGTCGACTTCCCGTTCTTGCGAGGAACGTCGACGGTCGCGTTGCGGATGATCCGCACCATCCGGGTCGGGTCGTCCTCAGACGGGTGAACCCACCCGAAAACCGGGGCGAGGATGTGTCCGACCTGCCACGGCGACGGGTCCAGCGGTTTCCCCGCCCAGGTGCCCTGCGTGTGCCGCAGGGTGCGGAACGAGGCGATGACGTGATCGACCCGTTCGGGGTCGAAGACCGCGTCCTTGACCCACGACGGTTCCGGTGTCTTCACCAACGGTGGGCAGTCCGGCAGCTCGTAGCCGCGGGAGAGCAGGTAGAACGCGACCTCCGGGGAGAGCTTCAGCCGTTTCAGGCGCCGCGTGGACGGCATTTTTACCTGGTTCACCGTGAGAGGAGTAGCCAACACGGCCGATCATCACCTCTTCACGTCATCGTTCAGGCGAACGGGTTACCCGCCGCGTCATCCTCCTCCGGTCCCTTCAACCCAGCCTCAGCGGCCGGCGTCAAACCGAACTCTTTGCACCACGCCCGGAACTCACGACCGGCCGATTCCTCAACCTTCACCCACGGGGCAATGACCTGCCCCTGCGAGTTCTCCGACATGATGCCCTCGGCCTGCCGCAACCGGACAGCCTGCCGCCACCGCGAGAACGTCTGACAGACATGCTCCATCGCGGCCGCATTAATCGGCTTCAACAAGCCCGCATCCTTGGCCTGGTCAATGATCTGATCCCACAACCAGTTCCCATCAGCGTCGAGCTCATCGGGATGCTCCGGCTTGGAGGGCAGACCTTTGCCGAAGTTCACCTCGGGAGGCAGCGGGCGTCGGGCGGCGTTGCCTTCGATCAGGCGCATCGCCCTGGGTTTGGCGGCCGGTCCTGGCATTCAGGCTCACCTCCCGTCGGTGCATGTGTATGCAAAAGTTTTCGTTGAAATGTTCGAGGGGTACTCGTCAACCTGCGCTAGCGTGCGCATTTTGACCCGCGCCGCCCAGGGAAGGCCAGAACTTTGTTCGATTGACTCCCCTCCCCCTGTATGAATATTCAATCCTGGATGGATATACAGGATCGTTTTTCCTAGGGGCCGGCAGGTTCAGATCCTGCCGTCGGAGGGATTGCTTTTTCGAGCATTGGACAGTCGGCGCAGGATCGCAAGTTCACGTTTCGTTTTCTCCGTGTGGCATGGAGTTTCGTGGATCGGGGCGAGGTTGTTTAGGTCGGTCTTGGCTCCGCCGAGGGCTATGGCGAGTTTGTGGTCGACTTCGGTTGCCCCTGGTTTGCCGCATATGTGGCAGGTGCCGTGGTGTTGTGCCATGACTGTGACTTTAAGTTCGGACCATTGGTGTTCGGTGATGCCGAGTCGTTGTGTGGTGGTTCGTTTGTCTTGTGGTCGCCTGCGGTCTTGCCAGCCTGATGATTGGTGTTGGTCGCAGCGTCCTTTGTTGTTGGCGAGGTTGGCGCAGCCTGGTTGCGTGCAGCGTGAGGGTGGTGCTTTAGGCATCGGTTTGTTGGTGGTGTGGTTCGATGCTGTGGATGCCGGGGAGTGTGAGCATGCTGTTATAGGTCAGCATGATGTCGCTGCTGTAGACGTTGTGTGCTGCCCACTTGATGGTCTTGCCGCCGGGGAGGATGGCGTGGATGTATCCGGGGCCGTCGGTCCCTTGGACTCGTGCGGTGAGTGTGGGTAGGAGGATGATGGGGCCGTTGGGTTCGATGGTCAGTATTAGCCCGGTGCCGTCTTCGTTGACGGCGATCCTGGTGGTGGTCTCGTTCATGGTGTGGGTCCCCTTGGTGGTCTTGGTGGGGGGGTAGTACAAACCCCCAGGACTGTTCGGGTCCTGGGGGTTTGTGGCCGTTGTTTGAGAACGGTTATTCAGTTGTGCCGCGTGTCACTTTAGGAGCGTGTCTGTGCGGTTGCGCCCTCCCCTGTTTCCTGTTTTTGGGCAGGCGGGAAGTTCTTTTCCAGGATACTTGTGGATAAGTGTGGGGTGCAATCACCATTGTTTGTCTGGTCATTACCGTTCATTTTATTTTCTGTGAATATTCTGAAAAGCACCGCATTTTAGGCCGCATCATCAAAAACATGATCCAACTTCGAGGCCAACCATTCCCAATCAGCCATCGGCCAACACGGCAACCCCTCCCACCACGTCGAGACCTCATGCTCGGACGGTACACAAACCCCCGACTCACACCGGACAAACGGCACCGTCTCACCGTTGGCATCCAGGCACCGGATCACCAACGTCTGATACCAACACCACGGACAGACCGCCTTCAACCGCTGCCCGTCAGTGACCTCCCCCAGATGCTCCCTCGTCCGGTGCGCAGTATCAGCAGCCCAGCCCGCCACTTGCCGGGCCCAAGACCCCGATGCCGGACTGACCGGAACGAGACCGTCCAAGCCCTCCAGAAGCTGTAGGACGGGTCGCTCGGGGTTCCGCCCCGCCTGGATCGTCCAGTCGCGCACACCGGCCGTTATGCCCTCGATGAGGGCGAACGTGGTCAGGTGCATCGGGGCAGGTCCGGAGCTGGTTGGTGCGGTTTCTTCGCCTTCGGGTAGCCATCGGTTGATTGGCTCCCGCCAGGGTCGCGGGGATCCTTTGAACCGGTATTCGTTCAGTGGCTCCCACCGTTGTGCGAGGTAGGCGAGGTTGGGGTTACGCATGCGGGTTCTCCTTCTCGGTGATGACCAGTTCGATGCGGGGATTGTTTTTGTCTTTGCCGCCGTGGTGGATGTGGGGCCCGTCGAGGTGGGTCCAGTTGTCGTCTGGGATCAGCCCGTAGTCGACCATCCCGTCGATCGCCCACTTCAGCACCGGGTAGGTATTACCTGGGTCGTACCGATTCAGGCGGGGCTTGTAGATGAAGGCGTCGATCTGGATGTAGTCCAGGCCGGTGGGTAGGCCGGCCTGGATGCTGGCGTGTTGGCCGGCTTGTCTCCAGGTGGCTGCGTGTTTGGCCCGGTACCACTGGCCCTTTTTGGTGAGTTGGTTGATGGAGACCAGGGTTTTGGCTCCGAGCGGGATGGTCAGCGTGGAGGTTTTGTCAGTGGCGGTGACCTGGACCCTGACCGGCGTTCCGTCTCGGTAGGCGGTGACGTATCCGTCCCGGTTTGGGTCTGCGGGGCTGTGTGCCATGGTGTGGGCCTTTCAGAAGGGTGGTGGCTGGTTGGCCGGTGGTTGCGGTGCCGGTGGTTGTAGGAGGGGCTGGCCGGGTGGTGGGTGGCCGCAGATGTGGTTGGTCAGTAGTGGTGGTGGGTGGTTGGGGTTGTCGATTTCGTAGAGGCGGAATGTGCGGTCGGTGGTGGTGAGGTGGTAGAGGGTTCTGCCTGCGATGGCGTGGATGGTGGCTTGTTCGGGTGTGAGGGTGGTGGTGTCGGTGGTGGTTCGGGTTGCTGCGGTGTCGTCGTTGTAGCCGGTGAGGATCATGGTGTGGCAGGTGGGGCAGGTGTGGAGTCGTGCGATGCGTTGGGTGTTTTGTGCGGGGTGTTTGATTTCGTTGAGGATCCAGTCGCCGGTACCGGGGCGTGGATGGTCTTGGGGTAGGTCGATGCTGGTTTGTTGGGGTGTGGCTTTATTCATGTTGGTCTTTCGCGACACAAGCTACACATGGTCCAGTTACTTTCTCTGCGTGGGCGCGCAGGAGCTTGATAATTGTCTTTTTGTGTAGTTGTGTAGCACCCTCGATACCTTTAATGTTTGTCTGGTGATAACCGTTAGTTGCTGGTCATTAGGGTTCATTCGGTGAAAGTTGTGTAGCTTAAGTAGCGTTTTTCGAGTTGTGTAGCAGAAATCGGCCATGTCGACTTGGCAAGCCAGTCTTGCTTCAAGGATCGTTGCTACACAACTTTCAGCCGTTCACCCGAACAAATCGGCCCGCCCGTGGTCAGCAGTTTCTGCCTCCACGTCGGAGTTCAGCTGCACTCCCCCATAGACCCGGTCCGCACCAGAAGGGACGGTTGGTGCTTCCCGGCCGACAAGGAGGCCGTGGTGTTTGAGTTGCGTTGCAAGGGCTCGTCCTTTGACGGGTTCGTCACCTTCTTCGGTGCAGTAGCTCTCGTATGCCAGACGGAATCTCTTAACCGATGCTGTGTAGTGGGGGTTGCCGGGGTGGACGGTGCACCGTTCGTCGAGGAACCGTGTCACGGTGTCCTGGGATTCTTTGTATTGCTCGGTGGCTTCGGTGACGATCGCGGGTTCCTGCAGCCCGTTGCGGTAGCAGTCCGCGGCGCCCCTGACGATCCACGCGAGGATCGCCGGGGCGTGTTCATTGAGTAGCAACCCTTGCAGGTCCTCGATCCGTTCCTCTTCGGTGAAGGTGTGGGTGAACGGGATCAGGCGCAGTCTGCGCCAGAAGGAGTCGCCGCCGGATTCGACGGTCGGGTAGAAGTTCCCGGAGAGCCAGAAGGTTCCTGTCGGCCGGAATTCGAAGTAGTCCTGGCGCATGAATCTGGCTTTGATGGTGTCGCCGCCGGTGAGTTGTTTGACTTTTTGCTCGTCGAATTTGTCGGAGGCGTTGACTTCGGATCCGGTGACCATTCTGGCTCCGGCTATGTCGGCCACGCCGGTGGAGTGCTCTTGGTATTTGGAGGCCATGAAGAATCCGGAGGGTGTGGTGGCTGCGTAGTCGTTGAGGATCCCGGTCATGGTTTCCATGAGGACTGATTTGCCGTTTGCTCCGGATCCGTAGGCGAAGGGGAGGATGTGTTCTTTGACGCGGCCGACGGCGGTGTATCCGATGAGGCGTTGAAGGTAGTCGATGAGTTCGGGGTGGCCGGGGAAGGTTGTTTTGAGGTAGGTCTCCCACATGTGGTTGTCAGCTTTGAAGTCGGGGGTGACTTTGGTGGTGCGGGTGTGGAGTTTGTCGGGGTCGGGTGGTGTGAGTTCTCCGGTGGTGAGGTCGATGATGCCGCCGGGGGTGTTCAGTTCCCAGGGGTGGGAGTCGAATTGGTTGTAGGTGATGGCGATGGCGGGGTTGTTGCGTGCTTGGGTGAGGGTGTTGGTGATGCCGAGGGCGGAGAGTGATTTTTTGCGCCAGGATTTTTGTTGGTTGTCGTCGGCGGGTAGTTGTGCGGCGGTGTGGATGGCCAGTTCACGGACCTTGCCACCGTCGGGTGATTGTTGTTCCCAGACGTGGCCGTTCCAGACGTACCAGCGGCCGCGGTCGGTGCAGTAGCGGATTTTGTTGTGGTGGGTGTGGATGAGTAGGTAGGCGTTGCCGGTGTCGGATTCGACGGGTATGTCGACTGTGTTATTGGCAGTCGGCGATGATGAGTTCTCCTGTGCGTTTTTTGATGAAGATGTATCGGGTTCCATCGTTGAACTTGCATTCGATACCGGAGTCGGGATATTCGTCCGGGGCCCAGGGTTCGTAGGTGAGGAGTCCTCCCCGGTTGGCGCTGTAGGTTCGGATGATTTCGATGTCGAGGTCGTTGAGGTTGACGTTTCCGATGGTGAGCATGAGGGGTCCTTTCGTGTGGCCGGCATGATGTCGGCGATGTTGATGGTTGCTTCTTTGCCCCACCCGTCGTGGGCGAGGGCCTGTGCGGCGGCGGTGAGGTCGCCGCCGTGGTTGAGGTGGGCGTGGACGTAGAACTTGGTCAGTGGTTCGTCGGTGGGCAGGTCTGTGCTGGTGGAGAAGACGTACATGCGGTCTCGGTCTTCGGCCAGGCTGGTGGTGGCTGATTTGTCGTCGGGGTGTGTGGCGGGGTCTTTGCCGGGGCGGAGCCATGCTCTGCCGGTCACGCCCTTGTGGGTGGTGAGGCCGATGTATTGCCAGCCGTGTGGGGTGAGGATTTGGTCCCAGGTGGTTTCGAGTTCGAAGTGTTCGCCGGGTTTTTTCCCTTCGGTCCAGTCCCCTGCTCCGGTGTTATTCGATGCTGGTGCTGGGGATGGTTTTGGGGTTGGTGGTGTTTCGTCGGAGGTGGCCAGTAGGGCGTGGAAGGTCTCGCGCTCGTCGGCGGTGAGGGTGGTGATGGTTTCGGGTCCGCCGGTCAGTCGTACCCAGGGGCGGCCGGTGTGGTGGTGGGTGCCGGGTGTGGGGGCTGCTATGAAGTAGCCGCCTTGGCCGCGGGTTTCGATGAGGACTTCGCGGTTGTGGTTGCGGGCGAGGACGGTGTTGCCGGGTACGTCGATGCCTTCGAGACGGTAGATCCAGTGGTAGCCGCCGGAGGGTGATTGTTCGGTCCAGCCGGCCATGATGCGGTTGATGAGCTCTCCGTGCCCGGCTTCGTGTGCTCGTTGGATGAGTGTGGGGATTTGGTGGGCGGCGCGGCCTTCGATTTCGGTCATTTCGAGGCCACCGGAGCCGGTGCCGGTGGTGATGCCGATGCCGTGGCTGGTTCCTTGGGGGAACCAGTTGTCGATGTTGGTGGCTGGGACCGGGTCGGTGGCCCATTGTTTCCAGGCGATGGCGGGTCGTTTCGACGTGTCGTCGCGTGTGGGGATGGTGTTGATGCCGTGCCGGTTGAGCTCGACTGCGGTCTGGTTGATGTTGAGGGTGTTCATGGTGGTGTGGTTTCGCTCCTAACTGTGGTTGCGCAGGTTGGTGGGGGTATATTGGGGGTCCTTCTCGGTGGTGAGTGTGAAGGCGAGGTAGGCGGCTACAAGGAGGGCCGCTGGGAGGATGATGCCGATGGCGAGGGCGATGCCGGCGAGGGAGAGGGCGAGGGTAGTGAGGTTCATTGGTTTTCCCCGAGTACGGCCTCGAGGGCGGCGCGGGAAGCTCTCAGACATTTACCCGCGTGAATTGAGTCCACGCTTTCCCACGGCTCCGACCCGCGTGTGGTGTCGCGATGTATGCCCTTTGCACCTGTCTCGATCATGTCGTCGGTGATGGCCCGTGGATGACTGGACAAGGCATAAGCAGCTCCATCGATGAACGACTCACGGCTGCACTCCGCGTCGCCCCAGTCATCCACGGGTTCGCCGGTCTCAATATCGACAGGCTCTGGGAAGCGCTTAAGCGCCTCCTCGCGGGCTTTGATTGCTTCGAGGTCCAGGTCAGTCATTTCGTGTCGTCCCTCCCGCCGAGAGCTTCTAGTGCATTCGCGGCGGCACGGTAATCCGCCGCGTCTCGCCATGCGCCTATGTCGTCGGCCCTGTTTGCGGTGCCACGGAGGTGTCGAATTGCCAAGTAATGTTCAGTCGTCATCGCTGTCGTCCTCTCCGTGGGTGGTTTGCCAGGCGGCGTTGAGCCCGTCGAGGATTTGTTCCTTGGCGACCCGCTGATGCAACCGGTCCAACTGGTCCCAGCGCGGGATGAGGTTCTCCGCGATCGCTTCGACGGTGGCCTCGTTGATGGGGAGGGTCCGGGCCTCTCTCATGCCTGCTCCTCCCCCATGAGTTCCTGGAAGCTCAACACCTCGTCGTCATCGTCGGTGGTGGTTTCGTTGATGAGGTGGCCGAGGCCGATGTAGGCGTCGGCCAGGGCGAGGTGGGCTTCCATGTCGTTGACCAGCCCTGCCTTATTGGCGTGCTCCGCTTCGGCGATGTGCGTCTCCGCTGCTTGGATGTAGTGGTCTGTGGTGTTCATGGTTTTAGTTGTCCTGTCGGGTTGAAATGGTTTTGATGTTGCTGTTGAAGCCGACGGTGACGCGGACGGTCGTGGTGTCGGTGGAGCCTTGTGCATAGGCCCAGGAGACGAACTTGGACAGTTCTCCGAGGGTGAGCCCGGTTTTCTTGTCCTCGGCGGTGACGGTCATGGAGGGTGCTTTCATGGTGTGTTCCTTCTTGGTTAGGTGAGGTATGTTCCGGCTTCGCCGTAGGTGTCCAGGTGCCGGGGTGTGTGGGCGTGGATGAGGTGTGCTTGTCCGAGGGCGAGGGTGGTGGCCCATCCGTTGGGTACCGGGGCGAGTTGGAGGCTGTGGCCGCAGAGGCGGCATGCCCATTCCCAGGCCCAGCCGTGGGCTTCCGGTTGTGCCCGGACGGTGATGTAGGCGCCAGCCGGTCTCATTCGGCCTCGTCCTGGTAGAGCCGACGGACGGGCCCCCCGGTCGAGTACCCCTGTTTGAAGTAGTCGGGGTGCCTGAGCCGGTACGTGTTGTCGTAATGGACGATGCCGGCGGTGTCGTATTTCCTGCTGGGTTTGTCCGGGATCGCCTGTTCGAGTTCGAAGCGTTCGCTGTAGTAGGCGAATTGTCCGAGCCGGTAGAACCGGTGCTCGGATCCTTCGGCCACGTGTTTGGTCAGGGTGATGATGGCTTTCAGTTGCAGGGCCCGGCGGGTGCCGATGATGCCGGCGATCCGGTGGAGGATCATGGTGGTCCTTTCTGGTGGTCGGGGTGCCCGGCGTCGAGGGAAACGTTGCTGTGGTGTGTTTTGGTTTGAGCCCTCCAAGCCACATCCACGTGCTTTTTCCTTGTTGTGTTTTTCCTCGACGCCGGGCGGTCTAATGGGGCCGCTGGTTAGGCGGCGGTGTTGCGGTAGGTCTCGACCACCGTGGACGTGACGGCCGGGTTGCCGATGGCGTTGACGATCGAGGTGGTGTCGACGTTCATGGCCAGCAGCTGTTTGATGCGGGCTTCAGTGTCGGCATCGACCGTGTTCGGTGCCTGCTGCGGAGCCGGGGCCTGTTGGGTGTTCTGTCCGTTGTTGAACTGGCCCATACCGGGTGCCTGCTCTTGGGCCGGTGCGGGCTGACCGTCGATGGGGAATCCCTGCTGCGCATACTGGCCCGCCTGCTGAGCGGGAGCCTGCTGCGGGGTGGGGCGTCCCATCTGGTTCTCAGTCGTCGTCGCCGGTCCCTGGCCCTGCCCGGCAGCACTACCGAACATGCCGCCACCGGCGGCCGGGGCCTGATACCAGGCTTGATAGATTTTGCGAGGATTCTGCGGGTTCTTCGACTCCGGGTCCGTACCGGTGAAAGCGACCCGCAATTTCCCGCCGATTTTCAAATCGTCGACTCCGGCAGCTTTGACCGCTTCCCGGATCGCCCAGAGCAGTCCGCCCTGTTTGCCGGATTCCAGGACCCAGAGTCCGCGCTTGCCGTCATCCGATGGGTCCTGCGGGTCGCGCTGGTCGGTGGCGAGAGTGACCTTGACCTGCATCATCGGGTCCCCGGAAGGCCAGAACGATGGTTCGGTGGTCTGGAATTTCGTGGCCTGGACGGGCTCGCTGATTTCTACGATCTCGCCTTCATTGACGTCGCCGACCGATTCGAACTTGCAGGAATGGGAAGCGGGAGGGGTGAACATTGACATGGTGGTCTTTTCCTTTACTGGTTGTGCTGTTTCTTATTAGTTGGCCGCGAACATGGAGCCCGCGGTGGTCTTCGCTTGAATCCGGTTTCCCGGCGCGCACCAAGGGCACCACCGGTCCTTACAGGGCTCATACGATTCGAGGACCTTCTCGGCTCCCCTGTTGGTGATGTCCTGCTGTATCTGGTTCGCCCTGACCAGCGCTTTCAGCGCGATCATCGGGTCGTAGGGCTCCCACCAGAAGTAGGAATCCGATAGCTCCCCGTCCCGCGGCAGAAACGCGATCATCACCGTTTGCACCGGGTAGCCGGCGGTCTCCCACCCTTTCCCGTAGAGGTGAGCTTGGGTCCGGTACTGGTTGCCGGGCCCCTTGGACCGGTATTGCTTCAGTCGGGTCGGGCCGACAAACTTCCAGTCGATGACCGCTCCCTCGTCAGGGATGAATAGGTCGGTGGAGCCGGTGATGTACTCGTTGCCGATCTGGCCGACGAGGACCCGTTGTTCGACTTTGAATTCCTCCGGGTGGGCGCCGAACCATTCCTCCATCTGCGCGTGGCAGGCGGTACCGACGGTGGGTTTCCAGGCGGGGCCCCGTTCGGGTTCGGTGTGCCCGGCGAGTTTGTGGATCAGTCGTCGGGTGCAGTCCATCCCGATCTCGGAGGGGCCGATGCGTTTCTGTTGGGATCTGGGGTGGTTGGTGATGTTCTCTTCGATCGTGGAGATCAGGGCTTCGGCTATCAGGCGTGGCCCGGTGTCGGCTTCGGTGTTGCCGGTTTCGGCGATGCGGATGGTGGTGTTCATTTCGTATCGCCGCCGGTAAAGAAGTGTCGGTCCAGGCGGGCGGCTTGGAGGTTTCGGGCGTGCTCCCAAAGGTCCTGTACGGCGTCGTCGGCAACGTTGGCGTCCCCGGCGAGGTTGTTTAGGACGGTGAAAAGGTCATCGGGGGTTTCGTATTCTCCGGTGATCCGGTCCCCTACTTTCGTGTGGAAGTAGGAGAACATGGTCGCGGTGGTTCGGGCGATGAACTCGTCTTGCCGGTCTTTGTCCAAGTCGGGGAAGTTCACCCCGAGGGCCTGTGCAAGTTCTTTCATCAGTGGCGTCTTGCGTTGGGCGTCGATGACCTCGTCGACGGCGTGCTGGTCTTTCATGCGGCCCTCCCCTGCTCCGTTGATCGATATGCTCGCTCGGAGGCGGACCGGAAGTTCGCGGCGATGCGGATCAGGTCTTGGTGAAGGATGCTTAGGGCTGTTTTTGTTTCGGCGTCGAGGTGGGTCCCGGCGTCCCCGGTGAGGGTTTCGACGTGGATGGTGACGCGGTTGAGTGTTTCGGCGATGGTGGCGTAGCTCATCGTCAGGATTGCTGGGTACGCTGCCCGGTTGTTGCGTGCGGTCACGCCGGCCTGGATGTGCCGTGTTTGGGTTTGGTGTGCGGCTTCGACCAGTAGCGTGTTCAGTTCTTCGCGGCGGACGATGGATAGGTCGTCGATGGGTGGTTGTTTCATGGGGGTGCTCCTAAAGCGGTGGTGGGGTTTTATTTGACGGTGACGCGGTTGTCGTACCGGTCGGAGTAGTCGTCTTGGACGGCCTTGGAAATGCGGTCTTTGACCAGGACCATTTGCGGTTCGGTTTCCTCGTAGAACTGCCGGTGGGCTGCAGGTGGGAAGTCCTGCTCGAAGCGTTTTTTGTTGAATCGTTTGGATTCGGAGACGGTGATTTCAAAGGCTCCGGCGTGGTATTTGCCCGGTTCGAGGTTGCGCAGGTGCTTGTTCAGCTCGTCCCGGCGTGCTTGTAGCGGGGCGATTTCGTTGTCGAGGTCGACGATTTCGGCGACGATGTCGGTGATGGTCGCATCGGCTTTGATGGGCTCGTTCTTGGTGGTCATTTAGAGGTCTCCGTTCTTGGTGAGGTGGCGGGTGTGTGTGGTTACTGCGGCCCAGGCGGTGGCTGCGGCGGCCAGTGTGAGGCCGTTGAATCCTCCGGTGGTGGCGATGGAGGCTACGAAGAGGAGTAGGGCGAGGGCCGCGAGGATGAGGGTGTTCTTGTTCATGCGGCGTATCCGGTGGGGGCGTCGCTGAAGGTGCGTTCTTCGATGAAGGCGTCGAGGTCGCTGGCGCGGATCCTGGTCTTGGCTCGTCCTGTTCCTTTGCCGAGGTCGACGTAGGGCAGGGATCCGTCTTTGATGCGTTTGTAGATGTAGGCGATTGAGACGTCGATTTGTTTGGCTGCGTCTGCGACGGTGTAGAGCCGTTGGGCTTGGGCGGTTGCGGGGGTGGTCATGGTTGTTTGCTCCTAGGTGGTGTGTCCTTTCCCCGTAGGATCAGAAGCGCCAACTACCTGGCCGTTACGAGAAAAGGAAGTATTTGTTATGTCTGAGCTCGCTACGCTCACTATTGATCCCGCAGCCGCCTCCCCGCAGAAGATGCAGATGCCTGTTGGGACTCTTGGCGCTTTGCAGGAGCTATATAGGGTTTTGATCAACTCCCCAATGCCGCGGCCTTTGATCTTCACGTTCACCGACGAGAAGGAAATTCAGACCTGGACGGTCCCTGTAGGATCGCCTGTCCAGTTCCATTTCCCGCTTGGCTCGTTCGATGAGGAACAGGACGCTCGGTTCAAACGACAAGTGAGCCAATTGGAAGATCGGGTCAATTCCGGTGAAGGGATTACTTTTGACGCGAACTGGGAAATCGTCGATCATTCCGAAACGGCCTAATGCCGCGCCAATTTCTGAATATCGTTGAACTGATCCTTGTTTAGCCGGTGCTGGATGTGGTCGCCGGCTTCTTCTAGTCGTCGCATGATGTGGCGTTGGTTGGCTGCTGTAGTTGCATGGGCTCGTCCTTGGTTAAAGGGACGGGCCCATCGTGCTTCGCGGAAGCGATGCTTAATCTCGCCGAGGCTGTAACCGGTCCAGTACAAGGCAGTGTTGATCATGGTTTTCTCCCGATGGCGTTGACGCTGTGCATTCATCACGCCACCTGCCGTTCGTTGTTTGTTCCATTTGTCAATTGGGGCATGGGTTTAATCTCCTCCTCCAAGAACAGGTCCTCCCAGGGGATATCCAGGCGTGCCGCTATGGCCAGCGCCAGATCCTCGGAGAGGGTGGGTAGCTTGCCGTTCTCTAGCTTGTAGATGGTGTTCTGGGATCGGCGCACTAGGTAGGCCAGATCGCGTTGTGAGTAGTGGCGTTGCTTGCGCCATCTGCGGATCATGGCCGGGTCTTTGACCTTCATCCAATAATCCTTCCGGTAGGTGCGGGGGCGCTTGTGCGCTATGGATACTGACATCATGCCTCCTGAAAATCGCTTTGACAACTGCACTATGCACCATACGGCACTTAGGTGTCAAGGCGACACCCATGAACTACCTAAGTGAACAGGTAGAGTTGTTGGTTGTCAGTTGTCACCGAACTTTTTTCGGGCACTTCCAGACGTGAAAGACAATCAGGGAGTCTAGGGACCGTGAACACACCGACATCGCTACGCGAACTCGCCGAAAAGGCGGTTGCAGATCGCGGGCTCTCCGGCCGACGCCTGGCTTTTTTGGCCCAGGACCACGGCTTCGAGCTCACGCACACGACCTTCAATCATCTCCGGGCAGGTACCTACAAAGCTCACCCCAGCGAGGACACTCTTCGTGCCCTTGCCTGGCTTGCTGGCGTACATGAAGACGTGGCGTTCACTCTCGCAGGACGACCTACCCCCGGCCCCCCACTGGCCGAGGAGCTTCCGCCCGGCTCGGACAATCTGTCCCCCAAAGCGCGCAAGGTAGTCATCGACCTGCTCCGAGTATTAGTGACAGCTGAGCAAGGAGTTGATGATCGTGGCAACACGACCCCCATAACCCAAGCCGGGCAACCCCCGGCCCAACCCAACTACCAACCCGGCCCGGACGAAGCCATCGGACCCGGCGAAGCCGGCTACCTCGCACCACCCGAAAACTACGAGTACGACCTCGCCGCCGACAACACCTCCTCCGAAGGACAGCAGTTGCGTGGGCCCATAGATGAGATCGAAGAGGAAGGCAATCGAGACTAATGGGTCGAAAGATCATCCTGAACGGTCGTGCCACACGCAAAGGCGGGATATGGTTCAAGTATCGGGCGAATACCGGAGGATCCCCAATCAATTCTGAGCTGTCCGTCCTTGACCACCTCGACGCCACGGACAAGCGACTGGTCATTTCCCAGCTCAAGCTCAAGGCAAAGCTGGCGACTCAGGGTAAGTTAAGAGTTCCGCGGGAAACCAAGGTCATGAAACGGAGCGGTGGAGAGATCGCATCGCTCCGGATCCAGATCAACCAAGATGCGCCCCGAGAAGAGGACCGCTTGTTGTTCCGCTTGTACTATGCGGAGCCGAACGAGGTGGAGAAGTTGTTGCTGGCGTTAAAGTTCGGGCGAAAGGTTGTTGCTCAGGGCTCGGAGGCTCAGAATATCCACATTGACACCTCGTTCACGCGGCTTACCAGCGATCATGCAACACGTGGGTTCTGGGGGCTCCGAGCGGAGGCGAAACTTCGAGGGATAGACTGTGAAGTCCCGGAGTACATGAACCATTTGCCAGGAGAGGAGATGCCATGAACACGAGCACGCCAAAGCAGCGGGCCATGGACAATATGATGGAAGCCTGGAGCAGGGTTATCGATAGGCTCATTACCGCACGGGAACGGCAGGACATCTCCCTCGAGCATATGGCAAAACTGGTCAAGCTGAACACTGACGACCTTGACGCCATCGAGTGCCTGGATTCCTCTCCGCGGTTAGAGGTTCTCGTTCGCTACGCAGACGCAGTCGGGATGGAGCTGAAGCTGGACGCGACTGATTTCGAGCCCCTCGACGGTGCCTCACCAACTCACAAGATAACTTCTGAATCACGCCCACGTGGCAAATGGACAACCCGATTCACCCGCGACAAATCGAGAGACTACAAGGTGAGATCTTCAAAATGAATCCTTTGGAGACATTACGCAACTCTCTGGAATTTCAGACACTGCGCTTTTCCCGCCTGGAAGCAACCGCTGCGCATGCGCTCGGAATTACTACTCCGCAATCAGGCCCGATGGAAGCTGCTGTCAGAGTCAATCACGGTATGCGGATGGCAGGACAGAACGAGAAGACCACCAGAACAGTGATCTTCCGTATGGCCGCCGAAGTAGAGTCAACAGACATCGGATCCATCAGGGTCGAAATCGATGCACTCTACTTGTCGCAGACCGATCTATCTAGAGGCTCGATTGAAGAAGCCGGGATTGAGTTCGCGGAGACAGAGATGTCGAGCATCGCCTATCCTTACCTCCGGGAAGCAGTGGAAAACCTCTCAGGCAGAGTCTTCCCAGAGCCACTCGTTTTGCCGGCCAACCTGCTACAACAGCAACCACAATCATCGAGTAGCGACTAATTTGTTGTACATGGCTTAAGTTGTCAGCCCCTTCGACTACTAATCGAAGGTATGTTCGATCCTTGGTTTGAAACAACGTACCGCGGCATCCGCATCTACCTCGCCCACCTACGGGGACGGTCCGCTTGCACCGACGGTAGACATATCTGGCTCGACGTGAGGCTGACTCGCGTTGAAGCCCGGTGCTCACTGACCCACGAGCTCATCCACATGATCCTCGGGCACCAGTGCACCCAATGCGCCTGGATAGAAGCACGCGTCCGCGAACGGGCAGCACGATTATTGGCGCCCATTTCAGCAATCCTCGCCAGAGCACAATCCCAGGAACACCCGGCCGACATCGCCGAAGACCTCGACATCACCCTGGCCGTCCTCACCGACCGAATGACCACCCTCACCACAACCGAGCGCTCCCAGCTGCGCGAAGCGACCCTGCCCCATCTTGTCGCCTGAAAGGACCCCTCATGCCTACAAGTAACACCCGTCGGGATAACGGTGAAGGGTCCAAACCCATCCAACGCGCCGACGGCCGCTGGCAGATCTCCGTGCGCGTCTCCAACACCACCACCGGCAAACCGATCCGTAAAACCTTCACCAAAAAGACCCGCGCCGAAGTCGTCAACGCCGCCAAGAAATACCGCAACGGGCTCGCCCAAGGAATTCTCGCCGACCCGGAACGAACCAGTCTCGGCGCCTGGATCGAGCACTGGCTGAATAACATTGCGGCGAACCGTCTCAGGGAACGCACCCTCAATGGCTACCGCGGCTACCTGCGCCGATGGGTACTGACCCAGCCAGAGGCCAACGTTGCCCTGGAAAACCTCTCATCCATTCATTTGGACCGAGTTGAAACCCGCATGCGCGAGGCCGGCCGATCTGAAACGACCATCCTGCAAGTCCACCGGATCCTCTCCAAGCTCCTCTCCGATGCTGTCGCAAGAGGCAGACTAGGCAAGAACCCTATCGCCGGAGTACAGGCTCCTAAAGCCGCGAAATTCGACCCGACAGTCATTACCCCGGCCAAGGCGCGCGAGCTAATAGCCGCGGCCGAGGTCGACGATGATTGGGGTCCTAACTTCATGGTGGCTTTGGCTCTGGGGTTGAGACAGGGCGAACGGTTGGGATTGTGCTGGGAGGATGTAGACCTGAACAAGCGCACGATGCGTATCAGTCGAGAGTTGGGTGTCCTTCCGTGGAAGCACGGATGCGTCAAGGGCAGGTGCGGCGTGAAGCCGGCTGAATGCCCGGACCGGTTCGGTGGTGGGTTCCAGATGATGGAGACCAAGTCCGCTGCAGGTACTCGTACGGTTTCTCTGCCTGGTCCTTTGGCGACGGCTTTGTGGATGCAGAAGACCGTGCAAGAACAAGTCAAAGTCGAAGAAGGTGAGCATTGGGTCGGGTTTGCTGATAGCTATGGCAAGACGTGGGACCTAGTATTCACGCGGCGGGATGGCCGACCGATCGATAACAAGACCGACCGGGCCGCGTGGAAGGCGTTCACCGAGGCTCATGGGGTCGAGGGGATGCGGGTTCATGATGCTCGGCATACTTCGGCGACAGTGCTGTTGTCGTTGGGTGTGGATCCTCGAGTGGTGATGGATGTGATGGGCTGGTCGCAATCGTCGATGCTGACGCGTTACCAACACGTGCTGGATGAGATGAAGGTCACGGTCGCCGATAAGGTCGGTGATGCTTTGTTCAGCGCTCCGGACCCTGGTGCCGAGGTGGGGCCGCGTGGCTGTGTGGTGTCGTTGGCTGATTTCAAGGCCCGGAAGTCGTCCTAGGGAACGCAAAAAAGAGCCCCGTCAGGTGTGGTCCTGGCGGGGCTCTTCTTGTCTTAATGGTGTGCACAATGGTGTGCAGCTTGTTTCTCCAACCGTTTGCATACCAGCCTTTGTATCAAGCGTTCGGCCGGTATCATAGGGTTTTCAGCGGTAGGGGGTGCGGGGCTTGAACCCGCGACCAAAGGATTATGAGTCCTCTGCTCTGACCAGCTGAGCTAACCCCCCGAATGATATTTTCCCGGTCCCGCGGTGAACAGGGCCGAACAGCTATCTAGAATACCGCATGTAAAGCCCGCCCACGGCCACCTCGGATCGTCGGCCGTTCTTCACGTCCTTGCGTACCGCAAAAATACGGTTGGCCGTGATCACTGCCCCACGGGCCCATTGTAGGAACCGTTGTACATGGCCTCGAAAGCATCCCACGTCTTCTCCACGGAATGCTGCTTGACCATGGTGTGACTGATTTCGCCCATTCGGCGTCGGGTCTCTTCCGAGGCCGTCAAGATACGCAAGAGCTTCTCGCTGAGGTCCTTTTCGTTCCCGGGCTCGAACAGATACCCGTTCTCGCCCTCGCGCACCAAGTGGGGCAATGCCAAAGCATCGGCCAGAACTACGGGCGTGGAGGCCGACATCGCCTCGAGCGTGACCAGTGACTGCAATTCTGCGGTCCCGGGCTGGCAGAAGATATCGGCACGAAGGTATCCGGCGCGCAATTCGGCGTCCGAAACGAAGCCCAGAAAATCGACACGGTCCTCGACCCCGACTTCGCGAGAAACTTCTTTGAGCTGATCCTCGATCTCTCCGCTTCCTGCCAATTCGACGTGGGCGTTCAGATGGGCAGGCAAGAGAGACAGTGCCTTGATCAGGACGTCGATATTCTTCTCGACCGCGAGCCGGCCGGCGAAGAAAATCACGGGATAGTCCCTCTTGTCGATCTGCTCCCCGTGCTCCAATTCGTAGACGGACGAGTCGATGCCGTTGGAAACCGGAATGACCGGCGTTTTGAAACCGTGATCGTGCATCGCCTTCGCGCCGATCGGCGTCGGCGTGGTGACGTATTCGGCCCGCCCGAGGACCCTTTCCATGTCTTTCCATGAGCACTTCGAGATGAAGTCCAGCGCAATCTGCGGAAACGGCAGGAAAGGATTGAGGTTCTCCGGCATGAAGTGGTTGGTCGCAACCATCCGAATCCCTCGACGCTTGCATTCCCAGGACAGCATCCGACCAATAATGTAGTGGCATTGGATGTGGACCACATCCGGCTTGACCTGGTCCAGGATCCGCCCCACACGGAATTGCATCTCCCAAGGAAAACAAAACCGGAAATAGGGGTGCGTCGGCGGGTGGTGCGACCGCAGGCGATGCTCCCTGATCCCGTCGATCTCGATGTCGTACGAGGCGCCACCGGTAGTACGAGCCGCGACGACGTGGACTTCGTGGCCACGGTCCTTCATTCCCATGGCCAATCGATGGCCGAATTGGGCCGCACCGTTGACGTCGGGCGGGTAAGTATCCGCGCCAATGAGGATCTTGAGGGGCTTGGTAGTCATAAGTCGGTGGCGTTCCGTCGTCTGTTCGAAGGGTCGTGGCGTCCACGCGGTCCCCAACAGTCTACCGATCACACACCTAGTGTCGCCGAGGCCGCCCTGAGGCGTGGCTCATGGTTCCGAGGCCCCGCACAACGCAACGACGCCCGCCCACCGAAGGGTGAGCGGGCGTCCTCGTGAATCAAGGTCCGGTTGGTACCGGGGACCGTTGCCTTACTTCTTCTTGAACAGGCGTCCGAGGAACACGAAGAACGCGCCGGCCGACACTGCGAAGGCAGTGAGCGGCTTCCAGCGTGCCTTGAGGTTCTCGGGGTCGGAAATGTTCGCGGTGAAGTTCGATGCGGCAGACTTCGCGCGATCCGGTGCCGACTGGGCATCCGATTTGGACTTGTCCACCAGGCCAGTAGCAGAGGACTGCACCGAGGAGAACTGGTTTCCGAAGTCGTCCCGCAATGACTTGAGGTGATCGCGACGCGCCTTGGTGCGCTGCTCCAGCTGGTCCTGCGTCGGCTGAGCATTCTGCGGAGCCTGGCCGGACTTCTCCTGGCGCTTCTTTTCTTCCTTGGCTTTCTGCTTCTCGTCGGCCTTGGCCTCTTGCTTCTCTTGCATCTCACGACGCACACGGCTCGAGGTGTAGGACGAGCCTTCCTTGGCCACGCCAAGGTCGTAGAGGAATCCGAAGATCGCAGATTCCGGCTTGAGCGGCATCTGCTTCTTGATCTTCATCAAACCGACGAGAGCGAAGATCGCCAGAAGAACGATAAATAGCGCGGCGAAGAGCAGGGCCGAAAGCCACAACGGCATAACGGTCGCGAGGCCGGCGATGGCGGCCCCGATCAATGCGATCGTCGCGAAGAGCAGGAAAACCAGCCCTACGACGACGAATGCCGCGCCGACGCCGAGCTTGATGCCCTTGTCTTTCAGCTCGAGCTTTGCAATTTGGATTTCGTCTTTGATCTGCTTGGGGCCCAGTCGGGAGGCCACCTTGCCGATACCCAGTACCTGACTGGCCCCAGCCTTGAGGGAGCTGAAGCCTCCCCGATACGAACGGGGCTTTTGGTAGTTAGCGGTCTCTCCGTTGTCGATGGAGTGAGACATCAAGCCTCCCTAGTGAATGCCGGTGAACTTCACAGCCAAACCTATCATTTTTGGGCCAATACCGAGAGTTGCGCCACTTGAACCTCAGGAATTATCAATATTCCCGGCCACTGGCCTGGACGCCGGCACGCCACGTGACAATGTTTCAAATCGAGAACAAACCCCGAAAGCCGAACAGATACAGGCGCTCCGGGTTCCTTACACGCGGGCCACAACCCTGTGACCGACGCCAATAAACACGACCCGGTCCGACGGCAGAGAACCCGCGCAGAAAACTCAATGTTTCGGGCGGTCTTGCAGATCGTCTAATCGAGCGCAATCGGGGAGGGTCGGACAGCCTCATCGGCATCGCAATTTTCCTGGGTCGCGAGGCTATAGCCCGTTAGACGGTACTTTATTGATGTGACGAATTGGAAAAGAACGTCGAATCCCTGAGCGAGTTCAATTGAGCTATCGGCAGTTATAGAAGTATCCTTGGGGAATGTCGGAAGGGGTCCGACGGATGTCACGGTGGGTCTATCCCCCATTTCGACCCGCTGCCACATCATCCAACCCCTAGGCGCCCCGGTTTGCCCATAGCCTGCCGGGGCGCCGTTCTATTTGGTTTGAAAGAGAATAGTCCAGAAATAAGCACGTGCATTCGTTCAACTGGACAAAAGAAAAACCCGGCATCACTTTCGTGATACCGGGTTACTTCACACCGCACATGCGATGGCCACTGCTCCCCCGACTGGACTCGAACCAGTAACCCTTCGATTAACAGTCGAATGCTCTGCCAATTGAGCTACGGGGGACCGCTACCGAACGTTTGTCAACGTCCGCAACAGCATTAGACTTTACAGCGTTCGCCGCTGGGACGCAAAACCGCATGCGAGTGACGCTGGTCACCGAACCTCGGACAACTGCCGACGCTTGGCCTCGAGGTCGAGGATCTCCCGCTGGATGCTCCGAAAACGCTCTGCCTCGACCACGGAATCAACCCGTTCGAGCTCACGCACCTTGTCTCGTTGTCGGACGCTCAGCTCTTGCGCCAGCAGCCTGTTCAGAATCGACACGGCATGGTTCTCGAGCTGCCGTTGCGTCGTGGCCGGCAAAGGAGCCACAGTCAGCTCCGCCAATAAGGCGTGTGCGGCATCGTGAGTGTGGTTGCGGATGCCATTGATCCAACGGGTGCCGGGGGCGGTCTCGGTGTCTTCGTGAGCCGCCAGGACCCCTCGCAGGATCTCATGGTGAATTCGGTACCGCACTCTGATAGAGCCGAGGGCTTCCCATTGCGACTGTTCGACTAAGTCGGGCACCTGGACCAGCACTTCGAGAGCCTGCTTCTCCCGGCGGGCTGCGGCATCGTTCCTGTAATCCGGCATCTCCGCCTCGGGCCCGGGAACCGTTTCGTGCTCGGCGGACGCGGCCTGAATCTCTTCTTGACGTCGCTCCGCCGGCTGCCTGGCCGCCGCGCGGACTGCCCCGTCGAGCTCCTGCAGGTCGACGCCGATCCAGCGAGAAACCTCGCGTTGGTAGGCCTGCCGAAGCCCCGAGTCCCGAATCGAGGCCACCATGGGCGCGACCACACGCATCGCGCGTATACGACCTTCGATGCTCTCCAGGTCATAATCCCGGAGCGTAACCCGTATCGCGAATTCGAAGAGGGGACGCTTGGCCTTGAGCAGGTCCCGAACGGCTCTGTCCCCCCGCTTGAGCCGCAAGTCGCACGGATCCATCCCGTCAGGTGCAACGCACACGTAGGTTTGTGCGGTGAACCGCTGATCCTCTTGGAAAGCGTGGAGGGCCGCCTTCTGCCCGGCTTCGTCCCCGTCGAAAGTGAACACCACTTCTCCACCGCTTCCGTCGTCCCCCAATAGACGTCGCACGATCTTGATGTGCTCCGTTCCGAATGCGGTACCGCACGTCGCGACGGCTGTTTCGATACCTGCCAGGTGCGCGGCCATCACGTCGGTGTACCCCTCGACGACGACGATCTGCTTTCCCTGGGCGATTTTTCGTTTGGCAAGGTCGATCCCGTAGAGAACTTGGGACTTCTTGTAGAGCTGCGTTTCCGGCGTGTTGAGGTATTTGGGACCTTTGTCATCCTCGAAAAGTCTTCGGGCGCCAAAACCTATGGTCTCCCCCGTGATGTTTCGGATAGGCCAGATCAGACGGCCTCGGAAACGGTCGTACAGGCCTCTCTGCCCCTCTGAAAACATTCCGGTGGCTTTGAGCTCTTCGTCGGTGTATCCCCGATCCCGAAGGTGTTTGAGCAGATTCGACCAGCCCTGCGGTGCATAACCGATGCCGAATTTCCGGGCGGCCTCTCCGTCGAACCCGCGACCACCCAAGAAATTCTGGGCAACCGAGGCTTGACGGGTGTACAAGGCTTTCTCGAAGAATTCCTGTGCAATTTTGTGCGCGTCGATGAGACGCTGCCGACGCCCCTTCTCTTCCCGAGTCGGGCCGGTGCCCTGTTCATAGTGCAATTCGAAACCGATACGAGCCGCCAGCCGCTCGACCGTCTCGGAGAAAGAGGTGTGATCCATCTCCATGAGGAAGGAGATGACGTCGCCCGACTCACCGCACCCGAAGCAGTGGTAGGTACCCATTTGGGGGCGGACATGGAATGAAGGGGTCCGCTCGTCGTGAAAAGGGCACAGTCCTTTGTAAGAGCCGATGCCCGCGGATTTGAGCGTGACGTAGCCTTCGACAACCTCTCGGATGTCGGTGCGAGAGCGCACCTCGTCTATGTCCTCGCGTCGAATCAAACCAGCCACAAGGGCCAGTTTATCCGGCCTGACAAATCGTCGTCGCGCGAATTCTCCGACCGTGGAGGATTCACCACAGAGGCTTGTCTCCGATGCGCCAATTCAATCCGGTGATGCGGTCCTGAAGGCGTACGGCCGAGGAATCTGTGAGCGATGCAACCTGGTCGACGACCAACCGCAACCGACCAGCCTCATCCTGCCGATCCGTCTCCCGCCAATCCGCAGCGAACACAGGGTCAAGGAAGAGTCCGTCGGTATCCATGAGAGCCTCGACCAGCACGGCAAGCATTTCGCGCTGATTTTCGTACAAAGGTCCCTGATCCCTGACTGCCATGACGTATGCGGTAGCGATCCCCTTCATGACCGCGATCTCCGTGAGGGTGTCCCGCGGAATACGCAACTGGGCATCATAACGGGTCAAATTGCCCTGGCCGTACTCCGCACGGGTCGCCGCAATGGCCTCTCCCGCGAACCGCCCAATGAGTCGGCTCGTCAGCGCCTTGAGAGCCGCCATCGATGCCCGCGTTCCGGTCATCAGGGGCAGCCACTCGTCCAGATGCTGAAGCCGCACCAGCGCGGCTTCGAGTTCCTCAGGGTCGGTATCCGGCATGTACCAGCGCTGGGTCCATGTCATGACCCGATCGCGTTCCGCTGGTCGATCCATCCACCCCAACTGCACATGACCCCCGAAGACGGCGTCCTCGACGTCGTGAACGGAATAGGAAATATCGTCGGCGAGGTCCATGACCTGGGCTTCCAAGCATTTCTGGCCTGGAGGTGCGCCGTCCCGGAACCATTCGAAGACAGGCAGGTCATCCTCGTAGACACCGAATTTCCGGCTCTTGCGACCGTTGGTGACCGGTGCGTCTTCCTTGGTCCACGGGTATTTGCACGCGGCGTCGAGACAAGCGCGGGTCAGATTCAGGCCCGCGGAGTGGCCATCGGGCATGATCACTTTGGGCTCGAGTCGGCTCAGGAGGCGAAGGGTCTGGGCGTTGCCTTCGAATCCGCCTGCTTGTGCCGCGATCACGTCCAGGGCGGCCTCTCCATTATGTCCGAAGGGCGGGTGCCCCAGATCGTGGGCCAGGCATGCGGCGTCGACGACGTCCGGGTCGCAGCCGATCATGCGCCCCACCTCTCGACCCACCTGGGCGACCTCGAGCGAGTGCGTCAGGCGGGTGCGGATGAAGTCGTCCGAACTCGGCGAGACGACCTGGGTTTTGAAGCCCAGGCGGCGCAGGGCCGAGGAATGGAGAACCCTCGCCCGATCGCGCTCGAACTGACTCCGGTAGAGGTTTTTGTGGTGCTCCGGCAACCACCGGTCTGCATCGCGCGGCGAGTAGCCGGGCTGATTCGGTTCAGTCGGGGAAGACATGGACGCGTGCACCTTTGTCGGAGAAATCGAACAAACCCCACAGTACCGCGCGATTCCGCGGATGCACGGTGTTTGTCCACAACAACACCGCAAGCCGCACGATATCAGCCTCCCGAGATATCGAGCTCCGCGTCAGCGAGGCCCAAGCGTTCGGCATCGCCGAGAATTCGAGAGTCGAGCCAGCCGTCGGGCAGATGCGGCTTCTTGGGCGAACCCGCGCGCCCACGAGGCCCTTCAACGTCGGCACCCGGATACGGCAAGGACAGATCCAGCTGGCCCAGCAATTCACGGAACTGTTCAAGGCGCTCGACCTGGGCCATCTGCGCCCGCAGTTCCCCGCCCACGGGGTACCCCTTGAAGTACCACGCGATGTGCTTGCGGATCTCGCGCATGCCGCGGTGCTCTTCGCCGAAGGTCTCTACGAGCAATTCGGCATGACGGTAGATGATCTGGGCAACCTCCGCGACACCCGGGCGGAATCGGTCTTCCCGACCCTCGAAGGCCGCTTGCAGATCGCCGAAAAGCCACGGTCGTCCTTGGCATCCGCGCCCGATGACGACGCCGTCGACTCCCGTCTGCTCGACCATGCGCGCAGCGTCCTCTGCGGACCAGATGTCCCCGTTTCCGAGGACCGGAACATCCGGGATCGCTTCTCGGAGTTCGGCGATGGAATCCCAATCGGCCTGGCCCGAATAGTGCTGGGCCGCCGTACGTCCGTGCAGGGCAATCGCGGCTACCCCGGCATCACGGGCGGTCTTTGCAGCGTCGAGGAACGTGATGTGCTCGTCGTCTATGCCTTTGCGCATCTTGACCGTCACCGGGATTTCGCCACGTGAGGCCTCCCGTACCGCGGTTGTCACAATCGCTTCGAAGAGGTCGGTTTTCCACGGCAGGGCCGAGCCGCCACCGTTTTTGGTGACTTTGGGAACGGGACACCCGAAATTGAGGTCGATGTGGTCAGCACGTCCCTCCTCCGCGACCATCCGCACGGCTTTTCCGACGTTGACGGCGTCCACTCCGTAGATCTGGATCGAACGGATCTTTTCGTCCTCGTCGTGCTCGATGATGCGCAACGATTCCGGGCGTCGCTCGGCCAGCGCCCGGGCGGTCACCATCTCCGTCACGTACAGCCCCCCACCGTATTCCCGGCAAAGTCTCCGGAAAGACCTGTTGGTCACGCCCGCCATGGGCGCAAGGACCACCGGCACGTCCACCGTGAGGTGGCCGAGCTGAAGCGGAGGCAATGCGAGACGTGTGGGAATTGCTGTAGTCACGGGCCAATTTTCTCACAGTCGGAGGTGTTCGTGCGCGGTCTCGGCTGGACTCCCAGGGTGAGATCGCACTACCGGGCGCTCGGACGGCTGCCGGAACGCCCACAGGTTCCGCCTCGCCTACCCCTATGACGGCGTCAGAGGGTGTGCGCGTCCGCCACAGTCAACGCCGTGTCGATGATCTCGAGTCCTTCCCGCGCTTGCTCGTCCGTCAGGTTCAACGGGGGCGCGATGTGTATGCGGTTGAAGTTGGCGAACGGCAGCATGCCGGCCGCCGTGAGAGCGCCGATCAGCTCGTTCATTTCGGGTGAGGAGCCTCCGTATTCGGCCAACGGCTCCTTGGTCTCGCGGTTCTTGACCAATTCGATCGCCCAAAAACAGCCAAGGCCCCGCACGTCTCCAACCGATGGATGTCTTTCGGCGATCTTCTGCAGACCCGGCCCAAAGATGTCGGTCCCCAGGTGCGCAGCGTTGTCGACCATCTTCTCGGAGGTCATGGCCTCAATGGTGGCCACCGCAGCGGCGCAGGCCAACGGGTGCCCCGAATACGTCAGCCCGCCCGGATAGGGCTGTTCCGCAAATGTCTGGTAAATGGCCTCGGAGATCGCGACGCCACCCAGCGGAACATAACCGGAATTGACGCCCTTGGCGAAGGTCATGAGGTCGGGACGAACATCCCAGTGCTCGACCGCGAACCAGGCGCCGGTGCGGCCGAACCCGGCCATCACTTCGTCGGCTATGTAGACAATTCCATATCGGTCGGCCAGTTCGCGCACGCCCTGCAGATATCCGGGCGGGGGCAAGTATATTCCGGCCGTTCCGGGAACTGTTTCCAGGATGATGGCTGCGATTGTCTGCGGGCCCTCGAGCAGAATCACGTCCTCCAGATGCCGCAGTGCTCGCTCTGTCTCTTCGGTCTCGCTGGTGGAATTGAAGTAGGAACGGTACGGATAGGCCGGCATGAAGTGCGCGACGCCCGCGTCGCCGTGATCGTTCGCGAATCGCCGGGGGTCCCCCGTCACATTGACCGCAAGTTCCGTCCCACCGTGGTAGCTCCGGTAGGCGGAGAGCACCTTGCGGCGGCCGGTGTGCAGCCGGGCCATCCGGATCGCGTGCTCATTCGCATCCGCTCCTCCGTTGGTGAAGAAAATATGGTTCAGATCGCCCGGCGCGAGTTCGGCGATAAGCCGCGCCGCCTCGGAGCGGGCCGGGTTGACGTGGGAAGGTGCGATCGTGCAGATCTTCTCCGCCTGGTCCCGGATGGCCTGCACCACCGCTGGGTGCTGGTGGCCGATATTGGTGTTGACCATTTGGGACGAGAAATCGAGCAGTCTGCGTCCTTCCCCGTCCCAGACGAAAGGGCCTTCGGTTTTCGTCACGGTCATCGGTTTCAAAGCCGCCTGTGCGGACCAAGAATGGAACACGTGCTCACGGTCAAGATCATAGGCTCGCCGCCCCTCGGCGATCTCGGCCTGGCTGGGTCCCGAAATTCCTGTACCGGTGGTATTCACTCAGGTCTCCTCCGCGTGGCTTTCGCCGAACATACTTGATTTAGGTATTCTATTCGTCCCTGCGATGAATTCGGCCACAGGTCTCGACGGTTGATCGGTCGACTTTCTACGGTTGGAGTGCCGGGACGTTCCCGGTCTGGCGAGGAGCCAGTCCCCTCTTGAAGAAGGACAGACCATGCAACGATTTCAGAACCGCCGGGTCGTCATCACGGGAGCGGCCACCGGAATTGGACAGGCATCGGCCCGCCGTTTGGGTGAAGAAGGAGCAACCCTGGCCCTCGTTGATGTCAATTCCGATGAATTGGCCAAGACTGCTGACTCGGTGCGAGAAACCGGGGCCGAGGCACAGACCCACGTCGTGGACATCTCGGACGAAGAAGCCGTCAAGAGTCTGGCTTCTGAACTCGGCAAAACGTGGGGCACCGTAGACGCGCTGATCAACAATGCCGGGGTGGACAACAAAGGCGGGAAGGTCCACGAATATCCCACGGAGCTTTTCGACAAAATAATCGCCGTGGATCTCAGAGGAACGTTCCTCATGACGAAGTACCTCGTTCCCCTGATGTTCGCCACGGGCAAGGGCGCGATCGTCAATATGGCGTCCTTCTCGGGGCTCGCCGCAGATGCCGACCGCTCCGGGTACAACGCCGCCAAGGGCGGGGTTGTGAACTTTACTCGGGCCACCGCCACGGATTACGGCTCTCGGAACATTCGCGCCAATGCGGTCTGTCCAGGAACCATCGAGACCCCTCTCGTGGACGAACTGGTGGGCGGCGCCGACGCCGAGGGCAAGAGTTTCCGGGAGCAGCAGGCCCGCGTCACTCCGCTCGAACGACTCGGCAAGCCGGAAGAAGTCGCTGCCGTCGTGGCTTTTCTCGCCTCCGACGACTCTTCCTTCGTGACCGGCGAAACCATCACCGTGGACGGCGGGGTCATGGCCTACACCTGGCCAGCGAACGTCCTGACCAACTAGCCGGCAGCTGTTCCAGGGTCGGCGGGGCCTTCATCGTCGAGGTTCTTGATCGCGCGGGCCCAGGCCAGGCGCAAGCAGCTTTCCTCGGCCAACAAGGTTCTGACCCGGACCCGGACGACGCCGCCCGCTCCCGAGCGATCCGGGCGGGCGGTAGCCAGGTCGAGCAAATCCTCCCGAACCCAATGGTCGTAGGCCTCCCCACCGTGCCCGGGGATGACGCCTTGGGCATTGACGACACGCCACCAGGGCACGGAAGAGCCCCACCGCGCGAGAACAATTCCGACGACGCGCGGAGACTCTCCTACGATCCGACCGATGAGACCGTAGGTCGCTACGCGGCCGGTGGGAACACACTCCACGGCGCGCAAAATACGTTCAACGCGCAGATCGTCCATCCTGTTCCCCGGGGTACCGCGACCTAATGGTCCGCGACCACGAGGGCCTCTTCCTCGACGCTAGCCGTTCCCCTGTGGAGGAGAGCTTCAACCAGTTCCGTGAGAATGCGCATCGAATCGTCTACTTCAATGACCACGGGGTACTGGGCCACGAGCAGTGCGAGCAACTGTTCGACGTCCTCACCCGAGCGGACTCGATCGAGGTCGTAGCCGAGTAGAACCTCGGTCGCCTCCTCATCGGATACCTCGCGCCCAGGGGCGTCGGCGTCCAAGGCACGGTAGCTGACCGCAAAAGCCGCAATCGGAGCTTTTGACCCGTTCTTTTGGGCCTCCAGTACGCCGTCCCGCATCACGATTGCGCCGTATGCTTCCGCTTCGTCGGAGAGGAACAGCCTGTTGACCCGACCCAAGGACTGCTCGGCCGGCGGGTCCCAATCATGGACTCGACGGTAGAAGTCCCAGACGGCCTGGGTCAGCTCAAGCGACCCTGTCGCCAAGTCTTCGATGGCTTGATCGAGGTTGCCGTCACCGTCGACTCGCAAAGGCCGTTGGGGAAGGGCCCCGGCCTCGACTCGGATCATTCGGGTCCGCTGGATTGAGCCGAGCCCGGCCCACTGGGCGAAACCGGCACCAGAAGTCTCGGGCACAATCTTGGTACGCAACGCCGTGATGCCCGACGGGGCAGTTTGCGCCGCTTCCCGAAGCGCCTCGAGAAGACGCTTTCCCAGGCCGAACCTCCGATGGTCAGGCGCGACCTCGATGTAGGCCCACAGCCGGGACGAATGCAGCGAGGTCTCGTAGACCGTCCCGGCGGCGACGGGAACGCCGTCGTGTTCGGCGACTACAGTCCGTTGCCACGGTTGCTCGCCATCCGGCCCCAGCTTCGCGCGGAAAACGGAGGCCTGAATATTGTCGGCATCGGGCCAGATCTGCATCAACTGCAGGTCGTCGCCCTCTTGCCACCCACGGATCGTGTAGTCCGCCATACCGCTCTCCCTTGAGTTATTTGATCAGCTGTCCCGCGAGGTAGGACTTGACCTGGTCCAAGCTGACGCGCTCTTGAGCCATGGAGTCCCGCTCACGAATCGTGACGGCGTTGTCTTCGAGAGTCTCGAAGTCCACAGTGATGCAGAACGGCGTTCCGATCTCATCCTGGCGGCGATAACGACGACCGATCGCGCCGGACGTGTCGAAGTCGACGTTCCAGTTCTTCCGCAGATCCGAGGCGAGCTTCTCCGCGGTCGGAGTCAGCGTCTCTTTCTTGGACAACGGCAAGACCGCGGCCTTGACCGGCGCAAGGCGCGGATCCAATTTGAGGACAGTGCGGGTATCCACGCCACCCTTGGTATTGGGCGCTTCGTCCTCGGTGTAAGCGTCGACCAAGAAAGCCATCATCGAGCGGGTCAGTCCGAAGGACGGCTCGATCACGTACGGAACGTAACGCTGTCCCGTACCCTGGTCGAAGTACTCCAGACGCGTATTGGAATGTTCGTTGTGGACACCGAGGTCGTAGTCGGTGCGGTTGGCCACACCCATGAGTTCGCCCCACTCATTGCCCTGGAAACCGAACTTGTATTCGATGTCGATGGTCCCGGCGGAGTAATGCGCGCGGTCGTCTTCGGGGACGTCGAACTTCCTCATGTTGTCCGGGTTGATGCCGAGGTCCACGAACCAGTTCCAGCAGTCCTCGACCCAGGTCTCGAAGTACTTGGGGGCGTCATCAGGGTGCGTGAAGAATTCAATCTCCATCTGTTCGAACTCGCGGGTCCGGAAGATGAAGTTGCCCGGCGTGATCTCGTTACGGAAGGCCTTGCCGATCTGGCCGATTCCGAACGGCGGGCGCTTGCGAGAAGCAGTCACCACATTGTTGAAGTTGACGAATATGCCTTGCGCGGTTTCTGGACGGAGGAAGTGGAGACCTTCCTCGTTGTCAACGGCTCCCAGGTAAGTCTTCATCAGACCCGAGAACTGTTGCGGTTCTGTCCAATTCCCTGGCTGGCCAGTCTCCGGATCGTTGATGTCCGCGAGGCCATTGGCCGGCGGATGACCATGCTTCTTCTCGTAGGCCTCGATCAGGTGGTCGGCACGGTAACGCCGATGGGTGTGGAGCGATTCGACCAGCGGGTCGGTGAACGTCTCGACGTGGCCCGACGCTTCCCACACGGGCGTGGGCAGAATAATCGAAGAGTCCAACCCGACCATGTCCTCGCGCGATCGCACGAAGTTCTGCCACCAGAGTTGGCGAATGTTTTCCTTCAGCTCGGCTCCGAGCGGGCCGTAGTCCCACGCCGACCGGGAACCGCCGTAGATCTCACCGGCCTGAAAAACGAATCCGCGGCGTTTGGCCAGCGTGATGACGTTATCCAGCGTGGACTTTGATGCCATAGGTATTGTTCACTCCATTAGTCGTCGCGCGCCGCCGGTTTGCGACGCGTGCAAGGGCTTGATTCGCCTACCAGCCTACCGGTTCGCGACGCTGGGACGGGTTTCGGTTTCGGCGCCGAACGGCACGGCCTCTCGTCAGAGGACAGCGGCCCGGAAAAATACGGTAATAGTCGCCCTCCTAGTGCGTGCCGATAGACTCATGCGCATGACCACTCAAGACGCTCAGCCAGTCGAAATTCGTGAAGACATGATGCGACTAGGCCAATTACTGAAATTCGCGAGCCTCGTGGAGGATGGCGCTGAGGCACGGGAAATCATCGCCGAGGGCCACGTCTTCGTCAACGGTGAGCCCGAATTCCAGCGCGGGAAGCAGCTGCATCCGGGCGACACCGTTGCACTCGGAGAGGTCACAATCCGCATTGAGCGGGAAGATTCCCCCGCCGCCGGCTAGGAGTCCATGGTCAGGACCATGCGGAACCTGGCGTCACCGGCCATCATTTTGTCGAAGGCAGACTGGGCCTTCGCGAGGGGAACGGTTTCGATCTGGGCGTTGACCCCTGTCAGAACGCTGAAACGCATGGCGTCTTCGGAGTCCTGAGAAGTTCCGGATGCGTGACCCTGTACGGCGAGGGATCCTGGGATCAATGCGAAGGGCGGAATCTGCATCGGATCGGCTGAAGCACCGACGACCATGAGCTCGCCCCGGGGTTTGAGGCCGCCCAGGACCGCGGTCATGGCATCCGGCGCCGTCACGGTGGCCAACACCACATTCGCACCACCGAGCTTGTTGAGCTCTTCGGCCGGATCGGTTGAGGTGGAGTCGATGTAATGATGAGCACCGAGCTCGAGGGCGAGGTCCTTCTTCGCTGTACCCCGAGCAATCGCGACGGTTTCGAACCCCATTTTCGCGGCGTACTGAACTGCCAGGTGTCCGAGGCCTCCGACGCCCAGGACCGCGACGACGTCGCCCGGTCTGGCGGAGGATTTCCGCAATGCATTGAAAGTGGTCACTCCAGCACAAAGCAACGGAGCCGCATCGACGTCAGAGAGGTCGTCCGGTATCGAAGCGAGCGCTTCCGCCGGCACGACGGCGTATTCCGCGTAGCCTCCGTCGTAGTGGATCCCCGGGATTTCGCCGTTCTCACACGAAACGAAGTCACCGCGACGGCACGCTTCACACGTAAAATCACAGCCACCGAACCAGCCGACCCCGACTCTCTGACCGGGAGACCACGCGGTGACGCCATCACCGACGGCATCAATTTCGCCCGCGATCTCATGACCGGGCGACCGCGGAAACTCATTGCCCATCGCCCCGGCCACAGTGAATGCATCCGAATGGCAGACCCCGCACGCGTGGACTTTGACACGAACCTGGCCGGCACGCGGCTCCGGGATAGGGACGTTGACGATTTCGAAATTCTTATTGGCTTCGGGAACTCGCACCATCATCATATTTGTCATGCCCGACACACTACTCGCCGTTTCCCCTGATCAACGCGCAGGTTCGTGAGAAAAGGGACGCTACCGGAGGACGTGGCACAGGAACTCGGAGACGTGTTTGATCTCCTGATTGCTCACGCCGTGGCCCATCCCGGCATAAAGCACTTTGGTCACATCGGTGTGATCGCGAAGCCAATCGAGATTGAACGCGACCATATCGGCGGGGATCACGGGATCCTCCTGATCTCGCCCGTAGAAGAACGGAATACGCGGCGAAGAGGCTGCGAGGGCGGCGTCGTCAAAGAATTCGTCTGCCGAATCGAGCACGAACCCAGACAGTCCGACGACGGCGCAGGCCAAGTCCGGTCGATGGCGAATCACCGAGCTGGCGATCGCCATACCTTGAGAAAATCCGAACAGTGTGACATCCGCGTAGTCGGATGATGCCTCATCGATCCAGGCGATCACGTCGGCAGCGGCCCTCTCGACTTCCTCAGCGTCGGCCGTGATGTCTTCCCCGAACGTGCCTTGGAGCTCGAACCAGCTGTAGCCCGGCATTCCGCCGGGCATGGCTCCCGGCGCCCTCATGGCCGCGTAGGTGAAGCCTTCTTCGGGCAGGGCGGGGAGAAGTCCAAGGAGGTCCTTCTCATGGGATCCGTACCCGTGAAGCATGAGCACGAGGTGTGTTCCGGGACGGTCGGCTTCGGGACGGGAGAATTCGACGACGGGATTTTGAGTCATAATTCCCATCCTATGCATGGCCGGGAGCTTCTCACAGACACCGCCCACGCCGCATCAGCTATCCGAGGACCGCACCTTTCAATGCATCACCGTCACGCAGGAATTTGCTGATCTGAGAGGTTTCGATCAGAAATCCATCGTGCCCGCTGGGAGAGCTAATGTACCCGACCTCAACGGGCTGCGGCAGGGCGTGGGCGAGCATCTCGGATTCTTTGGGGTAGAACAACCGATCGGAGTCCACCGCCACGATCGTCCATCCGCAGGTAGAACGCGCGAGCGCCTCTTTGAGAGAACCTCGGCCGCGGGAAACATCATGGCTCATCAGAGCGTCATTGACGTACAGATATGAGTTCGCGTCGAATCGACCGGCCAATTTGGATGCTTGATGGTCGAGATAGCTTTCGACCCTGTACCGACCGCGCCGGTTCACGCAGGGCCCCGTGGGGTCCTCGTCGTCCTGAGGGTGCCGGCCGAAGCGGTAATGTAACTCGGTGGCCGATCGATAAGTGATGTGCGCGATGCGCCGGGCCAGTCCGAGGCCGTCGACGGGGAAGATCCCCGAATAGTAATCGCCCCCGGCGAAATTGGGGTCCTGCCGAATCGCGAGCGTCTGGGCTTGGCCCCACGAGAGCTGCTCGGCCGTGGACTCGGCCCCGGAGGCGATCACGGCACAGTGCCGAACGCGGTCCGGAAAAGTCACTGCCCATTCGATCGCCCTTGCGCCGCCCATCGACCCCCCGATGACCAACGACCACCGGTCGATGCCGAGACCGTCCGCGAGCACGGCTTCTGCCCGGACCGAATCGCGGATGGTGATCAGCGGGAAGCGCGACCCCCACGGGTTCCGTTCCGGATCGATCGATGTCGGTGCGGGCGACGACGGCCCGGTCGAACCGTAACAGCCGCCGATGATATTGGGACAGACCACAAAGAATTGGTCCGTGTCAATCGCAGCACCAGGGCCTATGAGCCCTTCCCACCAGCCTTCTTCTTCGGCGGCACGACGTTCGAGGTCGCTGGCGTCATCCTCCGCGTACCCGTGGGCCGCGTGCGTGTCCCCGGTGAGGGCATGCAACACCAGAACCGCATTCGAGGCGTCCTCGTTGAGGGTCCCCCACGTTTCGTATGCGAGAGTCGCATCAGGGATTACGGACCCCGAATCGACCAGGAGGTCTCCGACGTCGTAGTAATTGACTACTCCGTCTCCCCTGGTCTGAGCCTTCCGAGCCCCGGTGCCAACGATCGTCACATTTTCTCCTTGTCCAGTTTCCTCAGTACTTAGCCGACACCGTCTCGGTCGAGGACTGCGGGCTCTCCGCGGCTGCCAGCGAGTCGAAGCCGTGTTCGAGATCGGCCACAATGTCGTCGATGTGCTCGAGTCCCACGGACAGACGCACGAATCCCGGCGCGACCCCTGCGGCACGCAGCTCGTCCTCGGAGAGCTGGGAGTGCGTGGTCGAGGCCGGGTGAATGACCAACGAGTGCACGTCTCCGATGTTCGCGACGTTCGAGTGGAGCACGAGGGAGTCCACAAAGGCCTGTGCCGGTTCGGAGCCGCCTTCGAGTTCGAATCCGACGATCGCGCCCACCCCGTTCGGAGCGTATTTCTTCCCTCGCTCGTACCATTGCGACGATTCGAGCCCCGCATAGTGCACTCGGGTGACTTCGGGACGCGCTTCGAGCCACCGAGAGACCTTTAGCGCGTTGTCGACATGGCGTTCCACGCGGAGGGACAGGGTCTCCAGGCCGACGGAAATATTGAAGGCGTTGGTCGGTGAGATCGACGAACCGAGGTCGCGCAGAAGCGTGACACGAGCACGCAGGATGTAGGAGAGATTGACTCCGAAGACCCCGTTTGGCCCCAAGTCCTCGGCGAACACCAAGCCGTGATAGCTCGGATCCGGCGTATTGAATTGCGGGTATCGCTCCGGGTACTTCGAGTAGTCGAATCGACCGGAGTCCACGATCACTCCGCCCATGCTGTTGCCGTGGCCGCCGAGGTACTTGGTTGCGGAGTGCACGACGACGTCGGCACCCCACTCGAAGGGGCGCACCAGGTATGGGGTGGGAACCGTGTTGTCCACGATCAGCGGTACCCCGACCTCGTGGGCAAGGTTCGCGAGAGTTTCGATGTCGAAGACGTCACTGCGAGGATTCGGAACGGTTTCCCCGTAGAAGGCTTTGGTATTCGGTTTGACCGCCGCGCGCCAGGCCTCGGGATCGTCGAAATCTTCCACGAAGGTCGTTTCGATACCGTATGCACCCAAGGTGTGCTTGAGGAGATTGTACGTGCCGCCATAGAGGCTCGGGCTGGCGACGATGTGGTCACCGGCCTGCGCCGTATTGAGGATCGCGATCGTGATGGCCGCTTGCCCTGAAGCCACGAGGAGCGCTCCGACGCCTCCTTCGAGGGCAGCAATGCGATTCTCGACGACCTCCTGGGTCGGATTCGTCAGGCGTGAATAGATGGGACCGAGTTCTTTGAGCCCGAAGCGGTTTGCGGCCTGTTCGGCGTTGTCGAACACAAACGATGTGGTCTGATAGATCGGAAGAGCCCGTGCACCGGTTGCAGAATCGGGCTCTTGGCCCGCGTGAATCTGTTGTGTCTCGAACTTCCATCCCTGCGGGCTGGAAGGAGTCGGAAGGCTGTGAGAGGCCGTGGTCATATTCTGCTCCTGTTGAATCAAGGGCATGGAGCGACCGATCGTCTCGCAAAAGCGAGCACCCGGGTCGACCCGGAACCCTCTGGTTCACCGGGGAATACGAGTCTCACTCTTCGTGACGACCGGGCACACCGCGCCCGCGCTTGTGATCGCGTTGTTCGCGATCACCAGGTCCTCACCCAGGGCACCCCACCGCGGTTGGAGGGTTGCCGGCCAGCAAGCTGGGGCTTGTCACTGGCTCTCTTGACCCATATCCAGGTTTTCCTACGGCCGACCGACACGTCAAGTAGGAGACGGAAACTACGCTTACATGAAACGCCGTGACATTTATGACGCGGAGTGGGCCATTGCGTAATCTGGCTCATGGCCCGCTCCGCCAGGACGGGGCGCATGCATCGTCGAGCTCTCGAAGGACTGCCTTGAATCAGGAACAGGACCCCTCAGATCAAGTTACCGAAACTTCGCGCGCGGACGACGTCGTGCTCGGCGGGGAATCTGCGCTCAAACGCGGGCTGACTCTGCGACATATCCGGTTCATTGCGTTGGGTTCGGCTATAGGAACCGGGCTGTTTCTCGGCTCCGCGGACGCGATACAGTTCGCGGGCCCGTCGGTCCTGTTGGCTTACATCGTCGGTGGCGCCGCGGTATTTATGGTCATGCGTGCCATGGGAGAGATGGCCATGGTCCACCCCGTTCCGGGTTCCTTTTCGGAATACGCGACTGAATACCTTGGCCGGTGGGCCGGATTCGTCACCGGGTGGAGCTTCGCATTCGAAATGGCCCTGGTTGCGGTCGCGGATGTCACGGCGTTCTCCTTGTACATGCGGTTCTGGTTCCCGGACACGCCCAGCTGGATCTGGATCGTCTCGGTCGTCGCGATCATCATGGCCATCAACCTGACCAAGGTGAAGGTTTATGGGGAAGTCGAGTTCTGGCTGACGCTGATCAAGGTGGGCGCCATCGTTGCGATGATCGTGGGTGGGCTCGCGCTGATTGTCTTCGGCATCCAGCTCCACCAGGAAGTCGAGCCGTCCGTGACCAATCTCTGGGAGCAGGGCGGGTTCTTTCCGAATGGGTTCTCCGGCTTCCTCGCGTGCTTCACCGTGGTCATGTTCGCTTTCGGAGGCGTCGAGAACATCGGAATCACCGCTGGCGAAGCCGAGGACCCCGAGAAGTCGATTCCGGGAGCCATCAACACCGTCCCCGTACGCATCCTCCTCTTCTACGTTCTGACCATGGGCGTCATTATGTCCTTGTATCCGTGGGGGAACATCGGCAATGAAGGCTCACCCTTCGTTCAGATATTTTCCGGCCTGGGTATCCCCGCGGCGGCCCATATTCTCAACGTCGTGGTCCTGACCGCTGCCGTCTCCGCGATCAATTCGGATATTTACGGTGCCGGCCGCATGTTGTACGGACTCGCTCAGAGAGGGCTCGCGCCGCGGTCCTTCAACCGTGTTTCCTCACGCGGAACCCCGACCATGACGGTTGCGGCCATGGGGCTGGTGCTCATCGTCGGGGTCCTCGTCAATCATTTTTTCGAGAACGCTTTTCTCTACATCGCGACTCTGGTGACGTTTGCGACCGTCTTGGTCTGGGTCATGATTCTTGTGACGCACTTGGCGATGCGGCGCCGGCGCAAGGCCCAAGGCGTCGGCCCGTCGAAGTTTCCCACTCCCCTATGGCCGGTCGCGTCATGGCTCGCACTCGCCTTTATGATCGGCGTCGTCGTGCTGCTCGGTTTCTTCGAGGACACCAGAGTTTCCTTGGTCATCGGTGCCGTATGGCTCGTGTTCCTGGCCGTCACCTACCCGCTGACGCGCCGGACTCGCCGGGGCTCTGAGCCGCCGGCCGTTCGCTAGGGGCAACCCCAGCCACTGGGGCGACGGCCCCGCGAATTGCGCCCTCGTCAGTAAGGTGGAAGGCATGACTTCAGCAGAATCCCGAGAGGCCCCGCGCCCCACCTGGAACACCGACGCCGAGGCTCCGGAGACTCGCAAGAGCCCGACTACTCGTACGATGCACGGGCATGAGTTCGTGGACAACTACGAGTGGCTCCGTGACAAGGAAAACCCCGAGGTGATTGAGCATCTCAAGGCGGAGAACGACTATGCGGAGTCGTTGACCTCGGGCCTCGGGAAACTGCGTTCCGCGATTTTCGGCGAGATCAAGTCACGGACCCTGGAAACCGATCTTTCCGTTCCGAACCGCCTGGGCGACTGGTGGTACTTCCGTCGGACCAGAGAAGGCCAGAACTACGCGATCTTCTGCCGTGTTCCGGCTCGTCGTACAGGCGATCAACGGACGGAATGGACGCCTCCCGAGGTCCCGGTCGACGAACCTCTCGACGGCGAACAGGTTATCCTCGATTGCAACACCATGGCCGAGGGTCTGCCGTTCTTTTCCCTCGGGGCTTTCCAGGTCACCGAGAACGGACGGTACCTGACCTATTCCGTTGACGACTCGGGAGATGAACGCTTCGACCAGTACGTCAAGGACTTGGCCGACGACCGTCTGCTCCCCGACGTTGTGAAGAACGTCTTCGCGGGTGGCTTCTTGACGCCCAACGGTTCACATCTGATCTACACGTTGGTCGACGAGTCATGGCGTCCGTATGAGTTGCGTTCTCACCGCTTGGGTACGCCCGTGAGCGAGGATCTGGTGCTTCACCACGAGGACGATGTTGCCCTGTGGCTCGACGCCGAGATCACGGCCGACGAGGAGCACCTGTGCATCGACGTCGGGTGCTCCGAGTACAACGAGACCAGGCTCCTGACTCTGTCAGCGCTGGAGGCCGCGAGCCCAGGACAGAGGCCTGAATCGCGCGTCGTCGTCCCACGCGACGAGCGCATTCTCTACTCGGCCGAACCCATCGAATTGGGCGGGCAACGGTACATCCTGCTGTGCCACGACCACGAGGCCCAGAACGGCGAACTCAGCGTCGTGGATTATGAAACCGCCTTCGGGGCGGCGACAATGACTCAGTTGCGGTCCGCATGGAAGGTCCTCATCCCGACTTCCGAAACGCGCCGCCTCAACGGTTTCCATTTCAACGAAACGCACATGGCGCTGAGCCTCCGGGAGGACGGACTGGAGAAGGTCGCGCTCATGGACCTCGCCGAGATCGATTCGTCGGTTCGTGGGGGCAGTTTGCCGTCTCTGGTCGAGCCGTTTTCGGGTGAAGAGCTGTACACCGCCAAGATCACCTCGATGGCCCTGCACTCACCCGTCGTGGGTTTGGGCTATATTTCGTACGTCACGCCGTGGCGCCAGTACGATTATTTCCCGGTCACGGGTGAACTCGAACTCCGGAAGCAGACTCCGGTTCTGGGCGGTTTCCGTGCGGAGGATTACGTCGCCCATCGCGAATGGGCGACGGCATCGGATGGCACTCGAATTCCGGTCTCGGTGATTCACCGCGCCGATCTCGACCTGGAATCTGCCCATCCCGTCATCCAATACGGCTACGGCTCGTACGAGTCGAGCTCTGATCCGGGCTTTTCGGTGTCCCGGCTGAGCCTCTTGGATCGCGGCGTCGTCTTCGTGGTGGCTCACGTGCGCGGAGGCGGCGAGTTGGGGCGCGACTGGTATGTGCACGGCAAAAAGCTTCAGAAGATCAATACGTTCACGGATTTCATTGCCGTGACCGATCACGTGGCCGCCCAACCATGGGCGGACGGGCATCGGATTGCGGCGTCCGGCGGTTCTGCCGGGGGCCTCTTGATGGGGGCGATCGTGAACATGGCGCCAGAAAAATACTCGGGAATCCTGGCTGCGGTTCCGTTTGTGGACCCCGTGACGAGCATCAGCGATCCCGAGCTTCCACTGTCCGCTCTGGAATGGGAGGAGTGGGGCAATCCGATCGAAGACCGCGAAGTCTACGAATACATGGTCTCCTACGCTCCCTATGAGAACGTCCACGCAGCCCCGTACCCGCCAATAGCGGCCGTGACCAGTCTGAATGACACACGAGTGCTGTACGTGGAGCCGGCGAAGTGGGTGCCGAAGTTGCGCGAGGCGACCACGAGTCAGGCGCCCGTGATGCTTCGCATCGAAATGGACGGCGGCCACGGGGGCGGCTCTGGCCGATACCGTAGGTGGGAAGACACCGCGTGGGAGTACTCGTTCCTATTGAATTGCCTGGGGATCCAAAGCTGAATCTCGGGCAAATGCGCAAATGGCCCGGCCGGAACATCAGGCGATGAGCCGGCCGGGCCCTTTGCTGTGGATTTCCGTACCTAGCCTTCCACGCCGAGCTTCTCCAGAATCAGCTCACGCACGCGGGCGGCGTCCGCCTGGCCCCGAGTCGCTTTCATGACTTGACCGACCACGGCACCGGCGGCCTGAACCTTGCCGCCGCGGATCTTCTCCGCGACGTCCGGCATCGCGGCCAGAGCCTCGTCGACGGCGCTCGACAATGCGCTGTCGTCAGAGACGACCGCAAGTTCGCGCTTCTCGACGACCTCGGTCGGCGTCCCTTCCCCGTCCAACACATACTCGAGGACCTGACGGGCAATCTTGTCGTTGATTTTGCCCTCTTGGATGAGGCGGTCGAGCTCGACCACCGTCTCCGGGGTAGCGCCCAAATCGCCGGGTTCGACCTCACGAACCTTGGCAAGTCGGGATATCTCACCCATCCACCATTTGCGGGCCACAGGGGCGCTCGCCCCGGCGGCGATGGTATCTTCGATTTCGCTCAGCACGCCGGCGTTGACGACGTCGCGGAATTCCTCGTCCGAGTAGCCCCAATCCGCTTGCAGGCGGCGACGACGCTCGGCCGGCGGCTCCGGAAGTTCGGCCCGCAGCCGTTCGATCCATTCCTCGTTGGTCACGACGGGAAGCAGATCCGGCTCCGGGAAGTACCGGTAGTCGTCAGCGTCGGACTTGGGGCGACCCGAGGTGGTCTGTTTCGTGTCCTCATGCCAGTGCCGGGTTTCCTGGACGATCTCCTGTCCCGAGTCGAGAACCGCTGCGTGCCGGCAGATCTCGTACCGAACAGCCCTTTCGACGGCGCGCATCGAGTTGACGTTTTTGGTCTCGGTCCGAGTACCGAGTGCATCGCTGCCCTTGGGCATCAAGGAGACATTGGCGTCACAACGAACGTTTCCGCGTTCCATGCGGGCATCGGAAATTCCCAAGTTCTTGACGATCTCCCGGATGGTCTTGACATAAGCCTTGGCCAGTTCCGGGGCGCGCTCCCCCACACCACGAATCGGCCTGGTCACGATCTCGATCAGGGGTACTCCTGAGCGGTTGTAATCGACAAGGGAGTACTCGGCACCCTGGATGCGGCCTGCTCCACCCTTGTGGCTCAGTTTGCCCGCGTCCTCTTCCATATGGGCGCGCTCGATGTCGATCGTGTACGTGGTCCCGTCTTCCAGCTCGACCTCGACCGATCCGTTCTCCGCGATCGGCTCGTCGAACTGCGAGGTCTGGAAGTTCTTGGGGGTATCCGGGTAGAAATAGTTCTTTCGAGCAAAATGGCTCACCGGTGCGATGTCGCAACCTAGGGCCAGACCCAGTTTGATCGCTGATTCGACGGCCGCACCGTTGACCTTGGGCAAAACCCCCGGGAGGCCCAGCGAAACCGGGGTGATGTTCGTGTTCGGCTCGTCCCCGAAGCCGTTAGGGGCGTCGTCGAACATCTTGGTTTTGGTGTTCAGCTCAACGTGCACCTCGAAGCCGAGCACGGGATCGTACTTGGCCATGGCCTCGTCGAAGGACAAAATCTCGTCTGTCATTTACTTGGCACTTCCTTGCGTCCGGGCGGCGATGAGGGACTCTGTGTTGGGCAGCTTGTCGAGCAACGGTCCGCCCCACTCCTGCTGAAGCGCGGCTTCCAGGCCCGCACCGGCACGGTAGAGACGGGCATCTTCCTTGACGGGGGCCATGAACTGCACTCCGACCGGCAATCCGTCTTCCGGCGCCAGCCCAGCCGGAACCGAGATCGCGGGGACACCAGCAAGGTTGGTCGGGATGGTCGCGATGTCGTTGAGGTACATCGCTACCGGATCGTCGGTCTTTTCCCCGAGCTTGAATGCAGTTGTCGGAGCGGTGGGCGAAATCAGCACGTCCACTTGGTCGAATGCGTCCTTGAAATCGCGCTGGACCAAGGTGCGGACCTTTTGGGCCGAACCGTAGTAAGCGTCGTAATAACCCGCGGAAAGCGCATACGTACCCAGGATGATGCGGCGCTTGGCTTCCGGGCCGAATCCGGCCGCACGCGTGGCGGACATGACCCGTTCGATCGTGACCGGGTCTTCCTTGGGGAGTTCGCGGAGCCCGAAGCGAACGCCGTCGTACTTCGCCAAATTGGAAGAAACCTCCGAGGCCATGATGAGGTAGTAGGCGCCGAGAGCGTGTTTGAAATTGGGGGTCGAGATTTCTACGATTTCCGCCCCGGCCGCTCGCAGAAGGTCGAGTGATTCCTCGAACCGCTGGGAAACACCGGTTTGGAAGCCCTCTCCGGTGAGCTCTTTCACGATGCCGACCTTGAGGCCCTTGAGCCCGCCTTCCGATGCGCCCTTTTCGGCCTCGGCAAGATAGGGACCAACAGGCTCGTTGATTGATGTCGAATCGTGGGCGTCGTAGCCGCCTACGACCTCGTGCAGCATCGCTGCGTCACGGACGGTGCGCGTCACGGGGCCGACTTGATCCAACGACGACGCCATGGCGATCACGCCGTAACGGGAAACGGATCCGTACGTCGGTTTGACGCCGACGGATCCCGTGACAGATGCGGGCTGGCGAATCGACCCGCCCGTATCCGTTCCGAGTGCCAACGGGGCTTGGAACGCGCTCACGGCAGCCGCGGAGCCGCCGCCCGAGCCTCCGGGAATTCGGTCCAGGTCCCACGGGTTGCGAGTGTTCCCGAAAGCCGAATGCTCGGTCGAAGAACCCATGGCGAATTCGTCGAGGTTGGTCTTGCCCAAAACAGGAAGTCTGGCCTCGCGCACCTTGCGCACGACGGTTGCATCGTAGGGGCTCAGCCAGCCTTCGAGCATGCGCGAGGCTGCGGTGGTGGGCTGACCTTTGGTGACGATCAAGTCTTTGACGGCGATCGGCACGCCGGCCAAGTGCGGCAGCTCTTTGCCCGCCGCACGGTCCGAGTCCACTTGGCGGGCCTCATCAAGGGCCGTCTCCGCGCTCACGTTGAGGAATGCATTGAGACCCGTTTTGCCCTGTGATCGGTCCTCGACGTCGACGGGTGAGCCCTCAGTGGCCTCGATGTGGTCCAGGTGCGCCTGTGTCAGTTGTTCCGAGGTGATCTCGCCTCGGTTCAATTTGCCCGCGGCTTCCGCTGCGGAAAGCTTGATGAGTTCGTTCTGGTTCATGGTATTGCTCACGCCCCTAGTCCTCGTCCAAGATGGCCGGTACCTTGAACTGGCCGTCTTCAGCATCGGGCGCGTTCAGAAGCGCTTCGTCGTTCGTCAGCGTCTGTCCCACGACGTCGTCACGGAAAGCGTTGGAGAGAGGAAGCGGGTGCGAGGTCGGCGGAACGTCCTGAATGGGCGCTTCCGAGACCGATTGCACCGCGTTGACGATCACATCGAGTTCCGCGGCCATGGACTCCAGTTCCGTATTGTCCATCTCGATGTGAGCCAGTGACGCGAGATGCGCGACCTGGTCACGAGTAATGGCAGTCATGAATTCTCCTGCTCCGTTGGCGCTTGTCTATTCCCTGCGCGCCTCCTCCGGCGGGAGCGCGCGGGTCCCGTACCAGTCTAGTCATGGGCGGGAAGTGGTTAAAACAATCGTGCCCCGCCCTGTGACAGGGCGGGGCACGATCTCAAGAAGAGTACTCGCTCGTCTAGACGAGTAGCACTGACTTCAATTAGTTAGCCGGGATCTCCAGAACCTGACCCGGGAAGATCATGTTCGGGTCGGTCACGATCGAGCCGTTGGTCTGAACCAGGGCATCAACCGAAACACCGTGATCGTTGGCGATCTTGTTCAGGGTGTCACCGGCAACGACGGTGTAGGAACCAGCCGAAGCGGTCTGAGCCGGGGCGGCAACCTGGGCCTGGGCAGGAGCCTCGTAGGTCTGCTGTGCAGGAACCTCGGGCTGAGCCTGCTCGACGGGAGCCTGCTGGGCCTCGGGCTGAGCCTGCTCAACCGGTGCCTGCTGGGCCTCGGGCTGAGCCTGCTCGGCGGGAGCCTCGTAAGCCTGAGTGGACTCAGACTGGGTCTGAACCTGCTCCTGCTCCTGCTGCGGCTGAGCCTGCTGCGCAGAGTCATCCGAAGAGCTGCTGGAGGGAGCCGAACCAGCCTGCTGCGAGCAGACCGGCCATGCGCCGGGGCCCTGCTCGGCCAAAACCTTCTCGGCAACCTGGATCTGCTGATCCTTGGAGGCGTTCTGGGGGTCACCCTGGCCACCGAAGGCTGCCCAGGTGCTCGGGGTGAACTGGAGTCCACCCGAGAATCCGTTGCCGGTCGAAGTCGACCAGTCGCCGCCGGACTCGCACTGAGCGACGGCATCCCAATCGAGGCTGTCGGCCTGGGCGGGAGCGGTAGCCAGTGCACCAGCGGCAGCGCCACCGATCACGAGAGCGGCTGCACCGCGGCGGGCATTGCGTCGGAAAGTGGAAGTATTGTTCACGATGCTCCTCAGGCCACCTACGCTCCATCCATCCCTGGACTTCTTAGCGCCGTCGTCTACCTATAGATGTTTTAGGTCAAGTTTCAGGTGTCTGCCCTGTAGACGACGTCCGGTGTTACGGCAGCACCTAGCATTGTTGTTTCTAGCTCTCGCGTATGTGCGTGAGCTCAGGAGTCACCTCTCGGTGACGAACTGTTTATAACGATACAGTAACGATTTTGGAGTTTGCAACCAATTTCTTGATGGAAGCGAAACTTTTTTTGGTTGGTACCCGATCCGGCTACCAGCCAGGATCCGTAGGCACGCGTGTCAGCCTATGAGGCCTCTTGAGGCGATGCAACCCGGTGCGACATGTTCCGAATCACAAGGTTGTGACTATTCCGTGATCGTTTCGTGACCGGAAGCCGCGGCATCAGTGCGATCCAGGGCGTCCGGGCCGCCCTCCAAAAGGGTTTTAAATTCTTGCTCATCCAAGACCGACACGCCGAGATTTTCCGCCTTGTCGAGCTTGGTTCCGGCATTTTCCCCAGCTATAAGGTAGCTTGTGTTCTTCGACACAGACCCTGACGCCTTGCCCCCGCGCTGGATGATCGACTCCTTGGCTGAGTCGCGAGTGAAGTCTTCCAACGTTCCGGTCACCACGAGGGTAAGGCCTTCGAGGACACGGGGCACCGATTCGTCCCTCTCGTCTTCCATCCTCACTCCGGCGGCGGCCCAGCGCTCCACGATCTCACGGTGCCACTCTTCCGCGAACCACTCTTTGACTGCACTCGCAATGGTCGGTCCGACGCCGTCAGTATCGGCAAGCCGGGACTCGTCGGCCTCGCGTATCGCTTGCATGGAACCGAATTCGGTCGCGAGCGCCCGAGATGCGGTGGGCCCCACATGCCGAATCGAGAGGGCCACCAGAACACGCCACAACGGTTGGGATTTGGCTTCCTCGATCTGATCGAACATTCTGCGGGTATTCGCAGACGGCGCCGACGGTTTCTTCGGAGTACCGCGTGTATAGAAGTAGGGCACCAACTCCGTTTCACCGGTTTCCACGCCCTTTTTCTTGACGGCACGCTCGATGCGCACATCGGCCAGGTCCTCCGGAGTGAGATCGAAAAGGCCCGCAATGCTGGTCAGCGGCGGGTTTTCCGGCTCGGCGGGTTGTGTCAGGGCCCTGGCGGCCTCTTCCCCCAAGGCGTCGATGTCGAATGCGCCTCGCCCAGCGGTATGGAAGAGCGTCTGCCACAGCTGTGCCGGACAGGACTGCGCATTGGGGCACCGGATGTCGACGTCGCCTTCCTTCGCCGGCGCAAGCTCCGTGCCGCACGACGGGCAGTGAGTCGGCATCTCGAATTCGTGCTCGTTCCCGTCCCGCAGGGCAACAACGGGGCCCACGATCTCGGGAATCACGTCGCCGGCTTTGCGCAGCACCACGGTGTCCCCGATCAAGACGCCTTTGGCCCTGACGACATCCTGGTTGTGCAGTGTCGCCATTTCGACGGTCGATCCCGCGACTTTGACGGGATCCATGAGACCGTACGGCGTCACGCGCCCGGTGCGACCCACACTGACCTGAATGTCTTTGAGCTTGGTGTTGACCTCTTCGGGCGGGTATTTATATGCAACCGCCCACCTGGGAACGCGTGAGGTATGGCCCAGAAGCTGTTGGGTCCGGAAATCGTTGACCTTGACCACGATGCCGTCGATCTCGTGGACCAGGTCGTGCCTGTGTTCTCCGTAGTCTGCGATGAATTCGAGAATGTCGTCGACCCCGGACAACAGCTTCGTATAGGGACTGACGGGCAGTCCCCACGAGGTGAGAAGATCATAGGTTTCTCCCTGGGAGCGGGCAGTCAATCCTTCACGAGCCCCGATTCCATGGACGAACATCGACAGCTTGCGACGCGCCGTGACCTTGGGGTTCTTCTGACGCAGGGATCCGGCAGCGGCATTCCTCGGATTGGCGAAGGGCGCCTTGCCGTCCGCGACGAGGGCCTCATTGAGTTCCCTGAAGTCCGCAGACGCGATGAAGATTTCGCCCCGGACTTCGATTTCTTCCGGGAGGTTCTCGCCCACGAGATTTTGCGGAACGGTATCGATGGTGGCGACGTTATGCGAGACGTCTTCCCCCGTTGTTCCGTCGCCGCGAGTTGCGGCTCGTACCAACTGACCGTCCCGGTACAGGAGGTTGATCGCGAGTCCGTCGATTTTGAGCTCCGTCAGCCACCGGTTCTCGTGCCCGGGTCGAACCTCTTGGATCGAGGCTTCCGCACGTTCGAGCCAGGCCTTGAGCTCGTCAATCGAGAAAACATCCTCGAGCGAATACATCCGCTCGAGGTGCTGAACCGGGGCAAATGCTTCGGACGGCTCCCCTCCGACCTCCTGGGTCGGTGAGTCGTTGGCCTTCAACTGCGGGTTCTCGGCCTCGATGCGTTCCAGATCCCGGTACAGAGCGTCGTATTCGGCATCCGAAATCCTCGGGGAATCCTCAATATAGTATGCGGCGCGCGCGTCCCTGACCTGCTGGGTCAGTTGGGCGTACCGTTCCTTGAGATCCTCCGCGGGAACTTCACGCTCGTTCTCCCCAGTGGCCTGCTCTGCTCGTTGTTCTTCAGCGCTACTCACAAGAGACCATTCTTGCGCATATCAGAGGTTCTCGCGCCCCGCTGGGGAAAAGTTTGGCGTTACGGCGCCAATTCTGCCGACTCGGCTACTGCTCTTCGTCTGCAGAACGAGGTATTTGCTCGTTCTCGGCGAGCGGTCCGTCGGGGGTCTCCCCCGTCTTCTGCGGATCGTGGAGGTCGTTGTTGTGCCAGTTGTCCAGGTCGATGACGCCTTCTTCGGGCTCCGACTCGTGCACGCCGTTGGTGTCTCCGTCGCAACCGTGGTTCTGGCAGGTTCCCGCTTCCACGGAGTCAGCCACGATGACCGAAATGTTGTCCCGACCGCCCGAGCGAATTGCCGCAGCTTGGAGAACTGCGGCAGCATCCTTCGGATGCACCACGGTGGACAGCACCCGGGCCATGTATTCATTGGACAATTCGCCCGAAAGACCGTCCGAGCACATCATCAAGCGGTCACCGCGCTTGGCCGGGATGACCCAGAAGTCGGGTTCCCAGTAGTTTCCGGTGCCCAACGCGCGAGTGATCACGTTGCGTCGCGGGTGGGTCAAGGCCTCGAGCGCGGTGATCTGTCCCCTGTCCACCAGGTATTGAACCTCAGAGTGGTCCACTGTGACCTGCTCGAGGCTTACTCCCTCAATAGGGGTTTGCGAGACGGACGTGGGTTTGTCGCTGATCGGCTCGTCGGTGTCCCTCCGCAAACGATAAGTACGCGAATCACCTACATTGAAAATGATCCACATGTTCTGGCCGCCGATTTTGACCAGCCACGCGCCGGTCAGGGTGGTGCCGGCTCGCATGGCCGCGGCCGACTTGATACTTTCGTCGGCCTCCCCGATCACGCCCTTAATCTCGTTGAGGATCTCCATAATCTTTGCGTTGAGATTCGAGGTCGCTTTGCGGCGCCTTTTGAAGATCCCTCGGGAATCGTCGGAGTGCTCTTCGGTGGGTTCGACGTCGAAGGAAAGAGTTCCGAAGAGCTCTGCGGCAGCCAAAGTGTTGACGCACATCGCACTGGCTACTTCACCGGCCTCATGACCACCCATTCCATCGGCCACGGCGCACAGATTTCCTTTTGAAATCAAGGAGTCCTCGTTGTTGGAACGATGACTGCCTTGGTTGGTCGTGGCCCCCACGCAAGTCGCAAGGTCGAGCGATTCGGTCATTCGAAGTCAATCTCCAATTCGGTTCCCACACCCGGCGCGAGTGACACGGGTCGGACGTCTCCAAAGCCACGGACGTTGCGCACACCTTGAGATGCCATCACAAAACGTTCGTCGCTCTCGAGCACGTTGGCGGTGGATGCGTCAGTCAGGACGGCGCCAGGCTCAGCCAGCGCGACGAGACGCGAAGCGAGATTGACGGTCGGACCGTACACGTCCCCCAGCCTAGGCAGAATTCTTCCCCAGACAAAAGCAACGCGTGCCTCGGGCAGGTTGGGATCCTCACGGATGATCTGCGACAGCGTGAGCGAAATGCGCGCACCCGCTTCGGGAGATTCCGTCATGAACAAGACTTCGTCGCCCACGGTCTTGATGATGCGACCGCCCCCCACGGCGACGACCTCGGCACACCGCTGTTCGAAATGCTGTACCAGGCTGGCCAGCGTCTTTTCGTTCATTTGGCGGGACAACGATGTGAACGACACCAGATCGGCAAAGCCAATGCCACGCACGAGCGGGAGGGCGCGATAGTCCGTGACGGCGTCGTCGTTGCCGACGACCGGCTTCTCCGCCTTGAGCGCGAGGCGCACCACCGCCGCATTCAACTGCCGGCGGTATCCGTAGCGCATCAGATCTTCGAGTTCGTTGAGGAGTTCGGGCAAAACGTTGAGGAGTTCTCGGCGAGCTTCGGCGTCACTCATTCCGTGGTGGGCGACCATGTCCTCCACGAAAGCCTCGACCTGCCAGGCAACCATGCGGTCCATCATCTGCCCGACGGAGCGAACGATCGACAGAGCACCGTCTTCGGTCACGTGCCCGCTGCGGACCATGGCCGAGACGGTTCCCAGGGCTTCCGAATCGGAGCCCGTGAAGTAGACGTCGCCGTCCTTGAGGTTCGGCATTCCAAGGGCCCGCCAGATCTTCCGAGCGGACAGCAGGGAGACGTCCCCCGCATGTGCGGCTTCGCGCCGCGTCATCGAACGATTTTCCCCGAGCAAGGCGCGCTCGAGGGCTCCGACCGCTGCCTTGGCGTCGTCGGACTTGTACAGATTGAACTGTGCAGGGTTCTGCAGGTTGAGCTGACTCGTCTGTGGTCCGGTATAGACCGGCCTGCCTTCGGGTTCCTCCTGCGGCACTAGAGTGCTCCACCTTCCTCAACGCTTTCCTGGTTCCGAGCCCACTGGCGTAGAGCGCGCTCGGCTGAGAATGAGGCTCGAGGCCTCACTGTCATGCTACAGATCACAGGGTCCTTCCGGGTAGTTTTACCTGGATCTTCACGGCCAACGCAGGGCGTTTACTCGGCGCAGATGCGCCTCGTAACAAAGGGCTGAAAACCTGTTGGGTTCTTTCTGATAAGTCAGCTCAAAAGTCTGTCCTTGGGCGGAGATCCTGATGGTTCCGCACCCGGTCAGACGAGCCGTCCCCTTGGGACCCACGACCCCGGCGACGTACTCGAGCGGGATCGAAATCGGGCGGCCGCCTCCCAGACCGCGAAAAACCACAATACGCCGGTTGGTCAACGAATAGCCCGTGGTGAGCCATTTGATGAGGCGGACCGCGACATAGACCAGAGCGGCGATCATGAGAATCGGTCCCACCGCCGACCACCCCGGATAGTTGGCGGTGACGACCTGCAGGAGATTCACGAGGAAAATCGCGACCAACACAACGATGGCCGGCCGAAGCAACTTGAGCGGGTGCGCCCGGTTGCACGTGATGACGTGCTCGCCTGGCTCCAAAGTATCCCGGAATTTCACGGCGACTCCGATTCGGCAGCGTCCGCCCATGTGCCGTTCTCAGGGCGGAGGTGTACGACGTCGCCCACCGAGACTGCTTCAATCATTCCGTCGTCCCGCAGCACCATGAGCGAACCGTCGTCGTCGATCGTGCGCGCGAGGCCCGTGAAGTTCGAGCCAGGGTCCACGAGTTCCACGCGAACGCGACGTCCGAGAGTGTCCAAAGCCGCGCGCACCTCGTCGAGGAGGGAAGGTTTCTTGCCGACGGACAGCGACGGATCGCCGCCGACCGAGAAGAACCCGTTTACATAGGCGCGGAACTCGCAGATGAGGCGAATCAGCAGTTCCGTGCGGTCCACGTCCTGGCCCGTCTCCGTCCGGAGTGAGGTGGCCGTTTCCACGGGCAGATCCGCGGCATCGATGTTGACGTTGATGCCGATTCCGACGACGACGTCGAGCGTCTGGGAGCCGGTGGGAACCACGCGAGCCAGGATGCCGGCTACTTTGCGACCGTGGACCAACAGGTCGTTGGGCCATTTCAATGTTGCCGGCAGCCCCGTGGTCTCCCGGACCGCGGCCCGCCCGGCCAAGGCCAGCATTTGCGTCACCCAGTGCAATGAATCCGCAGGCAGCCGGGACTCCCCCTGTTCGGAACGCACCACGAAGGAGACCACAGCAGAACTGTATTTCGGGGCCGTCCATACTCGTTCTCTGCGACCTTTCCCGGAGATCTGATGCTCGGTCAGCAGAGCAGTCAGGTGGTCAATTTCGCGTCCGGCGCTCATTCTGCTGGCGAGCTCGTCATTCGTGGACCCGACTTCGTCCAATAGTTCGACCGGCGCTGCGATGACGCGATAATCCTGGTTCGGTCCGGGCAACAAACGCCCGGCGTCCAGGGGTTGCACGGTCGTCGTGTTCATAAAGCGGTGCTCTCTCTCGCTCGGCGCCTGGTCGTGCCATGGGTAGTGGGATCTTGTGAGCTAGTTTAGAGGCGGAAAGCTAACTCCGCTTGGAAGGAACATCATGGCTCACTTCGCCGTGCATTATTCATATGGTCCCGTCGAAGAACAGGCGAAATACCGCGGAGACCACCGCGCCTACCTGCGGAGCCTTCTCGAGCAGGGATCATTGCTCGCCTCAGGGCCTTATGTCGATGGCGGCGACGAGGGCGCGCTGCTGATCTTTTCGGCCGATTCTGCGGAGGCCGTTGAAGCGCTTCTGAACGAGGATCCGATGTACGTCAACAAGGTCGTGACCGCACACGAGATCCGTGAATGGAATCCGGTGCTCGGATCGGTAGGGTAGGCAACGACCTACTCAGCCTGATGTTCCGGCGGCAAGCCGGCATCAACGACCATTCACCGTTTGCTACCTTGGTTCAGTAGGTAACAAGAGTAATTTCCGCTGGGATACCCGATTGCATCAGGTATGGGGTCCGAGCAGCTCGTACAGAGGACAAGATGACCGAAGATCTCTCCCGCCAGGATTCCGACGACGCGCAGAACGAGCCAGGCCCGGACCTCACCACCACGGCCGGCAAAATCGCCGATTTTTACGCGCGCCGCGAGGCCTCGTGGATGCCTACCGGTCCAGCTCCCGTCGAGCGCCAGCATTCCCGTGGCAAAAACACCGCCCGCGAGCGCATCGAAATGTTTTTGGACGAAGATTCTTTCGTCGAATTCGATGCCTTGGCGACTCATCGCACCACCGCATTCGGGATGGACAAGAAGAAGCCTCTGGGTGACGGGCTGGTGTCCGGTTACGGGACGGTCGACGGTCGACTCGTGGCCATCTACTCCCAGGACTTCACCGTCTACGGTGGTTCCCTGTCTCAGGTCAATGGAGAGAAGATCGTCAAGGTCCAGAAGTTTGCGTTGCGCAACGGCTGCCCTGTGGTCGGCATTAACGACGGCGGCGGCGCACGTATCCAAGAGGGCGTCGCTTCGTTGGCCATGTTCGCGGATATATTCCGCATGAATGTGCGCGCTTCGGGGGTCGTGCCCCAGATTTCCGTGATCATGGGTCCCTGCGCGGGCGGTGCAGCCTACTCTCCCGCCCTCACGGATTACGTGATTATGGTCGACAAGACCTCCCATATGTTCATTACCGGCCCGGACGTCATCAAGACCGTCACGGGCGAAGAGGTAGACATGGAGACCTTGGGCGGTGCGAAGTCGCACAACTCCGTGACGGGCACCTCGCACTACCTCGCCGAAGACGAGGATGATGCTTTCGACTTCCTCCGGGAGTTGCTGGAGTTTCTCCCGTCCAACAATCTTCAGGACGGTCTGCTCGTCGAGCACGACCAAGAACCCGAGATCACGGTGGACGATCTGGATCTCGATGGCCTGATCCCTGATTCCGCCAATCAGCCCTACGACATGCGTTCGGTGATCGAGACAGTTGTCGACGACGGCCACTTCCTCGAGATGCAGGCGTTGTACGCCCCCAACATCATGACCGGTTACGGTCGGGTGGAGGGGCGGACCGTCGGCGTCATCGCGAATCAGCCTATGCAGTTTGCGGGGACCTTGGATATCGCGGCCTCCGAGAAGGCCGCGCGCTTTGTGCGCCACTGCGATGCCTTCAATATTCCTATCCTCACTTTCGTGGACGTGCCCGGTTTCTTGCCGGGCACCGAACAGGAGTTCAACGGAATCATCCGACGCGGGGCGAAGCTGATCTTCGCCTACGCGGAAGCCACGGTGCCGATCGTCACGGTGATCACCCGCAAGGCCTACGGGGGCGCATACATCGTCATGGGCTCTAAGAAGCTCGGTGCGGACATCAACCTTGCGTGGCCCACGGCTCAGATCGGGGTCATGGGTGCACAGGGCGCCGTCAATATCCTGTACCGCAGGGACCTCAAGACCGCGGAGGAGAACGGCGACGACGTCGAGGCTCTGCGTTCCGAGTTGATCCAAAAGTACGAAGAAGAGCTCCTGAATCCTTACCAGGCCGCGGAACGCGGTTATATCGACTCGGTTATCGCTCCATCCGAAACACGAGTGAACATCATCAAGTCCCTGCGCGCTCTTCACGACAAACGAGCCGCTCTGCCCGCCAAGAAACACGGCAACATCCCGCTCTAGGGGGAAGGAAGTATGGCACCCGAAGAGGAATTCCAAGAGTCGGAACAGCCGTTGTTCTCGGTGGTCAAGGGCTCGGCGAGCGAAGAAGAGATCGCGGCTCTGACCATCGCCGTGCTGCAAACCCAACGGCCGCAGACTGCCACGAAGTCCAGGCAATCCGCGAAGCCGCTGACCGAGGTCGGCCGTCTGCTCTCGCGCCGTCAACGCATCGGCGCGGGCCTGCCCCCGGGACCGGGCTCATGGCGGCGAGCCAAACCGAGGTAAAGCACATTCCACAGAAAGCCCCTCTCGGAACCCACTGGTTCCTCGAGGGGCTTTCTGCATGAATCGGCTGTGATCTGAAGCATGTGCATATAAACTGGCCGACATGACTTCGCCTTTGCCCGCAGCCCTGAAACTCGATCGCGAGACCACCGACATCGACCGGGTCGCGAACAGTTACTATGACAAGCTCATGGAGTTGGACCCCGCCACCGCGACCATCGAAGGCATACCCGGGCACGAAACGGAGTACGGCGACCTCTCCCCCGCCGGAACACTCGAGTTCATCCGGGCAGCGCGGGAGGCTCTCGAGCAAGTCAACGAGATCGACCCCCAGGACGACGTCGACCGCGTGACCCTTGACGCGATGAATGAGAGCCTCGGCCTGATCATCGAAATGCACGAGGCCGGCCTCGGCGACTGGGAGCTCAACAACCTGGCGACGCCGGCACATGACGTCCGGCAGGTCTTCGACCTCATGCCCCAGTCCACGCAGCAAGATTGGCTGCACATCGTAGGCAGAATGAAAAACGTTCCCCAGGCGCTCGCGGGCTTCAGAGAAAGCTTGGCCGAAGCCGCGAGCCAGGGGAGAATTGCGGCGGCCCGCCAGGTTCACCTCCTGATCCAGCAATTCGGCGCCTACACGGAGCCCGATGGATTCTTCGACCAGCTGGCCCAGCGTGCCGCCGCATCGGATCCGACCCTCGACAACACCGCCCGTGCCGCGGCACAGGGCGCGCGAACGGCCTATGCCGATCTCGCCGCATTTCTCCGGACTCGACTCCTTCCGCAGGCTCCTGAGCGCGACGCCGTGGGCCGTGAGCGTTACGGATTGCATTCGCGAGCTTTCCTGGGTGCCGCGGTCAACCTCGACGAAACCTATGCCTGGGGCGTTGCCGAACTCGACCGGATCATTGCGGAACAGCAAAGAGTCGCCGATCGAATCAAGTCAGGGGCGTCCGTCCGAGAAGCCAAGTCCGTTCTCGACGAAGACCCCTCGCGCAAGCTCCACGGGAAGGAAGAGCTGCGCGATTGGATGCAAGAACTCTCCGAGCGAGCGGTCGAGGACCTCGCGAAAGAGCACTTCGTGATCGAAGGCCCAATGCGTGACCTGGAATGCATGATCGCGCCGACCCAAGAAGGCGGCATCTACTACACGGGCCCGTCCGCAGACTTCTCCAGGCCGGGGCGGATGTGGTGGTCCATCACAGAAGGCGAATCGGAATTCACCACGTGGAGCGAGACCTCGACCGTCTACCACGAGGGCGTGCCGGGCCACCATCTCCAGATCTCGACCGCGGCGGCGATGGCCGAGAGCATGAATAGGTGGCGCGCCAACGGCCTGTGGTATTCGGGTCATGGCGAGGGCTGGGCACTGTACGCCGAGCGGCTCATGGCCGAACTCGGCTACCTGGACGATCCCGGCGACATGATGGGCATGCTCGATGGCCAACGTATGCGCGCGGCCCGCGTGGTCTTCGACATCGGGGTGCACTGCGAACTCGAGATCCCCCAGCGGTGGGTCGAGGAGCTCGACCTCACTCCGGGTACATGGTCGCCGGATTCGGGCTACGAATTCTTGCGCCACAACTTGGCGATCCCCCAAGGTCAACTGGATTTCGAGTTCAACCGGTACCTCGGATGGTGTGGGCAAGCTCCGTCCTACAAAATAGGCCAGCGCATGTGGGAGCAGCTTCGCGACGAGGCAGTTGCGCGCGGTGAGTCCCTGAAGGAATTCCACACGAGGGCCTTGAAGATCGGCTCCGTCGGACTCGACACCCTCAAACGGGCCTTGTCCGCGTAGCGCGGGCTTTCCGAACACCGTGCTGCGGTGTGAGGCACCCGTGAATGATCCGGAACTTACCCCACCGACGTCGCGCAAGAGTATGACGCACAACACCCTCGCGCTTTATTCCCGTAACATTTCTTCTCAGTCCTTTTCTGTGTTATTAGTTCAAAGCTTAGGGTTGAGGACATGTCTACTCGCCCCTCCCCTAATCCGCGTGATTCTTCCGCGCCAGCATCGTCGCAACGTGCTCATCGACTTCCCTCGTGGATGACCAATTTTGGTGTGCAAATCCTTTTGGGCCTCGCCTTCGGCGTCGCCCTGGGTTTCCTGGCCCTTGCCCTGGGCGGTGATGCCGAAAAGAACCCCAACTGGCTGATGACCACGCTGGATACCATTGGCACCAGTTATGTTTCCCTCCTCAAGGCCGCCGTTGTCCCCCTCGTGGTCACCGCTGTGATCTCATCGATCGCGAACCTCAGCCAGGTGACCAATGCGGCTCGGCTCGCATGGAAGACGATCTTGTGGTTCGCCGGCACGGCATTGATCGCCGTCATCATCGGCATTCTGCTCGGCGCGATCTTCCGCCCGGGCGCCAACACTGGCCTGTCCGCTCCTGAGTCCTACTCCGGCACAACCGGGTCCTGGCTGGCTTTCGTCACGAGCATCATCCCGGCCAATTTCTTGGGACTCACCGTGAGCACCAAGGATGCCGGCGCGGACGGCCTCACCTCGACGCCCAATTTCAACGTCCTCCAGATCTTGGTGATTTCCGGTGCGATTGGCATCGCGGCCCTCAAGGTCGGCAAGGCGGCCGAGCCGTTCCTTACCTTCATCCGCTCCGCTTTGGCCATCATCCAGAAAGTCCTCTGGTGGATCATCAGATTGGCGCCGCTGGGGACCCTGGGCCTGATCGGCTCGGCAGTCTTCACGTACGGTTGGACCACCATGGGGTCGCTCGCCAAGTTCGTGATCCTGCTCTACGTTGGGCTGGTCATCATAGGATTCGTCGTGTACCCGATCTTGGCGCGAACTCAAGGCCTTTCGATCAAGCAGTTCTTCTCCGGTGTGTGGCCGGCCGCTCAGATCGGCTTCGTCTCGCGGTCTTCGATCGGCACGATGCCGGTGACCCAGCGTGTTGCCGAAAGAAACTTCGGCGTTCCCCAGGCCTATGCATCCTTCGCCGTACCTTTCGGCGCCACAACAAAGATGGATGGCTGCGCCGCCGTATATCCGGCGTTGGCAGCAACGTTCGTTGCCCAGTTCTACGGAATTGACCTGAGCATCGCACAGTACGTTCTCATCGTGGTGGTCTCGGTACTCGGATCCGCGGCCACGGCCGGTACGACAGGTGCAACCGTGATGCTCACGCTGACCCTGTCGACTTTGGGACTGCCGCTCGACGGCGTCGGTCTGCTTCTTGCGATCGACCCCATCATCGATATGGGCCGTACCGCCCTCAACGTTTCGGGGCAGGCGCTGATCCCGGCCATCATTTCCAAGCGGGAAGGCATCCTGGACGAGAGTTTGTACAACGCGCGCCGCTCGAGCGATTGGTTCGAGTCGGATCTGTCTGCCGCAGAATTCGCCGAGGGCTCCCCGGCTGACGGCGAATCCGCACCGGATCTCGGGACGGCGTCGGAGGCTGCCCCGGAAGAAGCCGTGGATTCGAATCGGGAACCGGCAGGGTCTTCCCTGCGCTGACCGCCTCGTCACCAGTTTCCTGTGGCGCATCCGAGGGGCAGGGAGGAGTGACCTCCGTGCCCCTCGGCCGCTATAGTAATGTCCGTCACGTTAATTGGACGTCAAAGGAGACACCATGACGGTTTACGCTCAGCCCGGCTCATCCGATTCACCCGCAGCATTCCGCGCCCGGTACGAGAACTTCATCGGAGGCAAGTGGTTGCCGCCGACCAAGGGCGAGTATTTCGAGAACAAGACTCCCATTACGGGCGAGGTATTCACCGAAGTTCCACGGAGCACGGCAGAAGACGTCGAGCTGGCGATAGATGCCGCATGGAAGGCATTTGAAACCTGGGGCAAGACCTCGGCCGCCGAACGCGCCGGAATCCTCCTCAAACTAGCCGATGCCATGGAATCCAACCTCGAACGCATCGCGGTCGCGGAGACCTGGGATAACGGCAAGCCCGTCCGAGAGTGCTTGGCCGCCGACATTCCCCTCGCCATCGACCATTTCCGATATTTTGCTGCGGCCATTCGGACTCAGGAAGGCCGTATCTCCCAGCTCGACGAAGATACAACCGCCTACCATTTCCACGAACCCCTCGGTGTCGTCGGTCAGATCATTCCGTGGAACTTCCCGATTCTGATGGCAACGTGGAAGATTGCTCCGGCTCTGGCCGCGGGCAATACCGTGGTCCTCAAGCCAGCCGAACAGACACCTGCATCGATCCTCTTGGTCGCGGAAATTTTCCAGGACATCCTGCCCGAAGGCGTTCTCAACATCGTCAACGGTTTCGGCGAGGAAGCCGGCGCGGCCCTCTCCACGAGCGAGCGTATCTGCAAGATCGCGTTCACCGGGGAGACCACCACCGGCTCGGTCATTGCCAAGGCCGCGGCGGAGAACATCATCCCCTCGACCCTTGAGCTGGGTGGCAAGTCTCCCAACTTGTTCTTCGAGGATGTCGCGGCCAAGGATGACTCCTTCTACCAGAAAGCCCTCGAAGGCTTTGTATCCTTCGCCCTGAACCAGGGCGAGGTGTGCACCTGCCCCTCGCGTGCGTTGGTCCAGGAGTCCATCGCGGACCAATTCGTCGCCGACGGCCTCAAGCGTGCACGAAAAATGAAACAGGGAAATCCGTTGGACACCGAAACCATGGTCGGAGCCCAGGCTTCCGAGCAGCAATTCAAGAAGATCTCCGCCTACCTGGAGAAAGGACCGCAGGAAGGAGCTGAGGTCCTTCTCGGTGGCCAGTCGCTGGAGCTCGACGGCAACCTCAAGGGTGGTTACTACATCCAACCGACGGTGTTCCGGGGAGACAATTCGATGTGCATCTTCCAGGAGGAGATCTTCGGCCCGGTATTGGGTGTGACCACGTTCAAGGACTATGACCAGGCCATTCAAATCGCCAACGACACCAGTTATGGTCTCGGCGCCGGAGTATGGACCCGCGGCCAGAACACCGCATACCGGGCAGGTCGGGCTATCCAGGCGGGCCGTGTGTGGGTCAACAACTACCATTCGTATCCGGCCCATGCCGCATTCGGCGGGTACAAGAAGTCCGGATACGGCAGGGAAAATCACCTGATGATGCTGGATCATTACCAGCAGACCAAGAACTTGTTGATCTCCTATTCGGAGGAGCCGACCGGGCTCTTCTAGATTTGATCCACAGGTGACCCTCGGGGTGCACACGACTGGCCTAGACTGGTCCTCGTGTGCACCCCGATGTCGTCTCCGCAGAATCAGCAAGTCTCCGAACCCGGTTCCGTTCCTGAGGCGAGCGCGCCTGACCTGATCCTGGCCTCGCAGTCGCCCGCGCGGGCTTCCATCTTGTCGGCCTCGGGGCTCCACTTTCGCACCATCGTTTCCGGGGTCGATGAAGACGCTGCGGTCGAGCAAGCGGAGAAGGAGCAGGGTGCACCCCTGTCTCCGGCACAAACGGCATTGACCCTCGCACGCGCGAAGGCCGAAGCAGTTGCGGCCCTCCCCGCGAGCCAAGGCTGTCTGGTACTCGGTTGCGATTCCGTTTTCGAGTTGAACGGCGAGGCTTTCGGGAAACCGTACGAACCCGAGGTTGCCGTCTCGCGAATCCGCGATATGAGTGGGACCACAGGAACGCTGCATACGGGACACTGGTTGATCGATGTCCGGGATAGTGTCAACGGCTCGAATGAACCGACAGGTTTGGGCGAGGTTCGCTCCGCCGACGTGACATTCGACGACATGAGCGACAAAGAAATCCGCGACTACGTAGCCACGGGAGAGCCCCTGGAAGTCGCGGGTTCATTCACCATTGAAGGATTTGGGGCAGCCTTCATTACGGGGATCCGGGGAGAGTCTCACACGGTGCTCGGCCTCAGCATCAATGCCCTCAAACACCTGCTCCGAGAGCGCGGTTTGGAAATAGCTCAATTGTGGACCCGGAATACTTAGTCAAATGACACATTTGCTACTAAGCTCACGGGAGGATTAAAAGGAGTGGATGAGTGACCATCACTGAGTCAGAGCACAAGGGAAGCGCGAGCTCCCGCTACACGAGCGGACCGGTCAATAAAGTATTGATCGCAAACCGTGGTGAAATCGCGGTTCGCGTGATTCGCGCCGCCGCCGATGAAGGCATGCAAACCGTCGCCGTGTACGCGGAACCCGATCGCGAAGCGCTTCACGTGAAGCTCGCGGACGAGGCATTCTCCCTAGGGGGTTCCACCGCCGCCGACTCGTACCTCGTCATCGACAAGATTCTCGATGCCGCCCAGCGTTCCGGAGCGGACGCCATTCACCCTGGTTACGGATTCCTATCCGAAAATGCGGAATTCGCCCGAGCCGTACGGGAAGCCGGAATCACGTGGATAGGGCCTTCGCCCGAGGCCATCACCGAGCTCGGTGACAAGGTTGCCGCTCGCCACATTGCCGAGAAGGTCGGCGCTCCTTTGGTTCCCGGAACCAAGGATCCGGTGGCCAATGCACAAGAGGTTTTGGATTTCGCGGATCAGTACGGTCTGCCCGTCGCAATCAAGGCCGCTTTCGGCGGTGGCGGACGCGGGATCAAAGTAGCGCGTGAAAGGGATGACATCCCGGAGCTGTTCGACTCAGCCGTCCGCGAGGCGACGGCGGCTTTTGGACGAGGCGAATGCTTCATCGAGCGGTTCCTCGATGCTCCGCGCCACGTTGAGACACAGTGCATCGCCGACGCACACGGAAATGTCGTCGTGGTTTCCAGTCGCGATTGCTCGTTGCAGCGCCGCAACCAGAAATTGGTCGAAGAGGCCCCGGCTCCTTTCCTTTCGGATGAACAGCTGGATCGTCTCTACGAGTCGTCCAAGGCAATTCTTCGCGAGGCCGAGTACCAGGGCGCGGGAACGTGCGAATTCCTAGTCGGCCAGGACGGCGTGATCAGCTTCCTCGAGGTCAACACTCGTTTGCAGGTTGAGCATCCCGTCTCGGAAGAGGTTTCCGGCATTGACCTGGTCCGCGAACAGTTCCGGGTCGCCCGCGGCGAAATTCTCGGTTACGAGGATCCCGAGCTGCGTGGGCACTCCTTCGAATTCCGCATCAATGGTGAGGACCCGGGCCGCAATTTCATGCCCGCACCGGGAACCGTCGAGACCTTGTCGGTCCCCTCGGGGCCCGGCGTTCGATGGGATTCGGGCGTTATCGGCGGCGACGTCATCGGCGGAAATTTCGACTCGATGCTGGCCAAATTGATTGTGACCGGGAATTCCCGCAAGCAGGCCCTTGAACGCTCTCGCCGCGCTCTGGCCGAGCTTCAGATCACTGGGATGCCCACGGCCGTGAGTTTCCACCGCGTCGTCGTGGAGGATCCGGCGTTCGCTCCGGAAGGCGAGGAACCGTTCTCCGTGCATACGCGGTGGATCGAAACTGAGTTCAACAACACCATCGAGCCGTATGGTGGCATGCCTGGATCGGTCGACAGCGAGGACGACGAGCGACAGAAGGTCGTGGTCGAGGTCAACGGCAAACGACTTGAGGTTCTCATCCCCTCTGTCCAGAGTGCCTCCTCTTCCTCATCCAAGGCGTCGAAATCACGCCAGCGCAAAAACCGCTCCGGAACCGCGACGGCGGCGACCAGCGGAGACGATCTCACCTCGCCCATGCAGGGCACCATCGTGAAGACGGCGGTCAAGGATGGCGCGAAGGTCAGTGAAGGCGACCTCGTGGTGGTTCTTGAGGCCATGAAGATGGAACAACCTCTGACAGCGCACAAGTCGGGCAAGGTCACCGGCCTCAAGGCCAAACCGGGTGACACGGTCACGGCCGGATCGGTGATCGCCACCATCAAGTGACCATCGGGGTCACCTCGTCTCGCGCGGGCGGCGTCGTTATCCACGACGCCGCCCGCGCTGCGTATCTGCCTCACCTTGGACCCGCCGCCTTTCTTCGCCGAGCCCTCGGAAACCACCGCTTTCCCACCGAGCCGGGGCCGCTGTGTCGACTCACCGGACCCGCACCTACAGCCCGCCTGTGAGTGGATGAGGCAGAGTGCGCTATGAGCTTGTGAAGAGTGACGCGCACGGGACCACGGCTCTCAGTATATGGAACGTTTTGTCCAGCATGTAGATGCTGACTCTAGGGTAAGAAGACGATCACGCACCCTGGCGCCCGATTGCGGCGTCTTTTGAGTTTTAAGGAGCCTCGATGTCACTTCCTGACACGTCCGTTCCGACCGGTTCGAAGCCGGCCGAAGCGCCGCCTGCTGAACACAAGGTCCCCCAGCACCGCATCATTACGGCTTCGCTGGTCGGCACCACTATTGAGTTCTACGACTTCTACGTGTATGCCACGGCGGCCGTTGCCGTTTTCCCCGCGCTCTTCTTCACGGGGCAGGATGACACCACGAAGCTCCTGGCCTCGATGGCCACATTTGCTGCAGCGTTCTTCGGGCGTCCCATCGGTTCGGTGGTCTTCGGGCACTTCGGTGACCGCATTGGCCGCAAGGCCACGCTCGTCGGCGCGCTCCTGACCATGGGTTTGGCGACCTTTCTGATCGGCCTGTTACCCACATACCACCAGATCTCGTTTTGGGCCCCGGCGCTCTTGACGATTCTGCGTTTCGCCCAGGGCATGGGGCTGGGAGGCGAATGGTCCGGGGCCGCCCTGCTGGCGACTGAGTATGCGAAACCGGGCAAACGGGCCCGCGCCGCGATGTGGCCTCAGCTGGGTGCCCCCATCGGGTTCATCCTCGCCAATGCCTTCGTCCTTTTGCTGACCACGTGGATGAACTTCGATTCGACCAAGGACGCCGCGGCCATGGATTCCCCGTTCTTGATCTGGGGCTGGCGTGTACCGTTCATTTTCTCGGTCATCATGGTCGCCGTGGGTCTCTACGTTCGCGTCCGTCTGGAAGAGACCCCTGTCTTCAAACAGTCCGTCCAACGTGGTGAAAAGGTCAAAACGCCCTTGGTGGACGCTTTCAAGACCGCATGGAAGCCGATGATCCTCGGAACGTTCATCATGTTGTCCTGCTATGTGCTGTTCTATCTCATGACCGCCTGGATCCTCTCCTACGGCATCGGCAAGCCCTCCAAGGGTGCCGGACTGGGAGTCCCTTACCACACGTTCTTGCAGGTTCAGCTTTTGGCCGTCTTGTTCTTCGCGGCTTTCGTGCCGGTGTCCGGGTGGCTAGCGGACAAGATCGGGCGCCGTCGTCAACAGCTGATTACAAATGTGCTGATGTTGCTGTTCGGGCTCAGTTTCGGCCTCTTCATGGCTCCTTCCGTCATCGGCACGGGAACCGATGCGAATATCCCCGGTCTGATCCTGTTCATCTCGATCGGAATGGCCATCATGGGGCTCTCCTTCGGCTCGATGTCCGCTTACCTGCCCGAGTTGTTCCCGACCAACGTGCGCTACACGGGATCAGGCATTTCCTATAACGTCGCGTCGATATTGGGCGCCGCAATCACCCCCTATGTTGCGGTCTGGTTGAACGCGCAGGGCGGCGTGAGCGCCGTTGGCTGGTACCTCGCGGGTGCCGCGGTGATCACGATGATCGCATTGCTGATTTCGCACGAGACACGCGACGTCGACCTGGCTGCCGTCAGCTCCGAGGCTGAGTAAGCCGTTCCTCCTGGAACACCAAACGCCGCCGTGCTTTCCCACCAGGGGTGAGCACGGCGGCGTTTTTTCGATGCGGCGTGATTCTAGGAAGGCATCTTGTGTAGACGACGCGCCGCCTCGGACATCGACCCCGTCAACGAGGGGTATACCGAGAAGGTGTCTGCGAACTCGTCGGCGGACATTTTGTTGTTGACTGCCAAGGAGATCGAGAAGATCAGTTCGGAGGCCCGCGGTCCGACGACCACTCCACCGATAATCGTGCCGGACCCCTTGCGAGCGAAGATCTTGACGAAGCCGTCTTCCACGGCCATCATCTTGGCCCTCGGGTTGGTCGACAGCGACAGCATCACGGTATCGGCCTGGTAACGGCCGCTCTCGATGTCCGCCTGGGAGACTCCCACCGTGGCGATTTCAGGAGAGGTGAAAACGTTCGAGGCCACGCGATGCTTCTTCAGCGGCGAGACCGAGTCTCCCAGAAGGTGGGCGATAGCTATGCGCCCCTGCATCGCCGCAACGGATGCGAGAGGCAGGACGCCGGTGCAGTCGCCGGCGGCATAAACGTTGGGGGCAGTGGTGCGGGAGACGCCGTCCACGGCGATGTGACCCGACTCGGTCATGGTGACCCCCGCATTTTCGAGCCCAAGATCGTGCGTGTTCGGGATCGAGCCGACGGCCATGAGGCAATGCGACCCGGATACCTTGCGGCCATCGGAGAGCGTGACGATGACGCCGTCGCCGTCCCGCTCGACAGAAGCGGCGCGCGAACGTGGCATGACGTTCAGACCGCGGCGGTCAAACACGTCTTCCAGAACCTTGGCGGCGTCTTCATCCTCGCTCGGCAGGACTCGATCGCGCGAGGAGATCAGTGTGACGTCCGAGCCCAGCCCGCGATAGGCCGAAGCGAATTCGGCACCGGTCACACCTGAGCCCACCACGATCAGGTGCTCCGGGACTTCTCGAATTTGGTACAGCTGCGTCCAGTTGAAGATGCGCTCCCCGTCTGGCTTTGCGGTGTCCAGTTCACGAGGGTGCGCGCCCACACTCAGCAGGACCGCGTGCGTCTGAAGCTCGTAGGTCAGACCCTTGCTGTCATGGATTTCAACGGTGCGTTCATCGACCAGTCGGCCGGTCCCGTCGATGATCTTAACGCCGGCTTTTTCGAGCGTTCGCCGGATGTCTTTGGACTGTTCTTTCGCAAGGTTCAGCAGGCGGCGGTTGACCTTGTCGATATGAACTTCGAGCTCCACGAGTTCATCGCCTGCGCGCGTCCGGATGCCCAGGGCCGGTGCTTCGCTGAACCGGTTCATGGTGTCGGCCGACGCGATCAGGGTTTTGGACGGCACGACGTCCGTGATCACCGCGGAGCCGCCCATCCCCTTCTTCTCGACGAGGGTAACGTCGGCACCCAGGTTTGCCGCTACCAGTGCGGCCTCGTATCCTCCGGGGCCGCCGCCGATAATAATGATCTTCTGTGGTGTAAATGCAATAGCTTCGCTCACGTGGTTCATTCTTCACCACAGCCCCGAGACCCTCCAACTCTTGATGAGATAAGTTCTCTTGAACTCCACCGGTGTTTTGCCCTGTGGGATTCTCTTCGGCCCTTCATATCCGGCCGTATCCTGCTAGGTTTGGACACGTGACCACGAGCAAAAACACCCTTCCCGTGAAGCTTCCGGGCAACTCCTCGGATATGGCGTTCGAGCCCAATCGGCTGGCCCAGGAGGCCGCCGAGTACATCGCCGCGAAAACCGGCATCGAGCAGCACGACTATGCCCTGACGTTGGGGTCGGGCTGGGGCGGTGCCGCCGAATTGATCGGTGAGACCACGCACGTCCTCAAGGCCGCGGATGTTCCTGGTTTCCACGCCTCCGACGTCGCAGGTCATTCGGGCACCTTGTCGTCCATCACAACGCCGTCGGGTCGCCATGCACTGGTCATCGGCGCGCGCACGCATCTGTACGAGGGGCGCGGCGTCGACCCGGTGGTCCACGGTGTACGGACTGCGGCGGCAGCCGGTTGCTCGACCATGATCCTGACCAACGGGTGCGGCGGGCTTCAGCCCACGTACAGTCCGGGGACTCCCGTGCTCATCAGGGACCACATCAATTTCACCTCCACATCTCCGCTGGTCGGAGCGCATTTCGTGGATCTGACGGATCTTTATTCGCCTCGCATTCGGGATATTGCACGCTCAATCGATCCGAGCCTTGAGGAAGGTGTGTATCTTCAGCTTCCGGGGCCCCATTACGAGACACCGGCGGAAATTCGTATGGCGAAAACCCTGGGCGCCGACCTCGTCGGAATGTCGACGGCTTTGGAAGCGATCGCAGCCCGCTCCGCTGGTCTGGAAGTTTTCGGGATCTCCCTGGTCACCAATCTCGCCGCAGGCATCTCGGACAGTCCACTGAACCACCATGAGGTACTAGAGGAAGGGCGCAACGCCGGCCCTCGGATCTCCAAGTTGCTGGCGCAGATCATCGAACGCTTGGACGGCTAGAACCCAGGCCCTGCAGGAGAACAACGAGGTTTATCCATGACAACGACGACCGAACTGATCGACGAAGCCATCCGGTGGGTCGAGGCTGATCCCGATCCTCAGACTCAGCGCGAGCTCCTGGACTTGGTCAGCCGTGCCGAGACCGCAGAAGGGGAAGCGGAACTGCGCGAGCGTTTCTCCGGGACGCTCCAATTCGGTACTGCTGGGCTGCGTGCCGCACTAGGTGCTGGACCCATGCGTATGAACCGTGCCGTGGTGGCCCAGGCGGCGTACGGCGTCGCGACCTATCTGAAGGAACGGGCAGCCAAGGAGAATTGGAGCTCGACCCCGAGAGCGATCATCGGCTTCGATGCTCGCACCAAGTCGGATGCCTTTGCACGCGATACGGCCGGAATTTTCACGGCGGCTGGCCTCGACGCATTCCTCATGCCGCTTCCTTTGCCCACCCCAGTGTTGGCGTGGGCCACGCGTCTGTTGAAGGCCGACGTCGGGGTTATGGTCACGGCATCGCACAATCCTGCCTCGGATAACGGGTACAAAGTGTATTTGGGCGGGCAAGCGGTTGGTGAAGATGCTCGTGGGGCTCAGATCGTTCCACCGACGGATTCCGAAATCGCGGCGAAAATCGCTCAGGCCCCCACGGTCGATCGCATCGAGCGAGCCGGTTCTGGGTGGACCATGCTTCCGGAACGCATTGCGCGCGACTACGAGCATGAAGTGACTTCACTGATTCCTGGAATGGCCCCCGCGAGCCGCTCCTTGAGCGTGGTCCTGACGCCGATGCACGGCGTGGGCGGCGAGGTGATGTCTTTCGTGTTGTCCCGTGCCGGATTCAATCGTTTGCACGTGGTACCGGAACAGGCTTTGCCCGACCCCAAGTTCCCGACGGTCATGTTCCCGAACCCCGAAGAGCCTGGGGCGATGGATCTGGCCCTGCAATTGGCCAGGGATCGGGGTGCGGACCTCGTTATCGCTAATGATCCGGATGCGGACCGAGTTGCTTTCGCTGTGCCGGATGCGGAAACGGAGGGCGGCTGGCGCATCCTCCGCGGCGACGAAGTAGGTGCGATCATTGGACGAATCATGCTCGAGCGTCTACCGGCTTCGAGTGGGACACGTCGTTATTTCGCCAATTCGATTGTCTCCTCCCGCTTGCTCGGGGAAATGGCCAAGGCGCACGGGATTGAGCATCGGGAAACCCTGACGGGCTTCAAATGGATCGCAAGGGTGCAGGGCCTGGTCTACGGCTACGAAGAGGCGTTGGGATATTGTGTGGCACCTGACTTGGTCAAGGACAAAGACGGCATATCGGCCGCCCTCGTCGTTGCGGATTACGCGGCGAAGCTCAAGGACGCCGGGAAGTCGCTCTTGGACGTGCTCGACGAGATTGCCGTCCAACACGGCGTTTATTCGACCGATCAGCTCTCGGTTCGAGTGGAGGATCTGACTCGCATCCGGGCAATGATGGAGCGTCTGCGCCAGGGGCAGCCGAAGGAGCTCGGAGGCTCGCCCGTGGTCAAGGTACGAGACCTTGCGCAAGGTTCCAAAAGTCTCCCTCCGACTGAAGGCATCTTGTACCTCACCGAAGACGGTGGGCGTGTCATCGTTCGCCCTTCAGGCACGGAGCCCAAGCTCAAGTGCTACCTCGAGGCCGTGGTTCCGGTTGAAGGGCGGGAGAGTCTTCCAGAAGCTCGTGCGGTGGCCAAGCAGCGTTTGTCGGAGCTCCGCAAAGATACCGCGCGGGCCCTTGGCGTGGATACGGAGTCGTAGGATTCTCCCTGGGCATTATTTTTCGCCCCGTTTCCGGGGCACCGACTCTTTGAAGATGGAGCACTCATGACCGAAACCAATAACATTCCCGAGAATCTTGCGGGCATGATCGACCACACCATTCTGGCGCCGAATGCTCGCACGGCGGACGTGTTGCGTCTGTGCCAGGAAGCTCGCGATCATGGTTTCGCGTCCGTATGCGTGAACCCGGTATGGGCCAAGGTGGTCGCGCAGGAGCTTGAAGGCAGCGCGGCTGTTGCCTGCGCGGTCGTCGGTTTCCCTCTTGGTGCAACCAGCACTGACACCAAGGTTTTCGAGGCCGCCACCGCTTTGGCGGACGGGGCACGCGAGATCGACATGGTGATTAATATCGCGGCTGCCCTGGAGTCGGACGAGGAAGCACTGACAGCGGATATCAAGGCCGTGGCGGACGCCGTGCACGAACGCGAGGGGTTGCTCAAAGTCATTATCGAGACCTGCCTTCTCGACGACTCCCAGAAAGTCCTCGCCTGCAAGGCGGCCGTGGCCGCAGGGGCGGACTTCGTCAAAACGTCCACGGGTTTTTCGACCGGTGGAGCCACTGCTGAGGACGTCAAGCTCATGAGGAAGACCGTCGGCCCGGACATCGGAGTCAAGGCGTCCGGAGGTATCCGAACCCGGGAGGACGCGCTGGCCATGATTGGGGCCGGCGCAAACCGGATAGGGGCGTCGAAGGGCATCGAAATCATCGGGGCGGGCTAAACGGCCGGACAGCTCTTATACTGGAGAAGACTCGTTATCGACTCTGCATCACCCCAAGTGATGTTTGAGTGACCAACCTTGAGGAATGAGGATCGCATGACCCACGGAGAAGAATCGGCGTTCAGGGAAGGGGCAGCCGACTACGCGCAGAATTCGGAGGCGTACCCGTCAAACCAGAAGGTCCGGAGCCATTCCGGAGAAGGCCATACGGTCAGCAACCTATTGACCTTCATCTTCTGCATGATCCTACTGATCGCGTCCTTCTATTGCTTCGGCCTGTGGATCTCCGATTCCAAGGCATGGTTGCCTTTCGCGATCGCGATCGTCCTGTACGGATTGACCTTCATGGTGCCCCTCAACATCCTTCGGGGCAAAACCGCCAAGGATTCCCCCGGGGGCAAAGAGTTGACTCAGCTCTAGGCTCTGCGGAAAGCACTCCCTCCGACCCGCAACGTCGTTGAGGAATGGACCAAGCCACGATGGATACCGACCTGGACGGGTCAGCATCCATCGTGGCTTTTCATTGAGGACGGCCGAAATGCGATGTCGAAGCCTTCACCTCAAGTGGCTCTCCGCCGGCTCAGAACCGAATCTTCGGTCCCATTGATCGGTATGGGCTGAACTCCGCGGTCCGCCGTTAGCTCAGAATCGCGTCGATGAATCCTTCGACCCACTCAAGGATCTGGTCGTCGACCAGGTCTTTGCCGCCCACAGGCGCGGACTTCGGCTTAGGGACCAGTATTTGCTTCTGCTCGGTACCTTGCACGACCTTGATGAGCGAGTTCGGGTACATGCGGTTCAAGCGCATCTCACGGGATTCGGCCAAATCCACCGGGTAGAACCGAATCTTCGGTCCCATGGCCATGATTTCGGTGAGCCCCACCGACCTCGCCTTGATGCGCAGTCGCGCAATCTTGAGGAGGTTCTCGGCCGGTTGCGGCAATTCACCATATCGGTCACGCAGTTCAGCTCCGACCTCGTCAACGGCTTCGTCACTCGCCGCGGCTGCCAGGTTGCGGTATGCCTCCAACCGGAGCCGCTCCCCCGGAACGTAATCGTGTGGGAGATGAGCATCCACGGGGAGCTCGATCTTCATCTCGGCAGGAGCCTCCTCCTGCTCCTCGCCTCGGTAATCGGCGACGGCCTCGCCCACCAAACGCAGATACAGGTCAAAACCCACTCCCGCGATATGCCCGGACTGCTCGCCGCCGAGAAGGTTACCGGCACCACGGATTTCCAGATCCTTCATAGCCAGTTGCATACCTGCACCGAGCTCGTTATGCGCCGCCACGGCCTTGAGCCGTTCCAGGGCGACCTCACCCAGCGGCTTCTCGAGAGGATACAAGAAATAGGCATAAGCACGTTCGCGCCCTCGGCCAACTCGCCCACGGAGCTGATGAAGTTGCGAAAGTCCATAATTGTTGGCCCGGTCGACAATCAGCGTGTTGGCGTTGGAAATATCCAGACCAGTCTCAACGATCGTGGTGCATACCAGCACGTCGAATCGCTTCTCCCAGAAATCGACGATGATCTGTTCGAGTCGGGCTTCGCTCATCTGTCCGTGAGCCACGGCGATGCGGGCTTCCGGAACAAGTTTTTGCAGGTCGGAAGCGACCCGATCGATCGAGGAGACCCTGTTGTGGACGTAGAAGACCTGGCCCTCCCGCATCAGCTCACGACGCACTGCCGCCGCGACCTGCTTTTCGGTATGCGGGCCCACGAAAGTAAGGACTGGATGCCTTTCCTCGGGAGGCGTTGCCAACGTTGAAGTCTCTCGGATACCGGTCAGCGACATCTCTAGCGTTCGGGGAATCGGCGTCGCGGACATGGCCAACACGTCAACGTTGGTCCGCAAGGTCTTCAGTTTTTCCTTGTGCTCGACTCCGAAGCGCTGCTCTTCATCGATGATCACCAGACCGAGGTCTTTGAAAGTGATATCCGAAGAAAGCAGCCGGTGTGTACCGATGACGACGTCTATGGTTCCGTCGGTAATTCCGGACTCGACCGCCTTGGATTCTTTGGGGGTCTGGAAGCGCGAAAGAGTCGCGACCCGGACGGGGAACCCACTGAAGCGTTCGGTGAATGTCTCGGAATGCTGTTGAGCCAGCAGAGTCGTCGGCACGAGGATTGCTACCTGTTTGCCGTCCTGAACGGCCTTGAATGCGGCCCGCACGGCAACCTCGGTTTTGCCGTACCCGACATCGCCCGAAATCAACCGGTCCATCGGGATTTCCCGCTCCATGTCGGCCTTGACCTCGTTGATCGTCGTCAGCTGGTCGGGGGTCTCCACGTACGGGAAGGCCTCTTCCAGTTCCCGCTGCCAAGGGGTATCCGGAGCAAAGGCGTGGCCGCGTGAAGCCATGCGTGCCGAATACAGGCGGATGAGGTCGGCAGCGATCTCTTTGACAGCTTTTCGGGCCCGGGACTTTGTCTTCGCCCAGTCGGAGCCGCCCATCTTGGACAGCGTGGGTGCATCACCGCCGACATAGTTGGTGACCTGGTCCAATTGATCCGTCGGAACGAAAAGCCGGTCCCGCGGCGCCCCACGCTTGGACGAAGCGTACTCGAGAACCAAGTACTCCTTCATCGGCTTCGGCTGGCCAGGCTTGACCATGGCCCCAGCAATGGGCCGCTGAATCAGCTCGACGAACTGCCCAATACCGTGCTGCTCGTGAACAACGTAGTCCCCGGGCTTGAGCGCGAGCGGGTCCACCGCGTTGCGACGGCGCCGAGCGGGGAGTTTCCTCATGTCACGCGTCGTATAGGGGCTGGCCTTGCCGAGGACGTCGGATTCCGTCAGGAGAGCAATCTTCGCTTCCTCGAGGACGAATCCGGTTCCGTGAGGCGAGGTCGTGAGTTCGATGATGCCCGGCTGCGGCTCCTCGTCGAGGTCCGCACGTCGAGCGGCAGGCAGATCGGCGCCCTGGAACAATTCGGTCAGCCGATTCAACGGGCCTGGACCGTCCGTAACCGCCACGACCTGCCACCCGTTGCGCACGTGGTCGCCTACGACATCGAGCATCGCATCCACGTTCCCCGCGAAGGTCAAAGGTGCCCGAACCGAAATCGTCAGGCTGTCGGCCTCGTCCTCGATGGCTTCGTCTACCCCCAACGACGTGATGGACCACCAGCCGTGCCCCAAGTCCAGAGCTTCGCTTCGTGCATCCGAGACCGACGTGAAACTGGCCTGGGCCAAGCCCGTCTCATTGATGTCAATGGGAGCCTGTTGCCCGTTGGAGGCCTGCTCCCATGCGGCGAGAAGGAATTCCTCATTCGTGGCGACGAGGTCGGCGGCACGCGCACGAACCTTTTCCGGCTCCAGAAGAACTGTCATCGAATCTTTCGGCAAGGAGGCGATCAGAGTCGTCATCTCGTCCACGAGGAGCGGCGCCAGGGACTCCATACCCTCCACGTAGATTCCGCCCGCGATTCTCTCCAACATGGACTCGGCGCCCGGCAGCGTATTCTTCAATGTCGCGGCCCGAGACATGACGTTGGGGGTGATCAGGATTTCTCGGCACGGCGGGGCGATCAGCTCCTTCGGGTCTTCCCCGTCTTTGGGGGTGAACGTGCGCTGGTCGGCGATGGCGAACCACTTCATCTGGTCGATCTCGTCGCCGAAAAAGTCGATGCGGACCGGATGATCCTCGATGGGAGAGAAAACATCCAGAATCCCTCCGCGAACCGCGAATTCACCGCGCTTGGTCACAAGGTCCACACGCGAATACGCCGCTGCGGCCAGTGCCTCGACTGTCTCTTCGAAGTCATGTTCTTCGCCCACCCCCAGGCGCACGGGCTTCATGGACTCCAAACTTGCAGAAATAGGCTGAAGAACGGAACGGATGGGTGCGATGACCACGCGCACCTCGTCCTGGACTTCGGAGATCCTGCGTAGCACGGCCAAACGCTGTCCCACCGTGTCCGAGCGCGGCGACAGCCTTTCGTGAGGCAACGTCTCCCACGCCGGGAAACGTGTCACGCTGCCTTGATCGAGGTAGGATCCCAAGACCCCTTCGAGGTCCTCGGCTTCACGATCGGTGGCGGTGATCGCCAGGACCACAGGTGCGTGCTGATCCGTTTCCCCGATCAGGCCCTGTTCGGCCGCCACGCCCAGCCCATCAGTGATTTGTGCCACAAGCGGCGCGCGGAGCCCCTCCGCGGCACCGATCACGGTCTCCGAGGAACGCTCGGCGGACGCTCGAGACGCCTGAGCCAGAACATTGGCGAAAGTCGGTTCCTTGTCGAGGGCTTTTCGCAACCCGATGAGGCTCATAAAACGCGATCCTTGAATGGTCGGGGTCTGGGATTGCACCCAGTTTTGGGCACGCGGAAAAGCGCCCGAATTCTTTCGAGACGTACGGGCGACGCTCGGCATGGAACCGAACGAACCCTACATTACGCCCGTCGCCGATCCCGCTCCACGGGCCCTTGCTCCAGGCTTAACCGCCCGGCAACGCTCGGCCCGGGTTCGGCCGCGTTCTTCCCGCTAGACTGAGCCCTGAATGTGTTCACCGAACTGAATTGAGTTATTCATGGCTATGAAGGAATCACACACCATCAACGCTTCGATCGACCGTGTCATCGAAGCCTTCAGCTCGGAAGACTTTGCGCGACACGTAGCGCAGAAGGCCGGAGTCGAGTTCCAGAGCCTTTCCGTTGACGGGGAGACCTCGGGCCCGTTCACCGTGACCACCGTGCGCGGCGTCGGCGCGGACAAAGTTCCCAGCGTCGCTCAGAAGTTCGTGAGCAACGGCGTCAAGTTGACTCAGGTGGATGAATACAGCGCCCCTCGAGAGGACGGCTCGCGCACGGTCGAGACCAAGATCGACGTCGCAGGCCTCCCGGTCTCTGCGACGGCTCACCAGGATCTGAAGTCCCAGGGCGAACAGACCGTTGTCGAGGTCGAGGGCGATGTCAAAGCAAATATCCCGTTGGTCGGCAAGAAAATTTCCGCCGCCGCCGAACCGTACATCGGCAAGGCGCTTTCCTTGCAGAGCACGACCGCCGAAGCCTGGATCAAGAACCACAGCTAGCCCCGTCTCGCGGTGATACAGCGGCGTCTTCCGTCCAGCGTGCACGTCTTCATCTTCGGCTGAATTCGGCAGTGCCCGGAAGGCGCCGCTAGCGTAAGTAAGGACCGCCAAGATCGCACCATGAGGAAGAAATGACGACGACACTCGCGCAAGAGGGCTATCACCAGAGCAAATTCGGTATGAAACTGCGTGAGGGCAACACTGGTGGCCTTCTAATGATCGCCGCGATGGTTCTCGGCTTGCTCTTCGCCAATACGGCACTGTCCGACGGATATTTCGGTCTCCGCGACGCGCACCTCGGCATTGCCGGTGTCGACAGCGCCTTTCACACGGTCGGCGAGTGGGCTTCCGAAGGCCTCCTGGCCGTGTTCTTCTTCATGACCGGACTCGAGCTCAAGTCCGAATTCGTCGATGGTGAGCTCCGACGCATCAAGAAGGCCGTCGTGCCCGTGGTCGCTGCGTTCGGCGGCGTGGCCATGCCGGCGATCATTTATGCCGTGATCAACCTGGTCTGGGGAGACGCTGCGACCTTGCGCGGATGGGCCACCCCCACGGCCACCGACATCGCTTTCGCCGTATCGGTGCTCGCCGTGGTCGGCTCCGCACTTCCGACGGCGATGCGAACCTTCCTGCTGACACTTGCTGTCGTCGACGACCTGATCGCGATCGTGATCATCGCATTCGTCTACTCGGAAGGCGTCAATTTCCTCTTCTTGGCCCTGGCTGTCCTCCCCGCCGTACTTTTCTGGATTCTGACCCACAAGTGGCCCCGGTTCTTTGCCCACAGCGCTTGGGGCGCCTGGGTCATCCTGTTACCCATCGGTGTCCTGACCTGGATCCTCATTTACTCGGCGGGTATTCACGCTACGATCGCTGGTGTCGTGCTGGGCTTCATGGTTCCCGTTCTGCGTCGCTCCAAACCTCGTGCGGGAGAAGCCCCGGTCGGTCTGGCACCGCGTCTTTCGCACCGTTTCGCGCCGCTGTCCAATGGCATCGCGATACCTGTTTTCGCTTTCTTCGCTTCCGGTGTAGCCGTGGGCGGCTGGTCCGGAATCGTCGACGCCTTCTCGGATCCGGTGGCCATCGGCGTCGTCGTCGGTCTCGTTCTGGGCAAGACCATCGGAATCTTCGGGTCGACATGGATTCTGACGCATATTTCAAGGGCCGAGATCGACGAGGACATGAAATGGGTGGATGTCTTCGGTCTCGCGATGATGGGCGGTATCGGTTTCACCGTTGCGTTGCTCGTCGCCGAACTGAGCTTCGGCCTGGGAACCATCCATGACGACCATGCCAAGGTCGGTGTGCTGACCGGTTCGCTTCTCTCCGCAATTCTTGGCGGCATTCTGTTGGGAATTCGCAATACCCACTACAAGCGGCTTCGCGCACAAGGAATCCCGGTGGACACGTATGATGGCGACGAGCCGGATGCGGCCGAGGCAACGGAGGCCCTGGCCCAGGACGATCCCGACTCGACGGATTCGCGACCTCGCTCGTGAAACCGGTCAGGCCTCGGAGACAACCGCTTCTTTTGCGGCTTCTTCGGCCGCTACCCATGAAAGCATTGCGCACTTGACGCGGGCTACGAATTTGGAGACCCCCGCGAACGCAGCGGCGTCGCCCAGGGTTTCTTCGTCCGGTTCGACGCTGCCGCGCGAACGGAGCATCTCGCGAAATTCGTCGACCATTCTGTAGAACTCATCGGTGGTCATACCGGGGGCCATCTCGGACAGGACGGATGCGGCGGCCATCGAAATGGAACACCCGTCTCCTTCCCAGGACAGAGCGTCGATTCGACGACCGCGTTCGTCGAGCGAAATGCGCACCTTGATTTCGTCGCCGCACGTCGGATTGTACTGGTGGTTCTCGGCAGAGTGTTTCGTCTGCGAAGCCGGCAGTCCTTCCCCCGAGCGCTTGCGGGAATGATCCAGGATGATCTGCTGATACAGCTGGTCGAGGTCGCTCATGAGTAATTACTTCCTGTGCTTTCTCAGAGACCGAAGAATCCGCGGACGCCGCTCAATCCCTCGAGGAAACGGTCCACGTCATCGGTGGTGTTGTAGATGTACGCGCTGGCCCGGGTAGAGGCGTTGATGCCGAGGCGACGATGCAGCGGTTGGGCGCAATGGTGACCCACCCGTACCGCTATTGACCGGGTATCCAGCAACTGCCCGACGTCGTGCGGGTGAACTCCCTCGACGTGGACCGAAACCAACCCCGCTCTTTCGCGTCCAGGCGCAGGACCGAGCAGGCGAACGCCATCGATCTCGGAGACCCCTTGGGCGAGGCGACGGCCGAGCTGAGCTTCCCACGCGTGAACGTTCTCCATCCCGATCGCATCGAGATATCGCACCGCCTCAGCGAGAGCGACCGTTTGGGATACACGTTGCGTTCCGGCTTCGAAACGCATGGGTGGTTCCATGAACTGTGCCGCGTCCATGGTGACCTTGGTGATCATGGAACCACCGGTGAGGAACGGCGGCATGGCTTTGAGGAGTTCGTGGCGCCCGTAGAGCGCCCCGATGCCGGTTGGTCCCAGCATCTTGTGACCCGAGAAGGCCGCAAAATCGACGCCCAATTCCACAAAGTCAACGGGCATGTGAGGAACCGACTGACAAGCGTCCAGAACGGTCACCGCGTCGTGCTTCTTTGCCAGGGCGACTAACCGTGGCACATCCGTGATAGACCCCAACACATTGGACACGTGAGTGAAAACAAGGACCCGCGTTTTGGGCCCGACGATGCTTTCCGCGGCTTCTTCGTCGAGCAGCCCCTGGTCGTTGAGCGGGATATAGCGCAGCGTTGCACCGGTCCGGGCGGCCAGTTGCTGCCAAGGAATGAGGTTCGCGTGATGTTCGATCTCGGTCGTCACGATCTCGTCCCCAGGCCCCAGCGCAAAGCGCTCCGACTCAGGCTTTCCCAGCCCAGCCGAGGCGTTGGAGAAAGAGTAGGCGACGAGGTTGAGCGCCTCGGTCGCGTTGGAGGTCCATACCAATTCGTTCTCGTCCGCACCAACGAATTGGGCGACGACGCGTCGCGATTCCTCGAAAGCATCGGTCGCGCTGACGGCGAGGCTGTGGGCCCCACGGTGCACGGCCGAGTTCTGCTGCTCGTAGTAGTCCCGCTCCGCATCAAGCACCTGAACCGGATTCTGGCTCGTCGCCCCCGTGTCGAGGTAAACCAGGTGGTTCCCGTCCACTTCGTGGGAGAGAATGGGAAAGTCTCGGATCAATCGCTCGACTTTGGCATCATCGAGTGGACCTGTGGCTGCAGGAGAATTCCGATGGGTCGAATTACTCATGATTTCCATCCTAGGACCCGCCGACCCGCATATCAGCGGGGCTGCCTTTCGGCTTAACGTGCATGGAATTTCTGTTGCGCTTCGGCAAGCCCCTGCGTCATGACCATTTCGACGGCATCCGCCGAATCTTCCAGGAGCAGCGGGAGTTGCTTGGTCTCGGAGGAGGCGAAATGCTTCAAAACATAGTCGGCCGTGTCCATGCGTCCGGGTGGCCGGCCGACGCCGACCCTCACCCGCACATAATCCTTGGTCCCCAACGCCTTGGTGATGTCGCGCAGCCCGTTGTGGCCGCCTTCTCCCCCGCCCTTTTTCAATTTGATGGTGTCGAACGGAATATCGATCTCATCATGCACGGCGATCACGTGATCCGGATCGACGTCGTAGAATTTCGCGAGCGCAGAGGTCGGGCCACCGGAGGTATTCATGTAGCCCGTGGACTTGGCCAGCACCACACGCGGTCCGCCGATTCCCAAACGTCCTTCGACCACCACGGCGGATGCTTTGTGTCTCTTGAAAGTCGCTCCCATGCTTCGAGCGAGGGTGTCCACGACCATTTGACCGACATTGTGACGCGTGTTGGCGTATTGGGGACCGGGATTTCCGAGTCCCACGACCAACCAAGTTTCAGCCACGCTATTCCTCCTTCAGTCCGAACCACCCGGCGTCGACGATTCTCTTTCCATTCTTACCCGCCCGAGCACCTCTTCGTACCGGCAGGCAAGGGAAAGGCCCGCCGATTTCAATCGACGGGCCTTTCCTTTCGACAGGACGAGTATTACTCGCTGTCCTCCTCGGAGGATTCCTCCTCGGAGGAACCTTCGCCTTCTTCGGCTTCGGCCCCTTCCTCGGGCTCTTCGCCAAGGTCCTGCTCGACCTCTTCGGAGATGTTCACAATGATGAGGTCTTCCTCGGACACAAGGTTGACGCCCTCGGGCAGCTCGAGGTCCGCTGCAGTGACGTGCTCGCCATCGCCACGGCCGGCGAGGTCAACGAGGACTTCCTCGGGAACGTCCAAAGCGTCGGCGTCGACGACGACGACCTGCTCGGGCTGGGTCCACAGGTTACCGGGGGCAACCTCACCCTCGACGGTAACCGGGATTTCAACCTCGACGCGCTCGCCGCGGCGAACCGTCAAGAGGTCAACGTGGTAGATCTCGGGACGGATCGAGTGACGCTGGATGTCCTTGATCATGGCCAAGTGGCTCTTGCCTTCGATGTCCAGGGACAAAACAGCATTGGGGTTACGAGCGGCCATCATGGTGGCGTGACCCGGGAGAACGATGTGGATGGGATCTTCGCCGTGTCCGTAGATCACGGCGGGAATCTTGTCCGCGCGACGGATGCGGCGGGCCGCGCCCTTACCGAATTCGTCGCGGGATTCCGCGGAGATCTTTGTGCGGTCAGCCATGCTGAACCACCTTTCGTATCGGAACTAGTTCTTCAGTGCGCCAAGTTGATTCGAACTGGCGCGGTTCCATACGGGCAATTGCCCACGGTGTTTCGCTGACCAGCCATCGTCGATTACGGAGGATTGCCCCTCCCTCGCCTTGGCATACCTATCTATTATGCGGTGCCCGAACGCCTGGTGCAACCTCATCGCGGCCCTCCTCACCGCGGCCGAGGTACTCCCGGAGGGCTAAGCGGTGATCGCGGGGCGAGTACCCGGTCGCTTCGAGGACCGAGAGATCCAATGCCGAATTCCCGGGACGCGGCGCATGCGTTGGCTCCTCAGCGAAGTAGGCGGCCGTGGTCGTGGGAGCGACCTGACCTCGATCATGTCCCGTCAGCTCAAAGACGTCTGCGGCGAGATCGGCCCAGCTGATCGCATCGCCGGAATTGGAGAAGTGGTAAACGCCGTACTCGGCATCGATGTCCAGCAGATGCAGGATCCCCTCGGCCAGATCCGCGGCGAACGTCGGTCTTCCATATTGGTCTGCGACAACGTTCGGGCCGATACCCCGCTCGGCCAAGGAGCGCATGGTTTCGACAAAATTCTTGCCTTCTCCGATGACCCAGCTCGTTCGCACAATGTAATGCCGGGGGGCCGTCGCTGCGGCCACTTCTCCAGCCGCTTTCGATTGCCCATAGACGGACAGCGGAGCCAAAGGGTCCGCCGTCCGGTAGACCTCTCCTCGAGGCTTGCTACCGTCGAAGACGTAGTCCGTAGACACCTGCACGAGCGGAATGTCTGCTTCCCCGGCCACGCGCGCGAGGGCTCCGACGCCGGAAGCGTTGGTGGCCCATGCCTGGGTCCGGCCTTCCGGGGTTTCGGCGGCATCGACCGCGGTGTAAGCCGCCGCGTTGATGATTCCCCGATATCCCCGCCAATGGAAGACGTCGACCCATTGATCAGGCCGTGCGAGGTCGAGCCGGTCCCGTCCAACCGCCTCATATGCAATGCCACGGTCATTCATGATCTTTTGGAGCGCACGGCCCAGTTGCCCCGTGGCACCCGTTATCAGGTACGGCGCGGGCCCCACCGGGGTGATCTCTCCGAGACGCGGATGCGCGCGGTCCTTGCCCGAAAGCTCGGCCTGGTCCAATGGGATCGGCCAATCGATCGCGGCGGTCTCATCGGCCGCATTGAGGAAAGAGTATTCTTCCTGAGACTCAGCCGACCAGTGATCGTTGACCAGATACGTGTAGGCCGTGTTCTCCAGCAGAGATTGGAAAGCATTCCCAACACCTCGTGGCACGAATACCGCTCTCGAGGGATCCAATTCGATGGTGAACGTCATTCCGAACGAGGGGCCCTCGCGCAGGTCTACCCAGGCGCCGAAAATCGATCCCGTTGCCACCGAGACGAATTTGTCCCAAGGCTCTGCGTGGATTCCACGGGTCGTTCCGCGGGCAGCGTTGAAGGAGATGTTGTTCTGGACCGGCCCGAAGTCGGGCAGACCTGCTGCGATCATTTTCTGCCGCTGCCAGTTTTCCTTGAACCAGCCCCGGGCGTCCCCGTGGACCGGAAGATCGACGAGGAGCAATCCAGGAATCGGTGTCTTCGTCACGGTGAGGTCTTTGGGCTGATTCACGGTCCCGCCTCGGCATACTGACGCTCAACGGTCTCTTTGTCGTCAATCCACCAGGTCCGATTCTCCTCGTACCAGCGGATCGTGTCCGCAAGGCCCGACTCGAAATCCGCGTATTGGGGCGACCATCCCAGCTCCTGTCGTAGGGGCGATCCGTCGATCGCGTACCGGAGGTCGTGACCTGCCCTGTCTCTGACATGGTCGAATTCGTCTTCGGGTCGGCCGAGGAGTCTCAAGATGGTCCGCATGACCGTCAGGTTGCTCCGCTCTCCATCAGCACCGATGAGGTAGGTCCGGCCAATTTCCCCTTTGTTCAGGATCAACTCCACAGCCGAGGAATGATCCGACGAATGTATCCAATCGCGGACGTTGAGGCCCTCGCCATAAAGCTTTGGCCGACGCCCGGACAGAATGCTCGTGATTTGACGTGGGATGAACTTCTCGATGTGCTGATACGGCCCGTAGTTATTGGAACAGTTGCTGATCGTGGCTTCGATGCCGAAGGATCTCACCCAGGCCCTGACCAATAGGTCCGAACCGGCTTTGGTCGATGAATACGGAGACGAAGGATTGTACGGAGTCGATTCCGTGAATTTGGCGGGATCGTCCAATTCGAGATCACCGAAGACCTCGTCGGTTGAAATGTGGTGGAATCGCACGCGGTGACGGCGTACTGCCTCCAGGAGCGTGAAGGTCCCGAGCACATTCGTTCGGACAAAAGGCATCGGGTCTTTCAAGGAATTGTCGTTGTGGGATTCCGCGGCATAATGCACCACGGCGTCGACGGCCCCGACGAGGTCCCCCACAACCTCGGCGTCGGCGATATCTCCACGCACGAGTTCTACGCGGTCTTCAGGCAAACCGGAAAGCGAAGCCTCGTTGGCCGCATACGTCATCTTGTCCAGGACTATAACGCTGTGGTCAGTGCATTTGACCAAATGATGAACGAAATTCGAGCCGATGAAACCGGCTCCCCCAGTGACCAGAATTTTTCCCATGGGCAAGATTCTAAGACAGAACGTGGTTTGTCCTTATCAGCTGCGGATATGTTGTCTTCGGTTGACGAGAACTCGCTGGGAAACGAGCCCCGCGCCTGCCGCAGCTGACGAAGGGACACCGCGAAAGGCATTATTCGTGCCGGAAGACGGGAAGCTGGCTTCACCCGATCCCACTCGGTATCAGCAAGCAGCTGACTCCCGTGCATGACAAGCCGATGAGCTATTCCCCGTTGTCCACGCTCATGCTTGCGGGCATCCGTGACGTTCTGATCATCAGCACGCCGCTTGAAACGGAGCCATTCCGCCGGCTCTTGGGGACGGCGAGCGCTTCGGCATCGAACGCAGATACGGAAACTATCTCCTCGAGTTTCTCGGTCCGTAGCTTTCGGCGGCCCCGTCCGCCGGACCGGACCTCTGCGCTTGAATCGTCTCGGGATTCCTTGCCCAAAGCTTGTGGATTAACCAGACGAGCGCCAGACCCACCGCGGTTCCAAGAATTCCGCCCACCGAGTTGAACACTGCGTCGATGGGGTCGAATTTACGACCTGGCAGAAATGCATACTGAAAGACTTCGATGAAGCTTGATCCGAAAATTGCGACAATCCACCAGACCCATATTCTGATTCTGGGAAATGCTAATACGAGGCACGCCGTCAAAGGGACAAACACTATGGCGTTCATTCCCTGCTCCACACTCGCCGGTGAAATGTGCTCACGGAGCCACGGTGTCGGGGTGAGGAACAGCCAGATGTTGATCAGGATCTGACCAATATGTGCACCGTTCGGCCAGAAGAAGCACACTGCCGCGATCAGCACCAGCACAGCGAACACGGTGACCGCCAACCTCCGGAGCGGACGCATCAATCCAGTGTGCCGAAGGCCCTGACGAATTCCGGGCAAGAAGACTGGTTCAGACATGTATCTTCCTTCATCAGTGTTAGATTAGTGACTGCCAATTTGCGGGTCTGGGGTCTATTCATGATGTTACGCGACCGGCCTTCGTAGAATTAGCGCACGAAATCACTTTCAGGGCGACTACTGGGGCTACTCTCAAGGAATCTTATGACGTTACTGGACTTTATTAGGATGACTAGGGCAAACCTTCGGTTCTGAGGCAGGATCCGATGGCACAAACTCTCGAGACTCTACATATTGAGCGAAAACACGAAGGGGGACTCGTGGACGCTTATGAACTGGGCGACCGCATCAAGCTCGCCCACGCCAGCCTCCAAGCCGTTGCGGACTCATGCGGTATCGACATACTGCATGTCAAAGGTTATGCGGCCTTGGACGGTTTTTACCCGGCGTCGCGTTTCAGCACCGATGCGGATATTCTGGTTCGTCCGAGCCAAGTCGACGACTTGATCGGCCACTTGGTCAGACGAAAGTGGGAAAGGGTAGCGGACTTCACCTCAGGTTCCGCTTTCCAGCATGCCGCTACCTACCGTCATTCCTGGTGGGGAGCGGTGGATATTCACCGGAATTTTCCGGGAATTCAACGTGCCCCGGAAGACGGATTCGACCTTTTGTGGGCCGGCCGGCAGACGGCGCCTATTGCCCATTTTCCGTGCACCGTGCCTGCCTACCTTGACCAATTGCTGATCATCCTTCTGCATGCGGGCAGGGACGGTTACCGAGGCACGCAGGATGCCGCTTATATCCGCAGCATCCTCTCAGACGCTGACATGGAAGATATTCGGCGGCGTGCTGTACAGCTCCGCGGGGAGGTCGCTCTGGCGGCGTCTCTAGGAGAGCTCGAGGAGTACCGGAGCCACCCCGACTACCTGCTATGGAAGTTCATGTCCCAAGGCGGGTCCCGGCTCGACGAATGGGTTGCCCGCTGGACTGCGGCAAGGACCATGCGCGGCAAGATTGCGGTTGTGACATCGGCACTCATGGTGAACAAAGACCATTTGGCGATACGACTCGGGCACAAACCTTCCAGACTGGACATCGCTTCGGAATGGATGGCCAGGAACCGTCATGCGGGGAACGAGGCTGTGCAACGCCTTGTGAAGATGTGGGGACAGCGATCGGGGGATGAGGACAATGGTCAGAATCGCGGCTGACGTAGCTTGGGTACGATCTACCGGACCGGCTGACGATTACTGCCTATTGGCCCGCGTCCCGGAACAGAAACCGATCCAGCTTTCCGGTTCCGCCGTAGACCTGTGGCTGTGCTGGGCTGATGGGCAGAGCCTGGACCAGGCGGTCGACTTCCTGTCATCCATTTATTCCGTGCCCGCCGCACAGATACGCTCCGAAGCCGGCAAACTCTTTCGGAAGCTGGTGGATGAAGGTTACCTGGAGACCCAACACCCTGTGACCAGGGGCTAGAAATCCTCGCCGAACCTGTCGAGAAGTTCCCTGAGTTGCCTCTCGAACCTGGACAGACCGAAGGATCTGGCATGTTGCTGGATACGAGTCGGCTCGAAATCGGAGGGTGAGAATTTGTCCATTGCCCGCCGGATCGCTTCGGGCTCTGGTGTGTCAATGAATTGACCTGTGACGCCGGGTTCGATCGTGTCCAGAAAACCACCGGCCCGCAGTGCGAGAGTCGGTTTTCCGTAGGCCGCACCCTCCAACGGAGTGATGCCGAAATCCTCATAAGGGACCGCGAGAACGGCTGAGCAGTGCGAGTACGCCCACCGCATCTGGGCGTCATCGAGATTGCTTGTCAGGCGAACGTTTTCGGGAGCCGTTGCACGCAGTTGGCTTTCCATCGGACCTGCGCCGATCACGACCAGCCGGTGCCGTGTTCCACGGACTGCCTCGATGGCGTGCTGGACGTTCTTGTAAGGAAGCAACCTCGAGACCACGAGGAAGAATTCATCGCTCCCCCAGTCGATACCGGGAATGCTTGTGCGGATGGCGTTCGTGTCCACGCTGTGGGGCGGGTAGATGATGGGAGCTTCCAGACCGTAGACGGACCGGATCCTTTCCTGAACCACGGTGGAATTGGCAATATACGGATGACCATCCGAGGTGGCGGCCCACTGGTCCCACCTCGTGAGGGCAGGCTTCAAGAGGTCCAGAACCCGGGCCGTCAGAGTACCTGCGGCTCTGTCTCCCATGTACTGGTCACTCCGATAAAGCCAACGTGCCGGGCTATGGCAGTAAACCACCTTCTCTCCGGACACGTTGAAACCGTGCGCCCAGCCGGTCGATGACGCGATGGTCAGCTTGGCGGGCACCCGGAACAGCGTGGCGGCGAGGGGAAGAAACGGTAGTGCGATCCTGTGCCTTCTTCGAAGGAAGCTGATTCTGTTCAGAGGGGATGTGCGGACGTCGGCTTCTTTGAATTCCGGAAACGTGGCTTCGGGATCGTACAGCGTTGTGTATATGGGTGCTTCCGGAAAGATTTTGTGCAATGCCAGGACTACACGCTCTGCTCCCCCACGCTGCGTCAGGTAGTCGTGGGCTATGGCGATCGGAAAGTCCCGGGCCGAGCTCCTGGTTGTCAGACAATGGGCCACTTGGGCGATGATCTTGTACACCGGTCCCCTAGAAGATCTCTCTTGCGCGTTCAGGATACCGAATCCGGGAGAGGCCCGCGGTCTCGACGCACAATGTCACCAGTATTCTTCCCGCCGCCCGGGGTACGAACGGGAGGACCCGGTCGACCGCGCCGCCAGCCACGAGGCGTTCGCGCGTGACCCCCGTCAGGCGAAACCCTAGAGCTAAGGCTTCCCGGCCATACCGGCGACAGCGCTCGTCATATCCTCCGACAAGGTCGTAAGCCTCACGTGCAGCCGAGCAATTGGCCACCCAACATTTCCACCGCTCCGACGCGGGAAGCTGAAGCGCTGATTCCCGCGACTTCGCGTCGGCGTCCCTCCCGTATGCGGCCGCGGAGGGGCTATCCGGACAATGATCGGCAGTCAGGCCGGCTGCGGAGGGAATTCTCAGATCCCCATGCGCAGCCACGTGCCGTTCAATGAAATCTATCCGGGGTTCGAGGTCTTCGTCGCAACGGATGATGATTCTTCCTGGTGCCGGTTCAATTCCCTTGTTGAGGGCTTTCGACCGTCCCTGGTTAGTTTTGAAGATGTGATACTTGAGGTTGTCGAATCCGTTCTGGATGTATTTTTGAAGAATTTCTTCCGTGGCGTCGATATCACCATCGAGGATCACGATGACTGCGAAATCCGAATAGGCCTGATTCTTCAAGGCATCCAAGGCGTGATGCAGGCGGTCTTTTCCACCCTGGGTTGGAATAACGACCGAAGCGGCGAGAGAAGAGCTCATAGGTTCTCCTTGTAAGGGCATTTCAATCGATGGAGTCAATCGTCTCGAGGACCTCGCGGGTTCTTGCCAAACCTGTCGCTGGCGAATAGAGCCTCTGCCAACGGTTATGGGCCGTTGCGGTCAAGGAGTCGACGCACTCCGGGGATTCGGTGAGCGCCGTGATTGCTCGACGAAGCATCGCTTCCAATGCGTCGACGTCACCGGAGGGGAAAGTCCATGGGTAGTCCGGCCCCACGACCTCCGGCAATCCGCCGTCGTCGCTGACCACAAGCGGCACGCGCGCGCTCATCGCTTCGGCGGCGACGAGCCCGAAGACTTCGCCCCACTGAGAAGGAACCACGAGTACATCGATCATGCTCAAGAAGGTCTCGACCGGCAGGACACCATGCCGGAACAGACGGGATTCGGGAAACTTGCTCAGGGCGAGCTCGACCTGGTCCGTATTGTCCCGAGCCACATGGTCGCGGCCGCCGCCCAAATGAAGTTCGAGGTCAGTTCCGTCTGCCAAGAGACGTCGACACGCGTTTCCCAGAGTCACGACACCTTTGAGCGGAGACATACGGCCGATGAAGCCGACCCGAACCGGTCCAGAAAGGCGAAGCGTTCGTTTACCGGTTTGAATCTCCGGTACCCAATTGTGGAAAGCGCACGTGCCCGCTACGCGATCCGCGGCGAACTGGGAGGGAACCAATCGGGAGGCAGCCGCTCGCAGGGCAATACGGGCCAGAAACGCGTTGACTCCCACGGGTATTTGGTGGAGATGCACAACTTTGCGCCGATGGGCGCCGAGGGCGAATGAAGGTACCAGCCCGTTGCACCAGATCCATTCGGAACGATGTTTCATTCCGAAATAGGCCAGCCCAAGAACATACTGCCATCGGGAGCGGGCCTGGATCTCCTGGCGCATGAAGCCTTCTTCGAACGCCCGTTCCAGAACGTCCCCTGGTTCTGTGGGCGCCACGATGACGACTTCGCGCCCCATGCTGCGGACGGCGCTAGCCACGGAAAACATCATATTCTCCCCGCCGGAAATATCGCCATTGTTGGTCGCTATCAAGAGACGAGAAACCGTCATTGAGGACCCACCTCTCTTATGCCGAAGCGGCGGTCGATTCTGGCTCGAAGGCACAAAAGCAGTTCCTTGGTCTGACGGCTTCCCCTCGTTTCTGCCGTGTAGTGCAGCACCGCCGCGTTCAAGCCAACCACCACGAAG